>NZ_JBCNNI010000032.1:0-48695 GCF_039594485.1 Sphingomonas sp. | reverse complement strand
TGATCCTCGCTATCGTCTTCCTGCCGTTGCTGGCCGCCGCCATTGCGGGGTTCGGCAACAAGGCCATCGGGAACGTGCCCGCCAAGGTCGTCACGACCGGCGCGCTGTTCATTTCCTGCGCGCTGTCCTGGCCGATTTTCATCGGCTATCTGACCGGCGCCAATGTCGCGACGGTCACGCCGGTGCTCCACTGGATCACCAGCGGCGACATGTCGGTCGACTGGGCGCTGCGCGTCGACTCGCTGACCGCGATCATGCTGGTGGTCATCACCAGCGTCTCGGCGCTCGTCCACCTCTATAGCTGGGGCTATATGAGCGAGGAGCCGGATCAGCCGCGCTTCTTCGCCTATCTCTGCCTCTTCACCTTCGCGATGCTGATGCTCGTGACCGCGGACAATCTGGTCCAGATGTTCTTCGGCTGGGAAGGCGTGGGTCTCGCGTCCTACCTGCTGATCGGCTTCTGGTTCCGCAAGCCGTCGGCCAATGCGGCCGCGATCAAGGCGTTCGTCGTCAACCGCGTCGGCGACCTGGGCTTCATGCTCGGCATCTTCGGCACCTTCCTGGTGTTCAAGACGGTATCGATCCCCGAAATCCTGGCGGCCGCGCCGACCATGGCGGGTTCGACCATCGGCTTCCTCGGCTACCGCTTCGACACGATGACCGTGCTGTGCCTGCTGCTGTTCGTCGGCGCGATGGGCAAGTCGGCGCAGCTCGGCCTGCACACCTGGTTGCCGGACGCGATGGAAGGCCCGACCCCGGTGTCGGCGCTGATCCACGCGGCGACCATGGTGACCGCGGGCGTGTTCATGGTGTGCCGCCTGTCGCCGATGTTCGAAACATCGCCGACCGCGCTTGGCGTCATCACCGTCATCGGCGCCTGCACCTGCTTCTTCGCCGCGACCGTCGGCACGGTGCAGACCGACATCAAGCGCGTCATCGCCTATTCGACCTGTTCGCAGCTCGGCTACATGTTCTTCGCCGCCGGCGTCGGCGCTTATGGCGCGGCGATGTTCCACCTGTTCACACACGCCTTCTTCAAGGCGTTGCTGTTCCTGGGTGCGGGCTCGGTCATCCATGCGATGCACCATGAGCAGGACATGCGCTATTATGGCGGCCTGCGCCGTCACATCCCGCTCACCTTCTGGGCGATGATGATGGGCACGCTGGCGATCACCGGCGTTGGTATTCCGGCTCTGTTCGGCAATCCGATGGCGTTCGGCTTCGCGGGCTTCCACTCGAAGGACGCGATCATCGAGGTCGCCTATGCGGGTGGTTCGGGCTTCGCCTTCTGGGCGGGCGTGATTGCCGCGCTGCTGACCAGCTTCTATTCGTGGCGCCTGATGTTCCTGACCTTCTGGGGCAAGCCGCGCTGGACCGGGTCGGAGCATATCCAGCACGCATTGCACGACGCGCATGGCCACGGCCATGACGACCATGCACACGGCCATGCCCATGATGCACATCATGATGACGCGCATTCGGAAGATGCCGGGCACGAGCCGCACGTGCACGGTGCCGGTCATGCCGATATGCCCGATGGCACCGGCGGCTATCATCCGCATGAGAGTCCGCTGGTCATGTTGATCCCGCTGATCGTCCTGTCGATCGGCGCGATCGCGGCGGGCTTCGTCTTCCACGGCTGGTTCATCGAGCCGGAGTCGGGCGAGACCTATTGGAAGGGCGCGATCGCCTTCAACGAGCATCTCATGCATTCGATGCACGGCGTGCCGGTGTGGGTGAAGCTGTCGGCGACGGTGGTGATGCTGCTCGGTCTGCTGACCGCGTATCTGACCTATATCCGCGCGCCGGAATTCCCGGCCAAGTTCGCGGACCAGTTCCGCATCCTGTACCGCTTCCTCCTCAACAAATGGTATTTCGACGAGATCTACCATTTCCTCTTCGTGCGCCCCGCCTTCGCGATCGGCCGGTTCCTGTGGCACCGTGGCGACGAGAAGACGATCGACCGCTTCGGCCCCAATGGTGTCGCCTGGATCATCCAGCAGGGCAGCAAGGGTGCGGCGCGCTTCCAGACGGGATATCTTTACAGCTATGCGTTCGTCATGTTGATCGGCCTGACCGCGGCCGTCACCTGGGCCATCTTGGGTTGATCGCGTGATGCAGGGCTTCCCCATCCTCTCCGTCATGCTGGCGGTCCCGGCCATTGCCGCGATCGCCTGCCTCTTCCTCAATGCGAACGGTGCGCGCTGGCTGGCGCTGGCCGCGACCCTTGTCGATTTTGCGCTGGGCATCCTGCTCTGGACGCAGTTCGACGTGGGCGGCGCGCAATGGCAGTTCGTCGAGCATGCACCGGGCATTTTCGGTCCGTTCGGCTGGTCGCTCGGCATCGACGGCTTCGCGCTGCTGCTGATCATGCTCAGCGTGTTCCTGATGCCGATCTGCATCGGCGCAAGCTGGCGCTCGATCGACAAGCGCGTTCCCGAATATATGGGGCTGTTCCTGTTCACCGAAGTGCTGATGATCGGCACTTTCGCGGCGCAGGACCTGTTCCTCTTCTATGTCTTCTTCGAAGCCGGCCTGATCCCGATGTACCTGATCATCGGTATCTGGGGTGGGGCGAACCGCATCTACGCGTCGTACAAGTTCTTCCTGTACACGCTGCTCGGCTCGCTGCTGATGTTCGTCGCGATGCTCTATATGGCGCGCACGGCGGGCACGACCTCGATCCCGGCGCTTCTGGCCTATGACTTCCCGGCCTCGGTCCAGACCTGGCTGTGGATCGCCTTCTTTGCCTCGTTCGCGGTCAAGATGCCGATGTGGCCCGTCCACACCTGGCTTCCCGACGCGCACGTCCAGGCGCCGACGGCGGGTTCGGTCATCCTGGCGGGCGTGCTGCTGAAGCTGGGCGGTTACGGCTTCCTGCGCTTCCTGCTGCCGATGTTCCCGGAGGCGAGCGGACAACTGACCTGGCTGATCTTCGCGCTGTCGGCGATCGCCGTGATCTACGCCTCGCTCGTCGCGCTGGTGCAGTCCGACATGAAGAAGCTGATCGCCTATTCGTCGGTCGCGCATATGGCGATCGTGACCATCGGCCTCTATGCCTTCAACCAGCAGGGCATCGAGGGCGCGATGATCATGATGCTCAGCCACGGTCTGGTGTCGGGCGCGCTCTTCCTGTGCGTCGGCGTCATCTATGACCGGCTGCATACCCGCGAGATCGCGCGTTATGGCGGCCTGTCGATCAACATGCCCAAGTACGCCGTGCTGTTCCTGTTCTTCACCATGGCGTCGATCGGTCTGCCGGGCACCAGCGGCTTCGTCGCCGAGTTCCTGTCGCTGATGGGCACCTATCAGGTGTCGACCTGGACCGCGTTGCTCTGCACCACCGGTATCATCCTGGGTGCGGCGTACATGCTCTATCTCTATCGGCGGATCGCCTATGGCGAGATCAAGTCGGACGAGGTGGCGGCGATGCCCGACCTTTCGAGCCGAGAGCTGTGGCTGCTGGCGCCGATCGCGGCGGTGACGCTGTGGATGGGTGTCTATCCAGAAAGCTTCCTGGCACCGATGCGCAAGGACGTGACGATCCTGCTCCAGCGGGTCGACCGCGCGAACCCCGGTTCGGACAGCCGCCCCACCGCGGGCAATCCGGCGCTTGCCACCACCCATGCCCCTAAGCACCAAGCTGCGCACGGGGAGGCGCACTGATGAGCACTTCGTTGAACCTCTTGATGGTCCTGCCCGAGCTGGTGCTGACCCTCGGCGCGATCGCGCTGATGCTCGTCGCCGCCTGGGGCGGCACGGGCTCGACGCGTGGGATCTCCATCGCGGCGGTGTTCGTGCTGGCCGGCGCCATGGTGGCGCTTGCCGGACCTTCGACCACCGGCGGCCTGGCCTTTGGCGGGTTGTACCGGGCCGACGCCTTTGCGGGCTTCGCCAAGGTGCTGATCTATCTGGCGACGGCGGTTGCCATCATCATGGCGCCGGGCTTCTTCGCCAAGACGCCGGGTGAGGATCTGCGACCCGAATATCCGATCCTGATGCTGCTGTCGGCAGTCGGCATGGGCATGATGGTGTCGGCGGGCGACCTGCTGACCCTCTATGTCGGTCTCGAACTGCAGAGCCTTTCGGCTTATGTGCTGGCGAGCTTCATGCGGCGCGACAGCCGTTCTGCGGAAGCGGGCCTGAAATATTTCGTGCTGGGCGCGCTGGCCTCGGGCATCCTGCTCTACGGTATCTCGCTGGTGTACGGCTTTACGGGCAGCACCGATTTCGCGCAGATCGCGCTCGCCTATGGCCGTGATGCGGCGACGGGTACGCGCTCGCTCGGCCTGATGTTCGGCCTCGTATTCGTGTTCGCCGGCCTGGCGTTCAAGATGTCGGCGGTGCCGTTCCACATGTGGACCCCGGACGTCTATGAAGGCGCGCCGACGCCGGTGACGGCCTTTTTCGCCTCGGCCCCCAAGGTCGCCGCGCTGGCGCTCGCGATGCGTGTCGCGGTGGTGGCGATGGGCTCCGCGGCGCAGCAGTGGCAGCAGATCGTGACCTTCGCCGCGCTGGCGTCGATCATCCTGGGCGCCGTCGCGGCAATCGGGCAGACCAACATCAAGCGGCTGCTGGCCTATTCGTCGATCAACAATGTCGGCTTCGCGCTGATCGGTCTGGCGGCGGGCACGGCGCAGGGCGTCGCGGCGGTGCTGACCTATCTGACCATCTACGTCATCATGACGTTGGGTGCGTTCCTGATCGTCATCCGCATGCGGGACGAGAACGGCAATCCGATGGAATCGATCGCCAGCCTGTCGGGTCTGTCGCGCACGCGTCCGGCGATGGCCTGGGCGATGGCCTTCTTCATGTTCTCGGTCGCCGGTATTCCGCCGCTGCTCGGCTTCTACGCCAAGTTCGCGGTGTTCAACGCGGCGGTCGCGGCGGGGCTGTTCCCGCTGGCGGTGATCGGTGTCGTCGCCTCGGTGATCGGTGCCTATTATTATCTTCGTATCGTCAAGACGATGTTCTTCGACGAGCCGGCGGCAAGCTGGGCCAATGATGTCCAGCCGATCGAGAGCGGGCTGATCGCCCTGTCGGCGCTGTTCGTCTCGCCGGTCGGTTATCTGGCGATCCCGCTGCTGGGCGCCTGGTCGCTCGCTGCTGCTCGGGCGCTGTTCTGAGCCGATTGCTGCACGTCCCGGAAACGGGATCGACCAATGCCGATCTTCGCGAGCTCGCCGAGGCGGGCGGCGAAGACGGCCTTTGGCTCCGCGCCGACCGCCAGACGGCGGGGCGGGGCCGACAGGGGCGGGAATGGTCCTCGCCCGATGGCAATTATTACGGATCGACCCTGTTGCGGCTGCGCCCGGGCGATTCGAGCCCCGCGACGCTGGCACTGGTCGCCGCGGTGGCGATTGAAGAGGCGGTGCGATCCTGCCTCCCCGCCATCGAAGATCGGCTTCGGCTGAAATGGCCCAATGACCTGCTGATCGATGGCGCCAAGCTTTCCGGCATATTGCTGGAGCGGGTAGGGGATGCGGTGATCATCGGTATCGGCATCAACCTCATGTCAGCGCCCGACCTGCCTGACCGCGCGACGACCTCGCTGGCGGCGCATGGTGTGATGGTCCCGGCCGCTGTCATGCAGGACCGGCTGGCGGAGGCGATGACACGCTGGGTCGAGGCGTGGCGGACCTGGGGGCTGTCCGCGGTGATCGCGCGCTGGGAATCGCGGGCGCACCCGCTCGGCACGCCGCTGAGCGCCCGACTGCCCGATGGCCAGACGCTGGAGGGTGTGTTCCACGGACTGGCGGGGGACGGCGCGCTACGGCTCGGCTTGGCGGATGGCGCGAGCCATGTCATCCACGCCGGTGATATTTTCCTGCTTTGAGGACTCCCATGCTGCTTGCGATCGATGCCGGGAATACCAACGTGGTCTTCGCGCTGCTCGAAGGGCGCACGATCAAGGGGCGCTGGCGCATCGCGACCGATCCGCGCCGGACCGGCGACGAATATGCGGTGTGGATCAACCAGCTGCTCGCGCTCGAAGGCTATGCGCGCCAGGATGTGACCGGCGTCATCATCGCCACGGTCGTTCCGCGAGCGCTCCATAATCTGGAGGTGCTGGCGCAGAAATACTTCAACGTGGAGCCGCTGATCGCGGGGCGTGATGCCGCCGAGTGGGGGATCGTGATCGACGTCAACGAGCCGGCCTCGCTGGGGGCCGACCGGGCGGTCAACACGATCGCGGCGCATGCGCTATATCCCGGCGACCTGATCACCATCGATTTCGGTACCGCGACCACCTTCGACGTCAGCGACTATCAGGGCGCATACAAGGGCGGGATCATCGCACCGGGCATTAACCTGTCGCTGGATGCGCTGGTGACCGCCGCCGCCAAACTGCCCCGCATCGCGATCCAGGAGCCCGAGAGCCGCAGCGTCATCGGTCGCAATACGGTCGACCAGATGCATATCGGCATCTTCTGGGGCTATATCGCGATGATCGAGGGGTTGGTCGCGCGGCTGAAGGCGCAGGTCGGGCGGCCGGTAAAGGTGCTGGCGACGGGCGGCCTGGCCGCGCTTTTGTCGCCGCATACGGACGTATTCGATCATATCGAGCCCGATCTGACCATTCAGGGGCTGGCGATCCTGTGGGAACGCGCCCATATTCAACGATAAGAGTTTCGGAAACGGAAGGCCCGCGATCGACCGCCGGGCGTCCCGATCCGCAGGAAGAGATGACCGCGCCCTGACCGGCGCACCCCTATCGCCCCGAACCCGCTTTCAGCGGGAGGGGCGTCTATTGTCAGGAAGTGAATGACTCCCAAGAAAGAATTGCTGTTCTGCGCGCTCGGTGGATCGGGCGAAATCGGCATGAACGTGAACCTGTACGGCACCGAAGGTAAGTGGGTGATGGTCGATTGCGGCATCACCTTTGCCGATCCGGCCTATCCCGGCATCGACGTGATCCTGCCCGACCTGAGCTTCATCGAGGACCGTCTGGACGATCTGGTCGGCATCGTGCTGACCCATGGTCATGAGGACCATATCGGCGCATTGCCCTATCTGGCCGAGGATCTGGGCGTACCGATCTACGCCACGGCCTTCACCGCCGGGCTGGTGCGCGGCAAGCTGGAGGAAGAGGGCAGCGCCAACCGCGTCAAGCTGCGCATCATGGAGCCGGGCAAGGCGTTCGAGGTCGGCCCGTTCGACTTCACCTTCGTGCCGCTTTCGCATTCGATCCCCGAGGCGAATGCGCTGCTGATCGAAACGGCGGTGGGCCGGGTATTCCACACCGGCGACTGGAAGCTCGACCAGACCCCGGTGATCGGCAAGCCCGCGTCGCCCGCCCAATTGTCGTCGATCGGCGATCGCGGCGTCGACATTCTCGTTTGCGATTCCACCAACGCCTTCAACACCGAGGCGTCGGGTTCGGAAGCCAGCGTTCGACCCGGCATCGCCGAGACGGTCGCCAAGGCCAAGGGGCGGGTGGTCGTCACCACCTTCGCCTCCAACGCCGCGCGCCTGGTGACGCTGGGCGAAGTCGCCAAGGAGACGGGCCGCAAGCTGTGCGTCACCGGGCGTTCGCTCGACCGGATTTTGAAGGTCGGCAAGGCCTGTGGTTACTTCAAGGGCTTCCCGGAGACGGTCGACCCCGAAACCGCGATGCGGCTGCCCAAGGACCGCGTGCTGATCGTCGCGACCGGCGGGCAGGGCGAACCGCGCGCCGCGCTGTCGCGCATCGCAGAGGGCAGCCACACGATCCGGCTCGACACCGGCGACACGGTGATCTTCTCCGCGCGCCAGATTCCGGGCAACGAGACGGCGGTCGGCCGAATCCAGAACATCCTGGCGGGCAAGGGCGTCCGCATGGTCACCGAGCGTCAGGCGCATGTCCATGTCTCGGGCCATCCGGGGCAACCCGAACTGGCGCAGATGTACAAGTGGCTGCGTCCCCGCACGCTGATGCCCGTGCATGGCGAGATGCGCCATATGATGGAGCATGCCCGCTTCGCCACGACGCAGGGCGTGCCCGCCACGCTGGTCCAGTCGGACGGCGACATCGTCCGTCTGCTGCCCGGCAATGCGACCAAGATCGGCCAGGCGCCGGTCGGCCGGCTCGTGCTGGACGGCGATGTGATCCTGCCCTCGGACGGCTCGACGATGAACGAGCGGCGCAAGCTGGCGATCAACGGCCAAATTTCGGTCGGCGTCGCGGTCGCCAAGGGACGTCTGGTCGGAAGCCCGCAGGTTCGCGTGCAAGGCGTGCCCGTCGAGGATGAGCGGGATGCCTTTATCGCCGAAGCGGTCGCTGCGGCGGCCAAGGCGGTGGACGGCCCGCGCCGCGCCACCGACAAGCTGCGCGAGGATATCCGTCTTTCGGTGCGCAAGGTCGCGACCCGCTGGACGGGCAAGAAGCCGATCGTCGACGTGCTGTTGATCGAGGGGTAAGGCCATGCATTGGACGTCGGCCCTTGCGATCTACGTCCTGTTCTGGTTCCTCGCCGTGTTCCTGGTCCTGCCCTTCGGGGTCAGGACCGCGCACGAGGCAGGCGCGGAGCATATCCCCGGCACGGCCGAGAGTGCTCCGCATGTCTTTCTGGTCGGCCGCTTCTTCCTTCGCACGACCATCGTCGCCACGATCCTGTTCGGCCTGTTCTATCTGAATTATGTGTTCGGCTGGATCACGGCGGACATGCTCGACTGGAGCGGGGTGAGCCGAGGCGCCTGATACGGCCCCGGGCCCGATCGACGTTCAGAGGCCTATCCCGCAAGGGAAGGATGATCTTTACCGCAACCGCTCGATCGCCTGGGCAAGCGCCACATAGAGCTTGCCCATGTCCGACGACAGCAAGGTCACGCCCAGCGGCGATCCGTCCCGCTGGTTCAGGACACCGCGAAGCATCGCTTCGAAATCGTGGATGTAGCGGTTCACATGCTCGCGGAATTTCACGTCCTCGTCGTACAGCTCGGCGATGTTGCGGGCCTGATGCGAGTCCAGGATGCGGACCGCGCGGCGGGTGAAGACACCGCGATCGCCCTTCAGATAGGCCGCCCAGGCGCTGTCCGTCACCTCGGGCGCATAGATTTTGGCGATGTCGATCGACGCCGAGTTGAGCGACTCGACCAGCAGCGAGGCACGGCGGGCGAAGCTGTCGCGGTCGGCTTCCTCGCGCTCGGTCCGCGCCTCATCGATCCGGCTTTCGACCAGCGCGGTCTTTTCCGCGATGATATCTGCCTGGCGCGCCAGCCTTTCGGTCGCGCGGGTGGCGGCGTCGACGGCTTCCTGGGTGGCGTCGACAATGGCATGGACCTGTCGCTCGACCGTATCGCCGGTCGCGCGGCGCATCGCCTCGGCACTGGCATGTCCCAGCGCACTCGCCGCCTGCGGAATGACCTCGGCCAGCGTTTCGCGGGCGCGGTCGGCGGCGGTGGCGGCGGTCTCGCGGACGCGCAACAGGGCATCGACCAGCTTGGGCGCGGCTTCGTCGGCGAAACGGTGCGAGCGTTCGATCGTCTCGTCGACCATCATGCCCAGCGCATCGGCCTTAGCGCGGCCGCTCGACAGGGTTTCGAGCAGGCTTCCCGACAAATTCTCCAGCGTCTGGCGCTGTTCGGCGATGACGTCGGCGATCGCCTCGATCGCTTCATGGGTGCTCTCCGCGGCGGCGACCAGTGCCAGCAACTCCGGCTTGGTTTCCACCACGACTTCGTGGCTGGCCCGCATCCGCTGGTCGAGCCGCCCGAGCGCCTCCGGGAGCGTCTCATCGATCTCTCGCGCTGCGGCGTCGAGGGCGATCAGCAGCGTCTCGGTCGTGCCGATGACGCGGTTGGCCATGGTTTCTCCGGCCTCCAGCGCGCCGGTCATCGCATCCGCCGATCCGCCGAGCGCGCTGATCGAGGCGGCGAGCATCTGCGATTTCTCGGTGCCCTGCGCATGGAGCACGGCGATGCGCGCTTCCACGCGGTCAAGCTGCGTGTCGAGCGTGTCGATCAGCGCCTCGCCCGCGACACGCTGCGCCTCCAGCTCGGCGGTCAGGCGGGTGATCGCGCCATCGACCCGGCCGATCCGCTCGGCCAGCACATCGGCGCTGTCGCGGGCCGCGCTGTCGAGCGCGGCCTGGTTCGCGCCGATCGTCGCCAGCATCGCCTCGCCCTGTGCGGCGATGCCCTGGCGCGACGTCTCGATCGCCTCTGCGGTGCGATCGAGCAGTGCGTCGATCGTCGTCGCGACATTGGCGGTGACCTTTTCCAGATGGTTGCCGGCGGTTCGGCTGGTCGTCTCCATCTGCTCGATATGCGCGGCCAGCCGCTGGGCGGCACCGCTGGCGATCGTGTCGGCATCCTGGCCCCGGCGGCCCAGCGCGACCAGTTGCGCATCGAGCGCGGCGGCGTGCGTCTCGGCCGCGCGCGCCGCTTCCGCCATGCGGTCGCTGGCCTCGCCCACTTCACCGGCCGCGCGGGGCAGGGCGTCGAGCAACTGGGTCAGGCTGGCCTGGCTGGTCCCGGCGACATCGGCCAGCGTCCGGCCATGGGCCTCGACCATCTGGATGTCGTCCGAAAGGTCGCGCGCGATGGCGTTGAAGCGGGTTTCCGCCGCCTGCGCCATTTCGGACAGCGCGATCGCCTGTGCCGACAATTCCGACCGGTTGGCCTCCAGCGCCCGGCCGATCGCCCCGACCGCGCGTTCGAGCGCCGCCGCCTCATCGCGCATATCGCGAGCGGTCAGGGCGAAACGGCGCTGCTCGGCGCGGCTGCTGCGCTGTGCCACCAGCCACAGGATCGCGATCAGCATCGGCCCGGCCAGTGCCAGCGTCAGGATGGGAGCCAGCGTCGCGGGGGTGAAGGCCGGGGTCATCCGCCACCCCCAGGCAAGCACAATACCCGCCCAGAGCATGCCGGCCCCGATCGCCACCACCAGCGGCCAGAGCGAGGGCGCCGGTGCCTCCTCGACCATGGCGCGTTCACTGTCATCCAACCAAGGGCTGGATGATAAGGGAAATGATGGAGATTCAACGGTTTCGGCATAGGGTTGCGGGGTGCAGGCCGGGTCATCCGACCGCTGCTGGTCCGCCAAGTCCGACCTGTCCTGACGCTCCACGCGCAAATCCACGATCATCCGAGCCCCCGTGTCACAATGGGTCGGTTTATCATGTTTGGCGGCGGCAGAAAGCGAATTGCGCTATTCCGTGCGGGCAGTGCTTGGGTTTATGGGAGCGCCATGACGTATGACCATGGAACGATCGACTCCACTTTGGCGGCGGTTGCGGGTGACGAGCCTGCGCTGATCCAGGATTTGCGTCGGGCGTTCATGGACGGCGTGACCCGGGCGGTCGAGGCCATGCATATGGCGCAGGTCGGCGGGGAATGGCGCGAGGCTGCGCTTCGCCTGAAGGGGCTGGCGGCCAGTGTCAGTGCGTTGCCCCTGATGACGCTGGCCGGGCAAGCGGCCGGGCTGGACGCGCCCGACGCCGATCTGCTCGAGCGGATCGGGGATCACGTCGCGCGCCTCTGATCGGTTGAACCGCCTCCGACGGGGCTGGCAAGGATGTCGGCAAAGCCCTAACAGCACAGGATGTTGTCCGGCCTTTTATTCGCGATTGATGATGCAGATGACCGCCCGGGGCGGCTGACGGCGACCCTGCCGTTCGCGGGCGTGACCCTGATCGAATATCAGGCGCGGCTGCTGATCGCGGCGGGCGCGGCGCAGATCATTATCGTCGTTGCCCGTCTGACCCCGGAGCTGCTGGGTGCGATCGCACGAATCGCGCAGCGTGGCGTCGTGGTCGATACGGTGCGTAGCGCGGTGGAGGCGGCGGAGAAATTGCACCCGCTGTCGCGTCTGGTCGTGCTTGCCGACGGATTGATCACGACCGAGGATACGATCGCGATCGTCCTGCGCGACACCGGCACCGATGCCCTGATGGTCGTGCCCGAGGCGGGGGCCGAGGCCGGGCTGGAGCGGGTCGGGGGGCAGATGGCCTGGGCGGGTGTCGCCCGACTCGACCCGCGCCGCGTGGCGGAGGTCGCCGCGCTGCCCCGCGAC
Source organism: Sphingomonas sp. (assembly GCF_039594485.1). Taxonomy (GTDB): domain Bacteria; phylum Pseudomonadota; class Alphaproteobacteria; order Sphingomonadales; family Sphingomonadaceae; genus Sphingomonas. Next base: position 36,700 of record NZ_JBCNNI010000032.1, on the reverse strand, counting down.
TATGACCTGCAATCCACGCTCCTGCGGATGGCGGCGCAGGCGCGTGCCACGCATATCCTGTTGCCGGGCGACGCGGAAAAAGCGGGCCATGGTATCGTCCATCGTGCCGAAACACTGGACGCGCGCGGCCGTGCGGTCGTCGCGCGGCTGGTGGCGGGACGGCGAAGCTGGTTCGATCGCTATATCCTGGCACCGGTCGCCCGCCTCGCCTTGCCGCGCTTGGTCGAACGGGCCGTGCCCTCGCACGTCGCCGGCGGGGCGGGGGCCGGGGTGGGCGCGGTCGGGCTGATCCTGATCTTTGCGGGCTTTCCCGCGCTGGGGCTGTGCGTGACGATCCTCGGCGCACTGGGGCTCGGGCTGGGTGAGACGCTGGCCGGTCTGCGCGACGAACAGAATGTGGCGCGGGTTCAGTCGGCGGCGATCGCGCTGCTCGCCGCACTCGCCATCGCGGCCCTGGGCTGGCAGCATTACCGGCTATGGGGCGAGGATATGGGGCCGGTCCTGGCGCTGATGCTGATCATCTTCGCCATCCTGGCCGAGCGTGCCGGGCTGTATCGTTTCCGTCGCCGCTGGTGGGCGAGCCCGCCCGCCTATCTGCTCGTCATCCTGCCCGCGGCGATGCTGGGGGTGACGTTGTGGGGGCTGGCGCTGACGACCGTCTATGCGATCGTCACTTTGGTGTCCGCAATCGAGACATTGCGGGCGCAAGTTTAGTGTCGCTTTAACATCAAAGGGATTAGCCATGCCTCATGGCGGTCGAACCGGACCCATATTCAGCCGATAATTGGCAACGCTCGCGCTTGTCCTCGCGCGTCAGGCGGGCTGGCGCGCGCGCGGCGCGCCGCCGGGACGGCGCGGTCATCGACATGCTGCTGGACGATGAAGCCCGGCTGACCGACCAGCTTCGCTTGATGCTGACCCGGCGACTGGCCGATCTGGTCGAGACGATCGCGCGCGATCTGCGGCATCAGGCCGCTCGCCTGATCGCCGATGAGGGGCGCGACGGTGCCGCGCTGCCCCCCATCGATGCGATGGCGCGGTTGCGGCGCGCCGGATTGGTGGCCGATCCGCTTCTGGTCGATGAGATTCTCGCCCAGTTGCGCCAGACCCTGTTGTCCGATGCGCTGCCGGCTGAGTCGCTCGCCAGCGACGCCCCCAGTCTGCTCGTCCGCCTGACCGAATCACCCGACCGGATCGTCGCCTCGGCCGCGCGCGCGGTCCTGTCATCCGAAGGGCAGATTCGTGCCGGTGGGGAGGGGCTCGGGTTGCCGGACATGCTGTACCGGCCGCTGGTCTGGAACGTCGCGGCGGCCTTGCGGGACGGCGATGACCCGGCCGTCGACCATGCGCTGGCGGGGGCGGCAGAGCGCCTGATCGCCTCGCGCGGCGAAGGCGAACGCGCCGGAACCGCCGCGCGCCGTCTGGTGGCCGCGATCGATGCGCGGGTGGCCGAATTGCCCGACCTGCTGATCGAATGCCTGTCCGACCGGCAATTGGGTGTGTTCATCGCCTTCATCGCCCATGCGGCCCGGCTCGATGACCGCGATGTGCGGGAGATCGTGCTGGAACCCGAGGGCGATCGGCTGTGGCTGCTCCTGAGGATGCTGGACATGGACCGGGCCACGATCGCGCGGATCGGACTGTGCCTCAGCGACGCGGATGGGCGGCGCGATGTCGAACAATTCGCGGATGCGCTGGACGCGATCATGGCGGTATCACCCGCCGATGCCCGTCGTGCCCTATCATCGCTGATGCTGCCCGCCGCCTTTCGGGAGGCCATCGATCGGCTGGACGGCGAGCCTCGCCGATGACGTCGATGGACAGCCCCGGCGAGTCGATGGTGGCGCGTGCCATCCTCGACAGCAGCGATCGGATCCTGTCCGCCGATCCACCGATCGAGTTGCTGCATATCCGCGCAGGCGGGGCGGCAGAGGACCGGCTGGCGGTGGCGCCGATCGCGCGAATCGTGCGGCTGGCGCGACGACTGGGCATCGCGGTATCGCGCAAGGTGTGCGTCGCGGATGAAGAGGGCGACCTCGATCTCTGGGTCCAGGCCCGCCCCGAAACCGGCCAGATCCGCCTGAGCGTCAGCGGCTGGCGCGATCGTGCCGCCTGGCGGCCGCGCGCGACCCCACGCGACTATGCGGCGGCCGGGGCCGATTTCCTGTGGGAGGCCGATGCGGCCCTGCGCCTGACCTTCCTCTCGCCCGATGCAGGGTGCCGCCACGGCTTCGATGCTACCGCGATGTTGGGGCGACCGCTCAATGCCCTGTTCGTCCTGGACGGCGCGAGCGGGCCGGGACTGTTGAGCGATTCCACCCCGCTCGACGGACGGGGGGCCAGGCTGCGTCCGACCGACGCGCCGGTCCGGCTGTCGGCGGCGATCCGTCACGATGGCATGGGCGGGATCGCGGGACTGGTGGGCGCGACCTATCTGATCGATCCGCCGGACGAGGACGAAGGCGCGCGGCCATCGAGGGCCGCACCGCTGACCGACAGCTTCACCGCCGGGCTGGACCGGGCGTTGCGCACCCCGCTCGCGCGGATCGTCGCCAATGCCGACAGCATCGCGGCACGCGCCGATGGCCCGATCGCCAGCGACTATGCCGAATATGCGACGGACATCGCCCATGCCGGGCGGCACCTGATCGGACTGGTCGACAATCTGGTCGAGTTGCAGGCGATCGAGCAGCCCGATTTCACGCTGGCCGCGACCCCGATCGATCTGGCCGATGTCGCGCGCCGTGCCGCCGGGCTACTCGGCGTCAGGGCGGATGCGGCCGGAGTCGCGGTAAGTCGTCCGGGTCCGGCGGATAGCCTGCCCGCCCTGGGCGATTTCGGACGTTCGCTCCAGATTCTCATCAACCTGATCGGCAACGCGCTGCGGTATTCGCCGCGGGGCGGCGAGGTGCTCGTCTCGGTCGCGGATGAGGAGGAATGGGCGGTCGTCCGCGTCGCCGATCACGGCAAGGGGATCGCGCCCGAGGACCAGCCGCGCATCTTCGAGAAGTTCGAACGCGTCGACCCGACCGAGCCCGGCGGCAATGGCCTGGGCCTGTATATCGCCCGCCGCCTGGCGCGCGCGATGGGCGGGGATCTGGGCGTCGAGAGTGCGCCCGGCGAGGGCGCGACCTTCACCTTCCGCCTGCGCACGCGATAAAAAAAAGGGCTCCCGGAGGAGCCCCTTGTGCATGTGCCGGAGAGCGGCTCAGCGCCGCCTGGGCAACCGCCTGGCGACCAGGATCAGCACCAGCCCGGCCACCGCGACGAAGGCGCCGCGATCGGCCCATTCGCCCTGGCCGAGCATGAAGCTCTCCTGAGGCCAGTGGATATAGCCCAGGCCCTGGCCGATCCACAGCGCGCCGGTCAGCGCCAGCATGACGCCGATGGCGATCAGGATCGGCCGGACCCGGTTCATGGTTTAGCGCTGCTCGACCGGAACATAGGCGCGCTGGGTCGGGCCGGTATAGAGCTGACGCGGGCGGCCGATCTTCTGGTCGGGATCGGTGATCATCTCGTTCCACTGCGCGACCCAGCCGACGGTGCGGGCGAGCGCGAAGAGCACGGTGAACATCTCGGTCGGGAAGCCGATCGCCGACAGGATCACGCCCGAATAGAAGTCGACATTCGGGAACAGCTTCTTCTCGACGAAATATTCGTCGTTCAGCGCGATCTCTTCGAGGCGGAGCGCCGTCTCGAACAGCGGATCGTTGACCTTCAGCGCGTCGAAAACCTCGCGCACGGTCTTCTGCATCACGGTCGCGCGCGGGTCGTAATTCTTGTACACGCGGTGACCAAAGCCCATCAGGCGGAACGGATCGTTCTTGTCCTTGGCGCGCGCGATGAACTCGGGGATGCGATCGGGCGTGCCGATCTCGCGCAGCATGTTGAGCGCGGCTTCGTTCGCGCCGCCATGTGCCGGACCCCAGAGGCAGGCGATGCCCGCCGCGATGCACGCGAACGGGTTCGCACCCGACGAACCGGCCAGACGGACGGTCGAGGTCGATGCGTTCTGTTCGTGATCGGCGTGCAGGATGAAGATGCGGTCCATCGCCTTTTCGACGGCCGGGTTCACCTCATAGGCCTCGGCCGGAACGCCGAAGGTCATGCGCAGGAAGTTGCCGGTGTAGGACAGCGAGTTGTCCGGGTACAGGAAGGGCTGGCCCACGCTGTACTTGTACGCCATCGCCGCGATCGTCGGGATCTTGGCGATCAGGCGATGCGAGGCGATCGTGCGCTGCACCGGGTCATGGATGTCGGTCGAGTCGTGATAGAAGGCCGACAGCGCGCCGACCACGCCGCACATGATCGCCATCGGGTGCGCATCGCGACGGAAGCCGCGGAAGAACGCCGCCAACTGCTCGTGCACCATGGTATGGCGCGTGATGGTGGTCGTGAAGTCGGACAGTTCGCCCTTGTTCGGCAGTTCGCCGTTCAGGAGCAGATAGGCGACTTCCATGAAGCTGCTATTCTCGGCCAGGTCGCCGATCGCATAGCCGCGGTGCAGCAGCACGCCTTCGTCACCGTCGATATAGGTCAGCTTCGACTGGCACGATGCGGTCGAGGTGAAGCCGGGATCATAAGTGAAGGCACCCGTCTGACCGTACAGCTTGCGGATGTCGACCACGTCCGGGCCGATCGAGCCCGACATGACCGGATAGTCGAACTGTTTGCCGCCAATGTCGAATTTCGCGGTGTCGCTCATACTCAATGATCCTTCCTATCTGCGGTCATCTGGTCCGCGATCCGACCCAGGCTTTCCTCGCGGCCCAAAAGACTGAGCACGTCGAAGATCCCCGGTGACGTCTTGCGTCCGGTCAAGGCGGCGCGGAGTGGCTGGGCAACCTGGCCGAGTTTCACGCCCTCGGCTTCGGCCACTTTGCGTACCGCGTCTTCCAAAAGCTCCGTATCCCAGTTGTGCACCGCGTCAAGCGCGGCGTGAACGGAAAAGAGAATGTTCCGTGCCTTTTCATCGAGAAGGCTGGTGGCAGCTTCGTCCAGCGTCAACGGGCGACGTGCGAAAAGGAACCGCGCGCCCTCCGCCAACTCGTTGAGATTGGCGGCGCGCGGTTTCAACGAGGGCATGGCGGCGGTCAGCAGCGCGATATCGTCCTCGCCCAGGCGAGCGGTGACCAGCGCCGCCAGCCGCGCATCATCGGCCTCGCGGATGTAATGGCCATTGAGGTTTTCGAGCTTTTTCAGGTCGAATCGCGACGGGGCCTTGCCCACGGCGGCGAGATCGAACCACTTCACGGCATCGTCGCGGGCGATGATCTCCGCGTCGCCATGCCCCCAGCCGAGCCGGAGCAGATAATTGTCGAGCGCTTCGGGAAGGATGCCCATCTCGTCGCGATACGCCTCGATCCCGACCGCGCCGTGGCGCTTGGACAGCTTGGCGCCGTCGGCGCCGTGGATCAGCGGGATATGCGCATAGATCGGCTCCGGCCAGCCCATCGCCTTGTAGATCGGCAACTGGCGGAAGGCGTTGTTCAGATGGTCGTCACCACGGATGACGTGGGTCACACCCATGTCATGGTCGTCGACCACCACCGCCAGCATATAGGTGGGCGTGCCGTCCGAGCGGAGCAGGACGAGGTCGTCCAGCTCGGCATTCTGCACCGTGACGCTGCCCTGTACCCGATCCTCGATCGTGACCGATCCCTCGCGCGGCGCGCGCAGGCGGACGACGAAGGGCTGGCCTTCGGGCGCGGTGGCGGGATCGGCGTCGCGCCAGGGCGAGCGAATACGTAGCGGCTGCTTGGCGGCCTGTGCGGCCTCGCGCTGCGCCGCGATCTCTTCCTGCGTCATGAAGCAGCGATAGGCATGGCCGCGCGCCATCATCTCCTGGGCGACTTCGGCATGGCGGTCGGCGCGGGCGAACTGGAACACCGCGTCCCCGTCCCAGTCCAGGCCGAGCCAGCGCATGCCCTCGAGGATCGCGTCGATCGCGGGCTGGGTCGAGCGGACGCGGTCGGTATCCTCGATGCGCAGCAGGAACTTGCCGCCATGGTGACGCGCAAACAGCCAGTTGAACAGCGCGGTGCGCGCGCCGCCGATGTGAAGGAACCCGGTCGGCGACGGGGCAAAGCGGGTCACGACGCCGTTGGCGGTCGATCCCGTGGCGATATCATCTGTTGCGCTCAACCGCGCATACTCCCAAGCATAAGATTCGATGGCCCATTCAGCCGCCGCAGCCCCTAGCATCATGCGCCCGCGCCGCCAAATGCCGTGGGCGTCGATGCTGGAGCGCTGGGCCGAGGCGGAGCGGACGCAGATCGGCGCCTGGATTCCGGTCATGCTGGGCACGGGCATCGCGCTATGGTTCGTCCTGCCCGATCCCCGTGCCTGGACCGCCGCGCTGTGCATGGCGGCGGCTTGCGGCCTGGCGGCGGCGACATGGGCCAATGGCGGTCGGATGGCGCGCATGGTCTGGACGGCCGCCCTGGCGATCACGGTCGGACTGGTCCTGGCCTGGCTCCGCGCCGAATCGGTCGCGGCGCCGATCCTGCCGCGTCCCGTCATGGCCGAGATGGTGGCGCATGTGGACGGCATCGACCGGCTGGCGGCGCGGCGCATGGTGAGGGTGATGCTTCGGCCCGTGCTTGCGCGGGACGGACGGGGGCAGGCGCTGGCGCTTCCGCCACGCATCCGGCTGTCGCTCGACCAGGAGGATGTGCCGGCCGGTCTGGGGCCGGGCGCAGTGATCCGGTTGCGCGCCCGGCTGATGCCGCCTGCCGGGCCCATCGCACCCGGGGGATATGATTTTGCGCGGGCGGCCTGGTTTCAGGGGATCGGTGCAACGGGGCGAGGCCTTGCGCCGGTCACGATCCTGAGCCCGACGCCGCAGGGTAGCGGCCTGCGGCAGCGTCTGTCGATGCGGATCACTGAGCGCGTCTCGGGCAGTGCCGGCGGGATCGCGGCGGCGCTGGCCACCGGCGATGTCGGCGCGATCGCGGAGGCCGATGCCGAGGCGATGCGGCGCGCGGGGCTGGCGCATCTCCTGTCGGTCAGCGGGTTGCACATCACGGCGGTGGTGGGGATCGTCATGGTCCTGACGATCCGACTGCTCGCCTTGTGGCCGTGGCTCGGCCTGCGGCTGCGGCTGCCGCTGGTCGGGGCATCGGCGGGAGCGGTGGCGGCGATCGGCTATACCTGGCTGACCGGCGCGGAGGTGCCGACCATCCGATCCTGCGTGGCGGCGATGCTGGTGCTGGCGGCGCTGGCGATGGGGCGCGAGGCGATGACGCTGCGGCTGGTCGCGGCGGGCGCGTTGATCGTCCTCATCGCCCGGCCCGAGGCGCTGATGGGGGCGAGCTTTCAGCTTTCCTTCGCCGCGATCACCGCGATCGTCGCACTCCACGAGCATCCCGCCATGCGTCGCCGTTTCGGGCCGCATCCCGACTGGCGGTGGTCGGCATTGCGGCAATTGGGCGCGCTGCTGATCACCGGGCTGGTGGTCGAGGCTGCATTGCTGCCGATCGCGGTCCATCATTTTCACAAGGCGGGGTTGTACGGTGCTTTTGCCAACATCGTCGCGATCCCGTGGACGACCTTCGTCGCGATGCCGCTGGAAATGATCGCGCTGTTGCTGGAGCCGCTTGGGCTTGCCGCGCCCTTCTGGTGGCTCCTGCAGCACGCGCTGTCCGCCCTGTTATGGCTGGCGCACCGGGTGGCGGATATGCCGGGGGCGGTGATGGCATTGGCGGTGGCGCCCGACTGGGCCTTTGCGGCGACCGTCATGGGCGGGCTGTGGATCGCGCTGTGGCGGACGGGCGGGCGATGGCTGGGTGTGCCGCCGCTGGCGGCGGGATCGGTCGCGATGTTGCTCGCGCCGATGCCCGACCTGATCGTCACGGGGGACGGTCGCCATGCCGCGATCCGCCAGGGGCAGGGCATCGCGCTGCTGCGCGAAAGGGCAGGGGACTATATTCGTGGTTCGCTGTCCGAAATCGGTGGCAGTTCGGCAGAGCCGACCGCGCTGATCGACCAGGCCGATGCGCGTTGCGGGCCGGATTTGTGCGTCACCGCGATCCGGCGGCAGGGGCGCGACTGGCGCGTTGCGGCGACGCGGAGCGGTTATGCGGTGCCATGGGCGGGCCTGATCGGACTGTGCCAGAGCGTGGATATCATCATCGCCGATCGCCGTCTGCCCGATGCGTGCCGCCCGCGCTGGCTGAAGCTGGATAGCGTGGCTCTGCGCGAAACCGGGGGCGTGGCGATCCGGCTGGCACCGCCGATGGTGCAGATGGTGCGACAGCCCGGCGACCGGCATCCCTGGACAATGGGTTCGCACGTCGCAGGACGATAAGGCGTCAGTTTCCAGGGCCCCAGGCACCATTGGCACCGTCGAGCGCGGAAGGGGACTGATGCCCCCTGGAATGATCCATCCCGGCCCGCCGTGAGAAATTTATCATGGCGGGCAGCGCCGTGGCGGAACGGCAGGGATTTCGCCTCAATCGTAGCGGCGCAGGATTCCCGACAGCTTGCCCTGCACCCGCACCTGCGCCGGGGCATAGCGTTGCGGATCATAGGCCCGGTTCGCCGGATCGAGGCGGACCATCGAGCCTTCGCGCCGGAAATATTTCAGCGTCGCTTCGGCATCGTCGATCAGCGCGACCACGATCTGCCCGTCGCGCGCGACGTCGGTGCGGCGGATCAGCGCATAGTCGCCATCCAGAATCCCCGCCTCGACCATCGAATCGCCAGAAACCTCCAGCGCATAATGCTCGCCAGAACCCAGCAGCGCGGCAGGAACGGCGAGGGTCGAGCTGCCCTCGAACGCCTCGATCGGGACACCGGCGGCGATCCGGCCGTGCAACGGAATCTCGACCACGTCATTGGCGGGTTCGGCCACGCTGCGCGACGCAAGGGTGCGGACATTGCCCGAGGGAGCCGCTGGTGCGGGTTTTTCCGGTCGATCGGGCATCCGCAACACTTCCAGCGCGCGGGCGCGATTGGGCAGGCGACGGATGAAATGGCGTTCCTCCAGTGCGGAGATCAGCCGGTGGACACCCGACTTGGACTTGAGGTCCAGCGCCTCCTTCATCTCCTCGAAGGACGGCGAGACGCCGGTTTCCTTCAAACGGTCATTGATGAAGCAGACAAGCTCATGCTGCTTTGCGGTGAGCATCGCGATCCTCCGTCCAGAACAGACGTGGAACTTATATGGAACGGAATGGCTTGCGTCAAGCGATCATCAGGATTTCCGCCGAGTCGCCCGCATGGGCCGGCGGGGCATGGGGCGGACGGATGACCAGGCAGGTCGAGCGGGCCAGCGTCAGCAGCATCGAACTGTCCTGGATGGCGGCGGCATGGACCCGGCCGTCGATCATCGCGGCGCGGAGATAATCGATGCGGGGGCCGTTGGCTGGCAGGTCCTCGCCCAGCACGGCGGGGATGACCGTCGGAAACGGGTCGGCTGCGCCCGCCAGATGCGCGACCAGCGGCTTGACGAACAGGATTGCGGTGACGAACGCCGATACCGGATTGCCGGGCAGCCCGAGCACGATCGTCTCGCCAAGTCGCCCCGCCATCATCGGCTTGCCCGGCCGCAGGGCGATCCGCCAGAAATCGATGCTTCCCCCGGCGGCCTTGAGCGCGGGCTGGACCAGGTCGTGATCGCCGACCGATGCCCCTCCCGTCGTGACCAGCAGGTCGGCCTCGACCCCGGCAAAGGCTTCACGCAACTGCTCCAGATCGTCGGGGAGGATGCCCAGGTCGATGATGTCGACGGGCAGGTCCGCCAGCAGCGCCGCGAGCATCACGCCGTTCGATTCGGGCAGCGCCATGGGATCGGCCATCCCCGGTGCGACGAGTTCGTCACCGGTCGCCGCGATGGCGACGCGGACGCGCGGGCGGACGGGCAGGGTGCCATGCCCGCCGGTCGCCGCGACCGCGATGCGCGCCGGGGTCAGCCGCTGTCCAGCCGCGATCAGTCGATCGCCGGTCATGAAGTCCAGCCCGCAACGCCGGACATTGCGGCCACGATACGCCGGGCCTTCCCCCGCCAGCGTCAGCGTCGCGCCGTCCCGTCCGGCCTCTTCCTGCACCAGTACCGTGTCGGTGCCCGGCGGCAGGGCCGCTCCGGTAAAGATGCGGGTGGCCTGTCCCGCTTCGACCTGCCCGGCATAGGGGCGTCCCGCGGCGCTTTCGCCGATGACGGTCCAGGGGCCGGGCAGGTCGGCGAAGCGGATCGCATAGCCGTCCATCGCCGAAAGGTCGCTCGACGGCTGGGTCCGGCGTGCCGGAATATCGCATGCCGCCCAGCGTCCGGCGGCTTCCCGCAGCGGGACTTCGATAACCGGACGGTCGCTGGCCAGCGCAAGCAGGCGCTTCTGGGCTTCGGCAACGGGTAGAAGAATGACGGTCACTCCTGTTGGCGAAAAAGACGCGCCGTCGGCGCTCGCGTTCCCCGGTGTCAGGCGTGCCAGTCGCCCGACTTGCCGCCAGTCTTGGAGAGCAGGCGGATATCGCCGATCGCCATGCGCTTATCGAGCGCCTTGGCCATGTCGTACACGGTGAGCAAGGTCACCGAGACGGCGGTCAGCGCCTCCATCTCCACGCCCGTCTGCCCGGCGGTGGCGGCGGTGGCGGTGGCGGTCACGCCGTCCGCGTCCAGCGTCAACTCGATCTCGACTTTGCTCAGCGGCAGGGGATGGCAGAGCGGAATGAGGTCACTGGTCTTCTTGGCGGCCATGATCCCCGCGACCCGCGCGACGGCGAGCACATCGCCCTTCTGGACGCTGCCGGCCGCAATGGCGGCGGCGGCTTCGCGGGACATGGCGATCCGCCCCTGCGCCACCGCCTGCCGTGCCGTCACGGTCTTGGCGCCGACATCGACCATCCGGGCCGATCCGCTTTCGTCCAGATGGGTGAGGCCGGTCATCCGATCAGTTCGCGCGTCGCCGCCTCTACGTCATGCTGACGCATCAGCGCCTCGCCGATCAGGAAGCAATGGATGCCGTGCGCGGCCATCGCGTCCAGGTCGGCGCGGGTGGTCAGCCCGCTCTCGGCCACGAAGGTGCAGCCCTGCGGCGCACGGCCGACCAGTTCATAGGTCCGCTCGAAGTCGACCGAGAAATCGCGCAGGTCGCGGTTGTTGACCCCGATCAGTCGCGACTTCAGCCGTGCGGCGCGCTCCATCTCGGCGGCATCATGTACTTCGACCAGCGCGTCCATGCCGCACTCGATCGCAGCCGCCTCGATCTCCTCCATCTGCGTGTCGTCGAGTGCGGCGACGATGATCAGGATGGCGTCCGCCCCCAATGCGCGCGATTCGTGCACCTGCCAGGGGTCGACCATGAAGTCCTTGCGCAGGACCGGGATCGATACCGCCGCGCGCGCCTGCTCCAGATAGATGTCGGCTCCCTGGAACCAGCGCTCGTCGGTCAGCACCGACAGGCAGGCCGCGCCACCGGCCTGATAGGCGCGGGCATGGGCGGGGGGATCGAAATCGGCGCGGATCAGCCCCTTGGACGGGCTGGCCTTCTTCACCTCGGCGATCAGCGCATGGCCGGTCTTGGCATCGAGTGCGGCGCGAAAGCCGCGTGGAGCGGAGACGGAGGCGATCCGGGCGTCCAGATCGGCGAGCGACATCGTCGCCTTGCGCGCGGCTACATCGGCGCGCTTGGTTTCCAGGATGCGGTCGAGCATCGTCATCGGTAGGCAATCCATCGATCGAGAAGCGCCGTGGCCTCGCCCTTGTCGATCGCTCGGGCGGCGGCGACCGCGCCCTGCGACAGGTCGGCGCTATGCCCCGCGACCAGCAGCGCGGCGGCGGCGTTGAGAAGAACCGCGTCGCGATACGCGCCCGGCTCTCCGGCGAGAAGGCGGCGAAGCGCCTCGGCATTGTGCCGGGCGTCGCCGCCGCGAATGGCGGTGATGGGATGGCGGGCAAGGCCCGCATCCTCCGGGGTGATCGTCGCGGGCGCGGTGATGGCGCCGACCGACACGGCGATGCTCGCGCCGGCACCCGACAGTTCGTCCAGCCCCTCTTCGCCCGACACCACCAAGGCGGCCTCGGCGCCCAGTTGCGACAGCGCCTCGGCATAGACCGGGGCGTAGTCGGGCCGTGCGATGCCGATCAACTGCCGCCGGACATGCGCCGGATTGGCGAGCGGACCCATCAGGTTGAAGATCGTCCGCCGCCCGATGCGCCGGCGGATCGGGGTGATCCGCGCCATGGCCGGATGATGATTCGCCGCGAAGAGGAAGGCGATGCCGATATCGGTCAGGCTCGCCTGCGCCATCTGCCCGGCGCGGTTCATGTCGAGGCCCAGCACCTCCAGCGTGTCCGCCGCGCCCGCCTTGGACGAGGCGGCGCGGTTGCCATGCTTTGCCACCGGCACGCCCAGCGCCGCGACGACCAGCGATACGGCGGTCGAGACGTTGAGCGTGTGATGCCCGTCGCCGCCGGTGCCGCAGACGTCGACCGTGCCCGCGGGCGCTTCGATCGGGATCAGTCGTTCACGCATCGCCCGCGCCGCCTCGGCGATCTCGATCGAGGTTTCGCCGCGTTCGGACAATTGGATCAGGAAGGTCGCGATCGCCGCGTCATCGGCGCGGCCGTCCAGAATGTCGGCGAACGCGGCATAGGCGCTTTCCCGCGACAGGGGGCTGGCGGGATCGGGCAGCAGCGCGATGGTGGTCACGCGGCATTCTCGACCGGCGGGCGCAGCCGCTCGGGCAGGTCATGCGCCACGCCCGCTTCGCGCAGGAAATTGGCGAGCATGGCATGGCCATATTCGGTGGCGATGCTCTCCGGGTGGAACTGGACGCCGTGGATCGGCAGGGTCCGGTGGCGGAATCCCATCACCGTGCCGTCCTCCGCACGGGCGTTGACCACCAGGCTGTCAGGCACGTCGTTGACGATCAGCGAGTGATAGCGCGTCGCGGTGAAGGGGGAGGGCAGGCCGCGGAACAGCCCGGTCCCGTCATGATGGACCGGCGATGTCTTGCCATGCATCAGCCCGCCGCGCTGCACCAGCCCGCCGAAATGCTGCCCGATCGCCTGATGGCCCAGGCACACGCCCAGCAGTGGGCGGCCCGCATCGGCGGCGGCGGCGACCAGGTCCAGGCTGACGCCCGCCTCGGTCGGCGTGCAGGGGCCGGGAGAGATGAGAAAGGCTTGCGCCCCCGACGACAGCGCTTGGCCCGCCGAGATCGCGTCATTGCGGACGACCTCCACCTCGCTGCCCAATTCCTGAAGATAATGGACGAGGTTCCAGGTGAAGCTGTCGTAATTGTCGACGACCAGGATCATGACACCGCCATAGCTGATCGTGCGGGCGGTGCAACGCCCGCTTGACCGCATGGGACGTGGGAGGGGAGGGAAATGTCGCGGGCGGTGACCGATGGCCGCAATTCCGCCTGAAATTCGTCGCCTCGTGGCGCCGTTCATCGTGGAGCCATGCGCGGCATCCGACGTTATGATGTCAAAGGAGTTTCTTCGTCATGGTTCGTGCCGCTCTGATCGCTGCCCTGCTGCTGACCCCCGGGGCGGTGTTTGCCCAGCAGGCCGTCCAAGGTCAGGCCGCGGCCCAGAACCAGCAGGCTGTCAACCAGCAGGCCGAATCGGGCCAGCCGCCCAAGCGCGTGCGAAACGTGACCCTGACCGGCGACCAGAAATGCCCCGAGAGCACCGCCGAGGAGGTGGTGGTCTGCGGCCGGCTGGACGAGCCATACCGCATTCCCAAGGCGCTGCGCGACAATCGCCCGATCCCTGCGCAGAATCAGAGCTGGGTCAATCGCGCCGCGACCATGGATCAGGTTGGCCGTGTCGCCGGCGGCATTCCCGACACCTGCTCGCCGGTCGGCACGGGTGGGCAGAGCGGATGCAGCATGATGTGGAACCAGCAATATCAGGCCGAACGCCGCGCCCGTCGCGCGGAGCAGACCCCGCCCGCCGATAACGGCGAATGATCGGATAGCGACGGCGAAGACCCCCCTCCGTCAGGGGAGGGGTTGGGACAGGGCCTCCGCAATGCATTGCGGATGACGGAGGACCCCACCCTTAAGGGGCGGCATGTCGGGTTGATGCCGGTCAGCCCTGTCGCCTGTATCTATTGCCCGAACGCCCCTTCACCGGCCCGTGCGACGGCATCGCGCGCGGCGGCCAACATCGCGCCCGCCTTGGCCTCGCATTCGCGTTGCTCATAGGCGGGGTCGCTATCGGCGACGATGCCCGCACCCGCCTGGACATGGATGGTGTCGTCCTTGACCACGGCGGTCCGCAGCACGATGCACGAATCCATCGATCCGTCGGGCGAGAAATAGCCGACGCCGCCCGCATAGGCGCCACGCCGCTCGGGCTCCAGTTCGGCGATGATCTGGCAGGCGCGGACCTTGGGCGCGCCGCTGACCGTGCCCGCCGGGAAGCCCGCGAACAGCGCGTCCAGCGCATCCTTGTCCTCGCCCAGACGGCCGACCACGTTGGATACGATGTGCATCACATGGCTGTAGAATTCGACCGTATAGCTGTCGGTCACCCGCACGCTGCCTGATGAGGAGGCCCGACCGACATCGTTGCGGCCGAGGTCGAGCAGCATCAGATGCTCGGCGCGTTCCTTGGGATCGGCGAGCAGGCTGTCGCGGTTGGCCGCATCCTCCGCGCTGGTGCGCCCACGTGGACGCGTGCCCGCGATCGGACGGATCGTGACCTCGCCCTCGCGCACCCGGACGAGGATCTCCGGGCTCGACCCGATCAGCGAGAAGCCCGGCAGGTCGAGATGATAGAGGAACGGAGAGGGGTTGATCCGCCGCAGGCTGCGATACAGCTCGAAGGGGGGCAGTGCGAAGGGCGCGGAGAAACGCTGCGCCAGCACCACCTGAAAGATGTCGCCCGCGACGATATAATCCTTCGCGCGCGCGACCATCTCCGCATAGCGACCGGCGGGCAGCGCGGGCGTATAAGCGGGCTCAGGCAAATCGGCGCGAACCGGCGCGGGCAGCGCCGTCGAGGCCAGGCGGGCAGCGGTGGCGTCCAGCCGTTCCCCGGCTTCGCCGATCATGCGTGCCGGATCGCGGGCCGCATCGGGCCAGACCGGCGCGACGAGGTAGAGCGCGTCGGCCAGCCGGTCGAAGACCAGGATGACGGTGGGCCGAACGAAGATCATGTCGGGCAGGCCCAGCGGATCGGCCTCAGGCTGCGCCAGCGTCTCGACCAGCCCCACCGTCTCATAGCCGAAATAGCCGACCAGACAGGCGAGCGCGGGGGGCAGCCCCTCCGGCACATCGGCGCGGCATTCGGCGACCAGCGTGCGCAGTGCGGTCAGCGTCGGTGTGGCACAGGGCGCGAACGCGTCCCGATCGGTCGCCCAGTGGCGGTTGATCGCGGCCTCATGCCCATGCGCGCGGAACACCAGATCGGGGGCCAGCCCGATCAGGCTGTAGCGGCCGCGAGTCGCGCCGCCCTCGACCGATTCGAGCAGGAAGTCGCCCCGGCCCGGCTCGATCAGCTTCAGCGCGGCGGCAACCGGCGTCTCGGTATCGGCGATCTGCCGCCGCCAGACGAGCACGGGGCGGCCACCGGCCAGCCGGGCGACCGCACCGTCAGCCATGGAGGGCTCAGTTGCTCCCATTGTTCAGCAACTCGGAGCGGACCTTGGCGACGGCCTTGGCATCGGTCTTCACGCCGATCGAGTCGCCCACCGCGCGCGCGAACTGCGAGACATATTCGCGGCCGATCAGACGACCGATATCGGCGCGTGTGGCGCGGATCGCGGCTTCGTTGCCGGTCGCATCGCCCGCATCGATCTTCGTCACGCGGATGATGTACCAGCCCTCGTTACCGGGGGCTTCGAGTGTTCTCGCCTTGCCCTGCGGCATGGAGAAGAGCAGCGCGAGCGGCGCGGCGGCGGGGCTATTCTGCGCGGCGGCCAGTTCGCGGCGCGAGGCGGCGATCGGGCGGACCGGCGGCACGGCAAGGCCGGTTTCCTTCAGCGCCTGCGCCATCGTCATGCCCTTGTTGACCTTGGCGAGCACGGCATTGGCCAGCTTGCGCGCGGCGGCACGCGCCCGGTCGGCGGTCAGGTCGGCGAGCACCTGCGCGCGAACCTGCGCCAGCGGACGCGGCGCGGCGCGCTGGATCTGGCCGAGGCCGACGATCGCGAAGCCGCCATCCTTGCCGACCGGCACGATCTGCGGCGCGTCGCCCTGCTCGGCGGTGAAGGCGGCGGTGATCATCGCGCGCTGATCGGGGGTCGGCTGGAAGGACGGGGCATCGGGGGCAAGGCCCTGCGCGGTGACCGCCGGAGTGGTCTGCGCCTGCAATTTGCGGTCGGCGACCACCTCATCGAAGGTGGCATTGCCCGACAGCGAATCCTCGATCGCGTTGCGCAATTCGCCAAGGGCGGCGGCCTGCTTCTGCTTGGTCAGTTCGGCGACGATCTCGGGACGGGCCTGCGCCAGCGTCTTGCCCGGCACCTGAACGATCGCATCGACACGCGCCACCACGAAGCCGAGCGACCCGCGCACCGGGCCGACGATCGAACCCTGGCTTGCGCCGAACACCGCATCGGCGACCGCGGCCGAACTTTGTGCGGCATAGGCGGCCTTGTCGACGCCCTTCTGCACCGATGCCTCCAGCCCCGCGGCGCGGGCGGCTTCGGCCAGGCTGGCGCCGCCCTTGGTCTTGGCGGCCAGCGCGTTCGCGCCCGCCTGGTCGATGACGATCACCTGGGTCACGTCACGCTTTTGCGTGGCGGCATAGCGCGAGGCGTTGGTCTGGTAATAACGGGCGATCTCCGCCTCGCTGGGCGTCGCCTTGGCGGCGACGGCGGCCGGGTCGACCAGCGCGTAGCGGACGGTGCGACGTTCCGGCAGCGTGTAGCGCTGAACGTTGCGGGTGTAGAAGGTCTGGATATCGGCGTCGCTGGGCGCGGCGCTCGCCGGCACCAGGCGCGTCGGCAGGAAGCCGACCTCGCCGTTGCGCTTTTCGAGCAGCAGCGAGGCATAGGGCAGCGCCATCTGCTGCGCCATCTGGGTCGCGCCGATGGTCGGGAATGTCAGTTGCTGGGCGAACAGCGTGCGCTGAAGGTCGGTACGGACCTGCGCGTCGGTCATCTTTCGCTGGGCCAGAAGCTGCTGATAGAGCGCCGGGTCGAACTGGCCATTGGGGCCGCGAAAGGCCGGGATCGAGGCGATCTGCCCGTCGATCAGGCGGCGCGACACGATCATGCCCTGCTGCTTGCCGAATTCCTCAAGCGCCAGGCCGGTGATCTCCCGCTTCAGCGTGCCCTCGAACCCGCCGGCCGCGATGAACTGCGCCATGTCGAGCGTCGGCTGTTCCTGGCGATAGGCTGCCACCTCGTTCTGTGCGGCGTTGCGCAGGTCGTCGGCGGTGACCTTCGCGCCACCCACTTTGGCCACGGACGAGCCGGTCAGTCCGCCCGCCATGCCGGAGATGTTGGACACGTCGCCCGCCGCGAAGGCGATGGCGATGACGCCCAGCACGATGAAGGTCACGACGACGCCGGCCTTGGAATTGATGATCCGGCGGAAGAAGCTGAGCATGGACGACCGATCGGCAAGGAATAAAAACGCACGTGCTTTAGGGGGCTCACGCGCTCGCATCAAGCTTGTGCCGCGCGCACGATACGCTATCGATGTTGAACGCGTATAACAGAAGACTCGATAGGAGCCCCTGAAATGGCACGGCGCAAATTGGTGGCGGGCAACTGGAAGATGAACGGCTCGCGCGCGGCGCTGGCCGAACTGGACGCCATCGCGGAGGCGGCGCTCGCCGCACCGGGGATCGATGTGGCGATGGCGGTGCCCTTTACCCTGATCGCGCCGGCGGCCGAACGGGTGCCCACCCTGTCGATCGGCGCGGAGGACGTACATGAACGCGATTCCGGCGCGCATACCGGCTGCGTCTCGGCGGGGATGGTGAAGGAGGCAGGGGCCCGCTTCACCATCGTCGGCCATTCCGAGCGGCGCGCGGATCAGGGCGAGACCAGCCAGGATGCCTGGGCCAAGGCGGCGGCGGCGCGTCGGGCCGGGCTGAACGTCATCCTGTGTTGCGGCGAGACCGAGGCGGAGCGCAATGCGGGCCGTGCCGAGCGGGTGGTGCAGGCGCAGATCGAGAAGTCGGTGCCCGACAATGCGGACGGCAGTTGGTTCACGCTCGCCTATGAGCCGCGCTGGGCGATCGGGACGGGGCGGACCCCGACGACGGAAGAGGTCGCCAGCATCCATGCCATCGCCCGCGCCAAGCTGCGCATGCTGATCGGCGATGCGGCGGACGGCGTGCGCATCCTGTATGGCGGATCGGTGACGGGGGAAAATGCCGCCACCCTGCTGTCGGTCGAGAATGTCGACGGCGCGCTGGTCGGCGGGGCGAGCCTGACCGCCGAGAAGTTCGTGCCGATCATCGAGGCGGCGGCGGGCCTGTAGGAAGCCAGGCCCGCCAGCCCGGCTCACGCTCCCGAATAGCGTTCCTTCAACATCCGGTACGCCGCCCGCAGCGCATAGGCGTCGCCCCCCTTGGGCCGACCCGGCTTGCCCGCGGGCCGCCATGCGAACACGTCGAGATGCGCCCAGGCGGTGTCCTTGGGCACGAACCGCCGCAGGAACAGCGCGGCGGTGATCGCGCCCGCAAAACCCCCGTCCGGCGCGTTCACCATGTCGGCGATGTCGGACTTGAGCATGTCGTCATAGCCATCCCAAAGCGGCAGCCGCCACACCGGGTCGTCCTCGGCCACGCCTGCCGCCAGCAGCGCCGTCGCCAGCGCCTCGTCATCGCTGAACAGCGGCGGCAGGTCCGGGCCCAGCGCCACGCGCGCCGCGCCGGTTAGCGTGGCGAAGTCGAGGATCAATTCGGGCTTTTCCTCGCCCGCGCGGGTCAATGCGTCGCCCAGGATCAGGCGGCCTTCGGCATCGGTATTGGTGTTCTCGACCGTCAGACCCTTGCGCGTGCGCAGCACGTCCCCGGGGCGGAAGGACGCCCCCGATACGGCATTCTCGACCGCCGGGATCAAGAGGTGGAGCCGCACCGGCAGCTTTGCCGCCATCACCAGCCCGGCCAGCGCCAGCGCATGCGCCGCGCCGCCCATGTCCTTCTTCATCAGGCGCATGCCAGAGGACGGCTTGATGTCGAGTCCGCCGGTATCGAAACATACGCCCTTGCCGACGATCGCGATGCGCGGATGCGCGGGGTCGCCCCATTGCAGTTCGATCAGGCGCGGCGCGCGGTCGCGCGTGGCGGCCTGACCGACCGCATGGATCATCGGATAGTCACGCGCCAGCGTCTCGCCCGCCGTCACGGTGATCCGGGCATGATGCGCGCTGGCGAGCGCCGCCGCTTCCGCTTCCAGCTCCGCCGGGCCGAGATCGCCTGCGCCGGTATTGACGAGATCGCGGACAAGCGCGGTCGCGGCGGCGATGCGGATCACCTCGTCGCGGTGCGCCACGTCACGGGTCAGCAGGACGCGAGCGCCCGCATCCTCCGCCTTGCGATAGCGGGTGAAGCGATACTGGCCGAGCAGCCAGCCGAGCGCATTCGCCCCGACGTCCATCCCGTCGAGGCGATAGACGCCCTCGGGCAGCGCCTCCGCCAGCTTCGCCAGCGCCCAGGGCGATCCGGCATCGGCGATGCCAGCGACCACGGCAATCCCATCATCCCTGGGGATGAGGAGATGCGTATTCGGTTTGGCGGCGAAACGCTGCGCGGCGGCCAGCGCGCGGATCGTCGCCGACTGGCCGTTCAGCCAGGCGTCGAGGGCGTCGGCGGCCAGCAGCGTGATCGCCCGCGCGGGTTGTCCCCGATCGGGTTGAAGCAGGGGGGTAAAATCCATCATTCTGCAGGGCTCACCAGGAATTGTTCGATCTTTCCGTTCGCGCCGGGCTCGGCATAGGTGCTGATCCGCAGAGCGCGGGCCGGGTAGGTCACGCGATAGGACCGGTTGACGAAGCCGCCCCGCAGGCGCGTCCTGCCCACCTGTTCGATCTTCGTCGGCACGCCGAGCGGCGACAGGCTGGCCCGGTAATCGGCCATGGTCGCGGGCGTGAAATAATAGGCCGCGTCCTCGGTCAGCAGCGACCGGTCGAGCTTCCCCGCCTGAAGCTGGGTATAGACCTGGCGGGTCCGGTCGAGCGCGGCGGCGTCCTCGGCGCTCGGCTTGGGCGCGCGCAGGATGATGCTGGAAATGCCTTTCGCGATCCGGCTCTGCGCATCCGCGAACCAGGCATTGACCGCGACCACCACGGCGGCCTTGTCATCCGGGTAGACGATATTCTCGGTCAGGAAGCCGACCGCCTCGCCGCTATGCTCGACGACGCGGCGGCCGTCCGCCGTGCCGACGCCGACGCCCAACCCGTAATTGGTGCTGGAGCCGTCGGTCAGCTTGACCGCCTTTTCCTGCTCGTCCCAGTCCTGCGGTGGCAACAGTGTGCGGTTCATCCGCGCCACGTCCCATTTGGCCAGGTCCCCCGGCGACATGGCGAGTTCCCCCGCCGCATAGAGCCAGCCCGACGCCGCGGGCGTCTCCACCCGGACGGGGCCGAGCGCGTGGCGAAGATAGCCCTGCGGGAAGCCGCGGCCGACCGCCTTGTCCTGATCGACCGCACGAATGCCCAGGGGGCGGAAGACGCGCGCCTGCAGGAAATCGAGCAGCGGTTGGCCGGACACCTTCTCGACGATCATCCCCGCGACGACATAGCCGGTGTTGGAATATTGCCATTGGGTGCCGGGCTGGAAATCCAGTGGTGCCTTGGCCCAGCGATCGACGATTCCTTGCGGCGTGGTCGGGGTCGCCATCGCCTTGAAGCTGTAATCCTGCGGCCAATAGTCGCGCAGGCCCGAGGTGTGGCTCAGGAGTTGGCGGATGGTGATCTTGTCGCCATCGGTGATGCCGGGGACATATTTGCTGACGCTATCATCCAGCGACAGCTTGCCCTCATCCGCCAGCAACTGGACGGCGGTGGCGGTGAACTGCTTGGAGACGGACGCGATCTGGTAGGGGAGGCTGGGGTCGGCGGGGCTGGTCTGTCCCTCGAACTGCTTGCCATAGGCCTTGGCGAACACGATCCGGCCGCCCCGCACCACCGCGATCGAGGCGGAGGGAACGCCGGTATCGGCCAGCGTCTTCGCCACCAGCGTATCGATCTTCTGTGTTTCGGCCGGGGTCAGCGCTTGGGCAAGAAGCGGAGCGGGAGCGACGAGCGCGACGGCCGCCAGCAAAAAGGGGTATTTCATGGCGCCCAAGGAAGCAGGTTTGCGGGGACGGTGCAACGGGAGCGTTGGGGGCAGGGGCGTGGGCTTCGACTGCGCTCGATGCGAACGGTTCGGCAGAAATTGATGCCACCCCCGCGAAGATCGGGGTCGAGTTGCAATGCCTTGCGTTGGAGAGGGCATATTGCACCTCGGGCGACGCCGTAAAGGGACCCCGGCCCCCGCCGGGGTGGACTGAACGGGAGGGGAAGCTCATGACCACCGAACTGACGATCCTGGGCTGGTCGATCATCCTGTTGTTCATCCACATCGCGCTGCAGTCGCAGATGGCGACGATCGACCGGGGGATCGGATGGAATGCGGGGCCGCGGGACGGGACGCCCGCACCGCTGGGTCGCCATGCCGGGCGTGCCGAGCGGGCCTTCGCCAATTATCGCGAGACCTGGCCGGTCTTCATCGCACTGGCGCTGGGCTTGGCGGTCACCGGGCGGAGCGGCGGGATCGCGGCGACCGGCGCGTGGATATGGTTCCTCGCGCGGGTCGCCTATGTGCCGCTGTACCTCTTTGGCGTCCGCTATGTCCGGTCGCTGGCCTATCTGGTGTCGATGGCCGGATTGGTGATGATGCTCATGCGTTTCCTGTGACCGGCACGCCGTACAGGTCGTGCTCGTCGGCATCCTCGATCTCGACCGCCACGATGTCGCCGACCGTCAGATGCCCGGCGTCACGCAGGAAGACCTCTCCGTCGATCTCGGGCGCGTCGGCTTGGCTACGGCCCGTCGCGCCGCCTTCGTCATCCACCGCGTCGATGATGACGGGCAGGGTGCGGCCGACCTTGGCGGCGAGCTTGGCGGCGGAGATGGCGGCGGTCTTTTCCATGATCCGCGCGTAACGCTCTTCCTTCACTTCCTCGGGGACGTGATCGGGCAGGGCGTTGGCGGCCGCGCCCTCGACGGGCTCGAAGCGGAAGGCACCGACCCGGTCGAGCTGCGCCTCGTCCAGCCAGTCGAGCAGATATTCGAAATCCTCCTCCGTCTCGCCGGGGAAGCCGACAACGAAGGTCGAGCGGATCGCGATATCGGGGCAGATGTCGCGCCACTGATGGATGCGTTGCAGCACCTTGGCGTCATTGCCGGGGCGCTTCATGCGGCGAAGGACCGATGGCGCGGCATGCTGGAACGGAATGTCCAGATAGGGCAGCACCAGCCCCTCGGCCATCAGCGGGATCACCTGATCCACATGCGGATAGGGATAGACGTAATGCAACCGCACCCACGGCGCGATCTTGCCCAGTTCGCGGGCTAGGTCGGTCATGTGCGGCACGACCTCCTGCCCCTTCCACATCCGCGGTTCCTTGCGGATGTCGATGCCATAGGCCGAGGTATCCTGGCTGATGACCAGCAGCTCGCGCGTGCCCGCCGCGACCAGCTTCTCCGCCTCGCGCAGGATGGCGTCGGGGCGGCGGCTGACCAGATCGCCGCGAAGCGACGGGATGATGCAGAAGCTGCACCGATGGTTGCAGCCCTCCGAAATCTTCAGATAGCTGTAATGGCGCGGTGTCAGCTTCAGGCCGGCATCGGGGATCAGGTCGATATAGGGCGACAGGTTGGCGGGCGCGGCGGCGTGGACGGCCTCCACCACCTGCTCATATTCATGCGCGCCGGTGATGGCGAGCACGTCCGGGAATCGGGTGCGGATCGCCTCGGCTTCCTTGCCCATGCATCCGGTCACGATGACGCGGCCATTCTCCTTGATCGCCTCGCCGATCGCCTCAAGGCTTTCCTCCTTGGCGGAGTCGAGAAAGCCGCAGGTGTTGACGAGCACGACGTCCGCGCCCGCATAGTCGGGCGACATCTGATAGCCATCGGCGCGAAGCTGGGTCAGGATGCGTTCGCTGTCGACCAGATTCTTGGGACAGCCGAGCGAGACCATGCCGACGCGCGGCGGAGTAGGGAGTTTGGTTGCCATGGGATACGCGCGCACATAGGGCAAAATGCGACGCTTTTCCAGATGGCCTCAACGCATGTGGTCGACAGCGTGCGGCGATCCCGGCAAGAGGGGCATATAACATAGGTGGGTGAAGGCGTGATGCTGGCGATCGGATTGATGTCGGGGACCTCGCTGGATGGGGTGGACGCCGCGCTGATCGAAACCGATGGCGAGGCGCTCGTTCGGCCGATCGCCTTTCGGGGCGAGGCCTATTCCGACCTGGCCCGGGCCGAACTGGCGGAGGCGACCGCGCTGGCGCTGACCTTCGACCGGCCGCGCGCCAGCCCGTCGATCGTCGCGGCCAGCGATTTGATCGTGCGGACCCATGCGATGGTCGTTCAGAAGCTGCTGCGCGATGCGGGCGTCGAGGCGGAGGCGGTCGACGTCATCGGTTTCCATGGCCAGACGGTCGCGCATCGTCCCGACCGCGGCTGGACCTGGCAGATCGGCGACGGACAGGCGCTGGCCGATGCGACGGGCATCGTCACCGTGTCGGACTTCCGCTCGGCCGATGTCGCGGCGGGTGGGCAGGGCGCGCCCCTCATCCCCATCTATCACGCCGCGCTGGCCGCCGATCTTGCCAAGCCGGTGGCGATCCTGAACCTGGGCGGCGTCGCCAATATCAGCTGGATCGGTCGCGACGGGGCGCTGATCGCGTTCGACACCGGCCCGGCCAATGGCCTGATCGACCATTGGATGGAGGCGGAGACCGGCCAGCGCTATGACGCGAACGGGGATATGGCGGCGGCGGGGCGGGTCGAGCCGACGGTGCTCGACACCATGATGGACAATGGCTGGTTCGACCTCGCCCCGCCCAAGTCGCTCGATCGCAACGACTTCACTATCCAGCCGGCGCGGGGGCTGTCGGCGGCGGATGGTGCCGCGACGCTGACCGCCTTTACCGCGCGGACGGTGGCGCGCGCGCTGGACCATCTGCCCGAGCGGCCAGACCGCCTGCTGGTCGCGGGCGGCGGGCGGCATAATGCCACGATGCTGGCGATGATCGCGGCCGAGACGGGCCTGACTCCCGAGCCGACCGATGGGCAGGGTTGGGACGGCGATGCGCTGGAGGCGCAGGGCTTCGCCTATATGGCGGTGCGGCGGCTGACGGAACGGCCGATCAGCTTTCCGGGCACGACCGGGGTGGCCGCGCCGATGACGGGGGGCGTGGTGCACCGGCCGGCATCGGTCTGAGCCGGAGCTGCCCGAGCGCCGCTCGGGGACCGTTCGAGGGGGTGCCTATCGCCGATCAGCGTGCGACATAGGCGTCGATCAGCGCGCCGACATAATCGGGCTTGTCGCCGGTCAGTTCGGGGGCCGTGCGCCCCTTGCCATAGATGAAGCCGTATATGGGATAGGTCGAACTGCCGAGCCCGTCCGAGTCGCGGAACCAGACCTTGACCATGCTCCAGTCATTGGCGGGCGAGACGTCGAACAGCGTCACGTCCTGTTCGGCATGGCCGCGCTCGCCATTCTGGAGCGACCAGTTGGCATGGGTCAGCATCAGGACGCGGTCCTCGACGACGCGGCTGACCACCGCGACATGGCCCAGCGGCAGGCGGCTCGTCCTCTCGAACACGACGACCGCGCCGACGCGGGGGCTGTGGCCACGCGGATATTTGCCCTCCGCCTGGCCCCACCATGTCCAGGCATCGCCATAGATCGGGATACCGGAGGCTTGACGGGCAAAGGGTACGCACTGGCCGACATAATCGAGCAACGATCGCGCCTGGAGCGGCAACGCGATCGTCAGTGCGCAGAGCGATATTATTGCTTTGAACACCATGGCTTTCATGGCGATCACGCTAGCATCGACCGCTTAATCGGGAATGGTGCGAGTCGGTTAACGCGGCGTTAGGGTGATGAGTCGAGGGATATCCACGCCGAATGGCGAACCCCCCGGACGGTCGGCATACTATCCCCTGCGGGCGCTGGCCCGGGCCTCCAGAATGTCCCACAGGCCGCGATGCTGGCCGAGCAGTTGAGTCGCCCCGAATCCCCGCGCGCGCGGCAGGCCGAGGGCGAATTCGTCCTGCGCCACGTCGAGGATCGGCGGGGGAAGATCCAGTGGCAGGACTGGCACGCCGAATCGGCGCGCGGCCTGATCGAGGACCTGCCGGATCGCCCGCCAGTCGAGGATCAGCGCGGAGACAGCACCCGTGGCGCAACCGCGCCGATCGGAATTGGCCAGCATCTCCAGCGTGTGGCGCAACTGGGTCAGCGCCGCGTCGGTCAGCGCCTGGCCGGGCGTGGAAGGCAGGGGACCGGCGGCGGAGGTCAGATTGGCGAGGAAGGCGCGCTCCTGCGCAAAGGCCCTGGAGGACTGGATCAGCCAGGGCAGCGTTTCGATCTCGATACCGCGCGCCATGGCGTAATCGATCATGCTGGGGTGGTTGCCATGGACGGTGCAGATGGCGTGGACCGCATCGGTCAGGTCGTGGAGCAACGCCTGCGGCATCAGCAGTGCATGGACATGGGGGTGCGCCGCGCTACCGAGCTGCGCCAGGATAGCAAGAATGTCACCCCGCCGATCGGGTTGAGTGTCGATTGCCGTCGAGATCGCCATGTCCGTTCCGATAAAGCCCCGGCCACGGCAAGAGATGGGCAGTCCCGGTACCGTTTCCATCGCACATCTTAATCCAAATTTGTTAACGCGGAGTTTACGGATTGCCTCGGCGGCGAAGGCGGGGGCGGCGTGAGGCGGCGGCCTTGCGGCAAACCCGCTTTACGGATCGCCATGCCCTCGCGATAACGCGCCGCCATGCGCCGGGTTCGATCCGGCGGTGAAGGGTCTGGAGTGGTATGGATGCGCAAATGGGTGCTGGGGCTGGCGCTGGCTTCGGTCGGGGTTTCGATCGCAATGGGTTCGGGAGCGCCGGCCATGGCCGCTGAGACGGATGCGAAGCAGGGCGAGCTGACGCTGGCGCGGGTCTTTGGCAGCCCCGATCTGTCGGGATCGCAGCCGCGCGGGCTGCGCCTGTCGCCCGACGGGACGCTGCTGACGTCGTTGCGCCCGCGCGCGGACGAACGCGAACGGCTCGACCTCTGGGCGCGCGACACGCGGACCGGCGAGGAGCGGATGCTGGTCGATTCCAAGAAGGTCGGCTCGGGCGCCGAACTGTCCGAGGCGGAGAAGATGCAGCGCGAGCGCGCGCGCATCGGCGGATCGAAGGGCATCGTCGCCTATGACTGGGCGCCCGACGGCAAGTCGATCCTGGTGCCGCTCGACGGCGACCTGTATCTCGCCGGCCTTGACGGGCAGGTCCGTCGCCTGACCAACACGCCGGGCGGTGAGTTGAACCCGATCGTCAGCCCCAAGGGCGGCTATGTCAGCTTCGTGCGCGACCAGAATTTGTGGGCCATGCCCTTGGGCGGGGGTGAGGCGCGGCCGCTGACCACCGAAGGCGGCGGCACTGTCCATTTCGGCGAGGCGGAGTTCGTCGCGCAGGAGGAGATGCATCGCTTCACCGGCTATTGGTGGAGTCCCGACGAGCGCTACATCGCGGTCGAGCGGTTCGATGAGGCCCCCGTCAAGGTCGCCGTCCGCGCCGCCATCGGTGCGGCGGGCACCAAGGTCTATGAGCAACGCTATCCGGCGGCGGGCACGCCCAACGCGCTGGTCGACCTCTATGTCATGAAGGCGGACGGATCGGGCCGGGTAAAGGTCGATCTCGGCCCGAATCCCGACATCTATCTGGCGCGTGTCGACTGGACGCCGGACGGCAAGACTTTGCTCGTCCAGCGCGAAAGCCGCGACCAGAAGACGCTCGACATGCTGCGCGTCGATCCGACCACGGGCAAGTCGACCCTGCTCTTCACCGAGCGTTCGGGTGAGCGGAGCTGGCTGAACCTGTCCGACGCCTATCGCCCGATGAAGGATGGCAGCCTGATCTGGCGGTCGGAGCGCGACGGCTATGGCCATCTCTATCGCTTCGCAAACGGCCAGTGGACGCAACTGACCAAGGGGCCGTGGGTCGTCACCAACCTGGTGGGCGTCGACGAGGCCAAGGGGCGGCTCTATTTCACCGGCCTGAAGGACGATGTGCTCGAACAGCATCTCTATGCCGTCGACATCGCGCATCCGAACGTCATCACCCGCCTGACCGAGCGCGGCTATACCAACAGCGCGACGATGGACTCGTCGGCCAGCCGCTTCATCGTCTCGCGCTCCAGCCCGAGCCAGCCGACCCAGGTCTATCTGGCCGACACCACCGGCAAGCGGCTGAGCTGGATCAACGAGAATGCGATTGTCGCGGGCCATCCCTATGCGCCCTATCTCGCCAGCCATCGCGAGACGAAGTTCGGCACGATCAAGGCCGATGACGGCACGACGCTCTATTGGGAGATGATCACCCCCAAGCTGGAGCCGGGCAAGCGCTACCCCGTCTTCTTCCAGCATTATGGCGGTCCCGGCACCGGCCAGCAGGTCACGCGCGGATGGCAGGGCGCTCTGCCGCAATATCTGGTCGATCAGGGCTGGATTTTCTTCCAGATCGACAATCGCGGCTCGTATAATCGCGGCAAGGCGTTCGAGGATGCCATCTACCACGCGATGGGCACGGTCGAGGTCGCCGACCAGCTTGCGGGCGCGAACTATCTGAAGACGTTGCCCTTCGTCGATCCGGCGCGGATTGCGACCTATGGCTGGTCTTACGGCGGCTATATGTCGATCAAGATGCTGGAAAAGACGCCGGGCGTCTATGCCGCCGCCGTGTCGGGCGCGCCGGTCACCGACTGGCAGCTTTACGATACCCATTATACCGAGCGGTATCTGGGCGATCCGCGGACCGACCCGAAGAGCTATGAAACGTCGCAGGCGATCACCGATGCCGCGAAGATCCGCGACCCGCTGATGCTGATCCACGGCATGGCGGACGACAATGTGTTCCTCGACAATGCGACCGCCTTCGCGGCCGAGATGCAGAAGACGGATACGCCGTTCGAGATGATGCTCTATCCTGGGCAGACCCACCGCGTCGGCGGCCCGGGCGTGTCGGAGCATCTGTGGCACACGATCCTGAACTTCCTCGACCGGACGGTGAAGGACAAGAAGGCGAAATAACGCCGTCATTCCTCCCCTGTAAGGGGGGGGCAGGGCGCAGCCCTGACGGAGGGGTGTCCACGCTGGCGGTGACACCCCTCCACCACCGCTTCGCGGCGGTTCCCCTGCCCTTGCAGGGGAGGAACTAGGGTGACGCATATGGCATTCCTGAAGACCTTCCATCTCTGGCCGTTCCTCGACACGCTGGTCAGCTATCTGACCGCGTTCGTGCTGGGCACGGTGATCGGGGCGGAGCGGCAGTACCGCCAACGCA
Source organism: Sphingomonas sp. (assembly GCF_039594485.1). Taxonomy (GTDB): domain Bacteria; phylum Pseudomonadota; class Alphaproteobacteria; order Sphingomonadales; family Sphingomonadaceae; genus Sphingomonas. The sequence goes on along the minus strand of NZ_JBCNNI010000032.1, from coordinate 8,227 downwards.
CCGCCGGGCTGCGCACCAACGCGCTGGTTGCGATCGGCGCGGCGGCCTTTGTCGATCTTGGCCAGCGGCTGGGCGGCGATGTCGAGTCGATCCGCATCATCGCCTATGTCGTGTCGGGGATTGGCTTCCTCGGGGCGGGCGTCATCATGAAGGAGGGGATGAACGTCCGTGGCCTGAACACGGCGGCGACCCTGTGGTGCTCGGCGGCGGTCGGCTCGATCGCGGGCAGCGACATGGTGGCGGAGGCCATCCTGCTGACCGGCATGGTGTTGCTGGCGAACACCGCGCTGCGCCCGCTGGTCGATGCGATCAACCGCATCCCGGTCGAGGGGCGACATGTCGAGGCGACCTACACGGTCAGCCTGACGACGACCGCCGCCAATGCCGGGCCGGTCGGCGATCTTCTGGTCGAGCATCTGGAACGCGCGGGCCTCCCCGTTGCGGAACTGGAAACGGAAGAGCGCGGCGAGGATCAGGCGGCCGTCACTGCCACCCTGACCAGCACCATCATCGAGGCGGGCGAACTCGACCGGATCACCGATCATTTCCAGGCCGTCCATGGCATCGCCCACGCCACCTGGGCGGCCAGCACGCATGATTGAACGCCACTCCGTCGCCCCGGCAGCGCAGGCTGGGGCCTTTCCTGGCGATGGCTCCCTTAAACCCCCGCTTGCTTCTCCCAAATGCGCACTATTCGTAAAGTCGGTGGACGTGTCCGCGCAATGACGCTACCGGCTCACGCTTCCGAGTGGAGGGTTTAATGGGTTATCGCGTGGTGGTCGCCGGGGCGACGGGCAATGTCGGCCGGGAAATGATCAACATTCTGGCGGAGCGGGAATTCCCGATCGACGAGCTGGCGGTCGTCGCCTCGTCGCGCAGCCAGGGCGACCAGATCGAATTTGGTGAGACCGGCAAGAAACTCACGATCAAGAATATAGAGCATTTCGATCCCGCCGGCTGGGACATTGCGCTGTTCGCGATCGGATCGGACGCGACGAAGGTCTATGCCCCCAAATTCGCCGCCGCCGGTTGCGTCGTGATCGACAATTCGTCGCTCTATCGCATGGACCCGGACGTGCCGCTGATCGTGCCGGAAGTGAACCCGGACGCGATCGACGGCTATACGGCCAAGAACATCATCGCCAACCCCAACTGCTCGACCGCGCAGATGGTCGTGGCGCTGAAGCCGCTCCACGACAAGGCGACGATCAAGCGCGTCGTCGTCGCGACCTATCAGTCGGTGTCGGGCGCGGGCAAGGCGGGCATGGACGAACTGTTCGAGCAGAGCCGCAACATCTTCGTCGGCGACCCTGCCGAGCCCAAGAAGTTCACCAAGCAGATCGCCTTCAACGTGATCCCGCACATCGACAGCTTCCTGGAGGACGGCTCCACCAAGGAAGAGTGGAAGATGGTGGCCGAGACCAAGAAGATCCTCGACCCCAAGGTCAAGGTGACGGCGACCTGCGTCCGCGTGCCCGTGTTCGTCGGCCATTCCGAGGCGCTGAACATCGAGTTCGAAGAGGAAATCTCGGCCAAGGAAGCGCAGGACATCCTGCGCGAGGCGCCCGGCGTCATGCTGATCGACAAGCGTGAGGACGGCGGATACGTCACCCCGATCGAATGCGTGGGCGACTATGCGACCTTCATCAGCCGCGTGCGGGAGGACTCGACGGTCGACAACGGCCTGTCGCTGTGGTGCGTGTCGGACAATCTCCGCAAGGGGGCCGCGCTGAACGCGGTGCAGATCGCCGAGCTTCTCGGCCGTCGCCACCTGAAGAAGGGCTGAAGCTGAAAATTCCTCCCCTGCAAGGGGAGGGTGACCAGCGAAGCTGGTGGAGGGGTGTCCCGCGCTCGATGGGGTGACACACCTCCGTCAGGCGTGGCGGCCTGCCACTTCCCCTTGCAGGGGAGGAAGTGATTCACCGCCCCATGTAAAGCCCCGGCCGGTGCCAGGCGAAGAGGATCAGGCTGATCGCCGCCGCGCTGATCGCCGACCAGATCAACTGGGTGCCTGTCACCACCGGGATGGCGAGGCTGAGGATCAAGACGTCGAGCGCGACCTGGGTCAGTCCCATATTCCATCCGCGCTTGCGATAGAGCCAGATGGTGATGACCCCGGTTCCGCCGACCCCGGCCTGATGCCGGGCGAGCGACAATATCCCCATGCCGATCACCGTGCCGCCGACCAGCGCGGCAAAAGCCGGGTGGACCGTATCGACATGCACCGACACGCGCGTAATCGCCGAGGCGACGCCGATCCCGACATTGACCAGCACGGTCTTCACCGCGAACCGCGCGCCCATCACCTTGTGCGCGAACAGGAAGAAGGGGATGTTGACCAGCGTGAACAGCACGCCCGCGGGCAGCGGGATCAGGTAGGACAGCAGCAGTGCGACACCCGCGATCCCGCCGGTGACCAGCCCCGCCGCCTTCAGGAACACGAGCCCGACGATCAGCAGCGTACAGCCGATGAAGATTGCATAGGCATCCTCAAGCAGGCTGTGCGGCCGCCCGATCGGGCTGGGCGGCGGAGTATCGGCTGTGGCTGCGGTCATCGAGGGTCCGGTTATGGGTCCGGCATCCTATCCTGATCGTCCTGCTTCTGGCGGCAGGTCGCGCGCTTCTAACGCATCTGCCGGGCCAAGCCAAATGGGGCACGCCCTCGAAGCGCGGGTACAAATTATTGGGGGTGGCGACGCGCTGGGGGCGGACATAGGGCGGGGCGATGACCATGCGGGATAAACACGGGATCGCGGCGCTGACCGACAAGGAGAAGCAGACGCTGCGCCTGATTGTCCGGGGCCATGATGCCAAGTCGATCGCGCAGAATCTCGACCTGTCGGTCCACACCATCAACGAGCGGCTGCGCGACGCCCGTCGCAAGCTGGCGGTGTCGAGCAGTCGGGAGGCGGCCCGCCTGCTGCTCGATGCGGAAGGGGGCGTGTCGCTCCCCGAAAATGTCGGGGACAGAAGGATTGGGGAAGATCGATCGCCCGCGTCGGCCGATGACGGCCCGGCGCCGATCGTCGGCGCAACGGGTGGTGTTCGCCGTCCCCTGATCCTGATGGGAGCAACGCTCATGACCTTTGCCCTTGGCCTGCTGGCTCTTGCTGGCCTGACCCATATGACCCCTCCCGCGCAAATGACCGCGTCGACTTCGACGGTGCCCCCCGATCCGGCGGTGGTGGATGCCGCGCAACGCTTTCTGGCGCTGGTCGACCAGGGGCGCTGGGCCGACAGCTACCGCGCGACCGGCTCGGCCTTTCGCAAGCTCAACACCGAGCCGGTCTGGGCGGCGGCATCCGAAAAGGCGCGGACACCCCTGGGGAAACTCGTGTCGCGGACCTTCCTGAGCCAGGACGATATCCCCGCGCCGCCCGCCGGATATCAGATGGTCCGGTTCAGGACGCGCTTCGAATCCTCGGCCGATGTGATCGAGACGGTCACGCTGGAGCGCGAACGTGGCGAATGGCGGATTACGGGCATCACCATCGGATAGCGGCGCGGGGATCCTGCCAAAGCCCGTGCCAATCCCGCGCGATACGGTATAGGACGCCTCCAACCCGCGCCCTGACCGGAGATGACCCTTGGCCGACACCGCCCCCGAAACCCGCTTCTTCGACAGCTTCGACGGGACGCCGATCGCGTGGCGCGAAATGGGGGAGGGGCGGCCTCTGGTGCTGATCCATGGCTATTTCTCCGACGCCTATACCAACTGGATCCGCTATGGCCACGCGGCCGCCATCGCGGCCGGTGGCTATCGCGTCATCATGCCCGACCTGCGCGCGCATGGCGAAAGCGGCAAGCCGCATGATCCCGCCGCCTATCCGGTGGACGCCCTGACCCGCGACGGCCATGCGCTGGTCGAGCATCTGGGGCTGACCGATTACGATCTGGGCGGCTATTCGCTGGGCGCGCGGACGGTCAGCCGGATGCTGGCGACCGGGGCGGAGCCGGGCAAGGCGATCTTTGCGGGCATGGGGCTGGAGGGCCTGCTCCACACCGGGCGGCGGGTCGAGCATTTCACCAATATCCTGACCCGGCTGGGCGAGCACAAGCGTGGCAGCCCGGAATGGATGGCGGAGGCGTTCCTGAAGACCACCGGCGGCGACCCGGTGGCGCTGCTCCATATCCTCAAGACCTTTGCCGATACGCCGATGTCCGCGATCGAGGGGTTCGACCTGCCCGCGCTGGTCGTGGCGGGCGTCGATGATTTCGACAATGGCGCGGCGGTCGATCTGGCCGATGCCCTGCCGCGCGGCCGCTATGTCGAGATACCGGGCAACCATATGAGTTCGGTGACGAAGCCCGAACTGGGCGCGGCGATCGCGCAATTCCTGAACACCTGACGGCGGCGGCCCGCCATTGCGGGCGGCGTCGGAATCCCAGGGCCGGTCTGAACGTCGATCGGCCCTGACTCTGCTTGCCTAAACCTCCTTGTCGTCCTCATGTCCGGTCTCGTCCTGCTTCGGGCTGCTGCCGCGCAGGGACAGCAAAGCCGCCGTTACGCCCGCGGCCGCCGCCAGGCTGCCAAGGATCGAGGCGACGCCCCATTTGCCGCCGATCCTGTCCAGCCCATGTTTCCCCAGTGCCGGAGCGGGGGCGGGCTTGATCGTGGCGGGTTTGCGTGGGCTGGCCTTGCGCGGCGCGGTGCGCTTGGTGGAGCGGGGCTTGGGCGGCGCCTTGGACGGCGACTTGGGCTGGGGCGCAGGCGGCGGCGCGTCCGACGCGGTATCTCCGGTCGACGCGACGGGGGGCTCTTCTGCCGAATGCTCGGGCTTTTCGATCGCCTTGGGCACGGGGCGCTTGCGCGGCGCGGCGCTGCCTGCCGTCTTCGGAGCGGCACGGCGGCGGGGTGGGCGTGGCTTTTTCGGGTCTGCAGGCTCGACCATCGACTATCCCCTGTTTTCAGTTCGTACCCGTAACGCTCACCCCCGCCGCCGGTTGCGGATCAGCGGAAGGGCGGTTCGCTGAACGCGCGAAGCTTGCGGCTGTGCAGCTTGTTGCCCTCGCGGCGAAGCTGCTCGCACGTTTCGATGCCGATCCGCATATGCTCGCTGATCGCGCGTTCGTAGAAGCGATTGGCCTGTCCGGGCAGCTTCAGCTCGCCATGCAGCGGCTTGTCCGAGACGCAGAGCAGCGTCCCATAGGGCACGCGGAAGCGATAACCCTGCGCGGCGATGGTGGCCGATTCCATGTCGATGCCGACCGCCCGGCTGAGCGAGAAGCGCAGCGCCGATTTGGAATAGCGCAGTTCCCAATTGCGGTCGTCGGTGGTGACGATCGTGCCGGTGCGCAGGCGGCGCTTGAGTTCGTCGCCCGACTGGCCGGAGACGATCTCGGCCGCCTTGGCGAGCGCGACCTGGACCTCCGCGATCGCGGGCACCGGGATTTCGGGGGGCAGCACATCGTCCAGTACATGGTCGTCGCGCAGATAGGCATGGGCGAGCACATAGTCGCCGATCCGCTGGCTGGGGCGAAGGCCGCCGCAATGGCCGATCATCAGCCATGCCTCGGGCCGCATGACCGCCAGGTGGTCGCAGATCGTCTTCGCGTTGGACGGGCCGACGCCGATATTGACCAGCGTGATGCCGGTGCCGTCCTTGGCGACCAGGTGATAGGCGGGCATCTGGTGCCGCCGCCACGCGCTGTCGGTGACGATCTTGTCGACATCCTCGGGCCGCTCGATCACGATCCCGCCCGCGCCCGACAGCGCGGTGAAGCGCGATCCCTCGCCCAGTTGCGACGCGCCCCAGCGGACGAACTCGTCGACATAGCGGTGATAGTTTGTGAACAGGACATAGCGCTGGCAATGTTCGGGCGGCGTGCCGGTATAATGGCGAAGCCGCGCCAGCGAGAAGTCGGTGCGCAGCCCGTCGAACAGCGCCAGCGGCCGGTTGCCGTCGGCGGTCATCCAGAGCCCGTCGGCGATCTCGTCACCGATATGCGCCAGCTCGGTCGCGGGGAAGAAGCGCGCCAATTCGGCGGCCGACACCGTGTCCAGGCTCAGGGCATGGCCGGGGTCCAGCACATAGGGGAAGGGGATTTCCTGCCGCCCCGCCACCGCCTCGACCGTGACGTCGTAATCCTCGATCAGCAGGGTGAGCTGTTCGACCAGATAATCGGCGAACAGCGCGGGCTTGGTCACGCTGATCCGGTATTCGCCCGGCGATACCAGCCGCCCGAACGAGCGCATTGGCGTCGGTCGGCCGCCTTCGCCGCGATAGGTCAGGCGGATTTCGGGATAGGTGAAACAGCCATGGGCCCGATCCTCCAGGCTCGGCACGGCGCCGTCGGCAAGATAGGCGGTCAGCGCGTCCTTCAGGCGCGTGACGGAGGCGGTATAAAGCTTGTCGAGTTCCTCGACGATCTGCGCGGCTTGGGTCATCACACAGGAGCTAGGCCCTGTTGCGGAAGCTGGCAAGCGGGGCGCGGTCGGCGATGCCGCCAGCCGCGCCCCGTCAATCGATACCGTCCCTAAGGATCAGGCACCCTGGGCCGAGTTGTCGTCATCGGCGGGGGTGCGCAGCTTGGCCGCGCCGAGCGCCGCGCCAGCCACGGCGGCGGCGACGCCAGCCGCGATACCGGCCGCCGCATAGGGGTGGCCCTTGACCTTGTCGCCGGCTGCCCTGGCCGCCCCTTGGGCCTTTTCGGCAAAGCTCTTGGCCTGCTCCTGCTTTTCGGGGGGAACATAGGTGGTCATGACCGGATTCCTCTCATCTATGAACGCTTCGTCAGGGAAAACGCGCAGGCCCGAGCCACTGTTCCGCGCGCGATCCGAACGTTTCGGCCTTTCGTCCGATCAGAGATTGTCGAGCAGATGCTCGGCCGAGCTGACCTTGAACTCGCCCGGCGCTTCGACGAACAACTGCTCGACCACGCCGTCCTTGACCAGCATCGCATAACGCTGGCTGCGCGTGCCCATGCCGAACTTGGTGCCATCCAGCGTCAGGTCGATCGCCTTGGCGAAGTCGGCATTGCCGTCGGCCAGCATGGTGATGTCGTCCGCCGCGTTGGTCTGGCCCCAGGCCTTCATGACAAAGGCGTCGTTGACCGAGATACAGGCGATCTCGTCGATCCCCTTGGCCTTCAGGGCATCCGCCTGTGCGATGAAACCGGGCAGGTGCTGCGCCGAACAGGTGGGTGTGAAGGCGCCCGGCACCGCGAACAGCGCGACGCGGCGACCCGCGAAATAATCGGCCGTTGATACCTGTTCGGGGCCCTCGGGCGTGACCTTGACCAGCGTGGTGGTGGGAAGACGGTCTCCGACCTTGATCGTCATTATGGGGATCCTAGGGGCAATGTCCCGGCACCATGCCGGGCTTCGGCAGCGGTTGATGTGGCCGAACGCGGGGATATTTCAAGCATGGCGAGGCGAAGCGGTGATCCCTATAGTCGGCCCGTGCATCAACTGACCTTTCTATCCGGCCAATTCCTGCTGGCCATGCCGGGCATGGCGGACCCCCGGTTCGACCATGCGATCATCGCCATGTGCGCCCATGACGAAGGCGGCGCGCTGGGCATCGGACTGGGCGCGACGATCGACGGAATCGGCTTCCACGCGCTGCTCGACCAGTTCGAGATCGCGCATGGCGACGCCCCTGACGCGCCGGTCCATTATGGCGGCCCGGTCGAGCCCAGGCGTGGCTTCGTCCTCCACACCCATGACTGGCAGGGGCAGGACAGCGTCGATGTCGCGGGCCGCTGGGTTCTGTCCAGCACGATCGACGTGCTGCGCGCCATTGCGGAGGGGAGCGGGCCGGAACGCTGGGTCGTCGCGCTGGGCTATGCCGGCTGGGATGCCGGACAGCTGGAGGACGAACTGTGCGAGCCCGGCTGCTGGTTCAATGTCGCCGGCGAGCGGGAGATCCTGTATGACATGCTGGCCAAGGATCGGTGGCAGGCGGGTTTCGGCGCGGCGGGCGTCGATCCGCGCCAGCTCGTGACGGGGGGCGGCACCGCCTGAGGGGCACACTCCATTTCGCGATATAAAGATATCTTTATATTTGATCCGTAAAGCGAAGGCCGCTAAGGCGTCGGCCGTGCCGATCGGCGTGTGTCACGTCTTGGTCGGCCCCATTTTGCACGGAGTTTCGTCGTGTCCACGACTGCCGCCACCAAGAACGATTACGTCATCAAGGATATCGGCCTGGCCGATTTCGGCCGCGCCGAGATCAAGATCGCCGAGACCGAGATGCCCGGCCTGATGGCCCTGCGCGAGGAATTC
>NZ_JBCNNI010000031.1:0-49108 GCF_039594485.1 Sphingomonas sp. | reverse complement strand
CCGAGGTGCCGCGGTTCTGGCGGATATACTTGCCGTTATGGCTGATCAGGCGGTGGCGCTTGCCGGCGACGCCGTGCTTGAGCTTGCCGGTCGCGGTGAGCTTGAAGCGCTTCTTGACGCCGCTCTTGGTCTTGAGCTTGGGCATTTTGGTCCTTTCGCTTTGAGCAAGGCAGAAACGGCCGCGGCAGCCCTGATGGCCGGGCCGTTCGTGACACCTCGCTCGGGAAGCGCGCCGCTTAGCCGAACTGCGGGGGGAATGCAACCGACGACGGGCCGAGAGACGACGGGGCCGGGAATAGGGCCTGGTACGGCGAAGGGAACCACCGCCTCGCTCGGGCGCTTGGGGCTGTCATGGATCATGCGCCTGCGGCCGACACCACCGCCCGCCCGACCGCGCTCCGCGCGGGGTGGCGGCGCCGGGCCGTGCGAATCGCCATCGGACTGCTGACCGTCATCGCCGCGATCTGGCTGGTGCTGTTCATCACCAAAGGGCGGTTCCTGCGCCATCCCTTCGAATCGATCGCCGGACGCCTGACCCACCGGACGGTCACCATAGGCGGCGACTTCCAGCTTTATTTCGCACCATGGCGGATCAAGTTCGTCGCCGAGAAGATCGCCATCTCCAACCCGGATTGGGCCAGTCGCCCCAATCTGTTCACCGCCGACAGGATCGATTCGCGGATCGCGCCGCTGTCGCTGCTGTTCGGCAAGCGGCGCTTCACCCGGCTGGAATTGACCAACGGCGCGGTCGACCTGGAATGGACGCCCGACCACCGCGCCAACACCTGGACCTTCAGCGCGAAGAAGGGTGGCAGGCCGTTGGAATTCCCGCGAATCGATGTGGCGACGGTGACGGGAACGACGATACGCTATCGCGATCCCCGGATGCGGGTGATCGCCGACCTCGCGCTCGACGATATCCGGTCGCGCGATGCACGGATCGGCCATGCGGTCGGCGTGCGCGGCAAGGGCGTGATCCGCACCACGCCGTTCACCCTGACTGCGCAGCTCCTGTCGCCCGACGCGACCGCCAATCGCGGCAGGAACGAACTGATCGCGCGGATGCGCGCGGCGGGCAATGTGGTCGATGTCGCGGGCACCCTGCCCTCGATCTCCGATGTCGAGAAGGTCCCGCTGACGACGCGGGCGCGGGGCAGGGATCTGTCCAGCCTGCTCGACATCATCGGCGTCGTCATCCCGCGCACCCGCACCTATGACCTGCGCGCGCAACTGGTGAAGGACGGCGATGTCTATCGCTTCACCCGGATGAAGGGGACATTCGGCGACAGCGACCTGGCGGGCAAGCTGACCGTGACCAATGGCGAACGGCTGCATCTCGATTCGGAACTGGCGACGGACAAGCTCGACATCATCGATGCGGCACCCTTCATCGGCTATAACCCGGACATCGTCGCGTCCAAGGGCGCACAGGCCGCCGCCGCCGCGACGGGGGCGGGCGCGCAAAGGCTGTTGCCCGACGCCGCATTGCCGGTGGCGACGATGCAGCGGTTTGATGCCGGGCTGAAATGGACGATCCGCACGGTCCGCTCGCGCCGGGTGCCGATCTCGAACGTCGACCTGACGCTGGCGCTGGATCGTGGCAAGCTGACCCTGTCGCCACTGCGCTTCGCGATGGCGCGGGGCGATGTGGCGTCTGACCTGGTGTTCGACACGCGCCCCCGCCCCAGCCGGGTCACCTATGACATCCGCCTTTCGCCGACGCCGCTGGGCCGACTGCTCGCGGGCTGGGGCGTGGCGGAGGCGGGGACGACGGGCACCGTCAAGGGTCGCGTCCAGTTGCAGGGGCGCGGGGACACCATCCATGATTCACTCGCCAGCGCAAACGGACGGATGGCGTTCATCCTGCCCGCGGGCTCGCTATGGACCCGCAACGCACAGCTCGCCGAACTGGATATCGGCACCTTCGTCCAGAAGATGTTCGAGGAGCGGCTGAAGGAGCCGGTGCGGATCAACTGCGGCCTGGTCGCCTTCACCGTGCGCGGCGGGGTCGCGGCGGCGGACCCAATCCTGATCGACACGTCCAAGAACGTCATCATCGGGCGCGGCGGCTTCAGCTTCCGCAACGAAGCCATCGACATGGCGATCCGCGCCGACGCCAAGAAGTTCAGCCTGTTCTCCGGTCAGTCCCCTATCGGCCTGACGGGCAGCTTCGCACAGCCGGGAATCGACCCGATCAGCGGCGACCTGCTCGCCCGCGCGGGGGCCGGGCTGGGCCTGGCGGTGGTGGCGACGCCGCTGGCGGGCGTGCTGGCGTTCGTCGATGTCGGTGACGCCAAGGCGGCGGCCTGCGGTCCCGTGCTATCCGGTGCCCGCGCCAATGCGCAGCGCACCAGCAAGGGCGCGCCGCGCCAGGATGTCGGCAACGGCACCACCGCCAAGTCGAAGGATGGCCGCCAGACGCAGAGCGAAGCCAAGGCGCAGCGCAAGAAGTTCCTGGGGATCTTCTGATCCCCGCCCCGCCGGGCAGGCCGGTCAGTGGTCGTGGTCGTGGTCGTGGTCGTGGTCGTGGGGCACGTTGCGCAGCGCCTCCAATATCTCTTCGGTGCGCGCGGGGTCGCCGATCGCCAGCACATGCCCCGCGCTGTCGGCGGTCAGCGGATCGCCGTTCCAATCGCACATCCGCCCGCCCGCGCCCTCGACCACGGGCACCAGCGCGGCAAAGTCGTGCAGCTTCAGCCCCGATTCGCAGACGATGTCGACATGCCCGCTCGCCAGCAGACCGTAATTATAGCAGTCGCCGCCATAGACCGGCCCCTGGCGCGGGCTGTTGCCGCTGATCGCGGTGACCAGCGCCATGAAATGCGGCACGTCGTCATCATCGAACAGGTGCGGACTGGTCGTCGCGATGGTTGCCCCCTCGAGTTGCGGGCAAAGTCGCGTCCGTGCCGGCGCGCCGTTGAACAGGGTTGGTCGACCCATCACGCCGACCCAGCGTTCGCGGGTAATCGGCTGGTCGATGATGCCCAGCACCGGCCAGCCCTGGTCGACCAGCGCGATCAGCGTCCCGAAGATCGGCCGCCCGACCGTGAAGCTGCGCGTGCCGTCAATGGGGTCGAGCACCCATTGCCGTCCCGTCACCCCCTCCTTGACGCCATATTCTTCGCCGTGAATCCCGTCGCCCGAACGTTCGGCGTCCAGGATGCGGCGCATCGCCGCCTCGGCCTCGCGGTCGGCCAGCGTCACGGGCGAGCGATCCGCCTTGATTTCCAGGCCCATCTCGCGACGGAAATAGGGACGGATGGCGGCACCGGCGGCGTCGGCCAGCTTCATCGCAAGATCGATATCGGCGGCATGTACGGACATGGGGCATGTCGATAGGATAGCTTGGCGCTATCAGCAATGGACGGCATCCCACGGACAGGATACTCATTCGTCACGTTAACCACGTTTTACGCGAGGATAGAGGGCATGAGGGCTTTGGTCGGCGTTCTTCTGGCAATGGCGGCGGTTCCCGCTGCCGCGGCATTGCGCCCCGGGGCGACCGCACCCGATTTCACCACGCGCGGCGCGGTGGCGGGCAAGGTGTTCACGCTGAACCTGAAGGACCAGCTTCGCCACGGTCCGGTCGTCCTCTATTTCTTCCCCGCTGCCTTTACCAGCGGATGCAGCGCCGAGGCGCGCGCCTTTGCCGAGAAGATCGACGCCTTCCGCGCGGCGGGCGCCCGCGTGATCGGCATGTCGGCCGATCCGGTGGACAAGCTGGCCGCCTTTTCCAAGGCCGAATGCGCGGGCAAGTTCCCTGTCGCCAGCGCCGGCCCCGCCATCGTCAAGGGCTATGACGTCGCGCTCGGCCGCCAGCTCGAAGGTCGCGATATCACCTCTCGCACCAGCTACGTCATTGGCCGCGATGGCCGCGTCGTCTTCGTCCATGACGACATGAACCCCGCAGAACATGTCGCCACGACGTTGGCCGCGGTGCGTGATCTCGCGGCCAAACGCTGATTGATGTGAACAGGGGCCTGTCATGCGTGGGGAGCGACGGGGTGGTTCCGCCAAATGGGGCTCGGTGGAGTTTTGCCATGGATCGGATCGGCGTTCGGGGAATTTCGCCCTGATGCACAAGGACCGCCTTTACGATCGCATCGGCCAGTTTCTCGACGATCACCGGCTCGCTCCCGATCCTGCGCATTATGCCTTCGTCCATGCCATCCTGACCGATCCGAACAGCAGCCTGGCGCGCGCCGCCGCCGATCTGATCGATGGCGGCGTGCGGCTGCATCAGGACGACATCCTGCGACTGGGCGGCCCGGCCCCGCAGCCGATGCCCCCCGACGACCACGCGCCCCCCGCCCCGCCCCGGCATTTCGTCCCCTCCACCAGCGAGGCGCAAACCGATTCGCTGGCCGAACAGACGCAGGGGCAGGTCGAGGCCTTTTCGGCGATGATTCGGACCATCCAGGCGGACACCTCGGCCTTCGGCGCCGATCTGGCCCGCAACGCGGCAGCGATCCAGCTTGGCGCGACGAACGGGCTGAACGCGCTGGCGACGCTGACCGGCGAGATGCTGGAGCGGATCCACGCCGCCGAGCGGCAATTGGCGCAGAGCACCGCCGAGGCGGAGGCCCTGCGCGAAAAGCTGGCCGAGGCGCGGGCGACCGCGCGGCGCGATCCGCTGACCGGGCTGGCGAACCGTCTGGCCTTCAATGAGGCGCTGAACCAGTGTTTCCAGACGCTGGCCCCCTGCCATCTGGCCTTGTGCGATGTCGACCGGTTCAAGCGGATCAATGACGAGCATGGCCATGCGGTCGGCGACCGCGTGCTCAACGCCATCGGTCAGATTCTCGCCGAGGAGGGGCGCGGCCATCTGGTCAGCCGCCATGGTGGGGAGGAATTCGCGATCCTGATCTCCAACGTCTCGGCCAAGGAAGCATTTTCCCTGGTCGAGCGTGCCCGCGCCTCGGTGCGCCAACGCAATCTTCGCGCGCGGGAAACCGGCGAGTCGATCGGGCAGATCACCTTCTCGGCGGGAATGACCACCTTCCGCCCCGGCGATACGCAGGAGACGCTGTTCGCCCGTGCCGACGAACTGCTCTATCGCGCCAAGAATGACGGCCGCGACCTGGCCTATTGCGACTGAGGTTTTCCGCCGCAAAATGGCGGAAAACACTTCCGCCATCTGGCGCATTCCACCAATCCGCCACGTGCGGAAATCAAATATCTCCTATTTTCAATAGTATAGAGAGTTGGCACGCCGCCTGCAAAGCTCCCAGCATCGGCCGCCCAAGGGTTGGGCGGCCGGATCGAAAAAGGGAGTGACATCATGTTTCAGACCAACCAGGCTCGCCAGTTCCTCGTTTCCTGCATCGGCGCGCTGCTGTTCGCGGGGATCGCCATCACCTCGGCCACGCCCATCCTGCCGATCGCCTGAACCGATGCGCGCTCGCGTTGCCATTCGACGCCACCGACCGCATCCCGCAAAGCCTTCGCTGTCTATCCGGCCGGGTCGTCCCGCCTCGACACTCGGCCGCTGCCCGCGCCTTCGTCAGGCGGGGGCGACCGCTCCGACCGGCCCCACCGGCGCTTCCTCTTCCCGCGAATAGGTGCCGGTGAGCACCCCGGCGGCGAGCACATGCCCCGCCATCGCCTCGACCATCGCGCCGCGCCCGGGCGTCGTCCCGCCGATCTCCACCGGCGCATCCAGCGCGAAAAGCTGAAACACATAACGATGTTCGCCATGTCCGCGCGGCGGATCGGGCGGCAACCAGCCTTCGCCGAGATAGGAGTTGCGGCCGACATCACCCCCTTGCGGCGTGCCGGGTCCATCGGCGGCGATCGCCCCCTCGACCAGATTCCCGGCATTGGGCGGCAGGTTCCAGAGGATCGCATGGACCAGCGGCTGCGGCGTCGGTGCATCGGCATCCTCGACCAGCAGCGCCAGCATCGCCGTGCCCTCGGGCGGATCGCCCCAGACCAGCGGCGGCGATACCCCGTCGCCATCGGCGGTGAACCGCTCGGGCAACCGCGCCATGTCGGCAAAGGCCGGGCTGCTCAGCGCCAGGCTGGCGGGCGGCGTCAGTTCGGGGCGGACGAGCGCGATCGATTCGACCCCGGCGCGCCAACCGCTCATCGCTTTGCCCAGCCAGGCGGGCAGATGTTCCAGCATGATCCTCTCTCCTCGCCTATGGTGCGCGGACCGCCACGGGGCGGGTCCGCCAGACATGGAGCGTATCGATCGCCCCGCGACATTCGGTCATGCTTGCCGCCTCCAGGAGGCGGAACCGGGCGCCGTCCCAACCGAATTGCTGCGCATCACCGCAATCGCCGAGACCCCGCCCCTTGCTCCAGCTCGACAGGCGGCCCGTGTCGCTCCATTCGGCGTTGACCAGCGTCACCGCCCCGCCGGGCTCGGCCTCGTCGGCGAAGGACAGGGCATAGTCGAACCGTGCGGGGCTCAACCGCCCGGCCCGCCAGATCAGCGGCTTGACCAGATAATTATAGGCCCCCGCACCACAGGACAGCAGCACCAGCGTCGACCGCCGGTCGAGCCGATAGGCGTCGGCGCTGACCATGCTGCCATCGCCGATCGCGCAGCCCAGACGGCGCCGCATGTCGTTGATCGCGGCGGCGGGAACATCCGGCGCCGCACCCGGCGGCGGCGTCACCACCCCCACCACCGGCAGCATGGGAATGGTGCCATGATAGGCCGCACGCCCGCTGGCGACCAACGCGGTCGCCGTGCCCGCCCGCCGCTGGCGATCGTCCATGTAGCGCAGGGCGGCGGCGATACCGTTCAGCGATACGGGCCTGGCGACGGGCGTCAGGATCGCGGCGCGGCGTCCTCGCACCAGCGCCCTCGCCAAGGCCCGCGCCGGGGCGCCCTCGACCCACCCCGCCGCCTGCCTGGTGAGCGCGACGGTCGCGGCGGGGCGTCCATCGATGCGGATCACCGCCCGCTGTCCCTTGCCAGTCATGTCGGCGACCTTCACCGAGACCGCCCCGTCGGCAGCCCGGCGGACGAGCAGCCCGGCGTCCTGCAACATGCCGTCATCGGGTGACAGCGACGCCGCCTCGCACCCGCCGCCATTGTCGCAGGCGACGATCCAGTCGCGGAACAGGGTCAGCCGGGCGGGTCTGGGTGTGTCCGTCACGGCCGCCGCGACGGGCTGGGCCAGGCTCATCAACCCCAGGAGAACGGCGATGCGGATCATGCGGGATCAACCCCTTTGCTGGCGGTGGCGTTCCGAAACGGATAGGACCATGGTCAAAGAATAGGGAGAGCATTGCGATGAAGTCAGTGGGCGTGATCGGTGCCGGTCAGATGGGCGCGGGCATTGCGCAAGTGTCGGCGGCAGCGGGCTATGCGGTCAAGCTGGCCGATGTCTCCGCCGAACGGGCCGAGGCGGGAAAGGCCGCCATCGCCAAGGCGCTCGACCGGCTGGTGACGAAGGAGAAGACCACCCGCGCCGACGCCGATGCGCTGCTGGCCCGGATCGAGCCGGTCGGCAGCCTTTCGGCGATGGCCCCGTGCGAACTGGTGATCGAGGCCGCGACCGAGCGCGAGGGCGTGAAGCGCGCGATCTTCGAGGAGGTCGGCAAGGTCCTGTCCGGCACCGCGATCCTGGCCACCAACACCTCGTCCATCCCGATCACCCGGCTGGCGCAGGCCGCGCCGGATGCGGGCCGCTTCGTCGGCGTCCACTTCTTCAACCCGGTGCCGGTCATGGGCCTGATCGAACTGATCCGGGGGCTCGCCACCTCGGACGGGACGGTCGCCACGGTCGAAGCCTTCGCACAGGATCTCGGCAAGCGCGTGGTCCATGCCAATGACGCGCCGGGATTCATCGTCAACCGCGTGCTGATGCCGATGATCAACGAGGCGATCTTCGCCCTTGGCGAGGGCGTGGCGACGATCCCCGATATCGACGCCGCGTGCCAGTTGGGGCTCAATCACCCGATGGGGCCGCTGACGCTGGCCGATTTCATCGGGCTCGACACCTGCCTGGAGATCACCCGCGTCCTGTTCGAGGGGACCGGCGACCCCAAGTTCCGCCCTGCCCCGCTGCTGGTCAAATATGTCGAAGCGGGCTGGTATGGCCGCAAGGTCCAGCGCGGTTTCTATGACTATACGGGCGCGGAGCCGGTGCCGACGCGGTAAGATAATTCCTCCCCTGCAAGGGGAGGAACAGATTCAAAAGGCGCCGTGAACCCTGAGCGCGAACACCTCGGCGGGTCCGCGGTCGCGGTTGTAGCCGGGATTCTCGACATATTGGGCATCCAGCGTCACCGCGAGCGACCGGAACAGCGAGACGTCGTAATAGACCTCGGCAATCTCCTCCGCGCCCGCATTGGGCAACCGCCCGTCGCCGACGAGCACGCCCAGACCGCCCGCCGCCAGATAGCGGCGATGCTCGGCCGAGATCCCGTTGGCGACCAGCGCCAGCCCGACCCGGTCCTGCGCCCGGCCCCAGCCCTTGCCGGTCAGCGCCCCGCCGATCTGCGCCGTGCGGTCGATATCGGTGAAGTCATAGGGCTCGATCGACCCGTCGCTGACCCCGACCCGCGCGAACAGGCCCAGCGTATCGGTCAGCGCCTGGTCCATGTTCATATAGCCGCCGATCCGCGTCATCCGCCGCCGGGTGAAGGACGGATCGACCGCCCCGCCGGTCGTGGCGGCATAGGCCAGCGCCTCGTCGAAGCGGCTGAAATTGCCACGGTTGCGGAAGATGCCGAACCGCACCGATCCCGGCCGCCCGGCGAGCTGGTGCCGATGCTCGATCTCCGCATCGACCTGATACTGGCCGAAACCATGCTCCAGCCGCTCGCCATTGGGGATGGTCGACAGGTTGAACAGCCCGGCGCGCCACGTCCAGTCGCCGCGATAGACCTCGGTCGCGATGCCGGTGGTGTACCCCCAGGCATCGGCGGCGTAGTCGAAGCTGCCGGTATCGACGACCGCCCAGTTGAGGAAGTCGCCGCGCGGGTCATGGGCATAGGCATTGGTGTCGAACACGTCGCCGACGCCGAACTTGCCGATGGTCAGCACGATCCGGTCGCGATCGCGCGATCCGGCGAGCTGGTTGGCGGCGGCCGCCACGGCCTCGCGCCCGCCGCCCAGCCCGAAGGTCTGGCGGAAAAAGGCGCGTTGCAGCCGGAAATAGGGTTCGGACCGGCCGACCTTATAGGCCTCGGCGCTCGGGAAACCCGCGATGCCCAGCGTATTCGACAGGCCGAAGCCCTGATCGATCTCTGGATTCACCCAGACCTCGCCGCCACCCCATGGGCGCGCGCCGATATAGGCGGTGACGTCGGCGGTTTCCTTCACCTGATGCGGGGTCAGGCTGTTGTCCCCCTTATAGGGCGAGGTGAAGCCGCCCACGCCCTGCGCGACGACGGTCGCCTGGCCGTGGATGGCGAAATCCTGCGGCTTGTCGATCGGCGGGGCAAGATCCTGTGCGGCGGCGGCGCGCGCGAACAGCAACAGGCCGCACAGCGCGGCCCGCGAAACGATACGGGTCATCAGGGTCGTCCTTGGAAGCGGGGCGGTCAGGCCGAGGGGCGGGTCCGGCGGATCGCCTGGGGGCGGCTGGTCGCCACGGCGCGGAGCAACCGCGCACGCTCAAGGGGAACGCTGGCCATGACGGTGGCGAGCGACTGGGCGCGGACATGCGCGCGGAACATCATACGGGTCATGGGAGACCTCCTTGGGGTTCGTGTGGTCGAGCCCGGCGGAAGGTCGGCAAGGAACGGCGTTTAGCGGGCCGCCCTCGGCGACCCCGTCAGGCCCGTCAGACGGTCGGCAAAGACGTGGACGCCGAAGCGCCTACTGTCCTCGTCGCCGGACAAGGGACTAGATCGGGGCATTATGATCCTGTTGTGTTGGCCGGCCACGTTCGCGGTCGACAAGGCGCCCATAACGCGCCCGCATTCAGGATCAACCCCGAAAGCGCCCTATCCGATCAGCAGGCCCGCCAGCGCCGCCGACATCAGGTTCGCCAGGCTCCCCGCGATCAGCGCGCGAATGCCCAGCCGGGCGATGGTCGGCCGCTGATTGGGGGCCAGGCTGCCCGTCACCGCCATCTGGATCGCGATCGACGAGAAATTGGCGAAACCGCACAAGGCGAAGGTGATGACCGCGACGGTGCGCGGCGACAAATGCGCGGCCTGCTTGCCCAGGTCGATATAGGCGACGAACTCGTTGAGCACGATCTTCTCGCCGAACAGCCCGCCCGCGATCCCCGCCTCGTTCCACGGCACGTTGAGGAGCAGCATGATCGGCTGGAACACATAGCCCAGCAGCGCCTGGAAGCTGAGCCCCGGCACCCCGATCATGTTGCCGAGCCCGCCGAGCAATCCGTTCGCCAGGGCGACCAGCGCGACGAAGGCCAGCACCATCGCGCCGACCGCAACGGCCAGCTTCACGCCGGTCTGCGCCCCCTGCGCCGCCGCCATGATGATGTTGGCGGGCTTTTCCTCGTCATGGGTGGCTTCGGGCAGGGGTTCCCCCGCCGTCCCTTCGCTGGGCAGCGCGGCCAGGCCCAGGCCGGGACCGATCCGGCGGCTGGCGGCCAGGCGGATGTCCCGATCCTCGGCCGACATGTCCTCCAGCGGCAATTCGCCCTCGGGCGGCGCGATCCGGTCGGGCATGATGATCTTGGCCATCAGGATGCCGCCCGGCGCCGCCATGAAGCTGGCCGCTAGCAGATATTCGACCGAGATGCCCATCGAGGCATAGGCCGCCAGGATCGTCCCCGCCACGCCCGCCATGCCGCTGGTCATCACGGTGAACAGCTGCGCCGGGGTCAGCCCGGCCAGATAGGGACGGATGACGAGCGGCGATTCGGACTGGCCGACAAAGACGTTGGCCGCCGCGCACAGCGATTCGACCTTGGACACGCCGATCACCTTCTCGATCGCGCCGCCCAGCCAGCGCACGACGCGCTGCATGATCCCCAGATAATAGAGGATCGAAACCAGCGCGGCGAAGAAGATGATGACCGGCAGCGCCTGGATCGCGAAATTGCGCCCCAGCGGATCGGAGGCGAGCGCGCCGAACAGGAACTTGGTCCCCTCATTGGCATAGCCGAGCAGCCCGGCCACCCCGGCCGACAGCCATTGCAGAACCCGCTTGCCCCAGGGGACATAGAGGACAAGGACGGCGATCCCCGCCTGCAACGCGAAAGCCGCGCCGACGACGCGCGGGCGGATGGCCCGCCGGTCGGTCGACAGGGCGACCGCGATCGCCAGAATGACGAGAATACCGGCGATACCGATGGCAAAACGATTCATGCGCGCTGCTTAACTATCCGCGTTGACGGGTGGAGACATGACGCGGCCCCCCGGCTGCGCGGGGGTGCATCATAAGCAAGGTGCGAGAGGACCGCTACAGTTTTGATTGGGGAGTAAAATTCCCTCCCTGCGAGGGGAGGAACACGCTTAACCTGTCAGCCCCGATGCCGTGGCAAGGCCCAGGAACGCCAGGAAGCCGATCGAATCGGTGGTCATCGTGACAAACACCGACGACGCCACCGCCGGATCGGCATCGAACCGATCCAGCGTCACCGGCACCAGCACCCCCGCCAGCCCCGCGACGAGGATGTTGGTCATCATCGCCGCCGCGATCACCAGCCCCAGCGCCGGATTGCCGAAGACCAGGCTGACCCCGACCCCGATCACCGCCGCGACGGTCACCCCGTTCATCATCGCCACGCGGATTTCGCGCATGATCGCGCGCGCCGTGTTGGACCGGGTGAGCTGGTTGGTCGCCAGCGCGCGCACCGTCACCGCCAGCGTCTGCGTCCCCGCATTGCCGCCGACCCCCGCCACGATCGGCATCAGCGTGGCCAGCGCCACCATCCGCGCGATCGTCCCCTCGAACGCCGCGATCACCGAGGAGGCGACCATCGCGGTGACCAGATTGGCGATCAGCCAGCGGACGCGGCTCTTGTAGCTGTCGAGCACCGGCTCGTTGATGTCGCCCTCGCCCGCGCCCGACAGGCGCAGCACGTCCTCGCCCGCCTCCTGCTGGATGATGTGGACGATGTCGTCGACGGTGATCATGCCGACCAGCCGCCCGCTGGCATCGACCACGGCCGCCGAGATCAGCGCATATTTCTGGAAGCGCAGCGCCACCTCTTCCTGGTCCATATCGACCGGGATCAGCGTCTGTTCGCGCTTCATCACGTCGCCGATGACGATCTGCCCCGGCGCGCGGAGGATCCATGAGAGCTGGCACGTCCCGATCGGGCGGTGGCCGGGATCGACGACGAAGATTTCCCAGAAATCGGTGGTCAGTTCCTCATCGTCGCGCAGGAACTGGATCGTCTCGGCCACCGTCCAATGCTCGGGCACCGCGATCAGCTCGCGCTGCATCAGGCGACCGGCGGACTCCTCGGGGAAGGACAGCGCCTCCTCGATCGCGGCGCGGTCGTCCGGGTCGAGCGCGCGCAGCACCGCGCGCTGCTCGTCCTCGTCCATGTCCTCGATGATCGCCACCGCATCGTCGGTGTCGAGTTCGGAGGCGATGTCGGCGACCTCATGCGGTTCGAGCGCCTGGATGAGCTGCTCGCGCACATAGTCGTTCATCTCGGCGAAGACGTCGCCGTTCAGCAGGTCCGCGACCGCACGCGCCAGGTTGACGCGCTCCTCGTCCCCCACCAGCTCGAACAGGTCGGCGATATCGGCGGGATGCAGCGGCTCGACCAGCGCGCGGGCGCCCTCGTCGTCGCCCGCCTCCAGCGCGTCGAGGACCGCGCTGACATATTCGGGCTTCAGCCGGTCGTCCTCGTCCAGCTGGGTTTCGGGCGGCTGGACCTCGGTTTCGAGTTCGGGGAGTTCGGTGTCGCTGATCTCGGCCTCCCTCGGTCGATCATGAATGCTGTGTCACGCCTCTAACTTGCGGCGGCGGCATTTGCCAGCGGGCGCGGGAATCCCTACCTGCGGCGCATCAACCAAGGAAGACCCCTTATGGCCGATACTTTTTCCAAGCTGACCCTGACGCTCGACAGCGGCGACGTCGTCATCACCCTGCGCCCCGACCTGGCACCCGAGCATGTCGCCCGCATCGGCGGCCTTGCCAATGAGGGCTTTTACGACGGCGTCGTGTTCCACCGCGTGATCCCCGGCTTCATGGCGCAGGGCGGCGACCCCACGGGCACCGGCATGTCGGGCTCGGACAAGCCGAACCTGAAACAGGAATTCAACGCCGAGCCGCACGTGCGCGGCACCTGCTCGATGGCGCGGACCAACGACCCGAACTCGGCCAATTCGCAGTTCTTCATCTGCTTCGACGATGCGCGCTTCCTCGATCGCCAGTACACGGTCTGGGGCCAGGTCGAGAGCGGCATGGAGCATGTCGACGCGCTGCCCAAGGGTGAGCCGCCCCGCAGCCCGGGCAAGATCCTGAAGGCCCGCGCGGAGTAATTTCGCGCGCGAGAGCCGGGAAAGGGGGGGGAGTCCTGCGAAGGGCTCCCCCTTTTTCATGGCGGCGGGGTCAGGTGGACGCACCCCTTTTTCCTCCCCTGGGCGAGGGGGAATGGATGATCAGGCGTCCCGGAACGCCGGTCGCCGCCGCTCCATGTTCGCAGCGACCGCCTCGCGGTGATTCGCGCCCTGCATCAGCGCCACCTGCTCGGCGCTTTCCATCGCGAGCATCGCTTCCGGGCCGGTGATCGCCATCGCCCCGAACAACCGCTTGGCGCTGCGCACCGCATCGGGGCTGCGCTCGGCGATCCTACGCGCCAGGGCCAGCGCCTCGCCACGCGGGTCGTCGCAAAGCCGGGTGACGAACCCTGCCGCCAGCGCCTCGGCGGCGTCGAATTCGCGCGCGGTATAGATCCATTCGCGCAAGACATCCTCGCGCACGCCCCTCCACAGCGCAAAGCCGCCCATGTCGGGGACGATCCCCCAATGCACCTCGCGGATCGCAAAGCGGGTAGCGGGGTGCGCCAGCCGGATGTCGGCACCCGCCATGATCTGCGTCGCGCCACCGAAGGCCACGCCGTGCACCGCCGCGATCACCGGCACCGGCAGCGTCCGCCAGCCCCAGGCCACCTGCTGCACGCGATTGGCCGGGCCATGGGTGCGGGCCGACAGGTCGAGCCCGGCCAGATCACCCCCCGCCATCGCCGCCATGTCGAGGCCCGAGCAGAAACCATCCCCCTCCCCCGACAGCACCACGACGCGCAGGTCGCCGCGCCCCGCCAGCGCGTCGATCGCCTCCGCCAGCGCGTCGAACATCTCGCGATCGATCGCGTTCAGCTTCTCGCCACGCGCCAGCCGGACATCGGCGATGCCTCCATTCACCTCGATCGTCACCCGGTCCCGCATGTCGCTCTCCCTTTTCGCACACCCTTTTGCACGGGCCTTGCCGTCGTGTAGATCATGAGCCCATGGGGTTCGATATGGAACGGTTCGTCGCGCAGGGCGGCATGGGCGGCGGGCACGGGCGGCATCTGGGCATCGGCTATCGCGCCCATGGCGAGGACTGGGCGGAACTGGCGCTGCCCTATGATCCGCGGCTGATCGGCGATCCGGCGAGCGGCGTCCTCGCGTCGGGGCCGATCGTCGCGATGATGGACATGGCAACCAGTGTCGCCGTCTGGCTGAAGCGCGGGGCGTTCGAGGCGCATGTGACGCTGGACCTGCGCGTCGACTATCTCCGCCCCGCCGTCCCCGAACGGACGGTGATCGGACGGGGCGAATGCTATCGGCTCACGCGCAGCGTCGCCTTTGTCCGGGGGATCGCGCATGACGGCGATCCCGACGACCCCATCGCGCATGTCGCGGGCACCTTCATGGGGATGAAGCCATGAACGTGCCGCGCACCGAGATCGGGCAGGCGATGGTCCTGCCGCCCTATGCCGAATGGCTCGACTGCTCGATCGAATGGATCGAGGATAGTCCGCAACTGGTCATGCCGTTCGGCGACCATGTGATGGGCTGGCCCGGCCTGCTCCAGGGCGGTGCGATCGCGGGGCTGCTGGAGGTGGCGGGGATCGCCGCCCTCACCCATCGCCTGTCGCGCGAGGGCGGCGGCCGGATCAAGCCGGTGACGGTGACGACCGACTATCTGCGCACCGGCCGCGACCATCCGACCCGCGCGGTCGGCACCATCCTGCGCCTGGGCCAGCGGGTCGCCAATGTCGAGGCGACCGCCTGGCAGGAGGATCGCAACCGTCCGATCGCGACGGCGCGGCTGAATTACCGCGTCTTGCGGGGCTGAGGCTTCGCCAGGGCCTGCTTGATCGCGGCATCGGCGACCGGGGCCATCGCGGCATAGCCGGCTTCGTTCGGGTGCACCCCGTCGCTGCCCCAGGCGGGATTCAGCGCGTCGCCGACATGCAGGGCCGACCAGTAATCGGCATAAGTCGCGCCGACCTGGGCAGCATAATCCTTCAACCAGCCATTCAGCGCGGCGATGCGCGGCGCGGGCTTCAGCCCCGGCTTCCATTCGAAATGATCGGCGGGCGGGATCGAGGCCAGGATCACGCGGATGCCATGCGCCTGGGCCAGTTCGACCATCGACATGATATTGCCTTGGACCTGCGCATCGGTCGTCGGTCCGGTATTGCCCGCAATGTCGTTGGTGCCCGCCATGATCTGCACCACCGCCGGATGCAGGTCGATCACGTCCTGGCGGAAGCGCAGCAGCATCTGCGCGGTCGTCTGCCCGCTGATCCCGCGCCCGATCCGGCCCGGGGTGAAGAATTGCGGCATCTTGCCGGCCCAGCCCTCGGTGATCGAATCGCCCATGAAGACAATGCGCGGGTGGCCCGGCGTCGGGGTCAGCGCGGCATTGGCATCGCGGTAGCGCGCCAGATAGGCGAAGTCGTTGTGCAACCGCTCCTCCCATTCGCGGGTCCAGCGCTGCGCGTCGGTTTCCTTCTGCTGCGCAGACGCAGGCGCGGCGAGGATCAGCGCGGCGATCGCGGCAAGGACGACGCGCCTCACGGCCGCAGGTCCGTGGCCGTCGCGGTGACGTTCCAGCCGCGCAAGGCCATGGTCGGCTTGTCCGCCTTGGCCGTGGGATAGCGAATCTCGATCACGCGGGCTTCTCCGGGCAACAGGGTGACGTAATTGTCGCTGAAATAGGCGGGCAGGACCTGGGTGCCGTCGGCATTCATCACAGTCAGCTTGGTCTCGATCGCGGGCACCGATCCGCCATTGGTCAGGGTGACGCTGGCGACCGTCTCGTCGCCCTGCGCCTGGGTCGTCGCGCTGGCGGTGACGGTGGCGGCCGCCATGCCGGACAGCGCGCGATAGCCCGCCTCGTCCTGCGCCTGCCAATAGCTGTTGGTCGACAGGACCTGCCCGCCCGCGTCCGTCGCCTCCAACCGGACGAGCACGGCCCCCCGTTTCATCGCCGATGCGAGGTCGAGGGTCAGCACCGGCGTCACCCCCTCGGCACTGGCGGCGACCTTCGCCTCCTGCTCGCCCTCGGCCCGTCCATCGAGCCCGATGATCCGCGCGCGCACCTGCACGCCCTTCAGCGCGTCGCGGCTGTTGTTGACCAGCACGACGCGGTGATCGGGCAGGTTCATCTGGACATGGACCGGCTCGGCGGCCTTCTTCACGCCGTAAAAGGCGGCATGGGTGTCATAGTCGGAGGAGAATATCTGCCATGCCGAAGATGGCCAGGCGGGTTGCGTCATCCACAGCATCCGCCCCGAATTCTCGGTCCACAGGCCCGCATTCATTCCCTCGAAGATGGCGCGGTAGGATTCATATTCCATCATCTGCGCCTTGCGCTCGAAATCCTCCAAGCCCGTGGCGGGGCCGAAGCGGCGTTCCATCGCATCGGTGAAGCTCTTGACCGCGCCGTTCCCGGTCTGGTGCCAGTCATGATAGGCCCAGACATCGCCGATCGGCCAGCGATCCGCCTCGGCCGGGATGGCGCGCTTCCACGCCTCCAGCGTCGGCAATGACGGCGTGCCGACCTCGACCGAGAAACCCTTGGCATGGGTCGTGAAATACTCGACCGGCGGCCGCCAGTTATAGGGGCCGGATCCTTGCAGGTTCACCGCGTTGGACGAGGGCATGTAGAGCCGCGTCCCGTCCTCGGCGCGCAGCAGCGTGTCGAGCCCGCTGTTCAGGATCGGCTGCGGCACGCCCTCGTTCCGGCCGAACCAGGCGACGATCGAGGGGTGGTTGCGGAAACGGCGGACCACGTCCGTCGCATTGGCGAGGAATGCCTGCGGGTCCTCGGCCTCCATATTATAGTCCTGGGTCGACTCCCAGAAGTCGGACAGGACCATCAGGCCATATTCGTCGGCCAGGTCGAAGAAGCTCTCCTCGGTGTTCTGCCCCACCCAGTTGCGGATGATGTTCAGATGCGCGTCGCGGTGGAGGCGGAAGAAGGGCTCGAGATGCGCGCGATCGACGCGCTTCCGATAATCGTCCATGCCGATATTGCCGCCGCGCGCCGCGATCCGCACGCCGTTGACGCGCAGGACGAGATGGGGGGCGAGGCGCGGATCGTCGGTGACCTTGCTCACCGCCGCCGACTGGTCGCCACCGGGGGTAAAGCTCATTGCCCAGCCATTGCCGGTCTTGCGGATGCCCGCATGGCTGGTGTCGATCACGCGCGGCCCGCCCCGGACGCGATTGAGGTCCAGCGTCACCCGCTCCAGATCGCCGTCATCGTCGAACAGCGACAGGTCATAGGTCACCTGTCGCATCCCGAACCGCAGCGCCTTCGAATCGGACAGCGCGCCATCGACCGCCGCCGTCAGCGCCAGATCATGCAGCGCCGGGTCGCCATAGCCATTGGGCCACCACAGGCGCGGATTCCTGACCGACAGTTGCGGGAATTCGGTCGGCGACAGGACGGCGCGGATCGTCTGGCCCGGCGCGACGGTCACCGGCTTTTCGACGACCACGTCATCGAATACCGCGCGCACCGTCGTCGTCACCGGGGCCTGCCCGTTATTCGTGACGGGAACCGCGATCTCGACATCCGCGACCGAATTGTCGGGCTTGGGCAAGGTCGTGACCACCTGCGGATCGCCCATCACCGCCGGCCCGGTCGCGGCCAGCGTCACGCCCTGCCACAGCCCGGTATTGCGGTCGCGGACCGACGGAATCCAGTCCCAGCCCTCGGTCGCGACGAAGGTCGGGCCGTCAAGCATCTGGACGCCGCCATTCTCGCCCACGCCCGCCGTCATCGATTCCTCATGCGCCAGGCCCGGATGCGGCGGCGGCGAAACCCGCACCGCGATGGCGTTGCGCCCGGCCGCAAGCGTGACGGGGAAGCGCCCCCGGATGAAGGCGCCCTTCATCGTCCCCGCCATCCGGCCATTGACCCAGACCTGGGCCGAATAGTTCACGCCATTGAAGGTCAGCCACATCTGCCGTCCGGCGGCCTCCGCGGGCGTGTCGAACTCGGTGCGGTACCAGTAATCCTGTCGCGCCAGCGTCTCGGGGATGGACAGATTGTTCAGACCCACCGCCGGATCGGGATAGACGCCGCGATCGATCAGCGTGGTCAGCACCGTGCCCGGCACGGTCGCGGCATACCATTTGCTCGCGTCGAAATTGCCCTGCGACAGGTCCGCGCCGCCCGGGCCGACCTTGGCCGCCTCGATCAACCGCCAGCCATTCACCGCCCATTGGCCGGTCGCGGTGGAGACGAGCGCGGGCTCCTTGGGCTCGGGACCGGCCGTGCCGCTGGTCGGGATCGGCGCCCTGGACTGGGGCAGGGTCCAGGCGTCCTGCGGCACCGTCTGCCCCTGCATCTGGCGGGTCTGATAGGGCCAGGTCGAGCTGCCGGTCTGGAGCGCCAGTTTCGCCGGATCGGGCGCGCGCCGGGCGGCGACGCGGATGGCCAGCGGATCGACCACCTCGCGCACCATGCGGAAGTCGACGACCTTGCCCGCAAAGATCGGCTGATAGCTGCGCGGGGCCAGCGTCGCGATGCCGGTGACGGGTTCCAGCGACAGGCCGCGCTGCACCACCTGTCGGCCGTTGACGAACAGCCGGACGATCTTCCCGTCATAGCTGGCCGCGATATAGGTCCATTTGTTGCGGTCGGCATCACCGCCCTGGACCACCCCCGCCTCGGTCACCAGCGCGGGCTGGCCATCGACCAGCGCGAGGTAACGGCGCGGCCCAGCGACGGGATCGCCGAAACCGCCGATCAGCATCGTCGTGCCCTTGCCCGCCACGCTGCGCGGCTGGACCCAGGCGGACAGCGTCCAGTTGGGGGCGGCGACGGGCGTCGTCACGATCGCACGGCGATAGGAATCACCGCCTGGCGGCAGATCGGCATTGATCGGCCCCAGGGGCGGCTGGGCCGGGGTCGCGGCAGGGGACGCAGGAGTGGGCGCGGTTTGAGCCATCGCCGCCAGCCCCCACATCAGCGCCGTCATCGATGCCAGAGCCCTTGTCGCTCTTGCCGTCGCCACGCTCATGCCTGCTCCCTTTTGAACTGCCGCCGGATAAAGCAAATGAAAAGCCGTAAAGTCAAAGGCTCAGGTTTTGCTCAACCCGCGAAGCGCGCAATCGCCTCATCGATGCCGGTCCACACTGTACCGAGCTGTTCGGGGGTGATCGCATAGGGCGGCATGACATAGATGGTGTTGCCCAACGGCCGGACCAACAGGTCACGCTCCCGGAAATGCGCGAGCAGCCGGGGGCCGAGATCGGACAGATAATCCTGCCCCGCGCCCAGTTCGAACGCGGCGATGGTGCCGAGTTGGCGGGGATTGCACACCGCCGCCGCACCGCCGACCGCCGCCAGATGCCGGGCCTGCGCGCCGGCGAGCGCATCGATCCGCTCCTGCACCGGCTCCTCGCGCCAGATCGCCAGATTGGCCGCCGCCGCCGCGCAGGCGATGGGGTTGGCGGTGTAGCTGGAGGAATGGAAGAATTGCCGCGACCGATCGCTCTCCGACCAATGCGCCTGGAAGATCGCCTCGGTCGCCAGGGTCACCGCCAGCGGCACCGCGCCGCCGGTCAGTCCCTTGGACAGGCACAGGATATCGGGCACCACCCCCGCCTGTTCGCAGGCGAGCAGCGTGCCGGTGCGACCCCATCCGGTCATCACCTCGTCCGCGATGAACAGGACGCCATGCGCCGCGCAGATGTCGCGCATCGCGGCCAGCGTCTCGGGCGCGTAGAAGAGCATACCTCCCGCGCCCAGCACCAGCGGTTCGACGATGAACGCCGCCGCACCCGCCCGGCATTCCGCCTCAAGCGCGTCGAGCGTCGCCTGCACATCCGTCGGAAAGGGGATGGTGCCGACGTCGAAGAGCAGCGGCGCATAGGGCCGGTTGAATACGCCCCGCGCGCCCACCGACATCGCGCCGATCGTGTCGCCGTGATAGCTGTGTTCGAGAACGAGAATGCGGTGGCGCGCCTCGCCACGGTTGAGCCAATAGCCCAGCGCCATCTTGAGCGCGACCTCGACCGCGGTCGACCCTGAGTCGGAGAAGAAGACCCGCGTCAGCGCGTCGGGCGTGATCCGCACCAGCTCGGCCGCCACCTCCTCGGCGGGTTCGTGGGTCCAGCCCGCGAAGATGATCTGGTCGAGCCTGTGCGCCTGCGCGGCGATGGCGGCGGCGATGCGGGGATGGTTGTGGCCGTGCGTCGTCACCCACCAGCTCGATATCGCGTCGATCACCGCGCGTCCGTCCACCGTGGTCAGCACGGCACCGGAGGCGGAGGCGACCATCGGGATCGGTTCGCCCAGCCCATGCTGGGTGAAGGGGTGCCAGACGGGCGAGGTCACCGGAAATCCTCGATGTCGAAATTGCGGGCAAAGGCCTCGGCCAGGGTCTCGCGATTCAGCGCCGCCAGACGCGGCAGGCGGCCGAGCCGCTTCACCCCGCCGATCGCGGCGATGGTCGCCTCGCTGTCCTCGACCGGCTCGCCGACAAAGGCGACGCCCAGGATCGGCACACCGCGCGACCGCAACGCTTCGATCGACAACAGGCTGTGGTTGATCGTCCCCAGCGCGGTCCGCGCGACCAGCACCACGGGCCGCCCCCAATAGGCGAACAGGTCGGCGAACAGCATCTGCCGCGTTACCGGGACCAGCACGCCACCCGCGCCCTCCGCCACCAGCGGTCCCTCAACCGGCGGCAGCGCGAGTCGTTCGCGATCGATCGTCACCCCGTCGATCTCGGCGGCGCGGTGCGGCGAATAGGGCGTCTTCAGCCGATAGGCGGAAGGGAGGACCGGACGGCCGCTCAAGCGCGCCACCGTCTCGGCATCGCCATGCCCGGCCTCATCGGTGCCCGCCTGCACCGGCTTCCAATAGCTGGCGCCCAGCGCGCCGGTCAGCGCGGCGGAAAAGACGGTCTTGCCGATCTCGGTATCGGTGCCGGTGACGATGATCGCGCTCATGCCAGAACCTCGCTCAGGGCATCGTCGAGGGCGGTGATGTCCGCCTCCTCGATATTGAGGGTGATGGACAGCCGCAGCCGCGCCGCGCCCACCGGCACGGTCGGCGGGCGGATGCCGCGTATGTCGAACCCGCGCGCCTGCAGCGCCTGGGCCGCGCGCATCGTGCGGCCATTGTCGCGCAGGATCAGCGGCATGATCGGCGTGCCGCTCGCCGATGCGCCATGTCGTGCAAGACGCTCCCCCGCCAGCGCGATGCGGGCGTGCAGCGCGGCCCGCCGTTCGGGCTCGTCGGCGAGCATCCGCAACGCCTCGCATACCCCGCGCGC
Organism: Sphingomonas sp.; assembly: GCF_039594485.1. Classification (GTDB taxonomy): domain Bacteria; phylum Pseudomonadota; class Alphaproteobacteria; order Sphingomonadales; family Sphingomonadaceae; genus Sphingomonas. The sequence continues at coordinate 27,479 of NZ_JBCNNI010000031.1, read as the reverse complement.
CATCAGCGGCGAGGGCGCGGTGGAGAAGATGAACCCACGCCCGCGATTGACCAGATAGTCGCGCAGGATCGCGGGTCCGGCGACCAGCGCGCCCTCGCACCCCATCGCCTTGCCGCAGGTGTGGAGCGTCACCACCCGCTCACCCGGCGACGACAGGCCCTGCCCCCGCTCGCCAAAGACGCCGGTCGCATGCGCCTCGTCGACGATCAGCATCGCGTCATGCCGCTCGGCAATGGCGGTCAGATCGGCCAGCGGCGCGGTGTCGCCATCCATGCTGTAGAGGCTTTCGACCGCGATCCAGGGCGTGCCCGTGCCGCCGCTCGCGCGCCATGCGCGAATCGCATCCTCGAACGCCCCGGCGTCATTATGCGCGACAGGAACCGCCTGCGCGCGCGACAGGCGCATCCCCTCATGCATGCTGGCATGGACCAGCGCGTCATGGACGATCAGGTCGCCCCGCTGCGGCAGCGTGGCCAGGATCGCGACATTGGCGGTATAGCCGGAGGAGAAATAGAGGCTCGATTCGGCGCCGAAAAAGGCAGCGGCCTGGGTCTCCAGCGCCTCATGCTCGGGATGATTGCCGCGCAGCAGCCGCGAGCCGCCCGAGCCGACGGGCACGCCATCCTCAACCGCGCGCGCGATGGCGGCGGCGAGGCGCGGGCTGCTCGCCAGGCCCAGATAATCATTGGATGCGAAGTCCTTGCCCCTTTGCGGGGCGAGCACCCGCAACCGGTCCCGCCCGGCCAGCCGGGCCAGATCAGCGCGATGAAAGTCCAGCATGGGGACTTCCCTAATCACCCAGCGGGAGCAGCGGAACCGGAAATCGCGAAGGCCATGCCCGGCATATCCGTCAGACGGGCTCCGCCAGCGTCACGATCGACACGCCCGGGGTCAGCGGCACGCGGCCGACCAGATGCCGCTCCAGCCGGAAGATCGCCTCGAACGCCTTGTTGAGCGGCGCGGGCGGGGGCGAATCGTCACTGTCGTCGCGCCCGGTCAACCGCCCGGCGATCCGCGCGGCGGCGGCCAGCGGGAAGAGCAGCGAGTTGAAATAGGTCAGCCTTCGCGGCGCGAGCCCCGCCTTCTCGATCGCCGAAACCAGGGTCGCCTTGGAATAGCGGCGATGGTGATGGTTCACCACGTCGTGCGCCGACCACATCCATTGATGCGCCGGCACCGCGATCAGGATCTTGCCGCCGGGCTTCAGGCACGCCTTCATCGCGGCGAGCGCGGCCACGTCATCCTCGATATGCTCGACCACATCGAGCACCGCGATCAGGTCATATGCGCCCCGCTCGATCCCCGGCAGTTCGGGAAGCGGCGCATCGCCGACCGGGCGGCCCAGCCGCTGCGACGCGATCGCGCGCGCCGCCGGATCGATCTCGATCGCGTCGACCGTGCCGAACGCGGCCAGCATCGGAAGATTGTGCCCGGTGCCGCAACCAATCTCCAGGATGCGCGCATCCCCCGGCAGCTTGCCATAACGGTCGAGATAATCGGCCAGGATGTCGCGGCGGGCGCGGTACCACCAATGGGTGGAGTCGTGCGCCGCCATGCGGTCGTAAACGATACGGTCCATGAACTTATCCGAAGACCCATTGGCGGTTGAGCGCGAAGGTCGCGATCGGCGTGATCGTGACCACCGGAATCAGCGCGACCCAGGGTTGTTGATGCAGGACACCCGTCGCCAACCAGGTGAAGAATGCGTTGAGTGCCAGTCCGAAGCCCTGCACCACAAGAAATTTCAGATGCTGCCGCCCGCTGGAATCGCGGCTGCCGTGACCGCGAAAGCTCCAGGCGCTGTGCAGGAAAAAGCCGAAGATCACCGCGACCAGGAAAGCGGGCGGCACCGCCAGCACGGCCTGGGTCCTGGGCAGGACCCAGGAGGTCAGCGGCAGATAGACAGCCGAATAGACGACCGTCGACAACCCGCCCGCAATGCCGAACCGGATGAGCTGGCCCAGCATGCCGCTGTCCCGCCACCGTTCGATCTGCCGAGATAAAGTCGCCACGCCGCCGCCTTGCCCTTTGCGTCGCCCGCGATAGAGCGGGGTCCGTTGTCCTGCGCCTTAAATCGCGGGCGGGTATGAGGGAAGCGTCTTTGGAACGTCTGCTGGACGAGATCGACCGTAACTGGCGGCGCTGGGTGCTGGTCGCCTGGGTCGCGATCACCGCCTGGTACCTGTTCGACCGGTGGAACCAGATACGCTGGTGGTCGCTGGGCGATACCGACGACAATATGCGCCTGATGCAGGTGCGCGCCTGGATGGCGGGCCAGGGCTGGTACGACCTGCGCCAATATCGGCTGAACCCGCCCGCCGGGTTCGACATCCATTGGAGCCGCATCGTCGACCTGCCGATCGCGGCGCTGATCCTGTTCTTCCGCCTGTTCACCACCCCGGCCTGGGCGGAGCGACTCGCCTGCGGCCTGGCGCCGATGATCCCCTTGTCGATCACCATGCTGGCGATCGCGGCGACGCTGCGCCGGTTGATCGCGCCCTATGCCTGGCCGCTGGGCATGGCGCTGCTCTATTGCGCGGGGGCGACCCAGTTGATGTACATGCCGATGCGCATCGACCATCACGGATGGCAGCTTGCGATGCTGGCGGTCACCGTCGCCGGGCTGTGCGATCCAGAAGCGCGGCGCGGCGGCGCGCTGGTCGGGCTGGCGAGCGCGGTGTCGCTGGCGATCGGGCTGGAGATGCTGCCCTATGCCGCGATGGCGGGCGCGATCCTGACCCTGCGCTGGGTGTGGGACCGGGCGGAGGCGCCCCGGCTCGCCATCTATGCCCTCACCCTGGGCGGAGGGAGCGCGGCGGGGTTCGCCGCCTTTGCCTCCAACGCCAATTACGCCATGCGTTGCGACGCGCTGACCCCGGTCTGGCTGTCTGTGACGGTGGTGGCGGGGGCGCTGCTGTTCCTGCTGGCGCGGATCAACCCCGAGTCGCGCGGGGCCCGGCTGGGCCTCGCGGTGGTGGCGGGGGCGGTGATCGCGGGCGGCTTCGCCAGCCTGTTCCCGCAATGCCTGACCCGCCCCGAACAGGTCAGCCCCGAGCTTCAGCGCAACTGGCTGAACAATGTCCGCGAGGCCAAGCCGATCTACAAGCACCCGCTTCGCATCGCGGTGCCGATGGCGATCATGCCGGTGATCGGGATGGTCGGGGCGATCCTGGCCGCGTGGCGGCGGCGGACGATCGGATGGAGCGCGATCGCGCTGTTCACGACCTTCGCCTGCCTGATGCTGTTGTGGCAGGCGCGCGCGGCCCCGGCGGCTCAGATGCTGGCGGTCCCCGGCGTCGCGGCGCTGATCTGGATGCTGATCCCCTGGATCAACCGGCTGCGCTCACCGCTGTTGCGGGTGCCGGTGATGGTCGCGGCGATCCTGTTGCCGACCGGGATCGCCGCGGCGATCCTCATCAAATATCTGCCCGCCGCGCAGCCCCAGGCCTATGCCGCGCGCGTCAACCGCGCGACGGGGCAGTGCGTGCGGACCTCGGTGCTGACACGGGTCAACGCCTATCCCGCGACGACGATCTTCACCTTTGTCGACCTCAGCCCACGCCTGATCGTGACCACGCACCACGATGCGATCGCGGGGCCCTATCATCGCAACGGCGATGCGATCCTGGACGTGCAGCACGCCTTTCAGGGCAGCGAGGCCCAGGCGCGCCGCATCATGAAGCGGCACGGCGCGACCCTGTTGCTGCTCTGCCCCGACATGGCCGAATCGACCAATTACCGGGCACGCGCGCCGGGCGGATTCTATGACCGGATGGCGCATGGCTGGGTGCCGGACTGGCTGACCCCGCTGCCGCTGCCCAAGGGATCTCCGCTGCGGTTGTACCGGATCAGTTGAGAGTCTTCGCGCCTTCGCGGTCGAACCGCTCGCGGATTGCGAGTTTGAAGGTCACGCGGAGGCGCGGAGAACGCGGAAGGGGTGTACCACCTCCTGTCCCACCGCCGGAAAATACCGCCAAGGGCGGCGGCAAAATCAACGCAGGCTGGCCGTCACACCGTCGATCACGAACTGCACCGCCAGCGCGGCGAGCAGGACACCCAGGACGCGGGTGATCACCGCCTCGATCTTGGCGCCCAGCAGCCGCATCAACGGCCCCGCCGCCAGCAGCGCGATCAGCGTCAGGAGCAGGATCGTCGCCATCGCCGCCAGCACGACGATGGACGCCTCCAGCCCCTGATTGCGGCTCATCAGCAGCATCACGGTGGCGATCGATCCGGGCCCGGCGATCATCGGCATCGCCATGGGGAAGATCGACACGTCCTCCGCATCATGCGGATCGTCGGCGACCTTGGCCGCGCGATCCTCGCGCCGCTGGGTCCGCTTCTCGAACACCATCTCCAGCGCGATCAGGAACAGCATGATGCCGCCCGCGATGCGGAACGCCGCCATTTCGATGCCCAGGCCGTGGAGCAGCGCCTCGCCGAACAGCGCGAAGACGAACAGGATGACCGCGGCGACGAAGACCGCCCGGATCGCCATCGCCCGGCGATGCTGCGGCGTGGCCCCCGCCGACAACCCCGCATAGATGGGCGCGCAGCCCGGCGGGTCGATCACCACGAAGAAGGTGATCAACGAGGAGATGAAGAGTTCGAGCACCGGCTTACAGCGCCGTCTGGTCGATCGCGACGCCCTCGCGCCGTCCCGCCGAGATCAGCGTGTTGCGCAGCAGGACCGCGATCGTCATCGGCCCGACCCCGCCCGGAACCGGGGTGATCGCGCCGGCGCGCTCGGCGGCCACGTCATATTCGACATCGCCGACCAGGCCGGTCTCGATGCGGTTGATGCCGACGTCGATGACGCTGGCGCCCGGCTTGATCCACGCGCCCTTGACCAGGCCGGGCACGCCGACCGCCGCGACGACGATATCGGCGCGGCCGACGACCTCGGCCAGGTTGCGGGTGCGGCTGTGCGCCACCGTCACGGTGCAGCTTTCGCCGAGCAGCAACTGCGCCATCGGCTTGCCGACGATGTTGGAACGGCCGACGACCACCGCGTCCATGCCCGACAGGCTGGGGTGGATGCTCTTGAGCAGCATCAGGCAGCCCAGCGGCGTGCAGGGCACGAAGCCCTCGACGCCGGTGGCCAGCCGTCCGGCATTGACCGGGTGGAAACCGTCGACATCCTTGTCGGGATCGATCGTCTGGATCACGACCTGCGCGTCGATCTGGCCCGGCAGGGGAAGCTGGACGAGGATGCCGTCCACCGTCGGATCGGCGTTGAGCTGTTCGACCAGGGCCAGCAGGGTCGCCTGATCGGTATCGGCGGGCAGCCGATGCTCGAAGCTTTCCATACCCGCCTCGCGCGTCGCCTTGCCCTTGGACCGGACATAGACGCTGGAGGCGGGGTCTTCGCCCACCAGAACGACCGCAAGACCGGGCGCGCGGCCCGCCTTTTCGCGGAATGCGGCAACCTGGGTGGCAATGCGGGTGCGGAGGCCGGCGGCGAACGCCTTGCCGTCGATGATCGTGGCGCTGGTCATGGCGTACTGCCATAAAGCGCCTCGGCCACGTGCGCCAGCACTTGCGGTTCTCCCGCGATATGCAGGCGTTTCAGCCGCGCCGTCTCGCCCGCGACGATCGTCACCGCGCGCTTGGGCACGCCGAACTGCTTGGCCACCAACGGGATAAGCGCCGCATTGGCCGCGCCGTCCACCGGCGGGGCGGAGAGCCGCGCGGCGAAATGCTCCTCCGTCCCCGCGCTCAGGCTGTCCCGGCCGCCGCGCGGGGTGACGCGAACGGCGATCTGAAGGCCATCGTCACGCAGGGTCCAGGCAGGCATCAGCCGACGACGACCGCGCCCCCGTACATCTGGTTGGCGATCGCGGTATTCAGGATCTTGTCGAGGATGATGACGGCCAGCAGCACGACCATCGGCGACAGGTCGAGCGCGCCGAAATCGGGCAGGATGCGCCGGATCGGGCGATAGAGCGGATCGGTCATCCGCTGCAGCGCATACCAGACCGAACGGATGAAATCATTCGAGGTATTGATGACGTTGAAGGCGATCAGCCAGGACAGGATCGCCTGCACGATGATGATCCACCAGACGACGTCGAGCAGAATCTGAAGGATCTGAAGAATGAGGAGGATCAACGCAGGCGGCTCCCGATAACGATGCGCCATATCTAGGGCGCGGCGACCGCCGGGGCAATAATCGTGCGGGACGGTCCTGACGCAGGCGGAACGAACCCGCGGGTCGCGCGTCCCATGTTCATGATGCAGGTGAGGAATCGTCCGGTCGGACGGCGAGGCTGGATACGGATCCTGGTGGGGGTGGCGATTGGACTGCCGATCATCCTTCTCGTGATCCTGGCGGTCTTTCCCTGGGGCGTGTTGCGCGGCGTGGTCTGTCGCGAAGCGACCGAGCGATTCGGGCGCCCCGTGACGATCGGATCGGTCCAACGGCTCGACGGCTTCGGCTTCCACCCGACGATCATGGTCCAGAACCTGCGCATTCCCCAGGCGGACTGGGCCGGGCGCTGGGCCGGGAAGGACGATTTCGCCCAGGTCGCACGCGCGGAAATCCGTTTCTCGGTCTGGCCGCTGCTGAAAGGCGCCTTCGTCCCCGAGGATATCCGCGTGTCCGGCCTTCGCCTCAGCTTGGTCCGCGACAAGCAGGGCCGCACCAACTGGTCGCGCCCCGGCGAACCGGCGGAAGGCGGCAGCTCGACCGATCTGCAGGGATTGACCATCACCGATGGCGTGATCCGCTACAACGACGCCAAGCAGGATCGCGACGCCACGCTGCGCATCGCCGCCGACCCGGACAAGGGCGTCCGCGCCGAGGGCACGGGCTCGGTGCGCGGCGCGCCTGTCCGCATCGCCTTCACCGGCGGCGCGGTGAAGCCCGGCCGCTGGCCCTTCACCGCCGCGATCACCGGCGACCTGCTGACGATGAAGGCGAGCGGCACGATGGACCGGCCGCTTGATACCGATGCGATGACGCTGGATCTGACCGCCAAGGCCGACGACCTGAAACGAATCGACGCGGTGATCGAGGCGGGGCTGTTCCAGACCCGTGCGGTCGAACTCGCCGCACATGTCCGGCACGACCGGCCGCGCTGGACCATCACCAACCTGAAGGGTCAGATCGGCCGCTCCGACCTGGCAGGGCATCTGACCGTCGACAAGAAGCAGGGGCGCACGCTGCTCGACGGCGAGGTGGTCGCGCGGCAACTCGACTTCGACGATCTCTCCTCGGCGGAAGCGCGCGCGGAGGCGGCGGCACTCGAACGACGGATCGGCCCGCGCCTCGTCCCCGATACCCGAATCGACATCGGCAAGATCGATTCGACCGACGGCACGATCCGATTCCGGGTGGGCCGCGTGGTCAGCGCGCAAGGGACCTCGCCGATCACCGGGCTGGCCGGGCGGATGACGATGGACCACCAGTTGCTGACCCTCGGCGATATCCGCATCGCCTTGCGCGAAGGCGTGGTGACGGGACAGGCGGTGATCGACCAGCGCGGCGGGGCCAAGGTGCCGCGCCTGTCGCTCGACCTCCGGCTGAGCGGTGCGAGCGTCCTGTCGCTGTCGGGCCAGACCCAGATCACGGGCAGGGTCGCCGCGCGCGCGAAACTGACCGGCAGCGGCGAGACGGTCCGCGCCGCGATCGGCCGGTCGAGCGGGCGGATCGGGCTGGCCGTCGCCAACGGCTCGCTGCCCGATCGTTATGCGACGGCGCTGGGCTTCGATGCGGGCGCCGCGTTCATGGGGGATGAAGGACGGGCGAGCCTGCGCTGCCTGGTCCTGGGGGTGGACATGAAGAACGGCACCGGGCGGGCCGATCCGCTGATCGTCGACACCTCACGCAGTCGGCTGGACGGGACGGGGACGGTGAGCTTCCCCGACGAGCGGCTGGCGCTGCGGCTGACCGGCGCGCCCAAACAGGGCGCGACGCTCCGGCTGGCGGGGGCGGCGACGGTCACGGGGACGTTGGAGAAGCCCGATCTGGTGATCCCGAAACAGGTGAAGTCGGTCGGCAACATCTTCAAGTCGATTGGCAGGGCGATCACCGGGGATACGGGGCCCAAGGCGCAAAGCGCCGATTGCGCGGGGCTGGTGCGACAGGTGCTGCGGTAAGACCCGCCTTCCATTCCGCCGGAGCGGAGGGGCTCAGGCCCCCTCCGCCTTGAGCGGACGCGCCAGCAGCGCGCCGATCACCACGCCCACCGCAGCGCCCTCCAGCAGCCGGCACACCGCCTCGCACACCGGCATGTCGACGCCCGCCTCCGCCGCCGCCTGGCGCAGGACGGGGGCGGTGAACGCACCCTCCGCCACGGTCCGCCGGTCGGCAAGCAGTTCCGCCGCAGATCGCCCCTGGCCAAGCCCGACGCCCAGCGAGAAATTGCGCGACGCGGTCGACGAACAGGTCAGCACCAGGTCGCCGAGCCCCGACAGACCCGCCAGCGTCTCCGCCCGGCCGCCGCGCGCGAGGCCAAAGCGGGTCATCTCGGCAAAGCCCCGCGCGATCAGGGCGGCGCGGGCGTTCTGGCCCAGCCCCGCGCCCTCGACCACGCCGCACCCGATGGCGAGGACGTTCTTGATCGCGCCGCCGATCTCCGCGCCCGTCACATCATCGGTGGCATAGGGTCGGAAATGCGGCGCGGCGATGCGCGCCGACAGGCGTTCGCGAAGCCCCGGCTCCTCGCACGCCAGAGTCACCGCCGTCGGCAGCCCCGCCGCCACCTCATGCGCGAAGGTCGGGCCGGACAGCACCGCGATCGGCGCATCCGGGTAGAGCGCACGCGCCACCTCACCGACCAGCCGCCGGGTCCCCGCCTCGATCCCCTTGGAACAGAGGATCAACGGCGTACGGCCGACCGGCATCGTTGCCAGCACCGCCCCCACCGCCTGCGCCGGGGTCACGACCAGCAGCGCCTCCATCTCCGCCATCGCGGCCGGATCGCTGACCGCCTTGATCGTCGGCGACAGCGCGATGCCCGGCAGATAGAGCGGATTGGCATGGGTGGCGTTGATCGCCTCCGCCACCGCCGGATCGCGCGCCCAGATCCGCACCGGCCGGTCGCCATAGGCCGCCACCTGCGCCAGCGCGGTGCCCCAGGCGCCCGCGCCGATGATACCGATCCTCATGCCTTCACTCCCGCCCCGCGCACCGCCTCCGCCGCCGGATCGAGCGGCCAGCGCGCGCGCGCCTGCGTGTCGAGCGGGTCGGTCAGTCCTTCGCGGAACCGCTCGACGCCGGCCCAGGCGATCATCGCGGCATTGTCGGTGCACAACCAGAGCGGCGGCGCGACGAAGCGCAACCCGTGCTCGGCGGCCAAGCCCTCCAGCGCCCCCCGGATCACCCCGTTGGCCGCAACACCCCCTGCGACCACCAGCGCGGTCACGGGCGGCACATCGGCCAGCGCGCGGCGGGTCCGGTCGAGCAGACAGTCGACCACCGCCTGCTGGAAGGACGCGGCGATATCCTCCGGCCGGTGATGCCCGACCGCGCGCGCGACCGCGCTCTTGAGCCCCGCGAAGGAGAAATGCGGCTCTGCCGCGCCCTTTAACGGGCGGGGCAGCGGCACCGCATAAGGATCGCCGTCACGCGCCGCCGCCTCGACGCGCGGCCCGCCGGGATAGCCCAGCCCGAGCAGCTTGGCCGTCTTGTCGAACGCCTCGCCCGCCGCGTCGTCGATCGTCGTCGCCATCCGCCGATAGCGGCCGACGCCCTCGACCAGCAGCAACTGGCAATGGCCGCCCGACACGAGCAACAGAAGATAGGGATAGGCCAGTTCGCGATCCGACAGCCGCGGCGACAGCGCATGGCCCTCCAGATGATTGACCGCGATCAGCGGCTTGCCCGCCGCATGGGCCAGCGCCTTGCCCGTCACCAACCCGACCATCACCCCACCGATCAGCCCCGGCCCCGCGGTCGCGGCGATCGCATCGACGTCGGACAGGCTCACGCCCGCATCGGAGAACGCGGCGGCGACCAGCGGCTCCATCGCCTCGACATGCGCGCGCGCGGCGATTTCGGGGACGACGCCGCCGAACGGGGCATGCGCCGCCTCCTGCCCCAGCAAACGATGCGCCAGCACGCGTCCGTCATCGGTGACGAGCGCGGCGGCCGTCTCGTCGCACGAGGATTCCAGTCCCAGGATCAGCATGGCCCACCCCATACCCCCTCGCATGGCGGTTGTCGAAGGGGGGCGTATTGCGGCAAAGGCATGGCATGGTTCGTTTTCGTCTCGGTACGCGCGGTTCGCCGCTGGCCCTCACCCAGGCCCATATGGTGCGCGCCGCCCTCGCCGATGCGCAGGGGTGGAACGAGGACGCGATCGAGATCGTGCCGATCAGGACCACCGGCGACCGGGTGCAGGACCGCGCGCTGGCCGAGATTGGCGGCAAGGCGCTGTGGACCAAGGAACTGGACCGCGCGCTGCTGGACGGAGAAATCGACGCCTCAGTCCATTCGATGAAGGATGTCGAGACGATCCGCCCCGATGCCATCCATATCGCCGCGATGCTGCCACGCGCGGATGTCCGCGACCGGCTGATCGGGGCGGAGACGATCGCCGAGCTTCGGCCCGGCGCGGTCGTCGGCACCAGCAGCCCGCGCCGCCGCGCGCAATTGCTCTCCCACCGCCCCGACCTGACCATCACCCTGCTGCGCGGCAATGTCGACACGCGGCTCGCCAGGCTGGCCAGCGGCGAGATGGACGCGACCCTGCTCGCCGCCGCCGGGCTCGACCGGCTGGGACGCGAGGTCGGGCATGCGGTGCCGACCGACCAGATGCTGCCCGCCCCCGCACAAGGCGCGGTCGGGATCGAGACGCGCGCCGACGATGCCGCCGCGACGATGCTGATCGGATCGATCGACCATGCCGAGACATACGCCTGCGTGATGGCGGAACGGTCGCTGCTCGCCGCGCTGGTCGCTGACTGCCACAGCCCGGTCGCCGCGCTCGCCTCGCTATCGGGGGAGATGCTGACGCTGAGGGCAGAGTTGCTCGCCGAAGACGGGTCGGCGCGGGTCAGCGGATGGGTCGAGGGTGCCAGGCACGAGGAACTGGGCGCGCGGCTGGCGATCGATCTGCTCGACCGCGCCGCGCCCGAGATACGCCGCCTGTTCGCGGGCGGCTGAACGCCATGGCGATCGTCGTCGTCCGGCCGGAACCCGGCAACGCCGCGACGATCGCCGCCCTGCGCGCCCAGGGGATGGCGGCGCGGCCCCTGCCCTTCTTCGCGGCGCGCGCGGTGGACTGGACGCCGCCCGAACCGGACGCGTTCGACGCGCTGCTGATCACCAGTGCGCAGGCGGTGCGACTGGCCGGGCCGGGGCTTGAAGGGCTGCGGGCAAAGCCGGTGATCGCGGTGGGCCCGGCCACCGCCGCAGCCGCGCGGCAGGCGGGGCTGACCGTCATCCTCACCGGCGCGCGCGACGCCGCCGCCGTGGTCGAAGAGGCGCGCGGGCTGGGACTGGATCGCCTGCTCCATCTGGCCGGACAGGACCGGGTGGAAACCGGGGCGATGACCCGCATTGTCTATGCCGCCGAGCCGATCCCGATCGATTCGCCAGCGGTCCACGCGCTGGCGGGCGCCATCGTCCTGCTGCATTCGGCGCGGGCGGCCGAGCGGTTGGGCGAACTGGTCGACCGGGCGGGCATGCCGCGTTCCTCGGTGGCGATCGTCGCGATCAGCGCGAAGACGGCGCGGGCGGCGGGAACCGGCTGGCGCGGCGTCACCGTCGCCACGGCCCCGCGCGACGACGCCATGCTCGCCGCCGCGCGGGCGTTGACCCGGACCGCCGCCACGGGGATAAGCGGCGCATGAACGATTTCGCGCCCCTCGACCGACCGCCGTCGCGCGGCCCCCGTATGGGCGCCATCCTCGCGCTGTTGCTGATCGCCTTCGTCGCGGGGTCGATCCTGATGGCCTATGCGATGCGCAACCTGTCCTGGTTCGGCGGCACCGCCACCACCGCGCCGCGCGCCGTGAACGCCAAGCCCGGCGGGACCGCGACCGGCGACACATCGACGCCCGAGGGCGCGCATGCCGCCGCCGCCGATCCGGTCACGCTGGCCACCCGCGAAGCCGTGCTCGCCGCGCAGCTCGCCACGTTGGAGGCGCGCGCCGCCGCCATCGCCAACGATGCCTCCACCGCCGGGGCGCAGGCCGCGCGCGCCGAATCGATCCTGGTCGCCGCCGCCGCGCGCCGCGCGATCGATCGCGGCCAGCCGCTCGGCTATCTGGAGGAACAGCTCCGCATCCGCTTCGGCACCACCGAGCCGCGCGCCGTCTCCGCCCTGATCGTCGCCTCGCGCCAGCCGGTCACGCTGGAAACGCTGCGCCAGGGGCTGGATACGCTGTCCCCCGATCTGGTCGTCGATGGCAGCGATGGCTGGTGGGAAGGGCTGCGGCAGGAACTGGGGCGGCTGATCGTGATTCGCGAGGCGACCGCGCCCTCGACCAATCCCGCCGATCGTCTGCTGCGCGCCCGGCGGCTGCTCGACGGCGGACAGGTGGAGGCGGCCCGTGCCGAAGTCGCCCGCCTGCCCGGCGCCGACGCGGCCGGGGGATGGCAGCGCGCCGCCAAGCGTTATGTGCTGGCGCGCCACGCGCTCGACCTGATCGAGAATGCCGCTCTGGTCGCCGCGATCACGGTCCCCGCACCGCCCGCACCGATCATCACCAATCCGGTGGCATCCGACCCTGAAGCCAACGCCGCTTCACAGCCGCAGACGCAGACGACACAACAGCAGACGCCCCCGGCCGCCGCCCTCGGCGCCCCATCGATCTGATCCGTCGATCTGATTCACGGCCAGGCAATCCGGGAAATTCCCGGATGCCCTGTACCGGCGGGCTGATCCAGACACGACCCGATGACCGCCATGCCCTATCCCCGCCCTGTCGCCCAGGCCGCGCCGATGCTGGGGTCGCCGCAAGGGGGTGAAAGCGGGGCCGGTCCTCAGGGCTTCTGGCCCGACCGGCGTGGCTGGCTGATCCTGGCGCTCTATGCCGCCGGTTTCGCGATGGCGCACCGGCTGGCGGCCCTGTGGGGCGGCAGCGGCTTCTACTCGCTCTGGTTTCCGGCCGCGGGCGTCCGGCTGGCGCTCCTGTGGCGCCTGGGACCGCGCATCACGCCGATGGTCGCGCTGGTCGAGATCCTGGTCGATGTCGGGCTCGGCCATGTCACCCTGACGCGCGCGAGTGCCGTGACGACGCTCTGGGGAATCGCGCGGCCCGTGCTGGCCTATGGACTGACCGTGGCGGCGATACGGTGGCTGGCGGGCACCCGGCGGGCGGGGCTGTTCACCGCGCCGATGCCGCTGGGACTGGCGGCGGTGCTCGCCCCGCTGGCCGCCGCGCTGTGCGCCGTCCCGCAGGCGCTGTTCAACCCCGAACTGACCGGGGTGGCGAACGGGCGGGAGATCATCGTCTCGCTGGCGGCGTTCACGGTCGGCGACCTGCTTGGCACGCTGTTCGTCGCGCCCCCGCTGCTGTGGATCGCCGATGCGCTGGGCGGACCCCGGCGCTGGCCAGGGCCGCTGCCCACGGTCGCGGCCTGTGTCGAGACGGCGGGGGTGCTGGTCCTGGGGCTGGCGCTGGTGGAATTGCTGGCGGCGGGGGGATTGGGGATCCAGCCCGCGCCGGTGCTGGTCGCGGTCGCCTGGATCGGATTGCGCCGGGGCCGTGCCGCCGTCTGGACCGCGTTGCTGGTCGTGGTGTTGATCGTCCTGCCCGCCACGGCGGGCGCGATGGATACGCCGGCGCGGTTGCAACAGCATCTAGCGCTGGCGACCGTCGTGGTCACCGGATATCTCGCGGGCAGCTTTGCCGACGCGCAGGCCGCCGCGCGCGCCTCGCTCGAACGGCGCGACCGGCTGCTCTTCCAGGCCGAACGGCTGAAGACGCTGCGCGCCATGTCGGTGGCGGTGATCCATGAACTGAGCCAGCCGCTGTCCACCCTGGCGATCGAGGCGCGACATCTGCGCCGCCGGACCGAGGAGATGCCCGGCGACATTGCCGACAGCGCCGCACTGATCGATCGCCAGGCGGATCGACTGACGACGCTGATCCGCCGGCTGCGTCGCTTTGGCGGACATGCGGACGCGAATCTTCAGCCGGTCGCGCTCGCCACGCTGATGGAGACGGTCGCCCAACTGGCCAAGGCAGAGGCGCGGGAAGCGGGCGTGATCCTGACCGTCCCGCCGGTCGATCCGGCCTGGCGGGTGATGGCCCAGGAGGTCGAACTGGCGCAGGCGGTGATGAATCTCATGCGCAACGCCATCGCGGCGGCGCGCGAAACGGACCATCCGGTCGTCATCATGACCGCGACCCGGCAGGGCGCATGGGGTGCGATCACCGTCGTCAATGCAACGGGCTCCCGCCCGGCGGGCAAGGACGGGATGGGGATCGGAACCTTCATCGCGCGCGCGATCATGGAAGCGCATGGCGGTACGCTGACCCGTGTGCGACAGGCCGATGGCATGGTCGTCGCCACCCTCTCGCTGCCGCTGGTCCAGGATTGACCATGCCGCTTCGCCGCCCCCCTCTCGCGCCCGCGCAGCCCGATACGGTCCATGTCCTCGATGACGATTGCGATCTCGGCGCGGCGGTCGCGCGGTTGCTGGCGCGACAGGGCTTCGCGGCGCGGTCCTTTGCCGATCCGGCCGCGCTGCTCGCCGATTATGCCGCCAGCCCCGCGCACGCGGTCGTCACCGATGTGATGATGGGGGATTGGGACGGCTTCACCTTTGCCGAACGGCTGCGCGCGATCGACCCGCATGTCGCGATCCTGTTCATGACCGCCTGGCCCAGCACCGCGCATGCGGTCGATGCGGTGCGACGACACGGCGGCACCGACTATCTGGAAAAGCCGGTCGACGAGGCGCGGTTGGGCGCGTCGCTGCGCGAAGGGATCGCCTGGTCGCAGGCGCGCCGCGCCGCCGCCGTGCGGCTGGCCGATCTGTCCCCGCGCGAGCGGCAGGTGTTCGACCTGATGGTGCAGGGCCATGGCAACAAGGCGATGGCCGCCCTGCTCGGCCTGTCGCAAAAGACGATCGAGGATCACCGCGCCGCCGTCCTCGCCAAGACCCAGACGCAGAGCGTGGCGCAGCTTATCGCCCTGGTACCCTGATGCGGGGAGCCGGGTCCCGCCGCACGCGTTGAAGACGCTTTGCTGGTGGAAGGGAAACCCGAACATGATACGCCCCGCGCCCTGGATCGCCTGCCTGCTGCTGCTGCCGATGACGGCATGCGGAGGACAGGATGGCGACCGCAGCAGCAACGCATCCCCGCCCGCCAACGGAAGCGATGCTCCCCGGAATATTAGCGCGACGGCCACGCCCGCCAGCCTTCCCGCGCCGATCAGGACCGTGGCGACCGCGCCGGATCGCATCCTCTCCTGCTCCGCAGACCGCGGGAAGGCCGCCGCCGACCGGCTGGTGAATATCTGCCTGTCGGTGTCCGGCGCGACCCATCCGCCGTGCAACGCGGCCAATAGCTGCGCGATCATCGAGGACGAGATCGCCCGGAGCTGTGCGCTCTTCGGCGACGATGCGACGAAGACGCCCGGCTGCTCGGTCGATCCGAAGAGCGATGCGGCGGCCGCGAACGTGATCCGCCGCTATTATTCGGCGATCAACGCGCATGACTATGCCACCGCCTGGATCCAATGGGGCGATGACGGACGCCCGGGACAGCGCTTTGTGGATTTCCAGAAGGGCTTTGCCCGGACCCGCGCGACCAGCGTGACGATCGGCACCATGCCGCCCAGCGAGGGCGCGGCGGGCTCGATCTATGCGACGGTGCCGGTGACGGTCGACGCTCAGCTCGACGACGGGCGGCGGCAGCGCTTCGTCGGGCAATATGTGGTGCGCCGGGTCAATGACGTGCCGGGGGCCAGCGCGGACCAACTGCGCTGGCATATCGGTTCGGCGACGTTGAAGCCTGCCAATCCCTGACGGCGATCGCCTCCCCTGGCCTTGGACCAGGCCCTTAAACGGGATGGCCGTCGGTATCGCGCAGCACCTCGCGCCGGCCGACATGGTCGGGGCGGCTGACGATGCCGTCGGTCTCCATCCGCTCGATCAGGCGCGCCGCCGAGTTGTAGCCGATCCGAAGCTGTCGCTGGAGCCAGGAGGTCGAGGCCTTCTGGCTCTCGCACACAAGCTGGATCGCGGCGCGATATTGCTGGTCCTCGGCCGAATCCTCGCCGGTCGGTGCGCCGTCGAGCGCAAAGCTCTCCGCCGGTTCCTCGGTGACCGAGGAGATATAGTCGGGCTGCCCCTGCGACCGCCAATGGTCCGCCACCCGGTGCACCTCGTCGTCCGAGACGAAGGGGCCATGGACGCGCACGATCCCCTTGCCGCCGGGCATGTAGAGCATGTCACCACGCCCCAGCAGCTGTTCCGCGCCCTGCTCGCCCAGGATGGTGCGCGAGTCGATCTTGGAGGTGACGTGGAAGCTGATGCGGGTCGGCAGGTTCGCCTTGATGACGCCGGTGATGACGTCGACCGAGGGGCGCTGCGTCGCCATGATCAGGTGGATGCCCGCCGCGCGCGCCTTCTGCGCCAGCCGCTGGATCAGGAATTCGACTTCCTTGCCCGCCGTCATCATCAGGTCGGCCAGCTCGTCGACGATCACCACGATCTGCGGCAGCGGTTCGTATTCGAGCTTTTCCTCCTCATAGACCGGCTGGCCGGTTTCGGGGTGATAGCCGGTCTGGACCTTGCGACCCAGCGGCTGACCCTTGGCCTTGGCCGCGCGCACCTTGTCGTTGAAGCTGGCAAGGCTGCGCACGCCGACCGAGGACATCTGCCGATAGCGGTCCTCCATCGTCTCGACCGCCCATTTGAGCGCGCGGACCGCCTTGGCCGGATCGGTGACGACCGGGGACAACAGATGCGGAATGTCGTCATACATCGACAGTTCCAGCATCTTGGGATCGATCATGATCATCCGGCACTGGTCGGGCGTCAGGCGATAGAGCAGCGACAGGATCATGCCGTTGAGGCCGACCGACTTGCCCGAACCCGTGGTACCCGCGACCAGCAGATGCGGCATCGGCGCCAGGTCGGCGACCACCGAGTCGCCCGCGATGTTCTTGCCCAGGATGATGGGAAGCTGCGCGGCCTGATCGGCGAAGCTCTGCGACGCGACCAGTTCGTGCAGCGACACCATCTCGCGCTTGGCATTGGGCAGTTCGATGCCGATGACGTTGCGCCCCGGAATCACCGCGACGCGCGCCGAGATCGCCGACATGTTGCGCGCGATATCGTCGGCCAGCGCGATGACGCGATTGGCCTTGATGCCGGGTGCGGGCTCCAGCTCGTACATGGTGACGACCGGGCCGGGGCGAACCTCGACGATCGCGCCCTGGACGCGGAAATCGTCGAGCACATTCTCCAGAAGCCGCGCATTGCGCTCCAGCGCCGCCTTGTCGATCGTCCCCGACGAGGATGGCGGGGCCGGCGTCAGCAGGTCGAGGCCAGGCAGCGTATAGGGCGCGTCGCGATCGGCCGGCACCTTGGGACGCGCGGGCGCGGGCGCCACCTGCCGGTCGGCGATGACGGGGGCGGGGCGATCCTCGCGCACCGGCACCGCCTTGCGCGCCAGGGTCAGCGGCTCCTCGTCGCCATCCTCGGCCTCGTATAAGGATTCGTCCTCATCGTCCCAGGGCACGCCATCTTCATCCCCGCCCCCTTCCGCGCGGCGGCGGCGCAATCGCGCCAGGCCCCGTTCGGCCAGGTCGAGTTCCAGGCTGCGCCCCCAGATCAGCGCGCCGCCCAGCCCGAAGGCGAGCCCGATCGCCACCGAACCCCAGGTGACGACCGCCGCCTGGCCGGTGAACCCCAGCGCCCAGCGGACGAACCCCACGACCGACAGACCGATCACGCCCCCCCATCCGGCGGGCAGCGCCAGCACCGCCGAGTCGGAGACGAAGGACAGGGCACATGCCATCAGGGCCACGCCGAGCACCGCCTGGCGCAGCATCCGCACCCAGCGTCCCGCCGGGCGGTCGCGCCACAGCCGGGTCGCGACGATCGGCCCGACCGGCAGGACCAGCGCGATGGCCGGACCGAACAGGGTCAGCACGATATCGGCGATCCAGGCGCCCGGCAGCCCCAGCCAGTTGGCGGGCACCGCGCCCGAGGCGGTGTTGAGCGCCGGGTCGCTCGCCCGGTAGCTGGCCAGCGCCAGCACGAGCATCAGCGTGACCGCGAACAGCGCGATCGCGACGACCAGGGCGCCGCTACGCACCGCGCCCGCCTTCACCGTCTCGCGCCATAGAACCGGCTGCGCGCGGCTGGCCATGGGTCTTGTCCTTCAGGAATGTCCGAAAATGCTGGAAAATTCATCGCCTCTGACGGTTCCCACGTCAAGGCGCGGCAAAACGCCCACATTGTTTGCCGCCTCATGACGGTCTAGGAGCGAGCATATGGATAGCGACGTCATCATCCTCGGCGGCGGCCTGGTCGGCGCGACGCTGGGCGTCGGGCTGGCCGCGCATGGCCTGTCCTCGATCATCGTCGATCCCGCCGATCCGGCGGTGATCCTGGCCCCCGGCTTCGATGGCCGTGCCTCCGCGGTCGCCTCGGCGAGCTGGCGGATGCTGGACGCGATCGGGATCGGCGCGAAGCTGGCCGGACAGGGCTGCGAGATCCGGCATATCCGGGTCAGCGACGGGCTGGAGCCGGGTGCGCTCGATTTCATTCCCGACGCCGATGACGGCGCGCTGGGCACGATGTTCGAGAACAAGCTGCTCCGACGCGTGATCCACGCGACCGCGAACGAGGCGGAGCTGGTCGACCTGCGCATGCAGACCCGCGCGATCAGCGTCGAGCGCGGTCCGGCGGGCGTCACCGCGACCTTGAGCGACGGCACCACGGTCCGCGCGCCCCTGCTGGTCGCCGCCGAGGGTCGGCAGTCGCCGACCCGCGACGCGGCGGGGATCAAGGTGGCGCGCTGGTCCTATGACCACAAGGCGATCATCAGCTGCTTCCATCACGAAGTTGCCCACGAGAATATCGCGTTCGAGATCTTCTATCCCACCGGCCCCTTCGCGCTGCTGCCGCTGCCGGACGACGCGATCGGGCATCGCTCCGCCATCGTCTGGTCGGTGTCGGGGCGCGATGGCGACGCCATGCTGAAACTCTCCGACCGCGCCTTCCTGGCCGAGGCGGAGAAGAGCATGGGCGGGTTCCTGGGCACGCTGTCCCACGCCTCCCCGCGTTCGGCCTATCCGCTGGGCTTCCACCGCGCGGCGACGATGACCGGCGATCGGCTGGTGCTGGTCGGCGATTCGGCGCATGGCATCCATCCGATCGCGGGCCAGGGCGTGAACCTGGGGTATCGCGATGTCGCCGCACTGGTCGAGGTGCTGGTCGAGGGCAAGCGGACCGGCATGGACTTGGGGGATGCGGCGCTGCTTCAGCGCTATCAGCAGTGGCGCGGGCTCGACACGCTGATGGTGTCGGTCGCGACCGACAGCTTCAACCGCATCTTCGGCGTGCCCGGCAGGACGGCGAGCGCGATCCGGCGGCTGGGCATCACCGCCATCAACCATATCCCGCCGCTGAAAGAACGCTTCATGGCCGAGGCGCGTGGCGAGACCGGACAATTGCCCCGGCTGTTGCAGGGCGTGATGGTCTGACCCATGTGAGCAGAATGGCGATGCGGCACGATATCATTCCCTGCCTCCGGTACGAGAATGCGCCGCGCGCCATCGACTTTCTATGTGAAGCCTTCGGGTTCGAACGGCACGCGGTCTTTGGCGACCCGGACGATCCGACCATCATCCATCATGCGCAGCTCGTCTGGCGGGACCGCATGGTCATGGTGTCGAGCACGCTCCTAACGCGCCATGCCGCCGTCGCGGGATCGAAGACCCCGACCCAGGCGGGCGGCGTGACGATCATCGCGGCGCCGGAGGACCAGCCCTATGGCGGGCGGGGCTATGCGGTGCGGGACCCGGAAGGCCATGTCTGGAGTTTCGGAAGCTATGATCCCTGGGCCTGAATATCCCGGCCAAACTGTCCGCCCGACTCGGGCCCCGATTCGCGACCGCCGCCAGTCCGGCGTGGCGCGCGGCATGGCCGCGGCGCTGGTCGTCGTGGTCCTGACGCTGGCGGTCAGCTGGAGCATCGCGCCGATCCTGTCGCCGACCGACCGGGTGCTCCGCGCCGTGGCGGCGGCGACGGTCGCGGCCCTGTGGCTGGCGGCAACGATCGGACATGTCGCGGCGCTGCGCTTCGAATCCCCCGCCGATATCGATGCGGCGGCGGGCGGCGGCGGCGACTCGCCGCGCGTGGCCATCGCGCAGGCGGTGCTGCGCAACACGCTGGAACAGGTGGTGCTGGCGATCCCGGCCTATCTGGCGCTGGCCTGGGTGGTGGAAGGCTCGGGGGTGATGGTCCCGGCGCTGGCCGCGCTGTTCTCGGTGGGACGGACGCTGTTCTGGGCGAATTACGCACGCGGCGCGGCGGCGCGGGCGTTCGGCTTCGCGCTGACCTTTTATTCCAGCGTCGCGGCGCTGCTCATCATCCTGGTGGCGCTGGTCGGTCGGCTGGTCTGACCCGCCGCCGCCCTTGGCGTCGCTCAGGCGGGGGTTGGGAGTTGCCGCGCTTCCTCGACCAGCATCACCGGCACGCCATCACGCACCGGATAGGCCAGCCCCGCCGCCTCCGACACCAGCTCCTGCGCGGCCTCGTCATAGCGCAGGGGCGTCCGCGTCACCGGGCAGACCAGCCGTTCGAGCAGCCAGGGGTCCAGGGTCATTGCAACGTCACCCGATCCTCGCCGTCATGGCGACCGAAAAATTGCATCAACTGGATGATCAGCTCGGCGCGCTGCTCCAGATCGGGCGCCTCCAACAGCGCCTGTTTCGCCGCCACGTCGAAGGGCGCGATCTGCGCGATGCCATTGACCAGGCTCTCATCATCCAGCCGCCCGACCGCGTCCCAGTCGACCGCATAGCCCTGCAATTCGGCGAAGCGGCGCGATTCCTGCTCCAGCGAGGCACGGCGGCCGAGCGACAACAGGTCCTCGTCCACCATCGGCAGCAATTCCGCCTCAACCTGGCGGAAGGGCGTCGTCACCTGAAGCTCGCGGACGATGCGGAACAGCGACACGCCCTCAAGGACCAGATTATAGCGGCCATCCTCCATCGCCTCGACCTCGGCGATGCGGCCGACACAGCCGATCTGGTAGAGGCTGGGCGTGTCGCCGTCGCCCGACGGCTGGACCATGCCGATCCGCCGGTCGCGCGCCATCGCATCGGAAACGAGCGCCCGGTAGCGCGGCTCGAAGATATGCAGCGGCAAGGGCATCCCCGGAAACAGGATCGCCCCGGCCAGCGGAAAGATCGAGAGCCGCGCCACGCCCTTATCCGAACAGGATGGCGGACAGGCGCCGCCGCTGCTGCGACACCCAGGGGTCCGTCATGCCGACGACCTCGAACAGCTTCAAAAGCTGCTGACGGGCGGCATCCTCGTTCCAGCTCCGATCGGCCGCGACGATGTGCAGGAGGTTGTCCGCCGCCCCGTCACGATCGCCCGCCGCCATCTGCGCATTGGCGAGGGCGAAACGCTTTTCGTGATCGTCGGGACTGGCCGCGACCTCGGCCGCCAGACCGGCATAATCCGCCGCCGGGGGGGCGGACCGCGCCAGCGCCACGGCGGCGACCGCGCGGTGGATGGCCGGGTCGTTGGCCAGCGTCTCGGGCAGCGCCTGGGTCGCGGCTTCGGCATCGTCGATCTGCCCGGCGGCGAGCAGCGCCCGGATGCGGCCCGACAGCACGGCGGGATGCTCGGGCGCCATGTCGAGCAACTGGTCGAAGATCGACAGCGCGCGCGGGGCGTCGCCCGCTTCCAATACCTCTTCGCCCATCGCGATCAGCGGCTCCAGCTCGGCCGCCGCGTCCGCCG
This sequence comes from Sphingomonas sp., assembly GCF_039594485.1. Taxonomy (GTDB): domain Bacteria; phylum Pseudomonadota; class Alphaproteobacteria; order Sphingomonadales; family Sphingomonadaceae; genus Sphingomonas. The sequence goes on along the minus strand of NZ_JBCNNI010000031.1, from coordinate 5,583 downwards.
CCTCCGACTGGATCGGCAATTGCTTGAGCAACTGGTCGAGCGTCGCGCGCAAGGCGCTTTCGGTCCGCGCGCTGGTCAGGTCGGCGACAAGCTGCCCCTGGAACATCGCATAGACGGTCGGGATCGAGCGGATCTGGAATTGGTTGGCGATGAACTGGTTCTTGTCGGTGTCGATCTTGGCCAGCACCACGCCCTTGTCGGCATAGTCGGCGGCGACCTTTTCCAGCGTGGGGCCCAGCGCCTTGCACGGCCCGCACCATTCCGCCCAGAAATCGAGGATGACCAGCTTGGTCATCGACGGCTCGACGACATCGCGGCGGAAGGCGGTGACGGCTTCCTTGTCGGCGGGCGACATTCCCAACGTGGCCAAAAGACGCTCCTTTACGTGTTGCTCGGCCCTATGTGGGCGAGGGCGGGCGGTAATGAAAGACCGATCGGCAAATCAGCCGTTCAGCCGCGCGATCGTCCGGTCCCGCCCGATCAGGGGCAAAAGCGCCGCCATGTCCGGCCCCTGCGCCCGCCCGGTCAGCGCGAGTCGCAGCGGGAGGAACAGCGTCTTGCCCTTGCGGCCGGTCGCCTCCTTCAACGTGGCGGTCAACGCATGCCAGGGGTCGTTGGCCCAGTCGATCCCGGCCGCCGCCTGCGCGGCCTGGGCGAGATAGGCGCGATCCTCCCCGGCGGGCTGGGGGGCGTCGACCGGCCCCTCGATCACCTGCCACCAGTCCGCCGCCTCGGCGACGGTGGAGAGGTTCGGCCGCACCGCTTCCCACTCCGCCGCGCCCATGCCGGCGGGCAGCCGGTCGGCGACCGCCTCATACGGCGTCTGGTGAAGGATGCGGGCGTTCAACTGCGCCAGTTCCGCCTCGTCGAACCGCGCGGGCGCGCGACCGAAGCGCGAAAAGTCGAATCCGGCGATCAGCGGGGCCATGTCGGCGACCGGCTCGACCGGGTCGCTGGTGCCGATCCGCGCGAGCAGCGCGCGCACCGCCTGCGGCTCGATCCCTTGTCCACGGAAATGATCGACGCCCAGCGAGCCGAGTCGCTTGGACAGCTTGCCCTCATTGCCGGTCAGCAGGGCGGCATGGGCGAAGCGCGGCAGTTCGGCACCCAGCGCCCGGAACATCTGGATCTGGAGCGCGGTGTTCGAGACATGATCCTCGCCGCGCACCACCTGGGTCACGCCCATGTCGATATCGTCGATCACCGAGGGCAGCATATAGAGCCACGTCCCGTCCGCCCGGCGGATCACCGGATCGCTCATCGTCGCGGGGTCGAAACGCTGGGCCCCGCGCACCGCATCGTCCCATTCGATGGGCGCGCCATGATCCAGCTTGAAGCGCCAGTGCGGGCGAACGCCCTCACCTTCCAGCTTGGCACGATCCTCGTCGGTCAGCGACAGCGCGGCGCGGTCATAGACCGGCGGCAAACCCCGCCCGAGCTGGATCTTGCGCTTCAGGTCCAGTTCCTGCGCCGTCTCATAGGCCGGATAGACATGGCCGCTCGCCACCAGTTCGGCGAAGCGCGCTTCGTACAGCGCGAAACGCTGCGACTGGCGCACCTCGGCATCGGGGTTCAGGCCCAGCCAGGCCAGGTCCGCCCGGATCGCCTCGACATAATGTTCCTCGCTCCGTTCGGCATCGGTATCGTCGATCCGCAGCAGGAAGCGCCCGCCGGTGCTTTGCGCATAGATCCAGTTGTGCAGCGCGGTGCGGATATTGCCGACATGCAGCCGCCCGGTGGGCGAGGGAGCGAAACGGGTCACGGAGGTCGCGGTCATGGGCCTGCGCCATAATCGGGGAATCGCCTTTGCGCTATTGTGACAGCGCGATTAAAGGGGCCGGGACGACAGTCTGTCTGCGGGGACGGGGTACCACCATGAAGTTGATGACCGGCAATTCGAACCTGCCGCTGGCCAAGGCCATTTCCGCCTATCTGGAAGTGCCGCTGACCGAGGCGCTGGTGCGCCGCTTCGCCGACGAGGAGATCTTCGTCGAAATCCAGGAGAATGTCCGCGGCGAGGATGTGTTCGTGATCCAGTCGACCGGCTATCCGGTCAACGACAACCTCATGGAACTGCTGATCATGATCGACGCGCTGAAGCGCGCGTCGGCCAGCCGCATCACCGCCGTCATCCCCTATTTCGGCTATGCGCGCCAGGACCGGAAGCCCGGCCCCCGCACCCCGATCTCGGCCAAGCTGGTCGCCAATCTGATCACCGTTGCGGGCGCCGATCGCGTCCTGTCGGTCGACCTTCACGCCGGTCAGATCCAGGGTTTCTTCGATATCCCGACCGACAATCTCTATGCCGCGCCGGTCATGTCGGCGGATATCCTGGCGCGCTTCAAGAACGACAACCTCATGGTCGTGTCGCCCGACGTCGGCGGCGTGGTGCGCGCACGCCAGCTCGCCAAGCGGCTGAACAACGCCCCCCTCGCCATCGTCGACAAGCGCCGTGAGCGCGCCGGCGAGTCGGAGGTGATGAACATCATCGGCGACGTCGAAGGCCGCTTCTGCATCCTGATCGACGATATCGTCGACTCGGCGGGCACGCTGTGCAACGCGGCGGCCGCACTGCGCCAGGCGGGGGCGCAGGATGTCGTCGCCTATGTCACCCACGGCGTGCTGTCCGGCGGCGCGGTGGCGCGAGTCGAGGGCTCGGAACTGCGCGAGCTGGTCATCACCGACTCGATCGGCAATCACGACTCGATCGGCACCACCGCCAAGATCCGCCACCTGCCCATCGCCCCGCTGCTGGGCGAGGCGATCAAGCGCATCGCCGACGAAACCAGCGTGTCGAGCCTGTTCGATTGATGCTGTGGGGGGCGGCGGACGATGAAAGCCGCCGCTCCGACACAGGCCGGGGCCATTGGCGCTCGCCCCTGGTTTACGGCGAGCTACCCCAGCCGAAGCCGGCCTGACGCTGGGTCAGCTATTCCCCAGACCGACGATATGCTCGAACACCGCCGGGTGGAGCGGCTTGGAGAAGGCGCAGCCATATTTGAACCGGTCGCGCCACGCGATCACCGCCTCCAGCGGCGCGAGGCCCGGCACGGTCAACCAGACGATGGTGCCCGGCCACAGGGTAAAGCTGGTTTCGGCCCGAAAGCCTTCGGGTGAGAGGTCGACCACGTCGATCTCGAACCGGGTCTGCCCCTTGTCCCGCAGATGCGCGCGCATCCGCACCGCGTGACGCAGCGAACGGCGAAGATCCTGGCCGGCGACCGGCTCGAACGGCGGAGTGAAGACCGGCTTGTCCATAACACGTCCCCTGTAACGCCAAGAAGGTTACTTTTCCGCCAACATGGCATCCCGCTCCCCGACTGCCCCGGTCGACCGCCGGACCCCGGCACGCCCCCGACGCTTTAATTCTGCCTTCAATGCCTCGGGCTTCGGCGCCACCAGGAAACCGAAGCTGACCGTCCCGTGCTTCGTCTCGACCACATGATGCAGTCGGTGTGCCTGGATGATCCGCTTCATATAGTCGGATTTGGGCAGATAGCGGCTCGGCAGCCTCTTGTGCACGATGACGTCGTGAAAGCCGAAATAGATCGCGCCATAGGCCGCGATGCCCGCCCCGATCCAGGTGAAGCCCGGCCACCAGCCCAGTTGTGCGCCGCCCAGGATCATCACGAAGGACGGCACCGCGAAGATCGCGGCGTACAGGTCGTTCAGTTCCCAGTTTCCGGTGCGCGGCCGGTGATGGCTTTCGTGCAGGAACCAACCCGGCCCATGCATGATCCAGCGATGCGCCGCATAGGCGAATCCCTCCATGAAGATCACGGTGCCGAGGAACAGGAGAATGCCGAAAGCCCAATGCATCGCACCAATATAGCGCATCCGCGATGATTTTGCGCGCGATTCCCTTCGTCGCGCTCTTATAACAACTCGACCGACCAGAAATCGCACTTGCGATGCAATTGCAATAAAGCGGTTTCGGGGTGGATTTGTCGGTTCGGCTGTGCTTTAGCGCGAAGCAATTTCCCTAGAACCACCCGAGAGGCGGAAGGCTAGCGCATGAACATCCACGAATATCAGGCCAAGGAATTGCTCGCCAAGTTCGGCGTGCCCGTCCCCGCCGGCTTCGCCGCGATGACCGTCGAGGAGGCCGTCGAGGCGTCGTCCAAGCTCCCCGGACCGCTCTATGTCGTCAAGGCGCAGATCCATGCGGGCGGCCGCGGCAAGGGCAAGTTCAAGGAACTCGGCCCCGACGCCAAGGGCGGTGTCCGCCTGGCCAAGACCGCTGAGGAAGTCCGCGCGCACGCCACCGACATGCTGGGCAACACGCTGGTCACCATCCAGACCGGCGAAGCGGGCAAGCAGGTCAACCGCCTGTACGTGACCGACGGCGTCGACATCGCCAAGGAATTCTACCTCGCGCTGCTCGTCAACCGCGCGACCGGCCGTGTCTCGATGGTCGCCTCGACCGAGGGCGGCATGGACATCGAAACCGTGGCGCATGACACGCCCGAGAAGATCCATTCGATCGACATCGACACCGCGACCGGCTTCATGCCGCATCACGGCCGCGCCGTCGCCGCCGCGCTGGAACTGACCGGCGACCTCGCCAAGCAGGCCGCCAATGTCGCGTCGAAGCTGTACGCCGCCTTCCTGGGCACCGATGCCGAACAGATCGAGATCAACCCGCTCGCCGTCACCGAGGACGGCAAGCTGATGGTGCTCGACGCCAAGGTCGGCTTCGACGGCAACGCCATGTTCCGTCACAAGGACCTGATGGAACTGCGCGACACCACCGAAGAGGACGCGATGGAGCTGGAGGCGTCGAAGTACGACCTGGCATACATCAAGCTCGACGGTGACATCGGCTGCATGGTCAACGGCGCCGGCCTCGCCATGGCGACGATGGACATCATCAAGCTGAACGGCATGTTCCCGGCCAACTTCCTCGACGTCGGCGGCGGCGCGAACAAGGAGAAGGTCACCGCGGCGTTCAAGATCATCCTGAGCGATCCGGCGGTGAAGGGCATCCTGGTCAACATCTTCGGCGGCATCATGCGCTGCGACATCATCGCCGACGGCATCGTCGCGGCGGCGAAGGAAGTGAACCTGCAGGTTCCGCTGGTCGTCCGCCTCGAAGGCACGAATGTCGAGAAGGGCAAGGAAATCCTCGCCAATTCGGGTCTCGCCATCGTCCCCGCCAACGATCTGGGCGATGCCGCCAAGAAGATCGTCGCCGAGGTACAGAAGGTCGCCTGATCCGCACTTTCGGCCCTGATGGACCGATAGAAGGGGCTCGGGCGGAAACGTCCGGGCCCCTTTGTCGTTGGTCCGGTTGAACTCTTGCGAAGCGCTCGCAACACCGCCAAAGACGGCGGCATGATAGGCTATCCAGCCGGGAAGGAACCGCGATGAAGATCGTCGTGCCCGTGAAGCGGGTGTTGGATTACAATGTGAAGCCGCGTGTGAAGGCGGACGGTTCGGGCGTCGACTTGGCGAACGTGAAGATGTCGATGAACCCGTTTGACGAGATCGCGGTGGAAGAGGCGATCCGGCTGAAGGAGAAGGGGGCGGCGACCGAGGTCGTCGTCGTCTCGATCGGCGAGCCCAAGGCGGCGGACACGCTGC
>NZ_JBCNNI010000030.1:0-49997 GCF_039594485.1 Sphingomonas sp. | reverse complement strand
CTTCGCTGGCAATTTCACGTTGGAGGATCTGGGCTTCATCTTCGTTCCTTCGTCACTGCGACGAAGCCCAGATCCTCCTCAACTCACAACCTCAAATCTGTGCCAGTGGTGCTGACGGGGGACACTGACCTGATGCAGGGTTCGGCCGCTTATAGCGGTAAGTACGCGAGCATCCTCGACGGGTATGCGGTTACACCATCGCAGATCGAGCGAGACGTTTTTTATATCGCTGAACGTGACGGCACCTTGTGCGGATTTTACAGTCTAACCCTCGATGGTGAACCCGAACTAGACCTGATGTTCGTAGCGGATGGCGTTCAGGGTAGCGGCTTAGGGTCTATGTTGTTCCGGCACATGATGGCGGAAGCGAGGCTGCGGGGTATCGTCTCGATCACGATCGTTTCTCATCCTCCCTCTGTCGGCTTCTATGAGGCGATGGGCGCGGCCGTCGTTGGCACAAAACCACCGACAATCAAGGCGACGTGGAGCCGTCCGATCCTGTCGCTAGCGATCTAGCCACATTTCCCGATATCCGATCTCATTGGGAAACCCCTGACCGTCTAGCTGGCTGTACCCATCCGGGAACGCAGCAGCCATACGTCTCTCAACCACCGCTCATCGACCGCGCACACCTTTGGCGTTCGACCGGCGAGAAGGCTTTCGTCAGGCGTACTTCCTGCCCGTCGATGAGCTGCTTGCCGGCCGGATAGTAGGTGATGATGCGCTCACTGGCGCCATCGCGGACTCGAACACCCCAAGCCGTTCGCGAAACTCCCATTGTGCCACTCAACTTCGCCAGCCTGACCATGCCGTCGCGTAGGCCGGCTGCGTAGGCGGGACTGTCGGGTTGCACCCCGGCGAACACGCCACCGCCTTTCCCGGTAGCCACGCGATCATATCCAAGGTCGAACTCCGGCAGTCGCGCTCGTGCGATCGTGGCGCAGCCGGCGAAGAGGTCTTCCGGCAAGACGATCGTATCCCCCGCGTCGATGTATTTCGCGAGCATCGGCCGCATGTCGAAGCCGACGGCATCGGCGGCCGTTAGCAGATTTGCGATCACGGGCGCTGCCTGCCAGCGGTCCCTCATCGCAAGCATGATGCTATCCAGCCCCCGCTTCCCCGAGCTATGCAAGGCATGGTCGAGCACGAACGCGAAAAGTTGCCCGCGATCGTAGGCGAGCTGGCTCACGTCTTGATCCGACCATGCTCCCTTCGCAGCCTGAGCATTGGTGTAGTTGCGCGCCTTCGACGTTGCCAGGCGGGTCATCACCTCGTTCAGGTTTTCGGTGAACTGCTCGATCGTCCATAGGCCCGAACGCAGCAACGTCCTTCCCGTATAGAAATCGGTGAACCCTTCGCTGAACCAGTAGACCGATGCCTCACCATCCGTGTCAGGCATTACTCCGACGCGGCGCGGTATCCAGTTGTGCATGTGTTCATGCGCGATATTTCGCTCGAGGACGCGCATTTCGGTATCCGGCGAAGCATATTGCACGAAGCCGTGATTGCGACCCGTTCCCCCCGACGAGCTAAATCCCAGGGAGGGAGCCAGTGCGATCATCGTCACGGTGTAGTTGCCGGTCATGTCGCCCCAGAACCTGCGTTCGGCATCGACAGTCCGCGCTACGCGATCGGCATAGGCATCGAGACTCCATACGAACGAGCCGTGACTGACGAAGCGAAGCGTGCCGCCACTGATTGGACGGGTCCGTATCGCAACACCTCGCCCGGCGATGTAGCTGCTGCCGATCACGTCAGCGACGGTAGAGGATCGGGCATCCTCGCTCGCGGCCGTCGCCCACCCGGCCGGCCAGCCCTTCCAGCGCACAGTTGCTGGCGCGGCATCATGACCCTTGAGGCCGACGATGAACTGATCGCCCATGCCGGTAAACCAGTCCGGTCGGATCATCGGACCGTCCGTCAGGATGGAATCCTTCGCATTCGGCTCATGGTCATAGGCGCTGGCTACGATGTAGCGAAGCGTCAGGCTTCGGCCTGGCGTACCTACGACCTTGCGCTCTGTCGGCGAGATCGTCGTGATCGATCCACCGATCACTGTGATGGGTGACAGGTATCGATAAAGCTTGTCGGTGCCGCCCCATTCCGCAGGCAGCTCAAGAAATGCGTTGCCGGTTGCACCGATCGGCAACGAAACTTCGACCACGACACCGGCCAGATTACCGGCATCGAGTTTCGGAGAGATCGTATAGACAAGAGGGGCGGTGGGAGGTGCCGCCTGGGCGCTGACGCCTGTGCCCAACGCGCCCAGCAAGGCGGCCCCAAGAATAACTGAAACCACCTTGAACATGGTCGTCCTCCGGCCGCTCTGCATCCGATTTGCCCCCGCTACGGTGAGCCTGTCGTTACACATCATCGCGAACGGCGTCATCGAGCAACGTGAACGGCCCGACCCCTTCTCAAAGCTGCGCCAGCGGCTAGTTTCGAGAAGGCTTTGCAATTCCCATTTCCCGATCGATTCCAAAAACGTCCCGGCCGTCGCGCTGGCTATTCCCAATCGAGAAAGTACCTCCTTTCCCAAGCCCGGCGACCGGCTAGAATATGAAAGGCAGATTTGTGGTGACGTGTAAAAGAAGAGCAGGCCACAGACTGCCGCTCCGCTCTCGTAATTGCGCGAACACAAGGCCCATTGGCAGGGTGAAGCCGATTTGAGCCAACGCGGCTCCGTCTAGCGGGAGCCGATGCAATTGGATGTGATGCAAGCTGAAAGCGATTGTCGAAATCCAGATCGCCGGTCTAGCCGAGTTCGCCCATAAGCGACGCGCTCGTTCGAAGATCATGCCCCGGAACAACAGCTCCTCGCCGATTGGACCGAAGACGATGAATGCCAAGATCGCTGGCCAGCCTCGGGCATAAGTCGGCCAATATCCCATCGCGAAGGCGACGGCCACGGATGCCGACAGCCATAAACTCAGCCAGAGCGCCGAAAGTTTGATAATAAATCTTCGATTGGGTGGGCTGAACTGCGGCCAACGCAGCGCTGTGTGCGAGCCTAAACAGACATATAGGCCGAGCATAACGATGCAGGAGGGGATGGCGGCCGACGCGATCCATCCGGCATCAGAATGAACGCTGACCAGCGCCACCCCCGCCCAGCGATTCACTGTCGTCGTCAGGAACAGCGATACCAGCAGCAGGATTACGAGGGTGACTTTATCAGAGCCGGTAAAAGGCTTGGCACTGGTGGCTATCGGCATGACACGGAGCGTCCGGGTTTCAGTCGGCACGGTCAAGGTGCCTCTCAGGACGCTCTCGGCCAAGTTTCGAGAACCGAACTCCCATCCCGAAATTCGATCCTTGTGAGAAAGGTTGGATCATCTACGGCCATCCCCGAAAGCGAGCGATCCTCCGTCTCGGCAGTCAGATCGTCAAGCATCAGGCGCTCGTAGAAGCCGCCATATCCGCCATCGGGATCGACAAGGTGGATTTCCAATATCCAGTGCCGAACGGAGCCGTTACCGTCTGGTTCACGCAGGCGGTCGGGGTTTTCCGGGCTGATGTGATTGAGTTGCTTCGCACCCGGCAGACGCGCGTGCGGAAACTCCGCGACGATGTGCCCGGCGATATGACCGCCGAACCGCCATCCCGCTTCTTCGGCGGACTGGCAGGCGAAGGCATATAGGGCATCGCCGGTGATATCAGGGTCGGATAGGAACCGGGCGCGCACGAGGTCGAACTGGCGGGGCAACTCGCGACATAGCGCCTGTTTCCGTGCGTCGCTTCCGATCGCATAGGTGCGCCCGACGTCGGCCTCCCATTCCTCGAACACCGGCCCGAGATCGAGAAAGACCACATCGTCCTCGGCGATGACCCGGATGGGCGGATTGTCTCTCGCGGTCGCCAGCGTGTTCGCGCCTGCCCGAACGATGCGCTTGTGCCAGTGCTTCTCGACGCCAAACTCGCGCTCTGCCAGCGCGAGAATGTCGCGCTCCACCTCCCGCTCGGTCCTTCCGGCCTGAAGATATCCCTCTGCCTCGATACGATCGAGCAGGGCCAGCGCGCGGTTTTCCGCGTCGACCAATTGCTGTCGCCGGATGGCTTCTTCGGATCGCGTATCTTGCATCAGGACATCGTCGCCTCATGGTTCCTGGTGATCCTATAGGCCATGTCTACACCGCGATCATCATATATGGCGGAATATCGACACCGACTTGGCGCATGGCAGTCGGCGCAGGATGGCGATAGGATGCGGATACGGATGCCGCCGGCATCTATCGCATCAAAGGGCATAACGTGAAGATCAGCGCACGCAATCAGATCTCCGGCACGATCGTCTCGATCACGCCTGGCGCCGTCAACGGCTCGATCAAGGTCGATATCGGAGGCGGCAACATCGTCACCGCAAACATCACCGAGGAAGCCATTGCCGAGCTCGGGCTGGCGACCGGCGAGACGGTCACCGTCATCATCAAGGCCAGCGACGTGATGATCGGTAAGTAACGTGAAGCTCGGCCCCCTATGGCTCAAGATCCAGATCGCTTGCGGCGATGCGCTGGCGATGGGCCCGGGCAAAGCCGCCCTTCTGGAGGCGATCATCGCCGAAGGTTCGATCAGCGGTGCAGGCCGTGCGCTCGGCATGAGCTATCGCCGCGCCTGGCTACTGGTCGACGAGATGAACCGCTGCTTCGATCCGGTTTTGGTTGAGACACTGAAGGGCGGCGGTCGGGAGCGCGGTGCGAAGGTCAGCGCGACCGGCCTCGCGGTTCTTGAAGCCTATCGCGAGATGGAACGCGAGGCAGCAGCCATTGCCGAACGCCCCGCCTATGCGCGCCTGCGCGAACACCTCCGCACTGAGCCGATCCCAACTGATTGAACGCGACTGGATCGAACGCCAGCGGCAACTCTCTATATACGGTCAGATATACACTCGATATACGCCCAAACATAATGCGGCCTCAGGGACCGCAAACAGGGGTGTTATCAATGTCGAAGCGGTTCGCAGTGTTTCTCTGCGCCACAGCCATGCCTGCGTTCAGCGCTCCCACACTCGCTCAGACTGCCACGACGGAGGTGCCGCCATCAGTTTCAGATGACGCGGCTGACGCTGGCCTCCCCGAAGCCATCGTCACAGCGCGACGCCGGGCGGAGGACGCGCAGCGCGTGCCCGCAGCGCTGTCGGTGGTAGGCGGTGACCCCATCGACCAGAGCTACACCGTCAACACGCAAGCGCTGACGACGCTGATCCCGACCCTGAACTATAGCTCGGCCAACCCGCGCAACACCGCCTTCACAATCCGGGGTCTGGGGTCGAGCGTCGTCGCAGTCAGCCAGGCCAATGATGGGCTGGAGCCGGGCGTCGGCTTCTACGTCGATCAGGTCTATCACGCGCGTCCCGCGACCGCCGCGTTCGACTTTGCCGACATCGAGCAGGTCGAGGAACTGCGCGGACCGCAGGGCACGCTGTTCGGCAAGAACACGACCGCGGGCGCGCTCAATATCACGACCCGTGCACCGTCCTTCACCCGCGAGGGCTTCGCCGAACTGTCCTACGGCGACTATAACTTCGTGCAGGCCAAGGGCTGGGCATCGGGGCCGATCACCGACACCATCGCCTATCGCATCTCGGGCGTGTCGACGCGGCGCGACGGCGTGCTCGACAATGTCCGCACCGGCCGCGCCGCCAACACAATCGGCACGCAGGCGGTGCGTGGGCAGTTGCTGTTCAAGCCCGACGATGCGATCCAGATGCGCGTCATCGCCGACTTCACCAACTTCCAGGCCTATTGCTGCGGGCAGGTGTATCTGCGCACCGGCACCAGCTTGCGCGCCGCCAACCGCCAGTTCGGTGGGCCGAACGGTCTGGCCGCGCAGTTCGGCTACGCTCCCCCCAGCACCAACGTCTACGATCGCAAGACCGATATCGACGGGCCGCTCGGTGTCGACACCAACGAGGGCGGCGTCAGCGCGATTACCGACTGGAATCTGGGGCCGGTCACGCTGACCTCGGTCAGCGCGTGGCGCTTCTGGAACTGGGATGCGGAGAACGATCGCGACTATACGGGCTTGCCCGTCCAGCTCTCGCAGCACATCCCGTCGCGACAGGACCAGTATAGCCAGGAACTACGCCTCGCCTCGAACGGCACCGGACCGCTGTCCTATGTCGTCGGCCTCTACGGCTTCCGCCAGCGACTGACCGGGCGGCCGATCAGCATCTATGGTCCGGCTGCTGCCCGCTATCTGATCGGGACGAGCGTCACGACCGGCACGGGCGCCAATGCCGTGGTGACGCCGGTGCCGTCCAACCTGCTCGACGGGTACGGGCAGGACGGGCGCACCGACTTCCGCAGCCTCAGCTACGCCGCGTTCGGCGAGGTCAATTACCGCTTCCTCGACCGCCTGACCGCAACGATCGGCCTCCGTTACACGCAGGAGGAGAAGGACGGCTATTACACCACCACCGTGTCGGGCGGTCTGGCAACGACCAACACCGCGCTCATTAATGCCCGTCTCGGCGTGCTGCGCCCGCAGGCTTACGAGGCACATGACAGCGATGGGAGCCTGTCAGGACGCGGCAACCTGGTGTGGCAGGTGACCGACACGACGATGGCCTATGCGAGCTATGCACGCGGCTTCAAATCGGGCGGGATCAACATGTCGGGCCTGCCGCTCGACAGCAACAACCGGCCGGTGCTGGCGACGGCCGTGGTGCGGCCCGAGCGCAACGAAACCTATGAGATCGGTGTCAAGAACAGGCTGTTCGACAACCGCCTGATCTTCAACCTCGACGCCTTCTACACCAAGGTCCGCGACTTCCAGGCAACCGTCGTCGAGAACTCGCTGACCCAGACGGTGCAGTTGCGCGGCTACCTTTCGAACATCCCGGAAGTGACGGTGAAGGGGATCGAGGCGGACGTGACCGCGCTGATCCTGCCGGGTCTGAGCGCACGCACCAGCTTCGCCTATTCCGACGGCGAATACACCAACTACCCCGCCGGTCCGTGCCCGCTGGAGGTGCAGACCGCCGCCACGACACGGTGCAGCCTGACCGGTCGTCGCCTCGCGTCGTTGCCGCGCTTCGCGATCACCGCCGGGCTGGATTATCAGCGGCCCGTGGGTGACGGACAGGTCTTCGTCCATGTCGACACCGCCTCACGCAGCGGCTTCAACGGCGACCCCAGCCTGTCGCGCTTCACCTATATTCGCGGCTACAACCTGACCAATGCCAATATCGGCTATCGCTTCGCCGATGGGCTGGAGCTGATCGTCTGGGCACGCAACCTGCTCGACGCCGATTACATCCAGAACCTGACGATCCAGGCGGGCAATTCGGGCCTGATCGTGGGCACGCCGAGCGACCCGCGTACCATCGGCGGGACGATCCGCTTCCGCATGTGATCAATCCCAATCCCTGCGGCAGCGCCGTCATTTGCTGCCGCAGGGATCGTCGGGATAGGCGAAGGCGGGATTTTCGATGAAGCCGCGATCGGTCAGCGCCTCCAGGTAGGCAAGCACGCGGCCCGTATCGGCAGCATCCAGCATGACCGGGTGGCGGGCGATGGCGTCACGCAGCGTGCGCGCGGACCCGTCGTGAAACCATGGACCGGTCACGGCGACGTTGCGCAGGGGCGGCGTACGAAAGCGTCCTTCGTCCTCTGCCCGGCCTGTCGCCTCTGCCAGCCCGCGATCCGCCTTGTTGACCGGCAGAATCGCGTGGAAGCGCCCATCGGAGAAATGGGGACCGGAATGACAGGAGGCGCAGGTTCGGTCGAACACCGCCTTGCCGGCACTGGCTTGCGGTGACAGCGCGCCGCGATCGGCGGGCGTGTCGAACGACACCAGGCTCCGCTCGAAGCTCGCCAGCGCCATCGCAACGCTGGTCATGTCGATCCGTCCCCGACGGTCCGGGAAGGCGGCGCGGAACTGGCGGCGGTAGCAGGCGTCACGCGACAGGCGGCGAGGGATTTCCTGCTCGCTGCCGTGCATCCCCATCTCGACCGGCGTGAGACCGGAGATCGGAATCATCGCCTGCGCCTCCAGCGTCGTTACGCGCGGGTCGGCCGACGTCAGGCTAGCGAACCAGGCGACATTGGCGAGACCCGGCACGTTGCGACGTCCGGGATCGCCGTGGACACCAGGCCGGGTCGGGTTGCCGTCCGCGAAGGCATGCTTCTGCTCATGGCAACTTGCGCACGACATCGTGCCGTCGATCGACAGGTCCGCGTCGTAAAACAGCCGACGGCCGAGGGCGACCTTGGCGACCGACATCGGATTGTCGGCAGGTACGATCGGCGCGACGAATCCAGGCGGCAGCGGCCACCCCCACGGGGCGGCGAGTGCGGCGGTCATGATCAGCGCCGCGAGCGCCAGCGCCGCGCGTCCGATCACGCTGGCAGCTTCGCCACCATCAGCGGCAGATCGGCGGTGCCGTTGCCGGCGACCTGAAGGACGTATCGCCCCGCAGCCAAATCGAAATCGACCATCTTGCGGATGCCGGTGCACGCGGGGCCATGACCGTGCGCGACCGAAGTCGCGGGCTTGCCGTCCGCCAGCACATCGATCCACGCGCCCGAACCCAGCGCGATCCGATAGCGCCCGCGGGTCGCGACGGTGAAGGTGAACACACCCCCATAGCTGACCGATCCGCCCGGCTTCTCCGGCCGCACGACGTACTGCACGTCGCGCGTGGTCGGGAGGCGTGCCGTGACCGCCACGCCCGGTGTCAGCGTCGTTGCCCGCGCGAGCGTGCGACCCGCACCAAGCGGACGCGGTGAGGCCCAGCCCGACAATTCCGCAGGCGGCGCGGTCACGGAAGGACAGGCATCGTGCGCGGGCGCGGCCGCTTGCAACAGCGTGGCAGCGAACAGGGCATTGAACATCGGCGGCAACTCCTCCAACAGGTATATATCTGACCGTATATAGATGATCGAAGGACGATACAGCCGCCTCGATCGCAAAAAGGGGGACTATCGATGCGCCTTGCACTAACCGCAGCCATGTTGCTCACTCCATCGGCCATGCCGGCCTTCGCGCAGGATGCGCGCCCCGCGCAACAAGACGCGCAGGACAGCAGCTTCCGCCTCGGCGAGATCATCGTCACCGGTGCCCGCCCGCAAGGCGTCGAGATCGGCAGCGAGTCGATTGGCCAAGAGGCGATCTACACATTCGATCGGCAGTCGCTGGACGAGGCGGCGAGCCTGATCCCCGGCGTGACCGCCGGCAACAGCGGCGGGTCGCGCAACGAGCGCCTGCTATTCGTGCGCGGCTTCGACCGGTTCCAGGTGCCGGTGTCGATCGACGGCATTCGCGTCTATCTGCCCGCCGACAATCGCCTCGACTATGGCCGCTTCCTCACCCCCGACGTGGCGCAGCTTCAGGTGGCCAAGGGCTATGCGTCGGTGCTGGACGGTCCCGGCGCGATGGGCGGCGCGGTCAACCTCGTCACCCGCAAACCGACCAAGGCACTGGAGATCGAAGGCCGCGCCCAGGTCAATCTCGATCGCGGGGTGGATTATGCCGGCTACAATGCCTTCGGCCTGATCGGCACCCGGCAGGATCGCTGGTATGCGCAGGCAAGCTACGCGATCAACGATACCGGCCATTGGGATATGCCCGGCAGCTTCACGCCCACCGCGAACGAGAACGGAGGTGCGCGCGATTTCTCGGCGACGCGCGACTGGCGTGTGAACGTCAAGCTTGGCTTCACGCCGAACACGACCGACGAATATTCGCTGAGCTACACCCGGCAGGAGGGCGATAAGAACGCCCCCCTCCACATCACCGATCCGATCAGCACGCAGCGCAACTGGAGCTGGCCCTACTGGAACATCGAGAGCATCTACTTCCTCTCCACGACTGCGCTGGGCGACCGCGCGACGCTGCGCACACGCGTCTATCGCAACACCTTCGACAACCTGCTCAGCGCCTTTGACGATCGGACGCAGACTACCCAGAGCCGCGCGCGCGCCTTCAACAGCTATTACGAGGACGAGTCCTGGGGCGGCTCGGCCGAGTTGGCGCTTCGCCCGACCGACGCGGACCGGCTGTCGCTTGCCGTCCATTACCGCCGCGACCGGCATGACGAGTTTCAGCAGAGCTTTCCGAGCGGCTTTACCGAACCCCGCCAGCGCAGCGTCGAGGACACCTACAGCATCGCCGGCGAATATGCCCGCGATCTGACTTCGACCGTCGCGATGACGCTGGGCGCGAGCTACGACTGGCGCGACCTGTCGCGCGCGGAGGAATACGGCACACCGCCCACGGGCGGCGCGGCGCGTATCTTCAGCTATCCGCTGCGCAACGCCGATGCCTGGAACGCGCAGGGGCGCATCGAGTGGAAGCCGGTCGAGAGTAGCCGGCTCTACGCCAGCGTTTCGTCGCGTGCGCGCTTCCCGACGCTGTTCGAGCGGTTCTCGACGCAGTTCGGCACCGCCGCGTCGAACCCCGGTCTCAATGCCGAGCGTGCGACCAATTACGAACTGGGCGGCAGCCATGCGATCGGTGCGCTGACCGTCACCGGCGCGCTGTTCTACAGCGACATCACCGACGCGATCGTGGCGGTGCGTCCGGCCGGCTTCCCGGCCAACACGTCCCAGCGCCGCAATCTGGGTTCGGCCGACTATTATGGTGGTGAGATTGGGATCGTCGCACGAGTCGGGGCGACGCTCGACGTCGGCGCGAACTACACGCACATCAAGCGCGACTTCTCGATCGGCCCCCAGACCGGCGTCGTCATACCCGCATTCGAGCTGACCGACGTACCGTCCGACAAGGGGTTCGTCTATGCGAGCTGGCGTCCCTTCTCGCGTCTGGAGCTGACCCCCAGCGTCGAGTTCGCATCAAACCGCACCACCGTCACCACAGCATCGCCCCCGGTCTACTACCGCACCGGCAGCTATGTTCGTGCTGACATCCGGGCGGACTTTGCCCTCACGGAGCAACTGTCGATCGGCATCGGCGCGAGAAATCTGTTCGACGAATACTACACGCTGACGGACGGCTTCCCTGAGGCCGGTCGCAGCTTTTTTGCTGTCGTGCGGGCGCGATACTGACGTTGATGTGGTATAATGTGGCCTTCTCGATACCCGCGTTGGAGTAGGTTTCGAGAAGACTACCGCTTTCCTGAAACTCGATCCTTTTCGAGACGCTGGCGGGCACGCCATCCGGTCATCCCGTCTGCCGGCGGACATATTCGCCCAAGCCGCGCGCAACGAGCTCATCATCGGAAAGACGAGGGCCTCGCTTCAGGCGCTGATTGCCCAGTTTGCGGCGATCCAACTTCGGCCCAGGGGGGACGGGCGAGGGGGTCTTGAACATCCCGCCGGGCTGAGCGGTACGCGCGGGCTCGTGGTTGTTGCGCTTAGCGTGGTGCGGCTGCACCTGCTGGATGGCGTGTGCGAGCGCCAGTGCCGCGTCGAGGTGCTTGTTGTCGACCACCGGTGTCTGGTTCACCCGACGCATCTTGTCGAAGACGCGATAGGTCAGGGCCTCACCCTCGTGCTGGATCTCGAGGCGGCCGTCCGGGTACTCGCACACATCCTCCTTCTTGCGCGCGAGCCCCTGTGCGATCGGGGTCGGCTCTAGGATGAACATCGCCTTGTTGTAATGGAGGGTGAGGGCGCCGGTGACGGTGCGCTGCTCGCGCCAAACCATCTCCGCTTCGAGGTTCTCGTGCATGGCCAGCGGCCGATGCAGATCGCGCGGGTCGAAGGGCGCCTTGGCGAACCGCTGGTTGTGCTGCGCCATATAGGAGGGGAGGAAGGCGTTGGCTTCGTCGATGGTGTTGATGTGGTGGAGCCGCATCGCCTTGACGAGGCGGTCCTGCAACGTCGCGTTGGCCCGCTCGACGCGGCCCTTCGCCTGCGGCGAGTTTGCGCAGATCAGGTCGATGTTCAGGCGGTCCAGCGCACGCCCGAGATGGGTCATCCCGTCGCCGTTCGCCGAGGCCGTGTTGTTGCGGAACGCGCTGTGCTTGTCCGTATAGAAGGCGACCGGCTTGCCGTGCCGTTCGAGGTACGTCCGCGTCGCGCGCATGTAGGAGAAGGTGCTTTCGCTCTCGACCATCTCGAGGTGCATCAGCTCGCTCGTGGCGTCGTCGATGAACACCAGCAGCGTGCATTGCGGCCCGCGGTCCTCGAACCACCAGTGCTTCGAGCCGTCGACCTGGACCAGCTCACCGCGACAGTCGCGTCGGTAGCGGGGCTGATAGGGGCTGGGGCGCCTGGCGGCACGGTCTTTCCAAAGCCCGGCTTCCATCATGATCTGCCGCAGCGTTTCGCACGACAAGCCAAGGCCGTGGCGTTCGGCGAGATATTCGCGCGCGAGCGTCGGCCCGAAGTCGGCATAGTGTTCGCGGACGAGCGCGACCACCTCGGCGCGGAAGGCATCACTGTACCGCCGATTGCTCGGTCGCCCGCGTTTGCGCGAAACAAGGCCCGCAGCGCCTTCTTGTCGGAGGCGATCGACCAGCCGGTAGATTTGCCGCCGCTGGAGGCCCAGCAGCTCCATCGCGTCCGGGATCCGGATCTCGCCGCGGTCGAGCCGCATCAGCGTGTCGAACCGGGTGATCTCTGCAGCACTCATCGTCAGCACCGTCAGTGCCGCTTCTATCTAGTGGAGTAGTGTCATTTGTATCCGGCACCTACAGCACCTTAGATCGATAATATATCTTATGTAAATACATCCAGACTGCCTCCAGCCATCCCCCTTACCCCTCAACCGGCACCACGCCGAAGGGGCGGTTCAGGATCTCCAGCACCTCGGTCGCGGTGAAAATCCGGTTGCGGTTATAGCCCGCGCGCGCCCATGATGAAGGTGCCGAGCCGCTCTGTCCTACGTGTCAGACAGATAGGGATATGGGATTACAAGGGCTTGTCGCCCCCCGATCCGGGATCGTCCCACGCGCCGGACAAGGCATGACGGCCGTGTCCGGCACGTGGGACAGCCATATCCTGTTGATAAAAAACGGCGTTATCGTCGCTGCACCCGTGCGTACGGTGCATGACACCATATGCCCTCCGGGGCGTGCGTCCGACCGACCGCACGCGCTTGCCCGTGCGCCCGACCTGCGGCGGGAGAGGGCGGCAGACCATGGATCCCAACGGCAGGCCTCGACGCCCCGATGGCCCCCCTCACCGATCGGGGATCAGCCATGTCTCCGCCACCTGCTTGCCGCGTCCGCTGCCGCCCATGCCGGGCGGGCGGGTCCAAGCCAAGTCGAGCGTCCCCCCGGCGGTGGCCTCGCGCGGGATGGGGAGCGTCACCTGCATCGGGTTCGCGGTGCGGGCGAACTGGTCTTGCAGGACGATATGGCCGTTGGCGACCAGCCGCATCGGCAGCGTATAGTCCTCCCCCGCATAGGTGACGGTCAGCCGGTAGCGGCGATGCGGGTCGAGGCCGGCATAATGCAGCCGCAACGGGCTGTCATACAGCGTCTCGGCATAGTCGAGTTCGCCCGGCCACCAGCCATCCTCGGGCGTGCGGTCGGCGATGCCGTCGATCGCGGTGGTGAACATCTGCGGATCGGCCGCGAAGCCCGGTCCGCGCACCAGATGCGGCTCGGCATCGGGGCGGCCGAGATCGTCGTACAGCGCGCCTTCCGCGCGTCGGCTGCGATCGGGGATCGGCCAGCCCCTGGCCATCTGCGCGGTGATCCAGGCGCGGCCCGTCAGGTCGACATCGGCGCGGTCGAGATTGGCGCCGCGTTCGATGTTGGACGCGCCGAAGCGCTTCACGCTGAGTTGCAACCGCGCCTGCTGCCACAGCCGCTCGGCCAGCCTGTTCAGCCGGGCGAGCAGCGCCGCCACCTCCGGCCCGTCCCCGGTCGCCAGGATCGCCCGCGCCCGCCCGGCATCGGGAGCCGCCAGGGCAGCCGCCCGGCGCGCCCGCGCGGCGATGGTGCGGCGACGGACCAGCGCGTCATAGACCGCGCGGTAACGCAGCGCGTCGATCCGCCAGTCGGCAAAGGCGGCGGGCCGGATCGCGTCCGCCAGGCGCAGCGTCGCGTCGATCCGTGCGTTGCCCGCCGGATCGCCGACCCAATTGGCCTCCAGCGCGGGCGGAAGCGTCGCGGCCAAGGGATCGCCGATGAACATCCGGGCATAGTCGCGCGCAAAGGCCTTCGGATCGGTGCGCGGGTTCCAGCCCAGCTCGAACCAGAGGAACTGGTTGAAATCGTCGTTCACCCCTTCGGAATAGGTGATGAACCCGGAGGTCAGGGGCATGAAGCGCGCGAAGATATGCGTATAGGCGGCCGGGCGCGGATTGATCGGCTCGCGCCCCTCGGTCAGCGCGAATTCGGGCCACCAGCGCGGCACCGGGAATTGCGCGTGCATCGTGTGCGCGATGTCGGGATAGAGGATCAGCGGATAGCGCGCCGGGATCCGCGCGCGTTCGAGCGGCAGCGGATCGCGGGTCTGCGGGCCGACGAAGACGCCGGTCAGCCAGTCGGGGCGCTTGTCCAGTTCGTGATAGAACGCCTCGAACCCCGCCGCATCGAACCCTTGCGACGAGATATAGACGGGCGCCCCAGGGTTGCGCGCGCGGAGCAGGGCCGCCTGCTGCGCCACCAGCGGGAACAGGAGCGACGGCGATGTATGCCCCGGATCGCCGCCCGGCACATAGAGCGCATCGACATGGGGCAGATCGGCGAGCGTCCGCCGGAACGCCGCGAGCTCCGCCTCCACCGCGCCCGGTTTCTCATAATGGCCAAGTTCGGGATAATAGAGCGCGACGTCGAGCCCGAGCCGGTGGGTGATGGTCGCGATGCCGGCCAGCGTCTCGCGCGCGGGCGCGGGGAAGAGCGGCCCGGTCTCGTCATCGTCCGAGACGGGCGCGATCAACTGCACCCCGCTCGCGCCCCAGAGCGCGAAATCCTCGATCCGCCGCTGAAACATGGGCAGCGTCCAGGCGTCATAGCTGTTGTTCTTGGGGCGATAGCCGATCTGGGTCAGCCGCGTGGCATAAGCGGGCGACTGGCGGACCGGCCCTTTCAGCGAGAGGCGCGCCGTCCCCCCCGCGATGTCGAGATGGCGCAGCACCCAGCCCGCGCCATAGACCAGGCCGCGCGTCCCCGCGGCCGTGATGACGGTGACGGGGCCGACCCGCCGGACCTCGAAACCCTCGCGGCCCAGCGGCGCCGGGCGGCGCCATTGCCCCCGCCAGCGGGGCGGCAGCGCCCTGGCGACCGCATCCGGCGGAGCGATCACCAGCCGGACGGTCCCGCAATGCCGCACCCGCTCGGCCATCCGGCGGTGAAGCAGATCGGCCGCGACCTCGCCCCCGGCCCCGGCGGTGACGCAGGACGCCGCGAGCGCGGCTGCCGCCAGGATCATGCGGTGCTCCGGGGCGAAGGGGCGGCGTTCAGGGTCATGCGCAGCTCCATGGTTTCATTTTGGTCTTGTGCCGCGCCGATGGCGCTTACGGTAGCCTTCGGCGCAGAAAAAAGGCCCCGGCATCGCTGCCGGGGCCAGCGGAAGGCGGCCACGCGACCGCCCTCCCGGGGATGGATCAGAAGCGCGCGGTTCCCGTCAGCGAGAAGACGCGGCCGTTCTTGTACAGCGCGGTCGGGGCCGACGGCGTGCTGCTATACTGGTAATAGGTCTCGTCCAGCAGGTTCGACGCATTCGCCGTCACGCGGAAATGGTCGTTGATGTTGTACGACGCCGAGAAGTCGAGCTGGCGATAGGAATCGGTGAAGTTCGACGACTGGAGACGCCCGAAGCCATAGAAATATTTCGAGCGGTAATTGTAGCTGAGCCGCGCCTGGAACGGTCCCTTCTCGAAATAGGGGACGATATTATAGGTGTTGCGCGACAGATAGGGCAGGCCCTGGCCCGCGACGGCGGTCTCGCCGCTGGCGAAGGTATAGTTGGACTGGATGCCGAAGCCCCAGATGATGTTGGCCTGTCCGGTCAGCGAGAAGCCGGTCACCGATGCCTTGCCGCCATTGACCGGGCGGTTGATGGCATATTTGTTGGTCAGGCCGGTCACCGCATTGGTGTATTCCACGCCCTGGCCGTCGGGGCCGTTGTCGACGACATTGCCGATATAGTTGGAGATGTCGCGGTAGAAGACCTCGCCCGACAGATAGCTGGCGGGGGCGAAATACCATTCCGCCGACAGGCCGAAATTGGTCGCGGCATAGGGCTTCAGGTCGGGATTGCCGCCCCCGCCGGTCTTCTGCGTGTCGTCGAGCGACAGCGAGCCCGCAAGGTCGCTGTAGCGCGGCCGGGCGATGACCTTGGCCGCCGCGCCGCGCAGCACGACGCTGGGCCCGGCGTCATAGGCGATGTTGAACGCAGGCAGGAAGCGGTCGTCGTTGCGCGGCGCCGTCACCAGCCTGGCCTGCCCCGCCGAGGACAGATAATAGGTCGAGATGTCGCGGGTGCGGACGAAGCGACCGCCGATATTGCCGCGGAACTTGCCCGTCTCGTAATCGACCTGGACATAGGCCGTGCCGATCCGTTCCTGCACCTGGAAGAAGGAGCCGGTGTCGAGCGGACGGGTGATGTTCAGCGTGCCGGGCGCGTTCAGCGCCTTGATCGCGGCTTCCTTGGTCAGCGTGGCATAGGGCACCGCGTTGCCGGTGGTCGACAGCCCGTCATAGACGCTGCCGCTCAGCACATAGGAGCCCAGATCGGCCAGGGTGAAGAAGTTGTTGGTATAGGTCGCGCCGCCATAGGTGGTCTGGCGGTTGTCATGGATGTTGGCGCGCACCCCGAAGCGCACCGTCTTCAGCAGGCCGCTGTCGAGGTCGTGCGCGAAGTCGACCTGGCCGAACTTCTCCTGGTCGACGGTGTTCTCGGCGCGGGTGATGCCGCCGATCTGCGCGCCATAGAAGCCTTGGCCGTTGGTCGCGGCCAGTACTGCGGCATCCTTGCGCAGGCTGGATTCGGCGGGCGAGGTGCTGATCCACTGGGTGCCGTCGCTGGCCGGGCTGTCCCAGTTCAGCATGGTGTTGCGGCCGTTCGCGCCGACGGTGAAGCCCTGGCGCGTGCGGAAGTTCAGCAGATATTCGGGGTCCTTGCCGCCGGTCGCGCGGGTATAGCCGGCATTGCCGGTGATCTTCCACCCATCGACCTCCCAGTCGAACAGCGCGCTGTAGCTGTCGTTCGTGATGCGGGTGCGACGGAAATTGGTGTCGAGTTCGCCCATCCAGGTCTTGCTGGTGCTGGGCTGCGCGGCGAAGGTGGCCGAGGTGATCAGGCCGTTGCTGATCGTCGCGGCGGTCAACTGCGACCCGCGCGTGTTGTAGCTATATTCGGAATTGCTGAAATTGTCGTAATTGCCGCGGATCACGATCGCATTGGCGGTCAGGGTGAAATTGTCCGTCGGCCGGAACTGCATCGTGCCGGTGAAGCCCAGGCGCTGGCGCGTCTGCTGGAAATATTCATGCGCCAGATAGGCGGGAAGACGGGCGGTCTTCAGGTCGTTGACCGTGCCCCCGGTGATCTTGGCGTTCGGGTTGATCAGCACCGTCTGGCCCGACCCGTCGGTGGTCGTGAACTGCTGGCCGGTCAGATAGCCATAGACCGCGACACCGGCGCGGGCGAGGTTTTCCTTGTCATAGTTGACCGAGCCCAGGACCGCGAAGGTGTCGCTGTCATTGTGCCAGCTATACAGCGCCGATCCGCGGAAATTCCCCTTGGCCGAGCGGTCGTTATACTCATAGCCGCCGGTCGCGGTCAGCGTGCCCGGCTTCAGGTCCAGCGGCTTGCGCGTGACGATGTCGACGGTCCCGCCGATCGCGCCTTCCTGCAGCCGCGCCTCGGGCGTCTTGTAGACGACGGCCTGGCTGATGATCTCGGGCGAGAGCAGCGAATAGTTGAAGGTGCGGCTCGACCGGTCGCCGGGATTGCCGCCCCAGTCGGCCGAGGCGATCGAGTGGCCGTCGATCAGCACGCGGTTCAGCGCCGGCTCGACACCCGCGATGGAGACCTGCTCGCCCTCGCCGAACTGGTGGTCGACCGTCACGCCGGGCAGGTGCGACAGCGATTCCGCGACATTGGTATCGGGGAACTTGCCGACATCCTCGGCGCTGATGACGTCGACGATCGCATTGGTCTTGCGCTTGGTGTCGATCGCGTCCTGAAGGCTCTTGCGGATGCCGCGCACGACGATGTCGTTTTCCTGGCCGACGGCGCTTTCGTCCTGGGTCGGCGTGGTGGCGCTGGTCGATTCGGTGATGGACTGGGCCTGCGCGGTGCCGGTCAGGCCCGCCAGGATGGTGGTCGCGAGAATGCAATTGCGCAGGCGCATGATGGTAACCCCCCCTTTGTCCGGCCCGCCCCCCCATTGGTGCAGGCCGTGCTTCGGCCGTCTTCGCGACGGGCGAACGGCGATCGGGTGTCGATCCTCCCGGCGATCGACGACCTTCCGCCTGACTTGGGAAGATACCAATTAATGCCAAATAGGCCACCAAAAAAAATACAATATCATGTATGATGCATACAGGATCCTAATTCATTGCAGAACCAAGACATTCGCTGCCGCTCCGGGGCGGGGTGTCCGAAAAGGATGCGCACACCCGGCCGCGCGACGGTGGCGACGGGCCGAATCAAACGCGCGGAGGTGCCCCGCCTGGATGCGGCAACCGGCCGCCTCTGATCCCGCGCCTCAGGGCCTGTCGAGCATCGCCTGGCTCGGACACCCCGCCGGCACCGGCCCCGGCCCGGGACGATAGACCAGCCGCACGCGGGCAGGCCCGGTCGGAATGCAGGCGGCGAGGTGATAGTCGCGCGCCAGCACGTCGCGCAGCACGCCCCGCGTCGCACGGTTGCCGAAAGCGAAGCGCGGATAATCGTCGACGATCGCCCCCGGTCGTGTTGCCAGGATGCGGCGGATCTCGGCGACCGGATCGACGCCGATCGCCTCCGCGCTCGCCTCGTCCCGGGTGTTGAGATGGCCGGGAAAGACCCATTTCGACGGCAGGCAGCTATGCGTCATCATGTAGAGCGCCGGATAGCCGTCATAGACATAGAGACAGCCGCGCGCCGGTGTTGCCGCCTGGGCGACGGCCAGCGCCTCGGCCGCGCCGCCCTTGGTCCGCTCGCTCAAGTGCAGCACGATCTGCCCCGCTGCGAAGATCGCGAGCATGAACGCCGCGATCCCGCCGCGCCGCCAGCGGGCCAGCGCGGGCGCGGCGACCAGCACGGCGGGCAGAACGACGGGCAACGCATAATGCGGGCTGCCGAACCGGCCGTAGAGCAGCACCGCCGCGCCCGTGACCGCCAGCCAAACCAGCAGGAAGCGGAAGCCTTCCCGCCGCTCGGCCGGGACACGCCGCCACGGCCGCCCGAAGCCGATCACCAGCACGAGCGGCGACAGGATGCCGATGCACGTCGCCAACCCCTCCAGCTCGTCGGCGAGCGGCCGCGCCGCCTGTCCGCCGAGCGAGATGAAATTGGCAAACACCCAGGCTTGCCCGTGCCCGGCTGCGGCATAGACCCCGAACGCCACCAGCGTCGGCAGCAGCGCCAGCGCGACCCAGACCAAGGCCATCCCCGCCAGCCGCCCCACCGGCACCCGCGCGCGCCAGCCGAGCCAGAGCAGGATGCAGCCGAACGCGAACCCCTCGGGCAGCACCGAATATTTGACCTGGAGCGCGCAGCCGACCGCCCCCATCGCCACCGCGCCGCACGGGAACAGCCACCCCCGCCGCTCGACCGCGCGCAGGATCGCGGCTCCGGCGACCAGGATCAGCGCGTTGTAGAAGACCGGGGACTGGCCCCCCTCCCCCTCCATCAGGTCGAGCCACAGGATATAGAGGATCGCCGCCACGATCGCCGCGCCCGGCCCGGCGAACGCCCGCGCGACCCGCTGGATACCGAAGGCGGTGGCGATCACGAAGCCGGTCGCGACCAGCTTATACGCCAGGAACCCGTCCCCCCCGAACAGCGCGCCCAGCCACCGCGCGCCCGCATAGAGCAGGAACAGCCCGATCGGCTTGCGATCGAAGATATCGACATAGGGCCAGGCACCGCCCAGCATCCGGTCGCCGACCAGCAGATAGAATTGCTCGTCGAACCCGATCACCGGATTGCCGAAGGTCCGCGCCCGCACCAGCAGCGCGACCAGCGCCAGCAGCAGCAGGACGCCGCCCTGCCCCAGCCTCGACTCCTGCCGCTGTCGTTCCCGGCCGATCCGCCGGTCCTGGCCCCGTTCGTCTCTCATGCCGGATGCGGGTGGGTCGCTTTGCGCGCGAAGGCAAGGACTAAGGAAGGGCAGGGAATCGGTCACGCGGCCAGCCATTCTGTTTTTTGCAACGATGCGTCGAAATCATTGCGTTTGCGCGTGCATGACAAGCCGTTAGGGGCTGACCATCATCAGCCATTTGCCGGGCGTCACGTGGCTTCGTTCCGGGCGCGGGGAGGTCTGGCGGGGGGCAGGCGCTTCGATTTCCAGACTGTTGGGGGAAACAGCCATGCGATCCATCGTCCGTTCATCCGTCATCGCCCTTGCGCTGGCCCTTGCGCCATCATCGCCGGGGATCGCGCAGGAACCGGCGGTGCCACCCCTGCCCACCAGTGCGCGCATACCCGTCAAGGTCATCGTCGTCGCCAATTTCGAACCCGGCCAGGACAAGGGCGACGTGCCCGGCGAGTTCCAGCTCTGGGCCGAGCGCGAGCATCTCGACCAGGTCATCCCGCTGCCCGGTACGACCCACCCGCTGCGCCGCAATGCACAGGGCCTGTATGGCATGGTCTGGGGCGGCACCGGCACGTTGTTCAGCGACAATGGCCAGCAGTTGATCGGCCTGTTGATGGACCCCCGGTTCGACTTCACCAGGACATATTGGCTGTTCACGGGGATTTCCGGCGTCGATCCCGCCGTCGCGTCGGTCGGCAGCGCGGCCTGGGCGCGCTGGGTGGTGCAGGGCGACACGTTGCGCGAATTCGACGACCGCGACGTGCCCAGATCCTGGCCCTATGGCCTTTTCGCCATCGGCGCGGACAGGCCCGACAGGCTGCCGACCAACGGCAAAGGCTTTGGCGGCAGCGACGACACATCCGGGCTGGGCATGGCGATCGAACTGAACCAGGGCCTGGCGCGCTGGGCGTTCGAACGGACGCGTTCGATCCCGATTCCCGATTCGCCCGCACTGCGCAAGGCGCGCGCCGCGTGGAAAGGCTATCCCAATGCCCAACGTCCGCCGTTCGTCCTGATGGGCGAAACGCTGGGGTCGCGCCGTTACTGGCATGGGGCCGGGCGGACCCGCTGGGCGCGCGACTGGGTCCGGTTGTGGACGCATGACAAGGGCGTGTTCGCCATGACCAACATGGAAAGCCAGACATTGGCCGGGGCGATCGAACTCGGTGCGAAGCTCAGGCTCGTCGACCCGGCGCGGGTCATGGTCCTGCGGACGGGCAGCAACCCGTCCATGCCCCCGCCCGGCATCGCCGCGACCGCCAGTGTCGGCGATGAAGGGCCCGGCCAGATGGTCGCCTATGAAGCCAATTACCGCGTCGGCGTGCCCGTCGTGCACGAGCTGCTCGACCATTGGGACATCTATGCCGACCGGGTGCCGGGCGGCGATACGGCCCCGAGCGACGCCGGAAGCGGCGCACCGCAGGGCGCTCGGTAAGAGGGGGGCGAGGACTGGGCCTTGGGAAAAGCCCGGCTTCGCGGTCGCGACGAATACGTCACGATAGGGTATCATTTCTGCGGCGGGTCATGCTAACGACCTGAACCATGGGTGGGATTTCCGGGCTATATCGGCTTCGATCAGGGCGCAGGGCCTCTTGCGCGTCCTGACCTTCCTTCATGGTTTCGAGCCCGGCGGGGTGGAGCGGATCGCGCTGCGCCTCGTCCGTCGCTGGCGCGCGACGGGGATCGACGCGCCCTTGTTCCTGGGGCGGACCGACGGCGCGATGGCCGAGGATGTCGGCCAGGGCCTGGACTTCGTGACGCCGCGTCGCCGCTGGCCCGGCATCGCGCATTGGGAGACGATCTGGATGGTCGCCACCCTGCCCCGCGCGGTCCGCACGATCCGGCCGGACATCATGTTCTGCGCCGGCAACACCTATGCCTTTGTCGCGGTGATGCTGAAGCTGATGCTGGGTCGCGACTGCCCGCCGATCGTCGCCAAGATCAGCAACAATCTGGACCGCGAGGACGCCTCCTGGGTCTATCGGCTCTTCTATCGGCTGTGGCTGCGGATCCAGGGGCTGGCGATCGACCATTTCGTCGGCATGGAAAAGCCGATGCGCGCCGAGATCGTGCAGGGCGTGGGCGTGTCGCCCGCGCGCGTGGCGATCATCCCCGATCCCGCGCTGTCCGAGGCGCAGATCCTGGCGTTGCGCGAACCCGTGGCCGCGTCGCCAAGGGCGGAAGGGCGCCGCTTCGTCACCATCGCGCGGCTCGCGCCGCAGAAGAACCTCGCGCTGATGCTGCGCGGCTTTGCGGGCGGCAGCGGCCCGGCCGACACGCTGACCCTGTTCGGCGACGGGCCGGAGCGACCCGCGCTGGAGGCGCTGGCGGCGACGCTGGGGATTGCCGACCGGGTCGACTTCCGCGGCTATGTCGCCAACCCCGCCGGGTTGCTGGCCGATTACGACATGCTGTTGCTGTCGTCGCATTATGAAGGCGTGCCCGCCGTCATCCTGGAGGGGCTGGCCGCCAATATCGGCATCATCGCCACCGATTGCAGCCGGTCGATGGCCGCGCTGTTGCAGCAGGGGGCGCTGGGCACGCTGGTCCCGGTCGGCGACGAGGCGGCATTCGCGGCCGCGATCGCCACCGCCCGGCCGGGAACCCAGGATGCGCGCCGGACCCTGCACCAGGCGCGGCGCTTCACCATCGAGCATGGTGCGGACCATTATATCCGGGTGATGCACGGCGTGCTGCGCCGTCGCACCGCCCCGTCCCCCACCGCCCTGATCGCCGAGCCGGTCGCGCCGCGATCCTGAGACACAGGCCGTCTCCCCCATTGCGATCGGGTCCAAGCCCTTCGATCGCCACGAGATTTTCAACACAGCCGAAGCAGGATTCCGGCAAGTCAAGCCTTGCCGGAGGATTCGCCATAATTGTGACATGATCGCCACAGTATTTGTCGACATCACGTCGGCGATGGGAGTGGCTGGACGATGCGAGGCGGTTGGCGGCGGGCGGGCGGCACGGGATCGACGGCGACCGTCCTGGCGCTGATCATGCCCCTGGCGGCCCAGGCCCAGGACAAAGCATCGCCAACCGAGCCACCGCCCCCCGAAATCACCGTCACCGGCAAACGCATCCCCGGTTCGATCATCGGCGCGGTCGAGCCGGTCGCGGTGCTCGACGCCCAAGCGCTGGAGGCGCTGGGCGCGACCAGCCTCAGCGACCTGATGAAGAAGATGAAGGCGCTGACCAGTTCGGCCGGCGGGGGCGATCCGGTGATGCTGCTCAACGGCCGGCGCGTGTCGGGCTTCGCCGAATTCCAGTCGCTGCCCTATGAGGCGATGGAGCGGGTCGAGGTGCTGCCCGAACAGGAGGCGGCGCGATTCGGCTATCCGCCGACCGTCCGGGTGATGAACTTCATCACCAAGAAGAAATTCCGCGCGGTCACGGTCTTCGACCTGCCCAGCCTCGCGACCGACGGGGGCGGCACGACCAACTATGCCGAAGTCACCTCGGCGCGGATCGACGGGCCGCGCCGCCTGACCTTCCGCGCCTCGCACCTGCACGTCGCTCCGATCCTCCAGAGCCAGCGCGACATCGCCCCCGATCCCGATGGGCTGTTCGCGACGACGGGCAATGTGACGGGGGTGAACGGGGCCAGCCTGGACCCCCGGCTCGACCTGCTGGCGGGGCGTGCGGTGACGGTGGCCGGGGTGCCGACCGACCCGGCCGCGCGGCGCTCGCTGGCCGCCTATGCCGATCGCCCGGCGATGGTCACCGATCTGGGCCGGTATCGCACGCTCCAGCCCCTGACCGACACCATCGAGGCCGAAGGCGGCCTGGCCTCTCCCATCGGCAAGAGCCTGTCCGGTTCGCTGACCCTGTCGATGATGGCCAACCAGAACAAGGGGTTGAACGGCCTCGCCCCCGCGACGCTGCGCGTGCCGGGCGGGCTAGGGGCATTTCCCTTCGGGCCCGACACGCTCCTCTATCGCTATCTGCCGGACAGCGTGCTGCACCAGCGGACGACCAGCATGGCGCTCCATGCCGGGGGGACGCTGTCGGGCGATGTCCGCCGCTGGAGCTGGGCGGTGACGGGCAATTACGACCATCTGGTCGCGCGCAACATGTCCGAGACCGGGGTGCCGCTGGACGCGCTCCAGTCGGCGATCGAGGCGGGCGGCGATCCGATGGCGGCGATCGACCCCACCACCGCCGCGCGGCGCGACATCCATCGCAGCCGCACGGCGTCCGACACGATAGGGATCAAGGCGACCGCCAATGGCCCGGTCGTCCGCCTGCCCGCCGGGGAAGCGCTGCTGACCATCGCCACCGACTATAGCCGGATCGACAGCGCCGCGACGCGCATTGCCACCGCATCCGCCCAGGGTGGGCTGTCCGCTCAGGGGCCGGTCGAGGGCATCGGGCGCACCATGCGCGGCGCCACCGTCAATGCGACCGTGCCCATCGCCTCGTCGCGCGAGGGACCGCTGTCCTTCCTGGGCGAAGTCCAGTTGAGCGCCATGGCGGGCATATCCGACGTGTCGGACTTCGGACGGCTGAACACCTCCAATCTGGGGCTGAACTGGACGCCGTTCCGCCCGCTCCAGCTCAACGCCTCGGTCAATGTCGCGCAGGCCGCGCCTGCCGTCACCCAGTTGGTCGCGCCGATGCTGACCACACCCAACACGCCCTTTTTCGACTATGTGACCGGGCGCAGCACGCTCGTCACCACCATCGCGGGCGGCAATCCCGAACTGGCGCCCGAGAAGCGGCGGATCACGACGCTGGGCCTCGCGGTGCAGCCGATCAGGGGCAAGGAGATCCGCCTCGGCCTCGATTATCTCGACACGCGGATCGACAATCAGGCGGCCTCGCTGGGCGGGGCGACCCCGGCGTTCCAGCGGGTCTTTCCCGACCTGTTCGCCCGCGACGCGCTGGGCCAGCTCGTCAGCGTCGATCTGCGCCCGGTCAACCTGGCGTTCGAGCGCGAGCGCAAGCTGCGCCTGACCCTCACCGTCAGCGGGCCGCTGGGCCGGACTCCCCCGCCCCCCGCCGCCCCCACCGCCGCACCCCCCGCGCCGGATGCCGCCCGCACCAGCCCTCCGCCGCGCCCACCCAGGCCGCGCCCCTATGCGTCGCTGTCGGCGACGACCAGCTATCGCCTGGAGGACCGGCTGACGCTCAGGACCGGGGGGCCGGTGCTCGATCTGCTCGACGGCGCGACGCTCACCGGCACGGGCGGGCGGCCGCGCTGGGCCGTCGATGTGAACGGCTTCTTTTCCTATGACCTGGTCAATATCGGGGTGTTCGGCCTCATCCAGGGCCCGACCCGTATCCGCAGCGACATCGCCGCGTCCGACCTGCGTTTTTCGGGACTGACCTCGCTGGCGTTCTTCAGTTCGATCGATGCGCACAAGCTGATCGACAGGCCATGGACCGACAAGATGCGGATCCACTTCACGGTCGACAATCTGCTCAACGACCGGATCAACGTCACCGATCGCGACGGCCGGACCCCCAATCGCTTCCAGCCCGCGCTGATCGACCCGGTCGGCCGCGCGATCCGGGTCGGGGTGCGCAAGCTGTTCTGAGCGCCTGGCCGCAAAGCTGAACGCCACAGAACAATCGCGTTCAGCGTCGGGAAGCGGAGCGTGTCGTAGACCCGTTCCATGCCCGATCGGGGGCATGGAGGAAGCCGTCATGAAGATGACCCGTATCGTTGTCGCCGGCCTCGCGATCGCGACGCTGGGCTTGAGTGCGAATGCCAGTGCGCAGGAATGGGGACCGCCCCCGCCTCCGCCCCCTCCGGGCTGGGGTGGGCCTCCGCCCCCGCCACCGCCCCCCGCACCGCCTCCCCCGCCGCGCTGGGGTGGCTATTATGGCGGCGGCTATGGCTGGCGCGATGCGGGCTATGGATACCGGCCCTATTACCGGCCGCATCACCGCTGCTGGACCGAGTATCGCGGCTGGGAGCGGGTGCGCATCTGCCGCTGACCGGGCGTGATCTTGCAAGGAAAGGCGAGCCCCTCCCCTTCAGGGGAGGGGTTGGGGTGGGGCCTCTCTACCGGGCGATGCGCGCGTGGAACCGCCCCACCCCCTGCCCCTCCCCTGAAGGAGAGGGGTGTATCGATTGGAAGGCCTCCCGCAGCGGAGGGCGCAGATCGATCAGTCCGAGCCGAAGATGTCGCGGGTGAACAGCTTGTCCGCGCTGTCGGCCAGTTCGGGGTCGTTGCGGTTGGCGATGATGACGTCGCTGTCCTGCTTGAACGCGGCCAGGTCGCGGTACACCTTCGACCCGAAGAACGCCTCTTCGTGCAGCGACGGTTCGTAGACGACGACCTCGATCCCCTTGGCCTTGATCCGCTTCATGATGCCCTGGATCGAGGATTGCCGGAAATTGTCCGACCCCGCCTTCATCGTCAGGCGGAAGATGCCGACCCGCCTGGGGCGCCTGGCGATGATCTGGTCGGCCAGGAAATCCTTGCGGGTGCGGTTGGCGTCGACGATCGCGCGGATCAGGTTCTGCGGCACGCTGGTATAGTTGGCCAGGAGCTGCTTGGTGTCCTTGGGCAGGCAATAGCCGCCATAGCCGAAGCTGGGATTGTTGTAATGCGTGCCGATCCGCGGATCCAGGCCGACGCCCTGGATGATCTGGCGCGTGTCCATGTCGCCGGCGATCGCATAGCTGTCCAGCTCGTTGAAGAAGGCGACGCGCATCGCCAGATAGGTGTTGGCGAACAGCTTGATCGCCTCGGCCTCGCGCGTGCCGGTGAACAGGACGTCGATATCGGTCTTTTCCGCGCCCTGGACCAGCAGCTCGGCAAAGGTCCGCGCCCGCGCCGAATCCTCGCCGACGATGATCCGCGACGGGTGGAGATTGTCGTAGAGCGCACGCCCCTCGCGCAGGAATTCGGGGCTGAAGATCACCTGCTGCGTGTCCAGCCGCGCGCGGACATCGTCGACGAAGCCGACCGGGATGGTCGACTTGACGACCACGGTCGCGCCGGGCGCATGGGTCTTGGCCAGCGCGATGACCGCTTCCACCGAGGCGGTGTTGAAGCTGTTGGTGTCGACATCGTAATTGGTCGGCGTGGCGACGATGACATAATCGGCGCCCGACAGCGCCGCGGCCGCGTCGGTGGTGGCCGACAGGTTCAGTTCGCGGCTGGTCAGGAAATCCTGCAACTCGGCATCGATGATCGGCGAGGTCCGCGCCTCGACCATCGCCACCCGCTCGGGCGAGATGTCGACCGCGACGACGTCGTTATGCTGCGCCAACAGCACCGCATTGGACATGCCGACATAACCCAGGCCGAAAACGGCAATCTTCATTCGCTGCTTCCCCAGACAGGCGGCTGAACGAGCGGTACCATCGATATGCCCGCCAGCTCCCATTGCGACGTTCCCTTGGTGCCATGCATGAGTGGTCCGGCAAGGGCAAATGTTGTGGCAAGGACGCGAGGGATCGAATCCTGGCCGCTGTCCCATTTCGGGTGTTCCCGGACAAAGCGATCATCCGTCGGCGATGGTAACGTGACGAAAAGGCCGATGGTGCATAACCTCCGGTCACCGATGCCTGGTCGGCCGGGATGTCCGGCCAATGTCGCCGGCCCAGTGGAAGGCCCAGTGGAAGGCCCAGTGAAAGGAGTGCCCTTCATCATTTCCGATCGCCACACCCGGACCGGACGCTTCGCCCCATGCGCATCCTCGTAACTGGTGGGGCCGGTTTCATCGGATCGGCGCTGGTCCGCCATCTGATCCGGCACAGCGGGCATGAGGTGCTCACCCTCGATGCCCTCACCTATGCCGCGACGCTGACGGCGCTGGCGCCGGTCGCCGACGATCCGCGCTATCGCTTCGTCCAGGCGGACGTGTGCGACGCGGCCGCGGTCGGCCGTGCAATCCGCGGCTTTCGCCCCGATGTCATCACCCATCTCGCGGCCGAGAGCCATGTCGACCGCTCGATCGACGCGCCCGCCGCCTTCATCGACACCAATGTCGTCGGCACCTTCACCATGCTGAACGCCGCCCATGCCTATTGGCAGGGCCTGCCCCCGGTGGAACGGGCGCGGTTCCGCTTCCACCATATCTCGACCGACGAGGTGTTCGGCTCTCTGGGCGACACCGGCGCCTTCACCGAGTCGACCCCCTATGATCCCCGCTCCCCCTATTCGGCCAGCAAGGCGGCGTCGGATCATCTCGTCAGCGCCTGGGGCCATAGCTATGGCCTGCCGGTGATCCTCACCAACTGCTCGAACAATTACGGCCCCTATCACTTTCCCGAGAAGATGATCCCGCTGATGATCGTCAAGGCGCTCGGCGGAGAGAGGTTGCCCGTCTATGGGCGCGGCGAGAATGTGCGCGACTGGTTGTATGTCGAGGATCATGTCCGTGCGCTCCAGGCCGTGTTCGAGCGGGGCGCGCCCGGACGGCGCTATAATATCGGCGGGAATGCCGAGCGGCGGAATATCGATGTGGTGCGGGCGCTGTGCGCGCTGCTCGACCGGCTGCACCCGCGCCCCGACGGTCGATCCTATGCCGGGCAGATCGACTTCGTCGCGGATCGCCCGGGGCATGACCTGCGCTATGCGATCGACGCCACGCGCATCCGCGAGGAACTGGGCTGGGCACCGCAGGAGAGTTTCGAGACAGGTCTCGAAAAGACGGTGCGCTGGTATCTGGCCAACGCGGATTGGTGGCGGCCGATCCTTGCGGAGCGGGCGGCCGACCAGCGGCGCGGGCTGGCGCAGTCGCCTAACGGGTTCTTCAATGCTTCGCGTTAGGATGACGCCATGAAGGGCATCATCCTGGCGGGCGGCACCGGCACGCGGCTGCATCCGGCGACGTTGGTCGTCAACAAGCAGCTCTTGCCCGTCTATGACAAGCCGATGGTCTATTATCCGCTGTCGGCGCTGATGCTCGCCGGTATCCGCGAGATCCTGATCATCTCCAGCCCCGACTCGCTGCCGCATTACCGCGGACTGTTCGGCGATGGCAGCGCGCTGGGCCTCGCCATCGCCTATGCCGAGCAGCCGCGGCCCGAGGGGCTGCCCCAGGCGTTCACGATCGGCCGCGACTGGCTGGCCGGGGAGCCCGTCATGCTGGTGCTGGGGGACAATATCTTCTTCGGCAACGGCCTGGGGTCGATGCTGCGCCGCGTGGTCGCCGATGTGCGCGCCAGGGGCGGGGCGACCGTCTTCTCCTACCGGGTCGAGGACCCGGAGCGTTACGGCGTCATCGCCTTCGACGAATCGGGGCGCGCCATATCGATCGAGGAGAAGCCCGAGCAGCCAAGGTCGCGCTTCGCCATGACCGGCCTCTATCTCTTCGATGCAAAGGTATGCGATCACGCCGCCACCCTGGCCCCTTCGGCGCGCGGCGAACTGGAGATCACCGACCTCGCCCGCCGCTATATGGAGGCGGGGACGCTGCGGGTCGAAGCGATGGGGCGTGGGTTCGCCTGGCTCGACACCGGCACCCATGACAGCCTGCTCGAGGCGGCCGAGTTCGTTCGCACGATCCAGCACCGCCAGGGCATCCAGATCGCCTGTCTCGAGGAAATCGCCTATCTCCAGGGCTTCATCCCGCGCGATATGGCCGAGGCGAAAGGCCATGCGCTGGCCAGGACCGCCTATGGCCGCGCCATCCTGGCGGCGATCGCGGAGGTTCCGGCGCCGCTGCCGTTCGGCGAGCGGCGCCAGGGCGACAGGCGCCAGGGCTGAGCGCGAAGCCCCCCTTATCCGCGCGTCAGGTACAATCCCCGCAGCCTGGCGATCTCCTTCGGTCCCAGGCCCATCTCGTCCTTGAGGTAACCCGCCATGCCGCCCGGATGGCGATCGATCACCGCGAACACCGCGTCGATATAGCGGCGGTCGACCCCGGCAAAGCCGCGCGCCGCCTCAGGCGACAGTTTCGCCCAGAAGCCGGTCGGATGCGCGGGCGGCGGGGCCATGTGCTGGTTGGAGAGGAGATAATCCGCGATGATCGTCGCCCTCGGCACGCCCAGCGCCGACAATAGCAGCGCGGCCGCCACCCCCGTCCGGTCCTTGCCCGCCGTGCAGTGGAAGGCGAGCGGGGCATGGCCCGCCAGCAGCTCGGCGAACATGCGGGCATATTGCCCCCGGAACTGGTCGAGCAGTTTCGGATAGGTCGCCGTCATCGCCGACACGACCTGCTCATGCGTCCAGGTCGACGGATCGCCGGGCAGCATCATGCCGCTCATGTCGAGCGCATAATCGTCGCTCAGGACCTTGGGGCTGTGCCCGGCGGGCCAGAGCGTCGGCTCTGTCGTCCGCTCGCGCGTGTCGCGAAAGTCGCAGACGGTGCGGATGCCGAGCTTTTGCAGATAGGCATAATCCGCCGAGGTCAGGTCGTGCATCTGGCCCGAGCGATAGAGCAGCCCCCATTTCACCATCCGCCCATCCGCCGTGCGATAGCCGCCCAGCTCGCGGAAATTGCGCCCGCCCTGAAGCGGCAGGACGCGGACATGCGCCGGGGCGGCGACGGGAGCGGGAGCGGACGCCCCCACCCCCACCGGCGCCGCCAGCAACGCCGCGATCGCGATCACCCCGCGCATCAGAACTTCACCGTGGCTTCGAGGCCATAGGTGCGCGGTTCGTTGAAGAAGCCCGACACGCCGGTCAGCGTGCTCAGCCCCTTGTAGAACATATGCTGCTCGTTCAGCAGGTTGCGCGCCCAGGCCGAGACGCTGAGCTGCGCGCCCGTGTCGTTCAGCGCGATGTCGGCCACGCCGATCCGGCCGTTGACGACGAAGCCCGGCTCGCCCTTGGGCTGGCTCACCCCCGGCGCGGGATCGTTATAGCTGGCATAGAAGCCGCTGTCGTAATTGCCGTCCAGATGCGCGACCAGGCGGTAATCGCCCATCGGCCGGTCATAGTCGATCGACCCGCTCGCGGCGTGCGCGGGGGTATAGACCGGATAGATCTTGATCGGCGTCGTCACGATCACGCCGCTCGCCCCTTGCGGGAAGGGGTTCACCGTCGGCGGGATGGTCACGTCGTTATAGGAATAGCTGGCGCTGAACGTCAGGCCCGCCATCGGCGCGACGGTCAGCTCCGCCTCGAACCCCTTGGCGCGGCCGGCGCCGGGGGCGTTGGTCGTCTCGATCGTGGTGCGGTTGGTCTGGAGCAGGTTGCCCTGCGCATCGACCTGAAGGTAATTGGCCTGGAAGTCGATCTGGATCGCCTTGTACGCGCCGGTATAGGCGGCCAGGTTCAGGCGGACGCGACGGTCCAGCAACTCGGTCTTCGCGCCGATCTCGAACATCGACAGCGTTTCCGGGTTGAACGGCGCATAGCGCAGCGAGCGCGAATTGGCGCCGCCCGACTTATACCCCTCCGACCATTTGCCATAGACATGCATGTCGCTGGTCACGTCATAGGCCAGCGTCAGCAGCGGGTCGACGCGCGACCAGCTCGCGTCCAGCCCGCGCGGGGCCACCACGCCATCGACATTGGGCGTCTTGCCGTTGACGATGAAGAGCTGCCCCTTCTTCATGTCGCGGGTGTAGCGCGCGCCCGCGGTGACGTGCAGCCGGTCCTGGAGCAGCGCCGGGGTCCAGGTCGCCTGGCCGAACGCGCCGATGCTGCGCGTCGTGATCCGGCTGGCGCGGTCGAAGGGGACGGTGGCGATGTTGTAGGTCGCCACGGTCGCGGCGGTGCCGTCGGCGTTCCACGTCATCGTGTTGAACGCCTGGGCATTGTCGGTGGTGTGCTCGCGATAGGCCATCGCGCCCGCGACATATTTCAGGCGCGGCGTGTCGCCGATCAACTGGATCTCCTGGCTGAACTGGTTCTGCGCGAAGCCCGCCAGGCTGTAGCGGCTGAACGCGCCGTTCGGCTTGTAGGTGGTGCTGTTCTGGCCGCCATTGTCATATTGGCTCTGGTCGAGTTCGCGGTACGCGGTGATCGACTTGAGCTGAAGCCCCGGCGCCAGGTCGAGGCCCAGCGTCAGCCGATGGCCGTGCGTCCTGCCGATGCTGTCCTGCTGCGGCACGCCGAGGCTGGCGGTGCGGACGCGCTCGGGCTGGAGCGGCAGCGCGGGCGCGCGGGTCAGCGTGCCGTTGGTGATCGCCTGGAGGTAGAGCGGGGTCGAGGCGTCGTACGAGGTGTCGAAGGCATAGTCGGCGCTGACGCCGTCTTCCGGCTTCCACAACACCTCGACATGCGCGCCGTGCCGGTCGAACGCGTTGAAGTCCGACTGGCCGGGCAGCGGGTTGGTGACCAGGCCCCCGCGCTTGGTGACGATGCCGTCCAGCTTCACGCTGAAATTGTGCCATTCGGGCAGGTTGAGATGCGCCTCGGCCTTGTGGGACGCGAAATTGCCGATGCCCGCGGTCGCGGTCAGGCCGAATTCGCCGGTGGGCTTCCTGGTGACGATGCTGACCGCGCCGCCTTCGGTATTGCGGCCGAACAGCGTGCCCTGGGGGCCCTTCAGAACCTCGATGCTCTCGATATCGTAGAGCGCGGTGCCCAGCCCCTGGGCGCGGCCCAGATAGACGCCGTCGATATAGACGCCGACGCCTTGGTCGCGCGCGGGCTGGTTGCTGTCGGCCAGCACGCCGATGCCGCGGATGTTCATGATCAGCGCGGAGTTGCGCGAGTAGAAGGGCGCGACGCGAAGCGACGGGATCGCGCCGTCCTGAAGGTCGACCAGCGACTGGACATGGCGGTTCTTCAGGTCGTCGGCGGACAGGACCGAGATGGCGATCGGCGTCTGCTGCAGGCTTTCGGGGCGCTTCTGCGCGGTGACGATGATGTCGGCCAGCGAACCGTTGCTATCGGTCTTCTGGTCGTCGGGCGCGGTCGTCTTGGCCGGTTCGGGATCGGCCGCAAGAGCAGGCGTGGCGATCAGCAGGGCCAGGACGCTGGACGCAAGGAACCGTCCCGCGAAACGCGGGTTCGTAGAGATCATGACAGGATTTCCCCCCAAGGACTATGCGTCGGTCCCTTGGTGCCGGTTCGTTGCGCCTTGATGACATCGGGGGGCATGCGGTCGGTTTTTTGATGACAATTGCGTCATCTTTTGGGTGAGCTGCTATCCGCTCCGACTTGAAACCACGGGTCGCGACCTTCAAGATGTGCGATCACCACGCACGGCGCTTCATCTGCCTTGCACAACAAGGCGCAAAGTCGCGAACATGGACGAGATTGAAGTCGATGGCGTTTTAAGAGATCTGCGGCATCTTCGCAGTTTTGTGGTCACCCTGCCGGGCAAGGGTAAGGATGGGGCGGATCTGCGGGTTCGTATTTCCCTCGGTTTGCATACCATCTCGCAAGGGTGTGAGCGAGGCGAGCATCAGCTGGAAGACGAGAATGGCAAGCCACGGCGGTTCTGCGAGGATCGCTACGCCTTTTCGCTTGGCCTACCCGAACTGTCGAAGCGAATGGTTGAGCAGAATTACTTCTGCTGGGACTCCATCGACCGGAATCGGGCGATGAACTATGCGGTTATCGATATCGCGCCCGGTCGTGTCCGCGAGCTGGCCGACGGAGAGCATCAGGTGGTATTCTTCTACCTATACCCCAGCAGGCAGCACGAAGCCGATGTGAACCTGATGATTACGAGCTGTTACCTGCGCAAGGTGATCTTCAGTCACGTCAAGCGGCGCTATAACATGCACACGCTCTTACGCACCTGCCTGTACGAGGGAAAGCGGCTGCCATAACCAGAAAGGGCCCCCGCTTTAGGCGGAGGCCCTTCAAAGGTGCGGGTGTGCCTTACCGTGGTGTACCGGCCATATAGGCGCACATGCTGCGGCGACCGTGTT
The DNA here is from genome assembly GCF_039594485.1 of Sphingomonas sp. GTDB lineage: Bacteria > Pseudomonadota > Alphaproteobacteria > Sphingomonadales > Sphingomonadaceae > Sphingomonas. Next base: position 16,156 of record NZ_JBCNNI010000030.1, on the reverse strand, counting down.
ACCGGAAGCCCCGCTGTCCGTAGCTGATCCTTCAATGCCACAAGGTCGTAAAAGGTTCAATAAAAACTTGAATCCCACAGAGGATGAGGGGGTGGAGCGGCGTGGCCCGCCCCACCCCCCCGGTCGATCAGAAGCGAAGGCGCAGGCCCGCCGCGATCGTCTCCTGGTGATCGTCGCGCCCGGTCTGCGCGCTGCCGGTCGCGTACAGGTCGACGCCGTTCGCAAAGCGATAGGCGACGCCGGCGGTCGCGGTGCCGACCAGCGGCGCGCGCGACGCGCCCTGCGCGACCAGGCCCAGGCCACCCCCGGCATAGCCGCCCAGCGCGACGGCGCGGTTGCCCTCGATCTGGTAGCGCGCACCCAGCGTCACGAAGGGACGGAACGGCGCTTCCGACGCATCGCTGCGGCCGACGGTGAACCCGGCATCGGCAAAGCCCGCGACCAGGTCGCGCCGCGCGACGGTGAGCGCAAAGGGGCTGCCACCCGTCTCGGCCACGCCCTGACGGCGGGTACGCAGATAGGTGAGCCCGGCCCGCGGGGTCAGCGCCCAGCCACCCGGCATCTCGGCCGCGTAATGGACCGACAGGTCGCTGGTCCAGCTGTGCAGGTCATAGCGGCCATGGGCCGATGCCGTGCCCGGCAGCGCGCGGGTGGTGCGCGCCTGCGCGCCGTCATAGACGATCGACGCCCCGAAGCCGAAGCCGTTCGGCATGATGTAGCGGCCATGCACGCCCGCCACGACGCCATCGGCCCGGGTCGAGGCGGCGAGCGGCGCGATCGACTGGCGGGTGTCGAGCCAGCCCCCGAACGCGCCGATCATCCACTGGCGATCGCCGTAACCGACGCCGCCCAGGAAGCCGTAACCGCGCGTTTGCGCCGCACTGGTCCCCTGCCCCATGTCGGCGCCAAGCGTGTGCCACTGGCCCAGCGTCTGGGCGAAGGTGAAAGCCCCCGCATCCTCCCGCGTGGTGGCGAAGGCCGGACCACGCGTCGCCTGGACGAGGCCCAGCGCATTGTCGACGCCGATCTGCGAGGCCGACGCATAGGCCTCCGGCGTTACTTGCGCGAAGCCACGTGGGGACGACGCGCCCGAGGCGGTCAGCAGCGCGGGGAGCGCGGCGAACAGCGTGCTGGTCGCGGGCTGCTTCGCCAGCGTCGCATTGGCATAGTCGATGCTGCGCGATACCTGCGGGCTGAACCCGGCATCGCCCAGGAACTGGCCGAGAAGCTGGATGCGGTCGGCGCGCTGGACGATGAAGCCGAACAGGTCGGACGGCTTCAGGACATTGGCATAGCTGCCGCTGATTCCGCCGCTGGCGACGATCAGGTCATAGGAGGTGCCGGGACGCAGGGCGCCGCTCGACACGATCTGCAACGTCGATCCGCTGCCGATCGTCATCGCGCCGTTGACGATCAGCTTGTCCGACACGGTCGGGGTCAGCTCGAAATAGGATAGCGACCCGCTGGCCAGCGTGACATTGCCGTTGACCGTCATCGTGCCCGGCGAGGCACCGGGGCTCAGGATACCCGCGACCGTCACATTGCCGTTGACCGTCCCCGCCGAACCGAAGGTCGCGCCCTGGCGGACCAGGAACTGCGCGGCGCTCATCGTCGAACCGGCGAAACCGACCAGTCGCCCGCTCGTCATGTCGACCGAACCGAACGCGGCCTGTCCCGACACGGTGGCATAGCCGCCGGTCATCGCCAGCGCCTCGACATTGGCGACATTGGTGAAGGCGACCGGCGCGCTGGCCGTGCCGCCCGACAGCGCGATCGTGTCGGTGCCCGCCCCGCCATCGACCGCCCCGGCAAAGGTGCCCGCGATGGTGAAGCGCTGGTTTCCGCCGGTGAAGGCGACCTGGCCTGCGGTCAGGCTGCTGCCCGAGGCGATGGTCAGATCGGTCGCGGCATTGACCTGATTATAGGCCTGCGCGCCGGTCAGCGACAGGGTGCCACTACCCTCGGTCGCCAGCGTCTCGAAGCCGTTGAGGGTGCCCGCCGCGAGCGTCTGGTTGCCCGCCAGCTCCAGCGTGGCGCGGTCATTGCCCGAACCGCCCGTCACGCTGCCGATCAGGGTCGATCCCGCCGCCAGGCGCAGCGCGTCATTGCCCGCGCCCAGGTCGATGACCCCGGCCAGCGTCGCGCCACTCGCCACGGTCAGCGACAGGTCGCCGTCGCCGAAGCTGAGCGGTGCCCCGTTCGCCCCCAGCGACCCCGTGACGGTCAGCGCATTGCCGGCCAGCGCGACATTTTCGAACCCGGTCGCCAGCCCGCTCAGCACCACCGGCGCATTGGCGGTGAAGCGCAGCGTGTCGGTGCCCGTGCCGCCATCATAGCGGCCCGCCGCATTGGCCGTGCCCAGCGCCAGCAGGTCGTCGCCCGCGCCCAGCGCGACGCTGGCGATGTCGCCATCGACGCGCAGTTGCTCGGCCGCGTCCGTGCCGGTGACCGCGCCGATCCGGTTGCCCGCCAGCACCACGTTCAGCCCCGTGCCCGCCAGCGCCACCGTGTCGAAGCTCTGGTCGAGGGTCAGCGACAACGTGCCGGTACCGGTCACCGCGAGCTGCTGGAAGTTGCTGCGCTGGCCCAGGCCGCTGCGGTCACCGCTGAGCAGCGCGGTATAGAGGTTGGTGCCGGTGCCGCCATCGACGCCGCCCAGGACGCTGGAGCCGGCTCCCTCGACAAAGCTGTCATTCCCGCCGCCCAGCGCGACCGCCCCGGCGATGGTGCCCTTATTGACGACCGTCTCGTTGGCGTCGGTGCCGGTGATGGTGACCGGGCCGGTGCTGGTCAGCGTCTGGCCCGCCGCGATCGTCACCGATCCGCCCGCGACCCCGATCGTGTCGAAGCGGAAAGCGCCGGCATAGGTGACATTGCCCTGCCCGATCTGGTTGAACCGCTCGAAATTGACGAACTGGTCGCCATTGACCGTGCCGCCTCCGGTCGCGTCGACGATCAGGCTGTCGGTGCCCGTGCCACCATCGACCGTCCCGACCAGCGACGCGCTGGCGCGGTGCAGGAAGGTGTCGTCGCCCGCACCCAGGAAGACATCGCCCTGGATCTGGCCATAATTCTCGATCCGGTCATTGCCATCGCCCAGCGCGATCGAACCGATGATGGTGCCGGTGTTGACGATCCGGTCGTCGAGCGCGCCGATGGTGTGGATCGCACCCGCCAGATAGGTCGTGCCGATCTGGCCGACCAGGCTGTCATTCGCGGCCAACATGGTGCCGGCCCCGCCGCGAATCGTCCCGGCATTGGTCAGGTCGAGCGCCGCGCCGTTCGTCCGAACCGCGACGGAGCTGACGCCGGTCGCCTCGATCGTGCCGGTCGCGGCGTTGGTGATCGTCGCGATCGCCTTGCCGTTGCCGAAGACCGATATGGCCGCTGCGATATAGGTGCTGGGGGCGGTGAGGTCCCGCGGCACGCTCGCGCCCGCATAGGGATCGACGATCGTCTGCCCGCCGCCATTGGCGCGGATCGTGCCGCTGTTGGTGATGGCGATGCTCTGGGCGGCGGTGGAGGCGGTGCCGTAACTGTTGAAACCAGCGCGGACGCCATAGGCGGATGCACCGCTGGCGTCGATCGTGCCGCTATTGTCCAGTCGGATCGCCCCGCCCAGATCATAGTCATCGCTGACCGACAGCAGGGCGGCGGAGCGCCCCTGCCCGGTCGCGGTGATCGACCCGCTGTTGGTCACCGCGATACCGAAGGGCTGCGCGGCGTCCGTCACCGGCACGCCATAATAGCGATAGCGGCTGACATAGGCATTGACGCCCTGCGTGACCGTGCCGCTATTGTCGAACCGGATCGACCCACCCAGATCATTGTAGATTTGCAGCAGGAGGGCCGATCGGCCCTCCGCGGTAGTGGCAATGGTTCCGCTGTTGGTCAGCGCGATCGTCTGTGGCTGCAGCGCATCCGGTGCCGTCGTACCGTAATAGCGGTAATCGCCAGCGAAAGCGTTGAACCCCTGGGCGATCGCGCCGCTGTTGGTGGCGGTGATCGCCCCTCCATTGACCGACAGATTGACGCTGCGACGGTTGGCATCGTTCAGGATGCTGCCCGAATTGGCGAAGCTCATGTCGCCGACGGCATAGATCGACACGGCGGCCTGGCGCAGCCCGGCGTCGCCGATCGTGCCGCTGTTGGTGAAGCGCGACACCTGGCCCGAGATCGCGCCCTTGACGACGGCCTGGTTGGTCAGGGCGGCCAGGACGGTCGGCTGGTCCTGGCGCGGATAATAATAATAGCTGCTGTCGCCGATGGTCATGTCGCCATCGACATTGGCGGTGTTGACCACCTGTCCGTCGCCCAGCACACCCAGCGAGGCGAGCGCGGCGCCCGACTGGACGGTGACGACGGTGTCGGCGCCGATCGCCTGGACGTCCTCGCGCTCGAAGTTGATGGCGGTCAGGCTGCCCAGCGTCGCGGTCGCCGACTTGGTGAAGGCATGGCGATAGGTGTCGGTCCCGGCGCCCCCGTCGATCGTGCCGGTAACGCCCGATTGGCCGTCGGTCTCGACGAACAGGTCGTTGCCCTCACCGAAGCGCAGATTGCCGGTCAGCGTGCCCCCAGCGGCGGTGTACGTCCCGCTGCCATAATAGCGGCCGCCATAGCTGCTATAGCCCAGGTCGACGTCGCCGGTGATCGTCCCGGCATTGACGATCCGGCCACCGCTGACCTGGATGGCGGACTGCCCCGTCGCCCCCGCGATCGTGCCTCCGCTCAGGTTGCGGATCGTGATGCCGTAACCGGAATTATAATCCTGGGCGATCGCGACGCCGCCCGTGCTGGCGATACGCCCGCTATTCTCGATGGTCGTCGCATAGCCATAGTCGAGCAGAACGGCCGCGCCGCCCACCTCGATCGTACCCGTGTTGGTCAGCGTGCCGACGCCGCTGATGCCGGTCGCCGCGCGGCCGTTCGTCGCCTGCACGATGCTGCCGCTGTTGGTGACGCCCTGCGCCCGCTGGACACCGACCGCGCCGTCGAGCGTGATCGTGCCCTGGTTGGTCACGGCCTTGCCGTTCGCGATGGCGGCGATCGGGTTATAGCCGTTGGTGCTGCGCCCGGTCGCGGCGATGGTGCCGGCATTGGTGAAGCTGTCACCGTCACCGAGAAGGACGACCCCGCCCAGATAGAGATTGGTGTTCGCCGGAACCAGCGACAGCGCACCGCGGCTGATGATGGTCAGCGCGTTGGCGGCATAGCTCTCGCCGGGCGCGAGCGTGCGCGAAATGGTGGAGATCGCCGCGCTCGTCGTGGTGGCGATATCGGCGGTAACGTCGACCGTCCCCTGCCCGGCCAGCGTCAGCATCCGCGTCGAAGACGCGCCGGTCAAGGTCAGCGTCGCCTTGTCGAACAGCTCGTAACCGACCGTGGCGAACTGGCTCGCGGTCGGCAGCGTCGCGCTGGTGTCGCTGCGCACGCGCAGGCGCAGCCCCGCCTGCGCGCCCGACACCGTGCCGCTGATGCCCACAAAACGGTTACCGCTGGCCCCTGCCAGCTCGGCGACCAGCAGATCGCCGGCCGACAGCGTCAGATTGCCGTTCAGGACGCCGCCCGGCAGCGCATAATAGACGTTGTTGTTGCCGTAGTAGCTGCTGGACGAGGACGAACCGAAGGTCACGTCGCCGTTGATCGTGCCCGCATTGGCGATGACTGCGTTGAACACCGCGAAATTGCCGTTCGGCCCGATGCCGCGCGTGCCCCCGGTGACGACGCCGCCCGCCTGGTTGTTGAGCACGCCATAATAGTTGATGAAAACGCCCGTGCCGGTCGCGGTGATCGTGCCGCTGTTGGTCAGGCTGCTCGACAGCTGGAGCCCGGCGGTCGTACCTTCGATCCGGCCGCTATTGGTCCAGTTGGAACCCGACGAGCCCGACAGGATCGCGCCGATCCCCCCGGTCGAACGGATCGTACCCGAATTGGTGAAGCTGGGCCCGAACAGCGAGACGGCGGTGCCGCCCGCGGTGATCGTGCCCGAATTGACGAAGCTCCCCTGCGAGCTGAACGAGACGCCATTTCCGGTCGCGGTGATCGTGCCGCTATTCTCGAAGCGGTTCACCGAGCCAAGCTGGACGGCGAAATTTCCGCTGTTGGTGCCCGTGCCGGTGATGCTGCCGGCATTCCTGACGACGGCCGCACCGTAAGAGGCATATTCGTCGGCGAGCACGGTGCCGGTGCCGCTGAGCGTGGTATTGTTGACGACGGTGCCGTCGCCCCCGATGCGCAAGGGCCCCGCCACCGCAAAGCCGTTTGCCAGGGTGGTCGTCATCTTGGCATCGGTCACCAAGGTCAGCTGTTCGAAATTGGTCGGCAGCGTCAGCGTCGAGGACAGGGTCGTGTCGCTCGTCAGGCGGACCCGCAACGTGTCGGTTCCTGCCCCACCGTCGATCGCGCCGCTGATCCCGGTGCGGAACGCGCCGTTCGCATAGCCGATGGTCAGCGTGTCGTTGCCCAAGCCCATGCGGACATTGCCGGTGATAGTGCCGACAGCGTTGTCGACGGTTATGTCACCGCTGAAGGTGACCGTCGAGTTGGCGATGTCGCCGACGATCGTGCCGGCGTTGGTCAGTTTGAACGTACCATAGTGCTCGATCGCCGTCGTCCCGGCCGTGGTGATCCGCCCGCCCGCCCCGTTGGTGAGCGTCATGTACCCCCCCGCGATCGCCGCGCCGGTGCCCGCATTGGCGATCGTGCCGCTGTTGGTCAGCGTGGAGGTACGGACATTGGCCAGCGTCGCGGCGGTGCCGTTGTTGCTGATCGTGCCGCTGTTCGTCCAGCCATAGCCATAGACCGCCGAGCTGTAGGTCGCGCCCGCGTCCACCGCGCTGCGCGAACCGCCATCGATGGTGCCCGCATTGGTCAGCGTGCCGATGGCGCCGCTGATCGCGCCGATCGTCCCGCCCGCGCGGTTGGTGATCGACTGGAACCCGGCATAGGACGGGCTGGTCGACAGCAGCGCATAGCCGTTCGCGCCGGTGCCCGTTCCGCTGATCGTGCCGCTATTGTCGATCGTGGCGGTCGTGCTGCCATAGCCGGTGCCGCTCTGGCCGATGACCACGCCGTTCGCGCCGCTGACGCTGCCGCCCGCGGCGACCGTCATGGTCAGGTTGAGGCTGGAATAACTGTTGTTGGTCGACTCGCGGATCAACTGGACACCCGCCTGATTGCCGCCATCGATCCGTCCGCCCGCGGTCAGGGTCGAATAGGCATAGCTGGTGGCAGATGTCGGGATGGCATAGCTGATCGCGGCCGCACCGCTGTTCGTCACGCTCGCGCCCGCCGCGACATTGACCGTGCTGCCCGAGGTGGTGACGGTCAGCCCATTGCTGTCGGTCCCGGTGCAGGTCGTGGTCGCATTGCTCTGGGTCGGATCGGGGGTGCACTGGGCGAAGGCGGGGCCCGCCACCATCACCGCGAGCAGAATCGCGCTCGACTCCAACGCGCGAACCTTTACTCGCTGGCCACGCGACAACGCCTTTACCATTTCGGACATCCCCCTGTTGATGGAAAATGTCTATGATGAAGACCATGTCATGTCACGCCTATTCGTGACGATTTCTTCATGACAAAATAAAGAAATCCGCCGATCCTGTCCTGCCACGAATGACGGCATATTCATTGTTGCAGGAGGGATCGGGGTATCGTGGCGATCACGCCGATCATTTGCCCTGTTGCTTTTCGGCTTCCCCCGGAACAGCCTAAACCCTTCAATTGATGAAATTGATGGCGCAGGCGAAGCGCTTCGACGGCATCCCCCGCTTCCCGTTCTTGCACGCGCCAAATCCAGCGATGCGCGGTCGTCTTCTTCCGGGACGCCGGCCGGAAGCCCCCATGGCGGGGCGGGTCGCCTGTCTCTATGGTCCCGCAAGGGGGGCATGGGGTGAAGGAAAGGATCGGTTTTTCCAGCGAAGGCATGGCCGAGGACGAGGCGTTCGCGCGCTATCGCCAGCTTTATGCGCAAGGGGCCGATGTCCTCCGGCTGGACGGGGCCTTCCATGCGCGGGTCCGGGGCTGGCGCTTTCGCCACATGCTGCTGTTCGACCGGCATCTGTCGGGCATGGCGCATGTCCGCGAGGAGCGGGTGCAGGCCGACGGGTTCGACCATATCGTCCTGCACCATGTCGTGTCGGGCACGCTGATCGGCCGCGCGCGCAGCGGGTTCGAGCGGGCGGGGCCGGGCGATATCGTCCTGCTCGACACGCGGCGCGGCCACCGGACCGAGGCGCACGACCTGCACCTCGTCACCGCCAGCATCGCGCGCGACCTGATGCTGGCCGCGCTGGGCAGCCTGGATGCGCTGCACGGGCTGGTCGCGCACGCCCCCGATACCGCGATGCTGAGCGAGTTCCTGCAATCGCTGGTCCGCCATGCGCCCGTGCTCGACGACCGGCATGACGGGGCCTTTGCGCGCGCGCTGATCGAATTGCTGCCGACCGCGCTGGGCGGGCCGCGCGACCTGGCCATCGAGGCGCGGCGCCAGGATCATCTGCGGCGCGAGGCGGTCGAGCAGCTCATCGACCGCGAGATCGACAATCCCGGCCTGACCGGCGCGGTCATCGCCGAGCGGGTGGGCGTGTCGCGCGCGACGCTCTATCGGCTCTATCATCGCAGCGGCGGGATCGCGCGGCATGTCCGGCGTCGCCGGATCGATGCGGTGCGCCGCGCGCTGGAGCAGCCGGAGGAGATCGACCTCGACCTCGACACGCTGGCGCGACGCCATGGGCTGGGCACCGCGGCGACGCTGGTCCGCCTGTTCCGGGCGGACCAGGGGGTCGACCCGGCAGGCTATCGCGCCCGCGTCCGCCAGGGACGGGACGATGCGGTGAAGGAGGGTACCCGCCGCTGGAGCGGCTGGATGCACGAACTGGATTAGGGGGATCCAGCACCCCCCCCACCCCTCAGGCGCGCCGGATCGCCAGCCCCGCCGCGCCGCAGCCGATCAGGCAGGTCGCGCCCAGCACCCATCCGATCGCATCGGCCAGCCCGGTCGGCCCCGCGATCGCCTGGCTCGCCACGCCGACCGCCCAGGGGCCGAGCGCGGTGCCCAGCACCGTCACCAGCGTCAGGAAGATCGCGGTGCCCTCGACCCGCAATTCGGGCGGGATGCGCGCTTGGAGCCCGATCATCCCGTTGGTCAGCGCGGTCGACAGCCCGATCACCGCCACCACCAGCGCGGCGATCGCGATCGCGGCATCCCCGCCCCGGGTCAGCGGCCCCAGCGCCAGCACGCACAGCGCCAGCCCCAGCAGCATCAGCCGCGGCGCCGGGCTGACCCCGACCCCACCCCCGGCCCCGGTCCCGCCCCCGCCCCTCCCCCAGCGATCGGCGAGCGCGCCGCCCAGCGCATGCCCCGCCGCCCCCGCCAGCATCATCGCCACCCCGACCCGCAGGCCCGCCTGGGGCGGGGTCAGCCCGTGCATCCGAATCAGCAGGCTGGCCGTCCAGCTCGTCAGCGACTGGGACACCAGCACCGCGCACAGCGCGGCCAGGATATGCGGGGCGAGCGCGGCGCGGTCGGCGATCATCCGGCGCAGCGCCTCGACCATCCGCCCGATCGAGCGCGCGGGCACCCCGCCTGCCCGTGCGCCGGGCTCCGCAAGCTGGAACAGCAGGAAGGCGATCGGCATGCCGATCATCCCGACCGTGACGAACACCATCCGCCATGGCGGGAGCGTGCTGCCCAGCGTCGCGAAGAGCGCGAGCAGCGCCCCGCCCCCGATCATCGCCGTCCCCCGGCCCAGCGCCGCGCCGGCGGAGAACAGGCTGATCCCGCGTCCGCGATGCGCCGGCGCCATCGCCGCGACGATCAGCCCCAGCGCGGCGGGCCCGATCGTCGCCTGGACCAGCCCCAGCAGCATCCGCGCCGGGACCAGCAGCGCGATCGATTCGGCGAAGCCACAGGCCAGCGTCGCCCCGCTCGACCCCAGCAGCGCGCAGGCGAGCAGCCGCGCCAGCGCCCAGTGCCGCGCCAGCAGCAGCATCGGAATGATCGCCACGCCGTGCACGACGGCGAAGGCGGGGCCCTGCAACAGGCCGATCGCGGCGTCGCCCAGGCGCAGCTCGGCCTTGATCGGCTCGATCAGGATCGACAGCAGGAAGCGGTCGCCGACCGCCAGCATATGGACCAGCGCCATCAGGACCGCGACGCCATAGCCGCGCGGGCCATGGACGATGTACGGGGTCGAAGGCGGCAAGCGGCGTCCTTTGCGTCAGCGGCCCGTCATCGGGCCCCCCGACAGGGGGCGTGCCCCGTCGCGGCCCTTACCGGCATAAGCGCTGACGGCGGGATCGAAAAGCCCGATCCGCAGCCGCTCGGGCGCGCAAGCCGCCTGGAGCGCCGCGACCTCGCTCCATGCACCGTTCAGCCAGCGTTCGCGGTCCTGCGGGGCGATCACCACCGGCATGGTGGCCAGCGGTCCGTCGCCCAGGCATATCAGCATCGCGAAACAGCGCGTATCGCCCGCCCCGCGCCACAGCCCGGCCACGGTGAACAGGGGCTGGTCGGCCAGGGTGAACCAGGTCGGCCAGCCGCCCCCCTCCCCTTCCCCGTCCCATTTCCCGCCCAATCCGCCATCCCATGCGCCCTCCTGTCGCGACGCGGGCGCGGCGGTGCCGGCGGTCAGCGGGATCAGGCAGCGCTGCCCCGGACGCTCGGCCAGGCGATGCCACCAGGGCAGCGACAGGCTGAGGATCTGGGTGGTCGGCCAGCAGGCCTCGCCCCCGCTGATATCCCAGCGCTGGATATCCAGGGTCATGCCCTCGTCGGTGCCACGGATGACGAAGGCGGGATGGCCGGGATACAGATCGGCCAGCCGCGACCAGCGGCCCCAGGAGGTCTGCGCCCTGCCGGTCAGCCCGAACGCGTCGCACAGCTCCTCCGCGGTGCGGTCGAGCGTCGCGCGGTCGGTGACGGGCGGCCTAGCGCCGGGGACCGGGTGGCGGGGGCGCATGGCGAAGCGGTCGCGAGGTCCAGACCCATTGGCGCTGGCGGATCGAATAGCGCCGCTGGGCGCGCCGACAGACCAGGAGATGACGGCGGTGATCGTCGCTCAGCTTCACCACGCCGAACAGGACGAAGACCGTCCTCCAGTCCTGATGGCGCCGGAAAGGTGTGGCAACGGGCAGGGCGAACACGATCATCCCCTGACGAGAGGCTGGCTGGACGGTGAAGCGAACCGGACCGATTGGGCAGCCCGATCCGCTTCGGCTTCCTGCTGTATGTCAATCATTTGCCACTGCCCATGATCGACGGAACGACGTCTCATCATTGAGACAATCCGGTCCGGGACCGGATCGGATGACGGCTATGGCGTGGTCCCGGTCGCCTCCGCCGCCAGCCCCCGGATATCGACCCGCGCCTTCAACCGGGCGCAGAGCAGGGCGGTGCCGCTGATCTTGCGCTGGACGAACAGCGTCTCGACATGCGGGACGTGCCAGGTGGCACGATCGGCGATCATCGCGCGGGTCTCCTCGCGCACCACCGGCACGAAGGCGCGGTCGGCAAAGTCGAAAGGCCCCGCCCGCGCCATGGTGTCGTCGATCGCGGCGATGATCCGGTCGACCGCCGGGCGATGCGCGGCGACCGCGGCCTCGCCCAGAAACCCCGTCTCCACCGCGATCTCGCGGATCCGGTCGCGGTCATGCGCCAGCCCCGCCGCGATCAACCGGCGATAGGAGGCGGCGGTTTCGGGCGGCACGTCGCGCGCCGCGCCGAAATCGAGCAGGACCAGCCGCTGCTCCTCGGGCTGCCAGCGGTAATTGGCGAAATTGGGGTCGGTCTGCATCATGCCGAAGTCGAACAGCTCGGCCAGCACCAACTGGATCAGCGCGGTCATCGCGCCGTCGCGCATGGCCTGGTCCGCCTCGGCCAGCGTCTCGATCGAGCGGCCGGGGATGAAGTCCATCGCCAGCACCTGCGGGGTGGTCAGCGATGGCTCGGGCGATGGCACGACATAGCGCGGATCGCCCGCCAGATGGTCGCGATAGGCGCGCATCCGGTCGGCCTCGCGGAGATAATCGGCCTCCTCGGCCAATTGCCGCTTGGCCTCCTCCAGCAGCGGTTTCAGGTCGATCGAGGGCGGGATCAGGTTGGAGACGCGCAGCAGCGTCGCGACATTGTCGACATCCGACCCGATGCTGCCCCGCACGCCGGGATATTGCACCTTGATCGCCAGTACCCGCCCGTCGGGCAGGGTCGCGCGATGGACCTGCCCGATCGAGGCGGCCGCGATCGGCGCGGCCTCGAAATGGCGGAAGCGGCGTCGCCAGTCGGGGCCCCATTCCGCCCGCAGCACGCGGTCGAGCTGCGCGGGCGGCATCCGGTACGCCTGGTCGCGCAGCCGCGCGAGGATCGCCGACAGCTCGGGCGGCAACAGGTCGCCCGCATCCATCGAGATCATCTGCCCCAGCTTCATCGCCGCGCCGCGCAGGTGCGACAGCCGGTCGGCGACGCGCGCGGCGTTGCCGGGGGTGAGGATCAGGTCGCCCAGGCGCGGCCGCTCGCCGCTGGCCAGACGCCGCGCCCCCTCGGCCAGCATCCCGCCCGCGACCCCGCCCGCCAGCCGGCCGAACGCGCCCGCCCGCGCCAGGCGTCCGCTAGGGATGGCGCGATAGGTGGCATCGGGGGCGGGCTTGTCGGGATCATCGGCCATGTCCGGGCATAGCGGCGGGCGCGCGGCTTGGTTCCCCCAACCACCGCGCGACCACCCAGGCGGCCAGGATCATCACAAAGGGCATGGCGGGATAATGATAGCGGGTCTGGCCGGTGAAGCCGAAGGCGAGCGCGGTGCAGAAGACCGGCATGACCGCCGCGACCAGCATCGCCGCGCCCGCTCGCCCTACCCAGGCGGCGCGCGCGGCCAGGACGGTGCCGACCACCGCCAGCGCCAGCACCGCCATGTAGAAAAGCTGGTCGATCCCCTGCATCGCCTTCCACATCAGCCCCCGTTCGGGGTGGCTGGCGTCGAGCGGCCAGAAGCCGTCGCTGTCCTTCCACCAGAGCAGCGCCATCTTGCGAAAGCCCAGCAGCCCCCAGCGGACCGGATGCGCACCGATCCAGTCGGTGGCGAGCCGCTTCAACCGCCGGTCGATCTCCACCTGCCGCTCGACCCGGTCGGCGAAGGGAATGCCGACCTGTGCCCAGAGCGGCGATGTCTCGACCTTGAAATAGCCGCCATCGGCCAGGTCGTTGGCCCCGGCCTGAAGCGCGACGCCGCCATTGGTCGACACCGGCACGGGCGCGCCCAGCACCGCCTGGTTGCGCAGGGCCCAGGGCAGGATGACCGCCCCCATGCCCGCCATCACCAACGCCAGCAGCAGCAGCGCGCGCCGCCACCGCACCCCTCCGCCAAGCCAGACCAGGACCAGCAGCAGCGGCGGGAGGAGCATCATCTGCGGCCGCATCAGCACGCCCGCGCCCAGCACCAGCCCGGCCGGCACCGCCCAGCCCATCCGCGTCCGCGCCTTCAGGACCAGCGCCATCCCGGCCATGACGATCGCGGTCGAGGTCGGCTCGGCCGCGGTATCGCCGCTATAGGCGATATGCGCGGGATAGACGGCATAGAGCAGGGCGGCGAGCCGTGCGGCCCCCTCCCCCGCGTCCAGGTGTCGCGCGAACCACAGGATCATCAGGATCGTCAGGCCCTGCGCGACCAGGTTGAACAGCAGCGGCCCGAACAGCGACGGCCCGAACAGCAAGGTCGCCGCGCCCAGCAGCGCCGGATAGCCGACCGGCCAGAAGGTGGTGGGGAAGCCCGCCTCCTGATAGCCCAGCCCCTGCGCGATCTCCCGCCCGCGGATCCAGTACCAGAGCGAATCCGCGCGCGGCATGACGGGAAAGGCCAGGATCAGCCCCAGCCGCAGGCCGATCGCGAGGAGGAGGATCGCCGGGACGACCCAGCGCGCGGTGGCGAACCCAGCCCCCCAACCGGCCCTCCAACCGGCTCCCGGCGCGGTGGCGCGCCTGTCGCGATCGCGGATCCCCGCCGTCATGATGGGCCCCCTCCCCTGGCAACGCCCGGCTCCCCCGGCGTTCGCGCGTCGAGGCTAGGACGATCGGCCCCGGTCCGGCAAGGGCCCCCTCCCTATCCCGCCCCATCCCGTCGGACCTGACGCCCCTGTCATCGGCGCGTCTAGAGTTCGTCAGTCATCCGGGTGTAGCATCGGAGCGGCCGTTGCCCGGCCGCGTTCTTCTGGGGGAGATGATCGGCCATGCTCTTTACGATCGCGGCGCTGGCACTGGCGGTTCAGACGCCCTCTCCCCCATCGGCCTCGGCCCCTCCCCCGGCCACCCGGCCGCCCTCGCTCGACGACCGGATGATGCCGCAGCTTCGGGCGGCCGCGGAGGCGGTGAAAGCCGGACAGCCCCAGGCGGCGCTCGACGGGCTGGTGCCGGTCCTCGCCGCCTATGAGGCGGATCATGCCGGCGAGACCCGGCGGATCTATTGCGCCATGTCGATGCAGGACCTGCTGCTCTATGCGGGGATGGCGGCGAAGGACAGGGTGAGCGCCGTCATGCTGTCGCCCGGCTATTGCACCGCGCTCTATCTGAAGGGCTATGCGCTGGTCGATCTTGGGCGGATCGCGGAGGCCAAGACGATCTATGAGCGGTTGCTGACGCTCGCGCCGATGTACGCGCAATATCAGACCGAATATGGCCAGCTTGTCCGGCGGGAGAAGGACTGGCCGCACATGCTGGCGATCTGCGAAAAGGCGGCCGATGCCGCGCGGATCGCCGCCCCCGCGATCAGGCCGATGCAGCAGGGCGCGGCGCTGCGCTGTCAGGGCTATGCGCTGATCGAGCTGGGCCGGTGGGACGAAGCGGAGAAACGCTATCGCCAGGCGCTCGCGCTCGACCCGAACGATGCGCGGGCGAAGGACGAACTGCGCTATATCGCCGGGCGGCGCGCCGGGACCCAGCCGGCGGACAGGACGGCCCCCTGATCCCCCCGATCCCAAGGCGCGCGCCGCGCGGCCCTATTGGTCGAACGCCTATTGGTCGAACGACAACAGGATCGGGCATGGCCCCTCGGCCCCACCCCCGCATTCCTGCGCCAGCCGGCTGAGCGAGGCGCGCGCCTGTTGCAAGGCGGCGATCTGCGCATCCAGCGCCGCGATCCGGGTCTGCGCCAGCGCGCGCGCCCGCGCCCGGTCGTCGGTCGCGTCGAGCGACAGGAGTTCGCCGATCTGCTCCAGCGTGAAGCCCGCCGCCTGCCCCGCCCGGATGAAGCGCAACCGCCGCGCATCCTCCTGGCCGTATCGCCGGACCCGCCCCGCGCTGCCCGCGCCCGCCGGTCGTTCGGGCGTGTCGAGCAGCCCGCGTCGCTGGTAATAGCGGATCGTCTCCACCCCCACCCCGCCCTCGCGCGCCAATCCGGCGATGGTCCATTCCGACACGTCTTGACTCCGTACCATGGTACGGATGCCATATGGGGCGCGAACCCCCGTCGGAGAAGACCATGACCGCCGAGCGCAAGGCCATATTGTACCGCATGGTGATGCCCACCCATAGCTGCCCCTATGGGCTGAAGGCGAAGGACCTGTTGCGGCGACAGGGCTATGCGGTCGAGGATCACTGGCTGCGCAGCCGCGAGGAAACCGACGCCTTCAAGGCCCAGCATGGCGTGAAGACCACGCCCCAGATCTTCATCGGAGGCGAGCGGGTGGGCGGTTACGACGATCTGCGCCGTTTCTTCGGCAAGCGGGTCGCGGACCCCAAGGCGACCAGCTATCGCCCGGTGATCGCGCTGTTCGCGATGACCGCGCTGATGGCGATGGCGACGTCGCAGGCGGTCCATGCAACGCCCTTCACCGCCCAGGCGGCGCAGTGGTTCATCGCGTTCAGCATGGCGGTCCTCGCCCTGCTGAAGCTCCAGAATATCGAGAGCTTCGCGACCATGTTCCTGAACTATGACCTGCTGGCCAAGCGCTGGGTGCCCTATTCCTATCTCTATCCCTTTGCCGAGGGGCTGGCGGGGGTGCTGATGATCGCGGGGGTGGCGGTCTGGCTCTCGGTGCCGATCGCGCTGTTCATCGGAGGCGTCGGCGCGGTATCGGTGGTCAAGGCGGTCTATATCGACCGGCGCGACCTCAAATGCGCCTGTGTGGGCGGATCGGGCAACGTGCCGCTGGGCTTCCTGTCGCTGTC
>NZ_JBCNNI010000003.1:0-163580 GCF_039594485.1 Sphingomonas sp. | reverse complement strand
GAAAGCGTCGCGCAGTTGAGCGATGATACCGCCGTCACGCTGCCAGCCATGGCCGCCTGACCATCCCGGCCTGGCCGGAGATCGCCGATGGCCACCCCTCAGCTACACCACCCCGGGGGGCACGACCGCAAGGTGCACTGAACTGGGCACCAAACTGTAGCACATAGGGTTCGGACGAACCAGAAACCGCTGTTTTCTGCGGGTTTCAGTGTGGCCAAATCATGGAACGGAATCCCTTCACCCGCTCCATCACGAACGCCTGCTCCCGGCAACCGGGCTGGATGCCAACTTCGCCTTTGTTCACTATCCATAGCGTCGCAGTTCATGGCGATATGACATGGCGGGTAGAGCTGGACTGAGTCACACATGATGGTACTTCGCACGGGACGGTGATCGATCCGCGGCGTTTCGATCGACGCCCCCTGTTCCCCGAGGTGATGAATCTCACAAGCCGTCCCGATTGGGGAAAAGCCGCAGGATCAGCGCCCCATCCACCGATTGTTGCAGTGCAAGGAGACGGTTAATAAGCGGTGAGGCGCGGCGGGGGGGCGCAATCGGGGGATGTCATGCGCACGTTGATCATCGCGATCCTCCTGACAGCCGCATCTGCCGTGATGATGGCCCTGACCTTCCCCTGGACCCGGGCGCCCGGCCCCTCCCCAGGTGGTTCGGCCGCCCGGGCCGCCGAACCACCCTCCTGCACATCCGCGCTGACCGGGCGCACCATCGGGTTGCCGGCAACGGGAGCGGGGTTCGGGACAAGCCAGCATCTGCCCGCCCTGCCGCTCGCCAAGGGCGAATATGTCATCACGATCGATGACGGCCCCAATCCCGCAACGACGCCCAAGCTGCTCGACATCCTCGGCCGCTACTGCGTGCATGCGACCTTCATGCTGGTCGGCCAGAAAATCGAAGCACATCCAGAACTCGTCGCGCGCATCATCGGACAGGGCAATGGGGCCGGAACGCACTCCTACACCCACGCCAATTTCGCGCAGCTCAACGACAATGGCCGGAGGATGGAGATCGCGTTGGGTAACGCCGCCCTGGTCGACGCGCTGGCCAATGCGCGCATTCCCTATCACAGCTCCATCTTCCGTTTCCCTGGTGGGCCGGGCGTGCCCAACACACCTCCCGCCGGCTGGATGGCGACGCTGACGCCACTACGACTGCGCGAGGTCGGCTGGGACTGGGCGGGTGACGACTGGAGCAATGCGCCCGCCGGGATCAGCTATGCGCGTCTGTTCCGCCATTCCGGCGACCGTGCCGTGATCCTGTTGCACGACGGGCCCGAACATACGCTGGAGCTGCTTCCCATGGTGCTGGCCGAAATCGAACGGCGCGGCGGCCGCATCGTGACCCTTCGTTGATTCGGATCCCATCATGACGTCCACCACCCATTCCGAAGCGGTATCCGCCGCACCACCGGAGCCCGAGGTCGATCTGCGTCGATCGGCGGTGGCCGGAGGCAGCTATCTTGCCGCTCGTCACGCCATGTCGGTGGTCCTGAAGATGATCGGCGTGCTGGTCATCACCCGCGTCCTGGGGCCGACGCGCTACGGCTCTTACGTGACGGCCTTCAACATCTATACCTATGCCCTGCTGATCGGGCAGGCCGGGGTGGGCGTCTATCTGCTCCGCCATGCCGGGCCGGTGACGGAGAATATCTACCGGACCGCCTATACGGTGCTTCTTGGCATCGCCCTGTGCCTGTGCGTCGCGCTTCAGTTCGTATCGCTCCATATTGCCGGCTGGACCACGGTCGAGGGATCGGGGACGGTGCTGTCGGTTCTCGCCTGCGCCCTGCCCTTCACCTTGACCACGGTCGCCGCGACCGCACGGCTGGAACGCAATCTCGACTATCGGTCGATCGCACAGGTCGAGGTGACGGCGCAGCTCATCTTCTATGCGGTCGGCGTGCCGATGGCGCTCGCGGGATATGGCGCGGTGGCGCTGGCCTGTGCCTGGCTGTTCCAGGAAGCGACCTCATGCCTGCTTGCCCATTACCGGGCACGGGTGCGCCCTCATTATGGCTTCGATGCCCGGGTGGCACGCGAAATGGCGCATTATGCCTCGTCCTTCTCGTTCGCCAACTGGGTCTGGCAGGCGCGGATGCTGGTCAACCCGCTCATCATGGGACCGCTGCTGGGGGCGCAGGCCGTCGGCATCATCGGCATGACCGTCGGCATCCTGGAGTTGCTCAGCATCGCCAAGACGGTCGCGTGGCGCCTGTCGGTCGCGGTGCTCAGCAAGGTGCAGCATGACACCGCCCGCCTGCGCAAGGCGGTGGGCGAAGGCATGGAGCTGCAGACCCTGGCGGTCGGCGCGATCCTGCTGGGCTTTGGCTGGTTCGGGGGCATTGCCGTGCCGATCGTCTTCGGCGATCGCTGGGCGCCGGTGATGGAACTCTATCCCTTTGTCGCCTTATCCTATCTCAGCATCGCGACGTTCAACGTCCATTCGGCGGTCATTTCCATCCTGAACCGCAATCATGTGCTGGGCGTGGCGAACGTCGTCCATCTCTCGCTGTTCGCGGGCGTGGCCGCCCTTCTTGCGCCGCGCATGGGTTTCTATGCCTATGGGATCGGTGAGTTGGCGACGATCCCCGTCTATTTCGCCTTCCACCTGATCATCGCGCGGGCGATCGGAACCCCCAATTATCGTCTGACCATGCTATGGTGGCTCGCCACCGCGATCGGCCTCTTCTGGCATCATATCGGCTATTGGGCGATCCTGGTGCCCTTCCTGGCGCTGGGCGTTCCGACGGAGTCCCGGCAGCGCCTGCTCGCCTATGTCCACATGGTCCGCCGCCGTCCCGGGAGCGTCACGGCATGACCCGGGGATCACCGCGCCAGCGTTTCCTGCTGATCGAAGGCGGCCGCGGCGTCGCGGCGCTGCTCGTCGTCCTGCATCATGTCGGCTCGATCATGGCCGAGGGACGCTTTTTCGGTGCGCAGCCGTTCGGCGGCCATCTGAGCAACTTCAATGTCGGCGTCGATTTCTTCTTCGTCCTCAGCGGCTTCATCATTACCTGGATCCACCAGGCGGATATCGGCCATGCCGATCGCCTGGGCCGCTTCGCCCGGCGGCGGTTCCTGCGCATCTTCCCCCCCTATTGGGCGATCCTGATCCCCCTGCTCCTCCTGTATCTGGCGTTTCCGAACCTTGGTCGCGATCATCAGCGGCAGCCGGTCAACATCCTGCTGTCCTTCCTGCTGCTTCCGAACACGGTCCATCCGGTGCTGGGCGTGGCCTGGACCTTGACCTACGAGATCATGTTCTACGCCGTCTTCGCACTCATCATCGCGATGGGGCAGCGCGCTTTGTGGCTGTTCCCCATCTGGGCCGCGACGATCATGGCGGTGGCGGTGCGCGGTGTCGCCTTGCCCTTTCCACTGGGTTTTGTCTTGAGCCCCTATAATCTGGAGTTCATCGCGGGCGTCGGCGTGGCGCTGGTACTGCAGGGTCACCGCGTGCCCGCCCCTCGCCTCGTCACGGCGGCCGGTGCCGCCCTGTTTCTCATCGCGATGCTGGTCGGCCTGCACCTCCAGGACGATCCCCTGCGCGGGCGGCTGGTCTTCGGCGGTACGGCCTGTCTGTTCGTCCTGGGCGCGGTTGAGTGGGAGCGGACGCGGACATTACGCCTGCCCGGCTTCTGGATCCGACTGGGTGAGGCCTCCTTTGCGATCTATCTGATCCATGTACTGGCCATTTCCTTTGGCACCAGCCTGCTGATCAGGCTGGGCGCACGGCCATTCCCCCTTCCGCTGGTCGGCACGATGCTGGCCGCGATCGCCGTCCTGGCGGGCTTGGCCTTCCATCTTCTGGTCGAACCCCGTGCCGTCGCGCTGGCGCGTCATCTTCTCGACAGAAGGCGACAGGCAGCGACGGTCATGTTGAACAACGGATGATCATGACCGCTTCCTCGCTGTCCACTCCCGCACCCATCGCCACCACGACCGATGGCATGTCCGTCGCCCCGGACCGGCCGAATGGCTGGTTTCAGGCGATGCTGGTCTTCATCCTGGTCGTACCGCTGATCGGGACCTTCTATCCGCCCGAAAGCTATTTCGGCTCCTGGGGCAGCGAGAACCAGGTCGAGGTCCTGCCCTATCCCATTACCCCGGTCCTGCTGCTGATCTTCTCCATCGCCAGCCTCGGCATGTATCTGGCGCTGCGGCAACGACAGCGGCCGGTGCACGAGCCGATGGCCTATCTCTATCTGCTGATCGCCTTTGCCAGCATCACGATGGCCGCCAATCCGCAATTTGCGTTTCAGCGCGCCTTGCGCCTTTTGCCGCTCGTTGCGTTCGGCGTGCTCTATGCCCAGATCCTGCCCGTGCGGCAGATGCTCCGCCTGATGGCGATCGCCTTTCTGATATCCGCCACCCTGTCGATCGCGATCAGCATCGCCCTGCCTTCGGTGGGGAGAAGCGCCAACATGGTCGGGGAATATAGCGCGGCGTGGCGCGGCGCCACTTCGCACAAGAACTCCGCCGGTTACAGCTATGCGCTGGGCGTGATCATCTCCAGCTTCGCGCTGGGCACGCGCTCGGTCAACTGGCGGATCGGACTGGCGGCGATCGGGGCCTGCCTGGTGATGGTCGTGATGGCCAATTCGGCCACCGCGCTGATCGGCATGGTCATCTCGCTGGCCCTCGCCGGATTTATCGAGGGGATGCGGCGCATGCCCGGAGATATGGCGCCGGTCGCGCTGATCTGTGTCGTGATGTTCATCGGAGCCGGGCTGTTCCTGTTTGCCGCCGACCCCGACATCTCGCGGTTGCTCACCGGACGCGACGCGACGCTGACCGGGCGTACCGACATCTGGGATGCCGTGCGCGACAAGATCTCCGCCCGTCCGATCTTCGGTTATGGCTATGCCTTCTGGGGCATCGAATCGCCCGATCGCAGCGCGATCTGGCGCGTGGTCGGCTACACGCCGCCGCATTCCCACAATTCCTGGCTGGATCTGCGGCTACAACTCGGGCTGCCGGGTTTTCTGGCGATCGCCGTGCTGGCGGTCAGCGGTCTGCTTCGCGCCACCATCAAGGCGCTGGGCCGCCGGGGGCCGACAGCGACCCTGGCGCTCACCATCCTGATCTTCGTGATCAGTCGCTCTTTTACCGAAGTCCAGTTTTCCGAACCGGGTACGGCGGGCGTCTTCTGGCTGGTCTGGGCTGCCACCCTAGCCCGTCGCGCCTGATCCCCATTGCTCTTTCCCCAATGATCAACCCACGGCACATCTAGAATTGCCATTACGAGCAATATCTGAGCCAAGCGATCCGTTTTGCACGGCCCCCGGATCATGGGCGGGACGCCGTGTCGTCCCGCCCGACGCCGCCTGATCCGTCAGGGCGTGGACTGCACGGCGGACAGCGGCCCCCTTTTCGCCACCTTCACCGTCTCCGCCATCAGCAGGTGCATGGCTGTCGCGGGGTGCACGCCGTCGGATGTATAGGCGCTCCGCACCACCGCGCCCGCCGGATGGGCGCGTGCGAAGTTCAGCGGCTGGCCCAGCGAGTTGCCGAGCCCACGCGCTGTCCAGGTGCCGTCGCCATTGGCGCTGACCGCCCGGACGGTGATCGCCTCGGCATTGGTCGTGCCGGGTTCGATGACAAGATTCTCGCCGATCTGCGGCGCGACCGAGCCGGTGATCACCGCCCCGCCATTGGTTGCGCTGGTGGAGGTCGTGATCGCCGCTGACAGGGTGCCGCCGCCACTCGCGGAGTAAGGCGGAATAGCCCATTTGGGCATGGCCGATCCATCCGGGGCCGCGCGGACCGGCGCAGCCACATCGACCACCTGCACCAGCCGGGCAGGCTGCGTCTTCAACCAGCCATCGACCCTGTCGAGAATGGTCGGGGTCGCCTCTCGCGGGCTCTGCCCCTCCAGGCTCGTCCATTGATCGCTGCTGTTCGACTTGGGCGTGATCGTCGATTGCAGGATCGGCACGCCTGGAAAATGGGCCGTGAGCCAGTTCCACCAGGCCCGATAACGGTCCTCCATCGCCGCGAACGTCACCTCATCGCCCTCGGTGCCCGTCAAACCCAATGCTCCGGGGGCGAGGTCGTTGCGACCCAGTTCGGACCAGATCGCCGTCATCGGCCACATCCGCCCACCGTTCAGCCGATCCCGCGCGAACCGGAGGATCGCATGGCGCGCCGCGAAATAGCCCGGATCCAAACGCATGAAATCGATCATGCTCGCGCCGTGACTGGTGAAATTGCCGATGCCGATCCGCCCGCCATCCGCCTCGTCCAGCCCTCGCGCGATGCCGCCGACCACATTGCGCGGCGACGCCAGATAGAGCGGGTCGTCGGCCTGCTGGCCAATACTGTCGGCCAGCAAAAGGACGGACGCCTGCCCCTTGAACGGCACCAGCAACTGCACCGGACCGATGACCCCGTTCGAGGCATAGATGGCGGTCCCCGAGATAGCGCCGCCATTGCGTTCGGCGGAAGCATTGGCGGCCTTCCACCGCCGGACCTCGTAGAAATTCGTCAGCGCCAGCCCCGCCGGGGAAGGATTGCCCCCTTGCGGGCGGCGACCGCCCGACGGCGTCGTGATCGAATAGCGCAACCATCGCGGCTCGGCGCCTGGAGGAACCCAAAGCATCGCGAAGCCGCCATCAGGCATCGTCGCACTTGACCCGCCGTCGAAGAAGCTCAGCGGAGTCACCCCGCCGCCGCCGCCCGGCCGCTCGAATGCGACCGCCCAGTCGATGACGTTGGCATTGCCGGGATTGCGTTCACGCGCAACCGGACTGCTCGCCGCCGAACCAGTCGAAAGCGCGAAATTGGCGAACACGACCCAGCCCCCGTCGGGCAGTGCGGGCAGCCACTGATCGACCGTTTCGTTCAACTGACTGGCCGATGGCGCGAAAAATCCCGGCGCCACCGAGAAACGCCAGGGCGATGGCCCAAAGACGAAACGCGGTCCGCCGCCACCCCCTGTCGCCACGGGGCTGGCCGATCCCGGACTCTGCGCCGTCGCCAGCCCGGGCATGACTATCGTCAAAAGCAGGAGCAGGGCCTGAAACAGCAACCGGCTCATTGCGGAATCCTTGCCAGCACGATGTTACACCCCGTGGTTCCACTCAGCGCCGCATCGACGACGGAACCGCTGCCGAAACTCAGGACCGTACCCCCCATGGTATCGGCAGCGGTCTTGGTCAGCATCGTCGTCATCGTAACCCCGTCAGGCCCGCGATACCGGATCGCGACCGATCCATAGGTCTGGCACGCCTGGGTCAGGACATAAGCACCGCCCGCCAGCGTGGCCAAGCCCATCGGGGTGTTGGCCGACACCAGTTGAAACGATTCCTGCTGCGAGATGACCGGCATCGGCGTCGCTGGCGTAACCGGCTGCCATGGCCCGCCCACCGATCCGTAGCCGACCGCCTGACCGGGCACGAACGGCGCGGGCAAACGCACCTCCTGCGCGTTCGCCGCCATGGTCATGGCCATCAGGCCCATGACCCCGATCGATATCCTGAACAACCGCATGCGACTCCCTCCCTTTTCGAACGCCCCCTTATGTTCATGGTATGTTCGTGTAGGACAGCGACATTTTTGTCAGGGTGCCTTAACGGCCTGGAAAGCTTATTCGTTACATAAGCCGCAAACCACAGAGCAAGGTTACCGCGATGCCCGACGTTCAGGACACCGTTACAACGGCCTCCACCGCCCAGCCGGTGTCCTTTCAGCCGCAGCGAATCGTGGCCGCCGATCTCGACGATGGCAAAGCCATGCGCCGGGGAAGAATCGGCAGTTCCCGCACGATCAGCCCCGCCAAGCTGGCCGCCCTGGTGGGCCTGGGCGTCCTTTGCTGGGTGCCGGTCGCCGCGATACTGGTCGCGCTCCTCGATTGACCTGACGAACCGGCGAACCGCCCGGCGCGTCGCCGGGGCCGGCATTTCATGAGCGGCCTCGTGCCTTGCCCCTGAAAATGGTCAATGGCGCGTAAACCTATCCCCTGAACCTGCCTGCAACGGCTGATCCAGCACGGTCTTCCTCGATTTCGAGGAGATCGGCATGGTTTCTTTATCAGCGCGAGCGACCACGCAATCCGCGCTGCTTGCCTTGGCGGTGACGACGCTGAGCGCCACGGGTGCAGAAGCCAGGAGCGCGCCCGGGGGTTTCATCCAGCCGGGTCAGGCAACGGCAGCGCCGCGCGGCTTTGTCGAGATGTGCGAAAGCGGGGTCGAGCCCGGCTTCTGCTCGCCGACCCGCCCCGTCGTCGCCAGCGCCACGATGGTCACCGCAGGCCTGAGCGAACGGACGGCCGAGCCTCTGCCCGGCGGCAATCCGATTGCGGCCATCGTCAAGCGTGATGCTCTGGTGTCGAGCACCCCCTCCACCGCCGCGCTTTCGACGGCGTCGCATCCTTCCGGCTGCATGAGCACGCCCTGGGATCGCCGCCTGGACCTTGCGCCCCATCTGGTGATTCCTGCAGGCGACATCGAACCAACGCCACGGCTCGACTGTTCAACCGCCACCACCACGCCGATCGGCGTCCCCTCCCCCTGGCAGGGGTTCGATCCGCCTGCCCTGATACCGGCGATCGCATGGCGGCGCGACGAAAGCTTCGACCTTGCGCCGGCCGCGGGCCGCTCACCGCCCACACTGGCGCATGCGTCGCTATGGGGCAGCCCCGGTCCCTGCGCTCCAAGCGCCATCGCCAGCATGTTGGCGTCCGTCTCGACGCAGCTTTGCGCGTTCACCTTGCCCGAACCACCCCCACCCGCCCGCGCGGCGGCGGAGGTGCCGACCACGCTGTCGGACGCCGCGTTGAAGACCTTGCTCAAGAAGGTGAATCGGCATGTGAACGGCCGAGTCCGCCAGCGCTCCGATGCCGAAATCTATGGCGTCGGCGAGCTGTGGCGGCGCAGCGGCGTCGGCGATGGCGCAGTCGGCGATTGCGAGGACGTGGCGATCGAAAAGCGTGCCGAACTGGTCGCGGCGGGCTTCCCCTCGGACCGGCTGGCGTTCGCGGTGGTCTATTCGCGCGCCTCCGGCCTGCATACTGTCCTGATCGCGCGCACGGAGAAGGAGGATGTGGTTCTCGACGGACGCTCGCCCTATGTGACGGGCTGGTCGCAGGTCGACTATAGCTGGATCAGCGTCCAGTCGATGAACGACCCGATGCTCTGGTATGCCCCCCGGCGGCAAGACACGGTCTGACGGTAACCGGACAGCCGGGCGGTCGACAGACGACCACCCGGCCTCGTTCGATCACTCGCCGTAATAGCCTTTGTACCACCGCGCGAAACGCCCAAGCCCCTCGTCCAGACGAACCTTGGGGTCATAGCCGGTCAGCGCGTGCAGCTTCGACACATCGGCATAGGTGGCGGTGACGTCGCCCGGTTGCATCGGCTTCATGATCTTCACCGCCTCACGCCCGATCGCCTTCTCCAACGTCGAGATCATGTCCATCAGGCCGACCGGGTGGCTGTCGCCGATGTTCAGCACCCGGTGACCGCCGCGTTCGGGCGGGTGATCGAGCGCGCCGAGGATCCCATCGACGATATCGTCGATATAGGTGAAGTCGCGCGCCATCTTCCCCTGGCCGTATACCTCGATCGGTTCGCCCGCCAGGATCTTCCGGGTGAACGAGAAATAGGCCATGTCGGGCCGCCCCCAGGGGCCATAGACGGTAAAAAAGCGAAGGCCCGTCTGGGGAAAGCCATAGAGCGTCGCATAGGACTGGCTCATCAACTCGCAGGCGCGCTTGGTCGCGGCATAGAGCGAAACCGGCGAGACGGACGGTTCGTCCTCGCTGAAACCCGCTCCCCCCATCGGCTTGTCGCCATAGACCGAGCTGGACGACGCATAGACGAGATGCTCGAACGCCGGCTGGTGCCGACATGCCTCCATGATCGACAGATGCCCGGCCAGGTTGGAGCGTTCATAGGCGAACGGGTTGTCGATGCTGTATCGCACGCCCGCCTGTGCGGCCAGATGGACGACCCGCGTGATGCCGCGATCGGCAACCAGTGCGCGGATCGCCTCCGCATCGGCGATGTCCATGCGATGGAAGGTGAATTTGTCCTTGCCCTGGAAGGTGGCCAGCCGCGCCTCTTTCAGCGAGGGATCATAATAGTCGTTGACGATGTCGACGCCGATCACCGTCTCTCCCCGTTCCAGCAGGCGATGCGCGGTGGCGTGGCCGACGAACCCGGCCGCGCCGGTCACGAGAATGGGACGATCGGTCACGGTCAACGCCCCACCGCGGAACGCGCCGCCCTCACCCGATCCGCAGCACCCCGATCCCTTGTTGCAATCACAGCAATCCACATATGGCGAGCCCCCACCCTGTCAGCCATCTGGACATTCGCATCGCTGCGATGCCCCCAACAGGCTTGCAGTGCCGCTCCCGCCCCCTGTCCGACAAGTCCGAAAACCGGCACCCTGCCCCAAAACTGGATGGTCGGTCAGATGCCGTCGGATATGACGCGGTGCCCCGCCGCCTCCAGTTCGGCGGTCAGGTGGCGCAGGCAGGTATCCGCCAGGACCGGATCGGGACTGCGAATCACGAAATTGGCGCCCGTGCGCCCCTCGCGGAAAAAGGGGTAGCTGCCGATCGCGACACCATCATGCGCCTTCTCTGCGGACCTCAGCAGCTCGGCAACCTCGCTTTCGCCGACCCAGCAGCCGATGGTGCGCGACACGACCGGACGACCGCCCTCCAGCGTGCCGGTCAGCGCATCGAGCATGCCCGCCGTGATATGGGGCACCCCCGCCATGATGAAGATATTCCCGATTCGGATGCCCGGCGCGCCGGACACGCGATTGGGGATGAGCGACGCCCCCTGTGGCGTTCGCGTCATCCGCGCGCGCGCCACCGTCAGGCCGCCCCGATCGACATAATAGCGCTCCAGTATCGCGCGCGCTTCCTCATGCTCGATCACCGGAACGCCCAGCGCCTCGGCGATGGCATCGACCGTGATGTCGTCATGGGTCGGACCGATCCCACCGGTCGTGAACAGATAATCGTTGCGGACGCGCAACGCGTTGACCGCCTCCCCGATCGCGTCGGTCCGATCGGCGACGACCCGCACCTCGGCCAGCCTGATTCCCTGGACATTCAGCCAGGTGGCAAGCTGCGCGACATTGCGATCCTGGGTGCGCCCCGAAAGGATTTCGTCGCCGATCACGATCAAAGCCGCGGTCCAGACACGCTCGGGGGAAGAGGCAGATTCCATGGTGCGGGACATAGCCTCGCAAAAACCGCCGCGCCACGCTATATCGCCCGTCATGACCGATTATGTGACCGTTTCCGCCGACGCGCCGCAAGGCCGAACCGGCGCGATCAAGCTGTGGGGCCGCGAGGCTTTCGACGGGATGCACAAGGCAGGCCGCCTCGCGGCCGAGACGCTCGACATGCTTGTCCCGCATATGGTGCCGGGCGTCTCCACCGCCGAGATCGACCGGCTGATCCACCAGTTCATCCTGGAACGCGGCGGTGTACCCGCTACGCTGGGCTATCGCGGCTATACACATTCGACCTGCATCTCGATCAACCATGTCGTCTGCCACGGCATCCCGTCGGAAAAGACGCTGAAGTCGGGTGATATCGTCAATGTCGACGTGACCCCGATCGTCGATGGCTGGCATGGCGACACCAGCCGCATGTACCTGATCGGCGACGTGCCCCTGAAGGCGCGCAAGCTGGTCGAGGTCACCTATGAATGCCTGATGCTGGGCATCGAGCAGGCCAAGCCCGGCAATCATATGGGCGATGTCGCCCATGCCATTCAGCGTCATGCCGAAAAGCACCGTTACGGCGTGGTCCGGGATTTCTGCGGCCATGGCCTCGGGCTGTTGTTCCACGACGCGCCGGAGGTCGTCCATGTCGGCCGCCCGGGCACCGGCCCCGAGTTGAAACCCGGCATGATCTTCACGATCGAGCCGATGATCAATATCGGTCGCCCCGATGTGAAGCTGCTCGACGATGGCTGGACGGCGGTGACGCGCGACCGGTCGCTGTCGGCGCAGTTCGAGCATTCGATCGGCATCACGGACGAGGGCTGCGAGATTTTCACGCTGAGCCCGGCAGGCTATACCCAGCCACCGTATAGCTGACCCGATGCTGCTCGACGCGATCCGGGTGGCGGCGCGCGATCGCGCCCGACTGGCCGAGGTGATCGCCACCGCATCGCGTTTCGGCGTCGACGTGCTGCTTGCGCGGCTGGGGCTCGATCCCGCGCGGCGCGATCCAGATGCCCTGCCTTTCGACCTGCCCGCCCGCACGCGGCAGGCGATGGAGGCGCTGGGGCCGGTCTGGGTCAAGCTCGGCCAGATATTGGCGACGCGGGCCGATCTCCTGCCGCCGGAATGGATCGCCGAGTTCGAACGCCTGCACAGCGCCGCACCGCGCCTGCCGTTCGAGCAGCTTCGCGCCCAGGTCGAGGCCGCGCTGGGCGAGCCCCCCGAAAGCGCCTTCGCCCGCTTCGATCCAGAGCCCCTGGCCGCCGCGTCGATCGCACAGGTCCACCGTGCGGTGCTTCACGATGGAACCGAGGTGGCGCTCAAGATTCGCCGCCCGGGCATTCGCCCACTGATGGAGGCCGATCTCCGGCTGCTGACGCAACTGGCGGCGATGGTCGAGGCGACCAATGCCGAGGCCCGTCGCTATGGCGCGGCGCGGATGGTCCGCGAACTCGGCCGCGACATATTGGAAGAGCTGGACTTCACCAACGAAGGCCGCAACGCCGACCGGCTCCGCGAGGATTTCGCCGACGACCGCCGCGTCGTCGTGCCGACCATCCACTGGGCCCATACATCCGAGACGCTGCTGGTGATGGACTTCATCGACGGCGTCCCGCCCCGCAATGCGGCGCTTCTTCGCCAGGCGGGAATCGATCCCGCCGCCATCGCCTCGATCGGCGCGGACATCGTGTTGGAGATGACGCTCATCAACGGGCGTTTCCATGGTGATCCGCATCCCGGCAACCTGCTCTGCCTGCCGGGCAACCGCATCGCGATGCTCGACCTGGGGCTGATCGGCCATGTCAGTCCGCGTCGGCGCGAGGAGGTGATCGCCTTCACCCAGTCGATCGCCAACAGCGATCCGACATTGCTCGCGGAGACGATGAAATATTGGTCGCAAACCGATGATATCCCACCCGATCGCTTCCAGGCCGTGGCCGATCGGCTGGTCGCGCGACATGGTGGTGGAACGCTCCGGCTGGCGGCGATCCTGGGCGACATCTTTCCCGTGCTGCGGGAAGAGCGGATCGTCCTGCAACCCGACATGCTCCTGCTGTTCAAGGCCCTGATCACCATCGACGGCGTGCTGAGCGGGATCCAACCCGATTTCGAACTGTCCGGCGCGCTTCGCCGGGCGAGCACGCGAATCATCGAGGCCAGGCTGTCGCCAGAGCGATGGACCCGGCGCGCAGCGGCCCTGGCGCTGGAACTCGATCGGCTGGGGGATGACCTGCCCCGGTTGATCCGCGCGACGACGCGAAAGCTCGAAAGCGAGCCCCCGTCTCTGTCGACCACCGGAATCGAGGACGCGATCCGCCTCGGCGCGGGCTGGATCGCGGGCGCGCTGGCATTGTCCGGCGTGGCGATCGCGGTGGCGATGCGACTGGGTTAGCCTCTTCGCGAAGAGCGATAGTGACGAACCCGCGACACCTCGCTAAAGGCGCGGGCCATGACCGAGATCACGCCCCAGATCGTCGCCGACCACGGCCTGTCCGAAGATGAATATCAGCGCGTCCTGAACGCGCTCGGCCGCGAGCCCAATCTCGTGGAGCTCGGCATCTTCTCGGTCATGTGGTCGGAGCATTGCAGCTACAAGTCCAGCCGCATCCACCTGAAGAAGCTGCCCACTGAAGGGCCTCAGGTGATTTGCGGTCCGGGTGAGAATGCCGGCGTCATCGACATCGGCGACGGCCAGGCCGCCATCTTCAAGATGGAGAGCCATAACCACCCATCCTATATAGAGCCCTATCAGGGCGCGGCGACGGGTGTCGGCGGCATCCTGCGCGATGTGTTCACCATGGGCGCGCGGCCGGTCGCGAACCTCAACGCGCTGCGTTTCGGGCGGCCGGATCATCCCAAGATGCGCCACCTGATCTCGGGCGTGGTGCACGGCATCGGCGGTTACGGCAACTGCGTCGGCGTGCCGACCGTCGGCGGCGAGGTGAATTTCCACCCGGCCTATGACGGCAACATCCTCGTCAACGCGATGACGGTCGGCGTCGCTGATCAGGACAAGATCTTCTATTCGGCCGCCTCGGGCGTCGGCAATCCGATCGTCTATGTCGGCTCGAAGACCGGGCGCGACGGCATCCACGGGGCGACCATGGCCTCGGCCGATTTCGGCGAGGACGCGGACGCCAAGCGGCCGACCGTGCAGGTGGGCGATCCCTTCACCGAGAAGCTGCTGATCGAGGCGTGCCTGGAACTCATGGCCTCGGATGCGATCGTCGCGATCCAGGACATGGGCGCGGCCGGCCTGACATCCTCCTCTGTCGAGATGGCGTCCAAGGGCGGCGTCGGCATCGAACTGATCATGGACGATGTGCCCCAGCGCGAAGAGGGCATGACGGCGTATGAAATGATGCTGTCGGAAAGCCAGGAGCGGATGCTCATGGTTCTGAAACCCGGCCGCGAGGATTTCGCCGAAGCCATTTTCCGCAAATGGGAACTCGACTTCGCGGTCATTGGCCATGTGACCGAGACCGGCCGCATGGTCCTGCGCCACAAGGGCGAGGTCGTCTGCGACATCCCGCTCGCCCCGCTGGCCGATGACGCGCCGCTCTACGACCGTCCGCATGTCCCGACCGAGGTGCCTGCCGCGATCGCCTCGCCTGGCTGCAAGGACCCCGCGGCGGACCTGCTCAAGCTGATGGGCTCGCCCGACATCGCCTCGCGCCGGTGGATCTGGGAACAGTATGACCACATGGTCGGCGGCGACACGGTGCAGCGTCCCGGTGGCGACGCCGCCGTGGTCCGCGTCCATGGCACGCAAAAGGGGCTCGCGATGAGCACCGACTGCACTCCGCGCTATTGCTATGCCGACCCGGTGACGGGCGGGATGCAGGCGGTGGTCGAGACGTGGCGCAACATCACCGCGGTCGGTGCCAAGCCGCTCGCCATCACCAACTGCCTCAACTTCGCCAATCCGCAGCGGCCCGAGATCATGGGCCAGATCGTCGGCTGCCTGGACGGCATGAGCCAGGCGTGCCGCGCGCTCGACTATCCGATCGTGTCGGGCAACGTCTCGCTCTACAACGAGTCGAAGGCGACCGGCGGCGGCTCGGCGATCCTGCCGACCCCGGCGATCGGCGGCGTCGGCCTGCTCGCCGACTGGTCCAAGTCGGCGACGATCGCCTTCAAGGGCACCGGCGATGTCATCGTCCTGATCGGCACGCCCAAGGGCGAGATCGGCCAGTCGCTGTGGCTTCGCGAAGTGCATGGCATCGAAGGCCGTGAGGCCGGGCCACCCCCGTCGATCGATCTCGACGCCGAGCGTCGGACCGGCGACCTGGTGCGCGACGCGATCACCGCTGGACATCTGACGGCGGTCCATGACGTGTCGGACGGCGGCTTGGCCGTGACGGTCGCCGAAATGGCGCTGGCGGGCAATATCGGTGCGCTGATCCAGTTCCCGGAGAGCGGCGAGGCATGCCGCCAGCTTTTCGCGGAGGATCAGGGCCTGTATGTCGCCACCGTCGAGGATACCGCGCTGATCGACTTCCTCGCCAACGCGCATCAGGCCGGGGTCGAGGTGGAGCGGATCGGCCGCACTGCGGGCACCCGCCTGATCTTCGAGCGTGAGGACGGCGATTTCGTCGTGGCCCTCGACGATCTGCGCCGCGCGCATGAAGGCTTCTTCCCCACGCTGATGGGTGCAGACGCCGCCCTCGCCTAAGTCGTGGTCGGAGCCTCGGCCTGGTGCCGGGGCTCCGCGCAGAGGTGCAGCACGGCATAGCCGGCGGCGGCGGCCAGCACCGAGGCGACCAGGATCCCCAAGGACGCCGCCTCGCGCATCTCGCTGTCGCCGAACGCCAGACCGGCGATGAACAGTGAAATCGTGAAGCCGATCCCGGCGAGCGCCCCGACCCCGACGACCATCGGCCAGCTTACCTGATCGGGCCGCCGGGCCAGCCCCAAAGCGCTGGCCGCCCAGGTAAAGCCAAGAAATCCCAACGGCTTGCCCACCACCAGGCCCAGGATCACGCCGGTCACCAGCGGGCTTCCGATCATGCCCATCAGATCGGCGGAGACATGGATGCGCACATTCGACAGCGCGAAGAGCGGCAACACCACATAATTGACCCAGGGCGTCAGCACCTCGATCAACCGGCTGCTCGCAACCGTCGTCGCCGCCGCCATCTCGTGCAGATAGCCCAGCCGTTCCTCGGCGCGTTCGCGTAGCGCCTGCCCCTCTTCACCATCCGCCGCGCGCTCGGCGGCGCCATGGGCGCGCTGGAAGTCATCCACCCGCCGCTGCACACGCTGCGCGAATTGTCCCTGGGCCAGCCGGGGCGCGACCGGGACGGTCAGCCCGATCAACACCCCCGCGATCGTCGCGTGGATTCCCGATTCGAGCACGCCACCCCATAGGAGCAGCGCCAGCAGGACATAGGGAACCGACGAAACCCAGCCGACCCGCCGCAATCCGATGATCCCCGCCAGCGCAAACGCCGCCGTGATCAGCCCGCGAGGGTCGATCGCATCGCTATAGGCGAAGGCGATGACGAGCAGCCCCCCGACATCGTCCACCGCCGCAAAGGCCAGCATCAACGCCCGCACCCCCATGGGCAAGCGCGTCGCGAACAGGGCGATCAGCGCGAGACCGAACGCCGTGTCGGTGGTAATGACCGTGCCCCAGCCCGCTGTCGCCGGCGTTCCGGCCGTGACCGCCAGGTACAGCCCGATCGGCACCAGCATCCCGCCAATCGCGCCGACCAGCGGGAACGCCGCGCTACGCCACTGCGACAGGGATCCGCCAACCAGTTCCCGCTTCACATCCGCGCCGATGATGACAAAGAACAGCGGCAATAACCCATGGTCGATCCATTCGGCCAGGCTATGCGAGACTTGGCGAACGCCGAAAGCGATGCGGAGCGGGCTGTCCCAGAAGTCCTCGAACATGTCGCGTGCCGGACTGTTGGTCAGCACCAGCGCCAACAGCGTCGCGAGCAGCAGCGGGCCACCGGTCACTTCGTTTCCCGCGAAAAAAGGCTCCACCTTGCGAAGAAAGGCCGAGGCCGAAGGCGAGTTATGCGCGCGGGCCGTGACGCGGCCGGTCAGACGAGGTGACAATCCCATCGCCTAGCAATGCTTCGCGAGGATGGCCGGTTGCATCGAAGGCGCCAAGGGGTAATCGGGTTCGATCCGTGGAGCATGACTTGAACGAAAGCCCCCTTTTTTCCGCCGGCGCGATCACGACGCGCGGTCGGCTGCTGACCATGGACGTCTTGCGCGGGGTGGCGGTAATGGCGATCCTGCTGGCGAATATGCCGGGGTTCGCCCTGCCCGCCCCGGCCTATTCCAACCCCATGGCGTGGGGCGCACATCGTCCGGTCGACATCGCCGCCTGGATCGCCACCGAGGTTCTGATCGACGGACGGATGCGCGGCCTGTTCTCGCTATTGTTCGGGGCGTCGATGCTTCTGGTCCTGCAACGCGCCGACGCGGCGGGCGGCAATGGCGCCGCACTGCATCTCCGCCGGATGGGGGTGCTGTTCGTCCTGGGCCTGATCCACCTGAGCTTTATCTGGACGGGTGACATATTGGCACATTACGCGCTGGTCGGCGTGGTGGCCCTCGCCTTTGTCGGGCTCACGCCACGCCATTTGGTAATCAGTGCGATCATCGTCACCGGCGTCGCGATGGCGCAGGGCTGGCTGGAATGTTTTGGACTGCTCGCATCGGCGGCGCGCGCCACGCCGCGGGATCAGGCGCTCTGGAACGCCTATCAAGCGGCATTCGGAACGCCCGGTGTCGCGGTCCTGACGCCGGAGATCACCGCCATGCGCGGATCATGGGAAATGGCGACAGCGTTTCGGCTTGCGCATAACGGCAATCCGCTCTGGGATCTCCTCATGATCGGTCCCGAGACGCTGGGAGCGATGCTGCTGGGCATGGCGGCGTTCAAATCGGGCTTTCTGACCGGCGGCTGGCCGCGACGTCTTTATCGCCGCTGGGCCATTGGCGGGCTCGCCCTGTCCTTCGCGGGTTATGCGCTGCTGTCGGCCGGGATCATGGCCAGCGGCTATGACGTTCGCGCGGTCACCCTGAGCGAATTGTTCCTGGCCGCACCGTTCCGCCTGATCGGGACCATCGGCTATGCCGCGCTGATCATCCTGCTCATCCGTCCCGAAGACTGGTGGACCGGACGTATCGCCGCCGCCGGCCGAATGGCCTTCACCAACTATATCGCGACCAGCCTCATCATGACCTTCCTCTTCTATGGCCATGGTTTAGGACAGTTCGCCCGCTGGGATCGCGCGACGCTCTATCTGATGGTGCCGCCGCTATGGGCATTGATGCTGACCTGGTCGAAACCCTGTATCGCGCATTTCGGACAGGGGCCGCTGGAGCGACTCTGGCGGACCGTCGCACGCGCCAGACTGGCATAGCGCACCAACCACGCACCTGGCGCACCGTGCCGGGCAAGCGCCGCTCCGCGAGTCCCCCTCGGATTCTTACTCCTCGCCCGCGTCGGTCAATTCGGCGACGGGGATCAGCTTGGTAAGCGGCCGCACCGCCTGTTCGCCGAGGGGCGGCGACTCGATGCTCTTGCCGCCAGTGTCGATATTAAGTGCCTCGAACCGGCGGGCGCTGGTCAGCACCTGGCTTTCCAGACTGCCGACAAAGGCGTTGTAGGCCGTCATCGCGGTATCGAGATTCTTTCCCAGCTTCGACACATGCCCGCCCATGACCGCGAGGCGCGCGTAAAGCTCCTTGCCCAGCGCGCCGATCTGCCGCGCTTCCTGCGCCAGCTTCTCCTGCCGCCACACCGCCGCCACGGTCCGCGCGATCGCGATCAGGTTGGTCGGCGTCGCCAGCAGCACCCGCTTGTCGAAGGCGAAGTCCCACAGGGTCGGATCATGCTCCAGTGCCGCCGACAGGAAATGCTCGCCCGGCACGAACATGATTACATAGTCGGGCGCATCCTCGAACTGGTTCCAATAGCTCTTGTTGCCCAGCCCGTTGACATGCGCGCGCATCGCGGCGGCGTGGCGCGAAAGCCCGGCCAGTCGCTCCACCTCGTCCACCGCGCCGAACGCATCCTGATAATCGTTGAGCGAGACCTTGGCGTCGATGACCAGCGCCTTGCCGCCCGGAACGCGAACAATCGCATCGGGGCGCAGCCGACCGCCCTCGCCGTCCGCCACGCTGACCTCGGTCTGGAAATCGGCATGTTCGGACAGGCCGCAGCTTTCCAGCACGTTGCGCAACTGCTGCTCGCCCCAGCGCCCCCGCGCCTTGGGCGCATTGCGAAGCGCGTTGACCAGCTTGGCCGCCTCGCCCGAGACGCGCTCCTGGCCGATCCGCATCGCCTCGATCTGGCCCTTCAACTCGCCGAACGCGTCGCGGCGTTCGTCCTCGACCTTGCGCACGCCCTCTTCATAGCGTTGCAGCCGCTGGTGAACCGGATCCAGCAGCGCTTTGAGCGTCTGGCCCGAAGCCTCTTCCGACTGGCGGAAACGAGCCTCGGCGCGCTCCAGGAACTGGCGCTGCGCCGTCTCCAGGGCGCGCGCCGCCGCCTCGCCGAACTGGGTATTGATCTGTTCGCGCGCCTTGCCCAGCGCCTCCAGTGCCTGCGCGTGCGCCGCCTCGCGTTCCTGTGCCCGGGCGCGCAGTTCAGCAAGATCGCGCAGCGCCGCATTGCGCTCGGCCTCCACGGCATCACGTGCCGCGCGGATCATGTCGAGATCGGCCGCCCGCCCACGCAGTTCGGCCAGCGCCTGCAGGGCGTCCTGCTTTTCACGCTCGGCGGTTTCGCGTGCCGTGCGCAGCGGGTCGACCTCCGCCGCGCGCGCCCTGGCGGTCGCCAGTTCGGCCGAAAGCCCGTCGGCCTTGCGTCGCGCGGCGAGCCAGCCGACCAGCCCCCCGAGCAGCAGGGCCAGCAACGCAACGGCGATCAATTCGGGCATCATCACAACCTGTCATATCGAGGGACAGGTCGGAACATAGATCGAACGAGCCTGTCCGAACAGGCCCATTCGACAGGCATTTGGAGAGGCCTCAGCCGCCCTTGCGGATCTTGCTCAGCTTACGCATCAGCATGTCGCGCTTCAGCCGGCTGACATGATCGATGAACAGGACGCCGTTCAGATGGTCGATCTCATGCTGCATGCAGGTCGCGAGCAGGCCGTCCAGCTCGGCCTCATGCGCCTCGCCCTTCTCGTCCAGCCACTTGACCCGACAGCGCGCAGGCCGCTTCACCTCGGCATATTGCTCGGGGATCGACAGGCAGCCTTCATTATAGGTCGACAGTTCGTCGCTGACCGACAGGATCTCGGGATTGATATAGGCGTGCGGATTCCTGATCGGCTTGCCTTCCTCATCCTCCTCCTCCTGAAGATCGATGACGAGGATGCGCTTGTCGACGCCGACCTGGATCGCCGCCAGGCCGATGCCATGGGCGTCGTACATCGTCTCGATCATCTCGGCGACGAGCTGGCGGATCGAATCATCCACCGTCTCCACAGGCTTGGAGACGAGACGCAGGCGGGGGTCGGGGACTTCGACGATAGGAAGAATGGCCATGACGGTTCCGCTACGGTGCCGCCACCGGACCGTCAAGCCGGGGCGTCAGGCCACGGGACGGCGCGCGCGCAACGCCTGGGCCAGCGTGCCTTCGTCCAGATAATCCAGTTCGCCACCGACGGGCAGGCCATGCGCCAATTGCGTGACCCGCACCGGAAACCGCTCGATCCGTTCGGCGATATAGTGCGCGGTCGTCTGCCCCTCCAGCGTCGCGTTCATCGCCAGCACGACCTCGTCGATCCCGCCTCCCTCGATCCGGCGGACCAGCGCGTCGATCGCCAGGTCCTCGGGCCGCACGCCCTCCAGCGCCGACAGGCGCCCGCCCAGCACATGGAAGCGCCCGGGAAAGAGCCGTGAGCGCTCCAGCGCCCAGAGGTCGGCCACTTCCTCGACCACGCACAACGCGCCCGCGTCCCGGCGCGGATCGGAACAGATCGCGCAAGGATTGGCGGTGTCGATATTGCCGCAGGTCGAACAGGTTTCCAGCCGCGCCTCGACCGCCGCCAGCGCGGACAGAAGCGGGGTCAGCGCCGCCTCGCGCTTCTTGAGCAGGTGAAGGACCGCGCGCCGCGCCGAGCGTGGACCAAGGCCGGGAATGCGCGCCAGCGCCTGGGTCAGCGCCTCGATCTCGGGGGAAGCCATATCTGGACAGATAGGGGCTTGCGCGCATTCCCGCCAGCGCAGAGAGGCTTGCGGCATGCGGATCATCTTCATGGGCACGCCGGGCTTTGCCGTTCCCGTCCTCCGGGCGCTGGTCGAGGCCGGACACGATATCGTCGCCAGCTATAGCCAGCCGCCGCGCCCCGGCGGACGGCGCGGTCGGCAACTGGTCGCTTCGCCGGTGCATCAGGCGGCGGAGGCGCTGGACATCCCGGTCCTGACGCCGACGACCTTGCGTTCGGCCGAGGAACAGGCGCGATTCGCGGGCTTCGAGGCGGATGTCGCCGTGGTGGCGGCCTATGGCCTGATCCTGCCGCCGCCGGTGCTGGCGGCACCGAAACTGGGCTGCTTGAACGTGCATGGCTCGCTCCTGCCCCGCTGGCGGGGTGCGGCCCCGATCCAGCGCGCGATCCTGGCGGGCGATGCGGTGACCGGGGTCGGCATCATGCAGATGGAGGCCGGGCTCGACACCGGACCCGTCCGGCTGGAGGATTCGACGGAGATCGCGCGCAAGACGACCGGCGAACTGACCGACGAACTGGCCGAGATGGGGGCCCGATTGATGGTCCGGGTTCTCGCCGATCCCGACCGCTATCCCCCGCGCCCGCAACCGGCCGAGGGCGTCACCTATGCCGCCAAGATCGACAAGGCCGAGACGCGGCTGGACTTCACCCGGACGGCCGTGGCGGTGGAGCGCCAGGT
Source organism: Sphingomonas sp. (assembly GCF_039594485.1). Taxonomy (GTDB): domain Bacteria; phylum Pseudomonadota; class Alphaproteobacteria; order Sphingomonadales; family Sphingomonadaceae; genus Sphingomonas. The sequence continues at coordinate 141,477 of NZ_JBCNNI010000003.1, read as the reverse complement.
CCGTGCCTTCAATCCCGCGCCCGGCGCCTGGTTCGAGTGCCTGGGTGAGCGGATCAAGGTGCTGAGCGCCGAATGCATCGATGGCCATGGCGAGCCAGGCGAGGTGCTGGACGATCGGCTGGGCATCGCCTGCGGCGAAGGGGCCCTGCGCCCCGTCACCGTCCAGCGCGCCGGGCGCGGAGTTTCGAGCGCCGACGATCTGCTCCGGGGTTTCGCGATACCCGCGGGAACGCGGCTTTGACGCGTTTCGCATTCACGGTCGAATATGACGGCCGCCCCTTCATGGGCTGGCAACGCCAGGCGCATGGACCCAGCGTGCAGCAGGCGCTGGAGGATGCGATCCATGCCGTCACCGGCGAGCGGACCGCCGTCCATGCGGCCGGGCGCACCGATGCCGGCGTCCATGGGCTGGCGATGCGCGCGCATGTCGATATCGAGAAGGACATCGGTGCCTTCCGCCTGATGGAGGCGATCAATGCGCGGGTGAGGCCAGCGCCCGTCGCGGTCCTGCAATGCGTCGAAGTCGCGCCCGACTGGCATGCGCGCTTCTCGTGCATCCGGCGTTCCTACGAATACCGGATCATCAACCGACGCGCGCCCCTGACCCACGAGGTCGGGCTGGCCTGGCAGGTGCCGCAAATGCTGGACGCGAATGCCATGGCCGATGGTGCGGCGATGCTGGTCGGGCGGCACGACTTCACCACCTTCCGGTCGGCGCATTGCCAGGCGGACAGCCCGGTACGCACGCTCGACCTTTTGTCGGTGGAGCGGAACGGCGACCGGATTTTCATTCGTGCCGCCGCCCGCTCCTTCCTTCACCATCAGGTGCGCTCGATGGTCGGGTGCCTGGCGCTGGTCGGTATGGGCCGTTGGACGTCCGACGACGTGGCGGAGGCACTGGCGGCGCGGGACCGGAGCAAGCTGGGGCTCAACGCACCGTCGGACGGGCTGTTCTTCGTGCGCGCCGATTATCCAGACGAGGGCTGACGCACGAACCGCGCCGCCAGTTCGACATGGGTCGACCAGCGGAACTGACCCACCGGCTGCACCCATTCGAGCTGCCAGCCACGATCGACCATCTCACGGGCATCACGCGCAAAGCTCGACGGGTTGCAGGAGACATAGGCGACCGCCGCGACATCGGCGACGGCCAGCGCCTCTGCCTGGTCGCGCGCACCCGCTCGCGGCGGATCGAGCACGATCGCGTCGAACCGATCCAGTTCGACCTTGGTCAGCGGCCGGCGATAGAGGTCGCGATGCTCGGCAAACACCGGGCGGCCATGCGCATTGGCCGCGGCCTTGAGGGAAAGGATGGCGTCCCGCGCGCCCTCGGCCGCATAGACCTTGCCCGGCAGCGCCAGCGCGAACGTACCCAGCCCGGCGAACAGGTCGGCCGTGAAACGCGGCGTGCCGACCGCCTCGCGCACCGCCGCGACCAGCATCTCTTCACCGTCACGCGTCGCTTGGAGAAAGGCGCCTGGCGGAAGCGGCACGGCGACCCCGCCGAGCGTCATCGTGACCGGCTCCGGCTCCCAGCGGGTTTCCGGCCCCAGCCCGTCATCGACCGCGAACCGCGCGACGCCGTGTCGCTGGCAAAAGCCGATGATCGTCTCCGCCGCCTCCAGCCCGTCGGGCGAGAAGCCGGTGACCAGCACATCGGCCCCCTGATCGGCCAGCGCCAGGTGCACGTCGCCGCGCCGCTTGAAGCCCAGCCGCTGGAGCAGGCCACGGAGAGGCGCGACCAGCGCGAACAGTTCGGGGTCCAGGATATGGCACTCCGCCATGTCGACGATGGCGTGGCTCTTTTCCTCCGAAAAGCCGATCTGGACGCGCCCGCCCTTGGCCTCGGCATGGAGCGTCGCGCGCCTGCGACTGTGGGGTGGCGAGAGATGCGCAGGACGAAGCGGTACGGCCAGCCCCTGCGCATCCAGCGCCGAGGCGATCCGATCGCTGACGAACCCCGCATAGCTCTCATCGTCCAGATGCTGGAGCTGGCATCCGCCGCAGCGGGGGAAATGGCCGCAGGGCGGCGTCTGGTGATGCGGGCCGGGCAAGACGCTGCCGTCCGTCGACAACGTGTCGCCAGGGGCGGCAAAGGCGGCGTGACGGCCATTTTCGGTCACGCCGTCGCCACGCGCGGCGACGCGGATGATGATATCGCTCATGCCCTCAGCCTCTGACGGCGGAAAGCGCATCTGCCAAGTCATCGGCGATGAAAGCCGGCCCGCAACGCCGCGCGGCCTCGGCATGAAGCCACACGCCCGCCTCAGCCGCCGCCAGCGGTTCCAGTCCGGCGGCCAGCATCGCGCCGATCGCCCCCGCCAGCACATCGCCCGTCCCCGCCGTGGACAGCCAGGGGCTGGCGGGCGGGCAGAAGATGGTCCGCCCATCGGGTGCCGCAATGACCGTATCCGCACCCTTGAAGACGACGATCGCCCCGGTCGCCTCGGCCGCGCGGCGGGCCCGATCGGGCTTGGCGTCGCTCGATGCGCCGAACAGATGCGCGAACTCGCCGCCATGGGGGGTCAGGATCCGTGTACCGCCGGTCCGGTTCAGGTCGGCGACATCGGAGATGCTCAGGGCATCGCCATCGATTACCAGCGGACGGCCGCTGTCCAGCGCCGCGTCGAGCCGTGCCCGCGCCTTGTCGTCTCGGCCCAGGCCCGGGCCGATGACCAGCGCACCGATCCGTTCGTCGTCCATCGCACTGGGATCAAAGGCCCGGCGGACCACGGCATGAGGGGCACCGCCCTTCTCCGCCGCATCGCTCAGGTGCAGGACATATCCGGCCCCCGCGCGGAGTGCGGCGGTCGCGGCCAGTTCGGACGCCCCCGCCATGCTGCCCCCGACGATCGCGACCATGCCCCGGCTATATTTGTGCGACCCGGCATCGGGCATGGGTAGCGTCGGGCGATGCTGTGCGCGCCAGTCACTGTTGATCGACAGGCCGATCTCGATCAGGCGAACCTCGCCCATATGTCCTCGCGCGGGCTGAAGCAGATGAGAGGGCTTCAGCGCACCGAGCGCCAGCGTGACGTCACAGCCGGCATGGTCGGCCAGCGGGATGCCCCGATCGCTCTCAATCCCGCTCGGCAGGTCGATGGCGATCCGCAGCCAGGCCGCATCCGCCAGGCGTCGAAGCGCCGACAGGACCCCATCGTCCGGCGCGCGCGACAGCCCGGTTCCAAATGCCGCATCGACCAGAACCGGCGCGGGCTCCACGCTGTCGAGCGACTCGACCGACCCCTGCCAGAGCGAGCGCGCCCATCTTGCCGTGTCACTACGGGGCAAACCAAAGGCCGCCACCCGCACCGCGCACCCCTGCCGCGCGAGGGCCGACGCCGCGACGAAGCCGTCGCCGCCATTATGGCCAGGCCCGCAGAGGATCAGCACCGCCCGTCCACCCGCCAGCCGCGCGACCGCCTTCGCGACCCCCTCGCCCGCACGGCGCATCAATTCGGTTTCCGGCGTGCCGGCCGCCATCGCCGCCGCTTCCGCCGCCCTCATCCGCGCGGCGGTCAGGACAGGGCGCCCCTCGATCGGGATCATTTCGCACCGATCGTGGCGGGCAGGCGATATCGATCATCGCCGACAACGATGCCGATCTCCCGATCCCCCTCGACCGATATCCGTGCGGGCAGAGCGCCATCGGCGGCGGCCACGCCACGCCCATCATGCGTTACCTGCAATCGGCGAAAACCGCCATCGGGATGACGCAGCGTCAGGATCACCGCATCGCCGCCGTCCGCCTGCTCGACGGTGCAATCACGCGCGAAGGACTGCGCCCCCGCCAGCGCGCAGTCGATCGCCAGACCCGGATTTTGTTTCGGCTGGACAGCCTGCCCGTCTCCCGACGCCTGCTGCTGCTCGGTGCCGCCGGAGCAGCCCGCCAGCAGCAGCGTCGCCGTCAGGAGAAGCGGATCAGATGTCCGCATAGACATGGCGCTCGGACTTGGCGCCGGGGTGGGTGACGGCGCCTTGATGCGCGGGACCGACATTCTGGGCATAGCGCCACAACACGCCCGACTGATAATCGTTCATGCGCGGCACCCAGCGGGCGCGCCGCTCGGCCAGGACATCCTCCGCCACGTCGAGGTCGATCGTTCCAGCCTCGGCATCGATACGGATGGTGTCGCCATCCTCGACCAGTGCGATCGGACCGCCATCGGCCGCTTCCGGCCCGACATGCCCGATGCAGAAGCCCCGCGTGCCGCCCGAGAAGCGGCCATCGGTGATCAGCGCGACCTTCTCGCCCAGCCCCTGTCCATAGAGCGCGGCGGTGGTGGACAGCATCTCGCGCATGCCCGGACCGCCCTTCGGCCCTTCATAGCGGATGACGAGGACGGTGCCCTCGGTGATGCCGCGGGCCTCCACGGTGGCGAAGGCTTCCTCTTCGCAGTCGAAGACGCGCGCTGTCCCCTCGAACTGGAGGCGCTTCATCCCCGCGACCTTCACGATCGCGCCCTCGGGCGCCAGCGAACCGCGCAGGCCGACGACGCCCCCGGTCGGGCTGAGCGGCGTCTTCACATCGTAGATGACCTTCTGGTCGGGGTTCCACGTCACCTCGTCGATATTCTCGGCCAGCGTCTTGCCGGTGACGGTGATGCAATCGCCGTGCAGATAGCCGCCTGCGAGCAAGGTCTTCATGAGCATATAGACGCCGCCCGCCTCATACATGTCCTTGGCGACATAGCGGCCACCGGGCTTGAGGTCGGCGATATAGGGCGTCGTCTTGAAGATCTCGGCGACGTCGAACAGATCGAAATCGATCCCGACCTCGTTCGCCATCGCGGGAAGGTGAAGGCCCGCATTGGTCGATCCGCCGGTCGCGGCGACGACGCGCGCGGCATTCTCGAACGCCTCCCGGGTGCAGATGTCACGCGGGCGCAGGTTGCGGGCAATAAGCTCCATCACCTGCTCCCCCGCCGCCTCGGCAATGCCATGACGATCCAGGAACGGGGCGGGCATCATGTTGCTGTTGGGCAGCGACAGGCCGATCGCCTCGCCCACGCACGCCATGGTATTGGCGGTGAACTGGCCACCACAGGCACCGTGGCCCGGACAAGCGACCTTTTCCAGCGCGATCAGGTCGTGGAGCGGACAATTGCCCGCCGCATGCTGGCCCACCGCCTCGAACACGTCGACCACGGTCACGTCGCGGTCCTGATGGCGGCCCGGCATGATCGAGCCGCCATAGACGAAGATCGACGGCACGTTCAGGCGCAGCATCGCCATCATCATGCCGGGCAGGGACTTGTCGCACCCGGCAAAGCCGACCAGCGCGTCATAGCAATGGCCGCGGACCGACAGTTCGACCGAATCGGCGATGACCTCGCGGCTGACCAGCGACGCCTTCATCCCCTGATGACCCATGGCGATGCCGTCGGTGACGGTGATGGTGTTGAACCGGCGCGGCATGCCGCCGCCACGGATCACCCCGCCCTGCGCGGCATCGGCCTGCGCATCGAGCGTGGTGTTGCAGGGTGCCGAGTTGTTGCCCGCGCTCGCCAGCGCGACGAAGGGCTTGGCGATATCCTCTTCCTGGATACCCATGGCGTAATAATAGCTGCGGTGCGGCGCACGCTCCGGGCCGACGGAAACGTGGCGGGACGGCAGGCGGGACTTGTCGAATTGGCGTGTCATGGCGCAGCCCTATGTCGCGACAGGCCCCTTCGACGCAAGCAAATTTCGCAGACGCGAGATCGGAATGGCGTCCCTGCCATTCCGTCGGGGTTCAGAGCGAACTGAGTGCCTTGGCCACGCCGTCCATCGTGAACGGCTTTTGCAGGCGGGGGCGATCGCGAAACCGCTCGTCCACCGAGTCGTCCGAACCGCCGGTGGCAAAGACGAAGGGCACGCCGCGCTCCGCCAACGCTTCGGCGACCGGAGTGCTCTTCTGGCCGCCCCGCAAGTTGACGTCGAGGATCGCGGCGTCGATACCCCCCTCTGCCACGCGGGCCAGCGCGTCATCGACACTATCGACGGTGCCCGCGACCTGTTTGTCGAGGACGTCGAGAAAGTCCTCCAGCATCATGGCGATCAGGGGTTCATCCTCGACGATGAGGATCTGCACGGGCTCTGCTGTCATCGACACTGCCATATCATGGTTTGTGTCATCCGCCAGCGGCTTGTTGCGACAACGCCGCCTGCGTCGCCTCGGCAAGCTGCTGGACCGAGAAGGGTTTGGGCAGGAAACCGACATTGGGCAGGGTGATCGACTTGCGCAACTGTTCCTCGGCATAGCCCGACATGAACAGCACCGCGAGGTCGGGGTATCGCTTGCGGACATGACCGACCATGGTCGGTCCATCCATGGTGGGCATCACCACGTCGGATATCAGCAGGTCGGGCTTGCCGTGGCGGTCGAGCATCTCCAACGCGGCTTCTCCATTTTCGGCCGCGATCACGGTATAGCCCTGTCGCGTCAGCGCACGCTCGGCGACGGCACGGACCATATCCTCGTCCTCGACCAGCAGGATCGTCCCCGACCCCCAGGGCGTGGCCGCCTTGGGCGCGGGCTTGCCGGCGGCGGTTCGGACGGCGGGCACGGCCGGCGCAGCATGGACTGGCAGATAGATGGAGAAGCGCGCGCCGCCCCCGGCGGGCGAGTCGGCGAAGATATAGCCGCCCGACTGCTTGATGATCCCATAGACGGTCGACAGGCCGAGCCCCGTCCCCTTGCCCAGTTCCTTCGTGGTGAAGAAGGGCTCGAAGATCTTGCCCAGGATTTCCGGCGGAATGCCGGTGCCGTTGTCGCTGATGATCAGCGCGGTATAGTCGGCCGCGGGCAGGATGTCGTTCCCCATCGCCCGCGCATCGGCCATCGACACGGCGCGCGTCTGGATGGTCAGGATGCCGCCGCCCGCCGGTTCATTCTCCAGGATCGCGTCGCGCGCATTGACCGCCAGATTGACGACCACCTGCTCCAACTGGCCCGGATCGGCGCGCACCGGCCCCAGGTTGCGGCCATGGGTCACGTCCAGCCGCACCCGCTCGCCCAGCAGCCGCTTGAGCAGATTCGACACCTCCGACACGACATCGGGCAGTTGCAGGATCTGCGGGCGCAGTGTCTGCTGACGGGAAAAGGCGAGCAATTGCCGGGTCAGGCTGGCGGCGCGGTTCGAGTTGGTGCGGATCTGCTGGATATCGTCATAGTCGCTGTCGCCGGGTGAATGGCGCATCAGCATCAGGTCGCAATGACCGATGATCGCGGTGAGGATATTGTTGAAATCATGCGCGACACCGCCGGCGAGCTGTCCGACCGCCTGCATCTTGGTCGCCTGGGCGACTTCGCGCTTCAGGCGGCTCTCCTCCGAATTGTCCTTGAGGCTGAGCAGGACGGCGGCATCGCCCAGTCCCCGCGCACCCGCGATCGTCAGGGCGACGGGCTCCTCGGGATGCTCCTTCAGCCGGACCGCCATATCGGCCGAATGGGTCGCACCGCTTGCGAAACGCCGGATCGCGTCGGCCACCGCCGCCTTGTCCTCGCGCACGACCAGATCGCCCGGGTAGAGCGGCGGCGAAGAGGCGTTGACGCCCGCCGCACGCATGAAGGCGGAATTCATCTGCAGGAAGCGCCCGTCACGATCGACCAGCGCGATGCCGAAGGGCATGAGCGAGACGAGGCCCCGCACATGGCTGCCCACGCTGGTGCCGATCGGTGCGACGAGCGGTTCTTCCTCATCGAGCAGGACGACCAGCATCGGCGCGCCCTCGCCTTCGACAAAAGGAATTTGCAGGATACGCAGCGCGTGGCCGGAGCCGGCCGCCACCTCCGCCGAAAAGCGGACCTGCCCATTCTGATCGTGCGCCAGGAAGGTCGCGAAGTCGCGGCCGACGATCGACCGCATTTCGCCACCCATCGCGCGGGCGCACAACACCCTGTTGGCGGCCCGGACGCGACCATCGGGCGCGACCAGCGCGGCCATGATCCCGGCACTGCCCAGCCGGTCGCCATGGATCCCGCCGATCAGCCGCTCGACCATCTCGGCCAGATCCTGCTCGGCGGCCACCGCGAAACGCCAGACGAGCAGGTCGCCCTCGTCCCCCGCCCGCGTGACCACGACGGACAATTCGGTCCCCATCACCGCAATCCGGTCCGCACGGCCCAGCCCGTCGCGCCACGCGGTACGCCCGGCCTGCGCCAGCGCCTCGACATAGGTGGGGTCCAGTGGCACGCCCGGCGGCGTCGGCATCATCGGAAACAGCGAGGCATAGGCGTCGTTGGCGCAGACCAGCCGCCCCGCCCGATCGGTCACCGCGATCGCATCCGGGCTGGCGTCGGCCACGACGCGGGCGAAATCCCAGTCGATCGTGCGCCGCGCCTGCTCAACCCTTGGGCGGAGCGCCCGGTAGGTCAGCACGACACCGAACGCGATGAGCGCCGCCGCCAGGAATCCCGCCGCGACGATCCAGCTTCGGATCGCCAGGAACAGCAGGGCCGCCGCCATCGCGCCGCTGGCAATCGACAGGACGGCCGCGACACGGACGGGAGAGAAACGTTCGGGGGACGCGATCGCCATGATGAAACTCTTCATCCGGCGACCGCCCGGCGGTCAAGCGCGTTCCTGCATCCGCGCCCGACCACCGCCCGGCCCAAAGGCGATTACCAGATTCGGACGCGCTTTTCCGGGGTCAGCGCCATCTTGTCGGTCGGCTGGACGCCGAATGCCGCATACCAGGGATCGAGATTGCGGACGGTCAGCACGCGCTGGTGCCCCGGCGAGTGCGGGTCCGACAGCAAAGCCTGCTGAAGCGCGGCATCGCGCCACTTGGTCCGCCACACCTGCGCCCAGCCATAATAGAAACGCTGGTCGCCCGTCGTGCCATCGATCACCGGCGCGGGCTTCCCACCCAGCGACTTGTGATAGGCGTCGAGCGCGACGGTCAGGCCCGCCAGATCGGCGATATTCTCGCCCAGGGTCAGGCCACCCTGGATATGCTGACCCGGCAGCGGCTCATAGCCGTCATATTGCTTCACCAGCGCATCGGTGAAGGTCTTGAACCGCGCCACGTCCTGCGGCGTCCACCAATCGGTCAGCTTGCCGGTGGCGTCGTACTTGCGCCCCTGATCGTCGAAGTGATGGCTGATCTCATGCCCGATCACCGCGCCGATACCGCCATAGTTCACCGCCGGGTCGGCCTTCGGATCGAAGAAGGGCGGCTGGAGGATCGCCGCCGGGAAGACGATCTCGTTCATCGGCGGGTTGGCATAGGCGTTGATCGTCATCGGCGTCATGAACCACTCGCCGCGATCGATCGGCTGCCCCAGCTTGTTCAGGTCACGCTGGTACTCGAACGCATTGGAGCGCGCGACATTGCCGACCAGGTCGCCGCGCTGGATCTGCAGCGCGGAATAATCACGCCACTTGTCGGGATAGCCGATCTTCGGCGTGAAGGCGGCGAGCTTCGCCAGCGCCTTCTGCTTGGTTTCGGGCGCCATCCATTCCAGATTGCGCAGCCGGTCACCCATCGCCGAGATCAGGTTCCTGACCAGCGCATCGGCGGCGGCCTTCGATTCCGGCGGGAAATATTTGGCGACATATTGCTTGCCGACTTCCTCGCCCAGCCCGTTGGAGACGAGGGTGACGCCGCGCTTCCACCGCGCCTGTTGCTCGGGCGTGCCCGACAGGGTCGTGCCGTAGAAAGCGAAGTTGGTCTTGTCGAAATCGCTCGACAGATACGGCGCGTAGCTGCGCAGCACCTTCAGCATCGCATAGTCCTGAAGGACATTCAGCGGCGTCTCGCCATAGACCTTCGCCTCGCCGGTCACCGCGCTCGGCTGGGCGACGAGATAGGCCGGGCGGCCGGAGACGCCGAGCGCCTGCATATATTGCGCCCAGGGGAAGCCGGGGGCCTTGGCGGTGAAATCGGCCGCCAGCCACTTGTTATAGGTCTTGTCGGCGTCGCGGCTCTCGATCCGGGTCCAGTGGACATTGGCCAGGGCCTTTTCGAAGTTGAAGACGGCCGCCGCGCGCGCCTCGGCATTGGGCTCACCCGCCAGCGTCAGCATCCTGGCGAGATAGGCCTGATAGGCGGTGCGGATCGTCGCCAGCTTATCGTCGGCCTTCAGATAATAGTCGCGGTCGGGCAGGCCGAGACCGCTCTGGCCGAAATTCGCGATATAGGTGTCGGGGGCCTTGTCGTCCTGCCCGATATAGACGCCGAACGGGGCGCCGACGCCCTGCCGCTGGAGCTTGGCCATCTCCACCGCCAGCGCGGTGCGATCGCGGGTGGCGCGCAGTGCGGCCAGCCACGGCTTGACCGGGGCGACACCCTTGGCGTTGACGGCGGCCTCGTCCATGAAGCTGGCATAGAAATCGCCGGGCTTGTCACCCGGACGCTTCGCGGCTTCGTCCAGGATGGTGCGGGTCTGTTCCAGCGAGCGGTCCTGCAGGACGTGGAACATGCCATAGCTCGACCGATCTGTCGGGATCGTCGTGTTCTTGTACCAGGTGCCGTTGGCGTAATCGAAGAAGTCGTCGCCCGGCTTCACCGAGGTATCGCGCCCCGCCATGTCATAGCCGAAATCGCCGATCTCGGGGCCGTTCCGGGCCCCCGGCTTGACCGGGCCGACGGCCGCCTTGTCGATCGGGGCGGAGGTCTGGGCAAAGCCGGTGGCGGCGGTGGAGGAGAGAAGAACAGCGATCAGGACGGAGCGCATCTGAATTCCCGAATAGGACAGTGATGCCACCGTTGTAGCGGGCTGATACGCTCAGTCAAATCGGTACGCCGTGCTAAATTGCGGCTGTTCTGCGACGGTTACGCCATTTCCGTGCGATCCAGAGCCGCCAGCCGAGCGCCGAGATCGCATAGCCCAGCACCGCGCCGCCCGCCGTCAGCACGCACAGCCCCAGGCCGAAGGCAGGGCCCTGTTCCCAGAGCCAGTGAAAGGCGCTGGTCGACCATTGCAACCATCCCGTCGCGGCCTCCGCCACGGGCTGGGTGTTGATCGGCGTGTCGCTGCGCAACAGCAGCGTGCCGATCCGATAGGCGATCAGCCACAGGATCGGCGTGGTGAGCGGATTGGTGATGAAGGTGGTCAGCGCCGCGACCGGCACATTGGCGCGGAACGGCAAGGCGAACACCGCGGCGATCGCGATCTGCGCGACCGGGAAAAGAAACCCGGCAACGATGCCCAGCGCCACGCCGCGCGGCACCGACCGGCGGGTGAAGCGCCACAGTTCGGGGGCCAGCACCCGGTGCGCCACCGGACGGAGCAACCGGTTCCGTTCCATCGAATCGCGGGTCGGCATGTTCCGCCGCACCCAGCCCATGGTGCGGCCCCACATGGTGGGCACGGCCGACGCCATCAGCCGCGATCGCGCAGGATACGGCCCTGCTCACGCTTCCAATCGCGTTCCTTGATCGAGTCGCGCTTGTCGTGCGCCTTCTTGCCCTTCGCCAATGCCAGCTCCACCTTCGCGCGACCGCGCGAGTTGAAATAGATCATCAGTGGCACCAGGGTCATGCCCTCGCGCGCCACCGCACCGTGGAGCTTGTTTATTTCGCGCTCATGAAGGAGCAATTTACGCGGACGCTTCGCCTCGTGGTTGAAGCGATTGCCATGACTGAATTCCGGCACATTGGAATTGACCAGCCAGACCTCCTCGCCGCGGACCTCGGCATAGGATTCGGCGATCGATCCCTCGCCGAAACGAAGCGATTTCACCTCGGTCCCGGTCAGGGCGATACCGGCCTCATAGGTCGTCTCGATGGCATAATCGAAGCGGGCGCGCCGGTTCTCGGCGACGATCTTCTTCTTGTCGAATGTCTGGGGTTTCGGGCGCATGGATGGGCCGATGTAGGCGTTCAAATCTGTCCTGAAAAGCCGCTGCCGACGCATTGTCCCGTTTCCGCGTCATATCGCGGCGGCGTGTCCCGACGTGGCGATGATGCCGACCTCCTCATGGACGGCGACGTCCGCCGAGCGGGATCTTGAGTCGGATCATCGCCCGGTTGCTGGGGAAACCGCCCACCCCGGCCTGCTCGACCTCGCCCGACAGGGTGCCGACTCCAGGAATCTCGGTCCGCGCCTTGGGCAAGGACAGCGGCTTGGAATAGTCCGGGACGGGCCGCAGCCGGTCCTCTTCCGCCGAGCGGGCGCAGACCACGACGTCGTCGCCCGTCTCACCGACGGGACAGCGGGTGGGCGCCTCCGGGCGGCGCGGGACGGGCAGGACCGGCCCCGCGACCGCACCGGCCTGCATGGCGATCATCACCGCGACCCACATCGACCCCGATCTCCCTGTCCAGATACCTGGCGGGAAGGTGGGCGACAATTGCGGCGGAAGCGGGGCCGGTGCCGACCGACCCCGCCTCTTCGGTTCAGATCAATCCAGCATGGGCGAGTGCCGCATCGACCTGCGCCCGAGCCGCCTCGGACGGCCAGGTCATGGGAAGGCGGACCCCGGTCGGGAAATGCGGCATGATCCGGCTGATCGCATATTTCACCGGCCCCGGCGACGCATCGGCGAACATGGCCTCGTGCAACGGAAACAGCCGGTCATGCAGTTCGAGCGCGCGCGCACCCTCGCTCGCCGCGCAGGCCGCCTGGAACTCGGCGCACAGGCGCGGCGCGACATTGGCGGTAACCGAGATGCAGCCGACGCCGCCCATCGCATTGAAGGCCAGCGACAGATCGTCATTGCCGGACAACTGGCAGAAATCGGGGCCGAGCGCGGAGCGATGATGCGATACGCGCGCCAGGACACCACTGGCGTCCTTCACACCGACGAACACGTCGGGCGCCGACTGCACCACCCGGATCAGCGTCGCGGGCTGGATATCGGTGACGGTACGACCGGGCACATTGTAGAGGACGATGGGCAGCGGTGCGTTCTTGGCCAGTTCGGCGAAATGGCGGACGATGCCGTCCTGGCTCGGCCGGTTATAATAAGGCGGGACCATCAGCGCCGCATCCGCCCCGGCCTGTTGCGCGGCCTTCAGATTGTCGATCGCGACGATGGTATCGTTCGATCCGGCCCCGGCGATCACCGGCACACGCCCCCGCGCCTGATCGACACAGACACGCACGACATGGAAATGCTCGTCCTTGGGCATGGTCGCGGCTTCGCCCGTGGTGCCACAGGCGACAAGCGCCGTGGAGCCCTCCGCAATCTGCCATTCGACGAAATCGCGGTATCTGGCTTCGTCGAACGCTCCGCCGATATGATCGCCCTGATCGTCGAACGGCGTCACAAGCGCCGGTATGGACCCTGAAAACATGAGAGGAAATGCGCTCCCGTTGCGCCGAAATCAGCAATTTGTTCAGGACATGTACGGGTAGAGGCCCTATTCTGTCCACTATGATGGCATTGACGAAGGCGGGGGCGATCCTCGCGACGCTGACAGGCTCCTTGATCTCGCCGGGCGGGCAGGATCAACTCGACCGCTATCGCACCCAGATGGCGAATATGAGCCCCGGCACGGAGACACAGGGCATGCCCGCGCCCGCCGATGGCGCGATCGTTGCCGCCCTGGCCCAGTGGCGGGCGCTGCAACAGACCGATTCGCTGCCCTTCGACAGCTATGCCGGGTTCGTGATGGCGCACCCCCGCTGGCCTGGCGAGGCGGGTTTCCGTCGCGCGGCCGAGCGACAGGCGGCGAATTTCACGTCCGCGCCGGCCAGCATCGTCGCCTATTTCCGTCGCTTCCCGCCCCAGTCGGCCACCGGCGGCGTCGCCTATGCCCGCGCGCTGCTGGCGACCGGCGCGTCGGCCGAAGCGGCGCAGGCGGCGCGGACAGCCTGGCGGCGCGGCACCCTGTCGCCCACCGACGAGGCGCTGGTGATGTCGACCTTCGCGGCCGCTCTCAGCCCCGAGGATCACGATGCGCGCATGGATGCCCTGCTCTGGAGCGGGCAGACGAGCGCGGCCGCGCGACAACTGGGCTATACCAGCACCGCGCGTCGGCCGATCTTCGCCGCGCGCCTCGCCTTCCGCACCCAGTCGGCGGATGCCGCCGCCCTGTCCGCTTCCACGGCCGAACTTTATGCCAATGACGCGGGCTATGTCGCCGACCGTGCGGCCTGGCTGCGCAATACGGGGGACAGCCTGACGGCGCGCGCCTGGCTGGCGCGGGCGCGGCAATTGACCACCCGCCCAGGCAATGTCGAGAAATTCTACGAGACGCTGCTGGTCAACGCCCGTGCGGCGGCGGCGGACAATCAGCTCCAGACCGCCTATGACATCGCGCGGCAGGTCGACGACGCCTATCCGGCGGGGACCGATGTGTCGACCAAGCCCTATGGCGAGCGTGACGACTATACCAGCCTGGTCTGGCTCGCGGGCCAGACGGCGATGAAGCTGGCGCGCCCGGCCGACGCCATGACGCTGTTCGACCGTTATGGTCGCGGCAGCCAGTCGCCGCAGACCCGGGCGAAGGGCTTCTACTGGGCGGGACGCGCGGCGGAGGCAGCGGGTCGCTCGGCCGAGTCCGCCGCCTTCTACAATCGCGCGGCGCAGTATCGCGATCAATTCTATGGCCAGTTGGCGCTGGAGCGGACGGGCCGCCCGCTCGTCGCGCCCCCCGCCATCGCGTCGAACGGTATCTCGCCGGCCGCCAAGGCGGCCTTCGACGCGCGCGAGACGGTGCGGGCGGCACGTTTCCTGGGCATGATCGGCCAGTGGCAGGACCAGACCGCGTTCATCCGCCAGATCGCCGCCGATGCGGAGGACGAAACCGACCATCTGCTCGCCGCCGATCTGTCGCGCAGCCTCAATCGCCCCGACCTGGCGGTGATGGTCGGGCGCAGCGCGATGCAGAACGGGCTGACCGACTATTCGGCGGCGGGCTTCCCGACCGTGCCCGTTCCGGCCGGTTACGAATCGAGCTGGACGATCATCCACGCCATCGCCCGGCAGGAGAGCCAGTTCGACCGCGCCGCCGTCAGCCAGGCGGGTGCCCGCGGCCTGATGCAGTTGATGCCCGGCACCGCCGCCGAGCAATCGGGCAAGATCGGCCTGGCCTACTCCCCCGCCTCGCTCACCACCGACCCCAA
The DNA here is from genome assembly GCF_039594485.1 of Sphingomonas sp. GTDB lineage: Bacteria > Pseudomonadota > Alphaproteobacteria > Sphingomonadales > Sphingomonadaceae > Sphingomonas. Next base: position 126,476 of record NZ_JBCNNI010000003.1, on the reverse strand, counting down.
TATGTCGATCCGGCTGGGCGCGAGCTATTTCGAGCGGATCCGCAACAATTTCGGCAGCTATCCGCTGGCCATCGCGGCCTATAATGCCGGCGGCGGCAATGTGAACAAGTGGCTTCGCCTGAACGGCGATCCACGCACCGGCAGCGTCGATATCGTCGACTGGATCGAGGCGATCCCCTATTCGGAAACCCGCAACTATGTGCAGCGGGTGCTGGAGAACGCGGTCGTCTATGACCTGATGAACCCCGCGCGCGCCACCAGCCGGGGGCCGACCCCGCTGAGCTGGTATCTCGGCAAGTCCTCTCGACCGGGTTGATCGCTGGGGCGGGCGCGATAGAGCGGGGTCATGGACCGTCCCAACTATATCACGCCCGCCGGCTATGCCGCGCTTCGTCAGGAATATGAGGCGCTGTTCGCGGTCGAGCGCCCCAAGCTGGTCGACACCATCGCCTGGGCGGCGGGCAATGGCGATCGGTCGGAGAATGGCGACTATATCTATGGCCGCAAGCGCCTGCGCGAGATCGACCGGCGGCTGGGCTGGCTTTCCAGGCGGATGAAGGCCGCCAAGGTCGTCGATCCCGCCCGGCAGGAGGATCGATCCAAAATCTGGTTCGGCGCAACCGTGACGATCGCCGACGAAGACGATCAGGAGCGCATACTGACCTTTGTCGGCGATGACGAGGCCGATGCGGGCAAGGGGCGCGTCGGCTGGAACGCGCCGCTGGCCCGTGCGCTGCGGGGCGCCGCCGTCGGGGATCTCCGCCGCGTCACCCTCCCCGCTGGCGAACGGGAATATGAGGTTATTTCTATAACTTATCCATCAGATTGAGGACGATACCTCCGATCCTCGATGGCGAAGGGAGGCGACATGCCCAGTGTCCAGCTCACGAAATTCGATCGCCAATAAGGCATTCGGACGCAATGGCCGTAGCGTCCCGGCTTTGCTAGACGGACGACATGAACGCCCTGACCCGCAACATCGCCCTGCTCATCGACGCGGACAATGCCCAGTCCGCCGCCATCGACCCCGTATTGACGGTGCTGGCCGAGCTGGGCACGGTCAATGTCCGCCGCGCCTATGGCAACTGGTCCAAGCCGGGCCTGAAAGGATGGCGCGACGTCATGGTCAAGCACGGCATCGAGCCACAGCAGCAGTTCGACCTGACCAAGGGCAAGAACGCCACCGATATGAAGATGACGATCGACGCGATGGACCTGTTGTTCCGGGGGCGGATCGACGGGTTCGGCATCATGTCGTCGGACAGCGACTTCATGCCCCTGGCGACACGCATCCGACAGGACGGCTTCCCCGTCTATGGCTTCGGCAATTCGCGCACGCCCGAGGCCTTCAAGCAGGCGTGCAGCCGTTTCATCGATGTCGGCGCATTGATCGCGGAGGCGACCCGCTCCGCCGCCATTCCCACGACGAAGCCCGTTGCCGCCGACGTGCCGCTCGCCGATTCTTTGCCGCCCTCGATCGAGCCGTCGAAGCGGACGGCGGGCAATCCGCGCCCGATCGACGAAGAGCTGCTCAAGCTGCTGGTCGATGCGTATAATTCGGTGAAACGCGACGAACGGGGCTTTGCCAGCCTGTCGGCGATGGGGCAGCTTGCGGGCAATCGATCCAGCTTCGATACCCGCAACTATGGGTTCAAGCGGCTTTCCGACCTGATCGAGGCGATCCCCAATTTCCAGACCGAACGGCGCGAGGATGGGCGGACGTTCGTAAAGAGACTGCGCTGACATCCCGGCATACGCCGGACCGACCCGTCACCCCTGCGGATAGGCCATGGTCAGGGTCGCGCAGGTGCCGGGGGCGGCATCCTCGAACCGGACCTCACCCCGCAACTGCCGCGCGAGGCTGGCGATCATCCGCATGCCCAGGCTGTGGCGCGACGCCGCCTTCATGTCGAAATCGGCCGGCAGCCCCCTGCCCTGGTCGCGAACCGACAGGATGAGGTGCGCGTCGCGAACATGCAATGCCACGTCGATCCTGCCGCCGCGCTCGTCATAGGCGTATTTGATCGCATTGGTGAGCAACTCGGTCAGCATCAGGCCGATCGGAATCGCCGTGTCGGCGTTCATCTCGATCGCCTCGATCTCACAATGGACGTGATGGTTCTGCGCCTGCTCGGCTAGCTGATGCGCGATGCCGCAGGCCAGATCGTCGAGCGAGACGATACCCACCCGCTCGCCGCGCCATAGTTGATCATGCGTCTGGGCGATCGCGGTGATCCGCGCCTGCGCATCGTTCAGCATGCGCAGCACGCGGGGGTCGTCATCCTCCTGCTTTTGCAAGTTGAGCATGGCCGACACGAGCGCCAGGCTGTTCTTCACGCGGTGGCTGGCCTCGCGGGTCAACAGCCTCTGATGCTCGACAGCCTCGGCGAGGCGACGCTCGGCCTCCTGCCGCTCGATCGCGACGCCGATCAGGTTGGCGAACCCCTGCATGAAGGCCAGGTCCGCCTCCTCGAACCGCCCCTCATCGGAACTGTCGACCTCCAGCACGCCGTAGCGCTGGCCCGACGCCTCGACCAGGACATTGATCGCGCGGCGAATCTTGTGCTCCGCCATGAACTGCGGCGTGCGGAACCGCTCTTCCTGCTCAAGATGGTTGGAGATCACCCCCTGCCCCGTCTGGAGCGCAAAGCCGGCGGGCGAACCCATATCGGTCCGCATCTCGGTCGATCCGACCACGCCCGCCCCCCAACCGACCCCGGCACGGACCAGCAACGAATCGCGATCCGGCCTATATTCCAGGAACTTGCAGAAAGAAGATCGCATCCCTTCTGCGCATAATTCGGTGGCCCGCTGCAACATGGGATCAAGATCGCGCGCCCGCAGCGCTTCGATACCAAAGGCGGCCAGGACGGATTGCTGACGGAGCCGATAATGCAATTGTCCCGCGCCGGCGATCTCCTGATCCTCGCCCTGCGCCTGCTCGACTACCGCCATTCCCGACCGAACCCTTTATTTCCCTATGCTTATAACGGCCGAAATGGGGATTCGTCCCATCCATTTAAACCCGATCGCCGGAGCCGGACATGAGGACGCCCTTTCCGATCGCTCGGAAAGGGCGTCGCGCGAGCCGGTGATGTCAGGGATCAGCGGGTCAGCTTCTTATAGGCCAGACGCGTTGGACGATCGGCGGCATCGCCCATCCGGCGACGCTTGTCCTCTTCGTACGATTCGTAATTGCCCTCGAACCATTCGACATGGCTATCGCCCTCGAAGGCCAGGATGTGGGTGCAGAGGCGGTCGAGGAAGAAGCGATCGTGGCTGATGACCACGGCGCAGCCCGCGAACGTCTCCAGCGCCTCTTCCAGCGCGCGCAGCGTTTCCACGTCGAGGTCGTTGGTCGGTTCGTCGAGCAGCAGGACGTTGCCGCCCTCCTTCAGCATCTTGGCCATATGGACGCGGTTGCGTTCACCGCCCGACAGCTGGCCGACCTTCTTCTGCTGGTCGGGGCCGCGGAAGTTGAACGCGCCGACATAGGCGCGCGTCCCCAGCTCCTGCTTGCCGAAGCGGAAGACCTCCAGCTCGTCGGAGATTTCCTGCCAGACATTCTTGTTGGGATCGAGTTCGTCTCGGCTCTGGTCGACATAGCCGAGCTTGACGGTCGAGCCGATCTCGATCGTGCCCGCGTCGGGCTGTTCCTGGCCGGTGATCAGCTTGAACAGCGTCGACTTGCCCGCGCCGTTCGGCCCGATCACGCCGACGATACCGCCCGGCGGCAGCATGAAGTCGAGATTTTCGAACAAAAGCTTGTCGCCATAGGACTTGGTCAGCCCCTTGGCCTCGATCACCTTGCCGCCCAGGCGTTCGGGGATCTGGATCAGGATCTGCGCCTTGCCAGCGACGCGGTTCTCCTGCTTCTCCATCAGTTCCTCGAACGCGCGGATACGCGCCTTCGACTTGGTCTGGCGGGCCTTGGGCGTCTGACGCATCCAGGCGAGTTCGTCGGCGATCGCCTTCTGCTTGCCCGCCTCGTCGCGCTCTTCCTGCTCCAGCCGCTTGGCCTTCTTTTCCAGATAGCCGGAATAGTTGGATTCGTAGGTGTAGTAGCGGCCGCGATCCAGCTCGAGCACCCAGTTCACGACGTTATCCAGGAAGTAACGGTCGTGGGTGACGAGGATGACGTTGCCCGTATATTCCTTCAGATAGTTTTCCAGCCACGACACGCTTTCGGCGTCGAGGTGGTTGGTCGGTTCGTCGAGCAGCAGGATATCGGGCTTTTCGAGCAGCAGCTTGCACAGCGCGACGCGACGCTTTTCACCGCCCGACAGGCGGGTGACATCGGCATCGCCCGGCGGGCAGCGCAACGCTTCCATCGCCTGTTCGAGCTGGCTGTCGAGCGACCAGCCGTCGACCGCGTCGATCTTGGCCTGAAGCTCGCCCATCTCTTCCATCAGGGCGTCGAAATCGGTGTCGTCCTTGGGATCGCCCATTTCCGCCGAGATGGCGTTGAAGCGATCGACCAGATCGGCGATCGGGCGGACGCCGTCCTTGACGTTGCCCATCACGTCCTTGGCCGGATCGAGCTGCGGCTCCTGCGCCAGATAGCCGACGCGGACGCCTTCGGCGGCCCAGGCCTCGCCGGTGAAGTCGGTGTCCATGCCCGCCATCACCTTCATCAGCGTGGACTTGCCCGCGCCGTTCGGGCCGATGATCGCGATCTTCGCGCTCGGCAGGAACTGGAGGTGGATGTTGTTGAGGACAGGCTTGTTGGCGCCGGGGAAGGTCTTGGTCAGACCCTTCATCACATAGGTATATTGGACGGCCATGGCGGCGCGGAGCTCCGTGCTTTTTTGCGACTATTGGATATTTTCCGCCCATGTAGTCGGTGGGCAGGCGGTTGGCAAACGGGACCGACTGGGCAACAGTCCGGCGCATGAACCGCTTCCTTTTCGCGGCCCTGGCCGCCTCCGCCCTCGCCACTCCCATCTTCGCACTCGCCCAGCGCACGCCGCCTCCCCTGCCCGCCGCCGTCTCGCCCGAGGTCGAACGCCTGCGCGACGCCGCGCTGACCGATGACGTCGCCTGGACCATCGTCGAGGGGCTGACGACCGAAGTCGGACAGCGGCTGGCGGGCACCGAGGCGGAGGCGCGGGCCCGCGAATGGGCCGTTGCCAGGCTGACCGCGCTCGGCTTCAAGAATGTCCGGGTCGAGCCTTATCAGATGCCGGTCTGGGAGCGCGGGGCCGAGAGCGCGGAAATCCTGGCGCCCTTTCCACAGAAGCTGACCCTGGCGGCGCTCGGCAATTCGGGCGCGACGCCCGCCGCCGGACTGACCGCCGAAGTCGCCGTCTTCCCCAGCATGGCCGCCTTCCAGGCTGCGCCCGATGACGCGATCAGGGGCAAGATCGTCTATATCGGCAATGCCATGCCCCGGACGCAGGACGGCGCGGGTTACGGCGCCTATGGCACGGCGCGGTTCACCGGACCGGCGCTGGCCGCCCGCCGGGGCGCGCTCGCGATCGTGATCCGCTCGATCGGGACCGATCATCACCGATTCCCCCATACCGGCACCACCAACTTTCCCCAGGGCGTGAAGCCCATCCCCGCCGCCGCGCTGTCGGTCCCAGATGCCGAGCAACTGGAGCGGGTCGCCGCACGCGGGCGCCCGGTCCGAATGAAACTCGTCCTGACGCCGCGCATGGTCGGGATGCGCGAATCGGGCAATGTCATCGCCGAGGTTCCGGGCAGCGATCCGTCTGCCGGCATCGTGCTGGTCGGCGGCCATCTCGACAGCTGGGATCTGGGCACCGGTGCGATCGACGATGCCAGCGGCCTGGCGATCACCACCGCGGCCGCCAAGCGGATCATGGAGGCCGGCACGCCCCGCCGCACGATCCGCGTTGTCTGGTTCGGCGCGGAAGAGGTCGGCGGCATGGGCGGCGCGGCCTATGCCAAGGCCCATGCCGCCGAGCGTCACGCCACCGCCTCGGAAAGCGACTTCGGCGCCGATCGCATCTGGCGCTTCCAGGTCAACCTGCCGGAGGAGGCGACGCCGGTCGCCGACCGGTTGCAGACCGCGCTGGCGCCGCTCGGCATCACCCGGGGAAGCGCGCCTGGCGGCGACGGCACCGATATCGGCCCGACCCTGCAACTGGGCACCGCCGCGATCGACCTGAACCAGTCGGGATGGGACTATTTCGATACCCATCACACGCCCGACGACGTGCTGGACCGGGTGGCGTTGCCCGCGCTGCGCCAGAATGTCGCCGCCTGGACCGCCATGCTGGCCGTCGTGGCCAATGCGCCGGAACCGATCGACCCTGTAAAACCGCGATAAACTGTCGGCTCGACGGCAACCGTTCGGCGAAGGCAACGCCTTGAAAAAGCCCGATCCCTGCCATCGGTTCGTCGCGAACCTTGCGGTTATGTGAATTTTGCGGATTGACCGCGATGAACCGCGCGTTATTTGAGCCGCTTCGCGACGGCATTCGGGTCGGCCGCGATGATTGCTTATGCTTGGGAGCATTCGAATGAAGAAGATTGCCTTTGTTCTCGCTGCCGCCGGCCTGATGTCCGTGGCCGCCTGCACGAAGTCGCCGGAAGCGGCCGCTGTTGAAAACAACGCGGACATGCTGGCCGACAACATGGAACTGCAGGCTGACAACCTCGAAGCGGTTGCCGACAACACCTCGAACGGTGCTGCCGCTGCCTCGCTCGAGAACGCTGCCGACAACATCAACGCCGCCGCCGACAACGTCCGTGACGCTGCCGACGCCAAGGCCGACAACATGCAGTAATGCTGCCTCGGACCCTCGGGTCCGAAGCGCCGACTGCTATGTCAGGAAAGGGCGCTTCCCTCGTGGAGGCGCCCTTTTTCTTTGCAAGGATCATCGATCCGCCGTTGCGAAATACGCACGCGTCACGCTACGGACGCATTCAGGTGGGGCCTGTAGCTCAATGGTTAGAGCTGGCCGCTCATAACGGCTAGGTTGCGGGTTCGAGTCCTGCCGGGCCCACCAAAGTCCACAACCACGTTATTTCCAAATGTCCCATAAAGCCCCAGCAAGCCACGACTTGAGGGGATGGATTTGTCCCAACAGGCCCCATAGCGACCGCTACAACCCGGCCGATCTGGGGGTAGCCGAGAGCAGACTGATCGCCGCCACCTTCGCGAAGCGGCTCAGCACGCCGGTCTGATTGGAACTAGGTGTTTGGTCCCGCGGAGTAGTTGTGCGTTCACCCGCCATGAATCGAGGCAAGCGCTATGGGACAGGTTTTACATGGCAGCGCCAGTTCATAAAACATCGTATTTGCAAATACTTGAGCCATCAACTTAAGGCAACACTGGTATAAACCACCTCGCCAGGGGGCAAGTGACAGGCCCTCAATCCCCTCGCGTCAGGGGCGGTCACCCGCCCGATCCAAGATGAACCTGTTGACCTCATGACTGCGTCGCAGCCGGAATTCCAGCGGCCATCGCATTTGCAGTTTCTGGCGCGTTCCGCCTCCCTTGTCCGCGATGACCGCAACCAGTTCGTGCGCCAGCGCTACACCAAGCGCGTTCAGGTCGAGGGTGAAACAGGTGAGGTCAGGTGACAAGGCCTGACACATCGGATTGTCGCGCAGTCCAATGACCGCAATATCCCGTCCCGGCTCCAGCCCCAACCCGCGCAGCGCACGATAAGCGCCAACGGGCGCTGTCTCGCCCATCAGCAACAAGGCGGAGGGCGGGTGGCGGAGGGCCATCAACTCCCGGGTAGCCGCCTCGCCGTCATGCTCGTCGGTATCGCCGCGATGGATCAGCGCCTCATCGATCGACAGCCCGGCCTTCACAAGGGCGGCGCGATATTCCGCGACCACGACATGGCTGTTGTTGATCGCGACCGGCGGGGTCACCAAGCCGATACGGCGATGGCCGTTGGTCAGTAGCAGTGCCATCGCTTCCGCCACCACGCCCTCGAAATCAAGGTCGATCCACGCATAATCCTGGACCGACGCGGTGCGTCCGAGCGCGACGAACGGGATACCGCGCTCCGATAGCAAGGTGATGCGTGCATCCTCATACTGCGTGCCGGACAGAACCCAGCCGTCCACTGTCCCACGCGCGACATGACGGCGCAGGAACGTCTCTCCATCCTCGCCCTTGCGGGCCAGCAGGATCACCAGATCGAGGCCATGCGGGACCAGTCCGGCCTGCACGCCTGCCATCAGCGCCATGAAGAAGGGATCGCCGTGCACCGCGCTGTCATGTTCCAGCGTCAGCATGAACCCAATGGACGCGGTACGACCGATTCGCAGCGTGCGACCGAACTGATTGGGCGTGTAGCCAAAGGCCGCCGCCGCCTCCAGCACGCGCTGGCGGGTGACGGGGCTGACGTCCTTGCGGTCGTTCAGCGCGCGTGACACGGTACCGATCGACAAGCCCAGACGACCCGCAAGAGCCCGAATGTCCATGTCCATCTGATCGCCGCCGAACGACGGCAACGCAAGGGGCTTGACAGGAGATTAGTTGAAACGCACAAATCCGTAAACGTTTACGGACCAAACAGGCCGAGACGGGGAGGAGGAAAGCGTGGAAACGCTGACGCATGAAGAGCGAGCAATCGCCTGGACTTATGACGGCGACTGGGTCCGAATCGAAGCCTATGGCCCGAACGGGTTGCGACTTCGCGCCTCCACATTCGCACAGCGCCCGGCCTCGCCCGGCGCATTGCTCGACATCGCCCCGGTCACGCCGACGATCGAGCGCGATGGCGCGGTAGCCCGGATCCGCAATGGTGGAATCACCGCCGAACTCGATCTTCAGGGGCGTGTGCGCTTCCTGGATGGCCATGGCCGCCTGCTGCTGGAAGAAAAATGGCGTCAGCGCGATACGGTCGCCAAGTTCTGGACGATCGGCAGCGAAACGGTCGATACGATCAGCGCACTTGGGTTGGCGGGCCGTGAGTTCCGGCCACTGCCCGGCGGCGCGGCGAGGATCACGGTCCGCTTCGAGGCGAAGCCTGGCGAGCGGCTGTACGGCATGGGCCAGTATCAACAGCCGAACCTGGATCTGGCCGGTTGCGTGCTTGAGCTGGCGCAACGCAATTCGCAGGCGAGCGTGCCGTTCGTCGTGTCCAGCCATGGCTATGGCCTGTTGTGGAACAGCCCGGCGATCGGCGAAGCCTGTTTCGCCGCCAATGGTGTGGTATGGACGTCCCATGCCGCGCATGAGATCGACTATTGGATCACCGCCGGCGACACGCCTGCCCAGATTGTGCGCCAATATGCACAAGTAACCGGCACCCCACCGATGATGCCCGACTTCGCGCTGGGACTGTGGCAGAGCAAGTTGCGCTACCGGACGCAGGACGAGTTGCTGGCGGTTGCCCGCACCTATCGCGACCACGGCATTCCGCTGGCGGTGATCGTCGCCGACTTCTTCCATTGGCCGGTGCAGGGCGACTGGCGGTTTGATAGTCGGGAATGGCCCGACCCGGCCGCCATGTGCGCCGAGTTGAAGGCCATGGGCACCGAACTGATGGTATCGGTCTGGCCGACCGTCGACGCCCGCTCCGAAAATTATCAGGCACTGGTCGAGCGGGGTTATCTGGTCCGCGCGAACCGCGGGGTCGACGTGCAGCAGGAATTTCTCGGCAACACGCGCTTCCTCGATGTCACGCATCCCGGCGCGCGCGACTTTCTTTGGCAGACGCTGAAGCGCAATTACGGTGACAAGGGCGTCCGTCTGTTCTGGCTGGACGAGGCGGAGCCGGAATATGGCGCCTATGATTTCGACAATTACCGGTATCACGCGGGCGAAGTGCTCGCGGTCGGCAACGCCTATCCGTTCCATTACGCCCAGGCGCTGCACGACGGGCTGAGCGGGCAAGGCGAGACGGAGATGGTCAGCCTGGTGCGCTGCGCCTGGGCAGGCAGCCAGCGATACGGCGCGCTGGTGTGGTCGGGTGACATACACAGCTCGTTCACCGCCATGCGCAACCAGTTTAGCGCGGGGCTGAACATGGCGATGGCGGGCATCCCGTGGTGGACGACCGACATTGGCGGCTTCCACGGCGGGCATGTCGAGGATCCGGCGTTTCACGAACTCATGATCCGCTGGTTCCAATGGGCGGTATTCACGCCGGTATTGCGGATGCACGGCCATCGCGATCCGATCACCCCGCCGGCCGAGCCGTTCCGCGACGGCGTGGCGCAGTGCGACACGGGCGCGGGCAACGAACTCTGGAGCTTCGGCGAAGACGTCTTTGCTATCCTCCGTCGTCTCGCGGCGCTGCGCGAGCGATTGCGGCCCTATGTCGCAGAACTGATGCGGACCGCGCACGAAACGGGCGATCCGCCGATGCGGCCGATGTTCTACGACTTTCCCGAACATCCGCGCAGTTGGGAGGTGGACGACCAATATATGTTCGGTCCCGACCTGCTGGTGGCCCCCGTCATGGCGGCCGGGATTGTCGAGCGTGAGGTCTGGCTGCCCGAGGGCGATTGGATAGATGCCTGGACCGGCAGGCCCGAGGCGGGCGGCAAGACGACCAGGTGCGCCGCGCCGATCGAACGGTTGCCCGTGTTCGTCCGTGCCGGCGCCCTGGTGGCGCAGGCTTTCGCGGATTCCCTAGCATGACGACGATCATGCAACAGGGCGACGCCGCCCCCATCGTGCCGCGTGACGCACCGAGGCCGGGCGTTTCATTCGGCGAGAAAATCGCCTACGGCTTTGGCGACGCGGGCGGTACGATCATCACCGGATTGATCGCCAACTTCCTGACCTTCTACTATACCGACGTCTTCGGGATCGCCCCCGGCGTGGTCGGCATCCTGTTCCTGTCCTTGCGCATTTTCGATGCGATATCCGATCCGTTGATCGGGATCATGGCCGATCGGACCAGGACGCGCTGGGGACAATTTCGCCCCTATCTGCTGTGGACCGCGATTCCGGTGGGGCTTAGCTGCTTCCTGACCTTCCAGTCGCCCGATCTGGGAGAGGACGGGAAGGTCGCTTATGCCGCGATCACCTATTTCCTGCTCGCCTTCTCCTATTCGCTCAACAACGTTCCCTATTGCGCTCTCGTCACGCGGATGACCGACAGCGCCGAGGAAGGCGTCGCGTGCCAGTCGGTGCGGTTCGCGATGGTGGCGATCGCGTCGTTCACCGTGTCTGTCGGCCTTCCGATCATGGTCCGCCATCTGGGCGGCGGCGACGTCGCGCGCGGCTATCGCGATGGCGTCGCGATCCTGAGCCTTGCGGCGGTCGCGATGTTCCTGATCTGCTTCCTGTTCGTCCGCGAGCGGATCGCCTTCGCCGCCGCCGAGGAGCCACCGCTGCGGGTCGCGATCGCCAACACGTTGAAGAACGACCAACTGCGCATCACCTTCGCGATGACGCTGCTGCTGATCGCGATCTTCAACACCAAGGGCGGCGCGGCGCTCTACTTCATCACCTATGTGCTGAAGGGCGGCACGACCTATCAGGCCTTCTTCTTCGGCATCGCGACGATCGGCGGGTTCATCGGCTCGATCGTCGTCACCGCCTTCACGCGCCGCTACGATGTGCGGTCGATCTATATCTGGGTCAATCTGATCCTGGTCGCGGGGCATGTCGGCGCCTTCTTCGTACCGGGCCACTATCCGACATTGTGGCTGGTCCTGGTCGGACTGTGCTGCATCGTGCTGGGCTGCACCCTGCCGCTGCATTTCACGCTGATCCAGCTTGCCGACCAGTATGGCGAGTGGAAGCTGGGGATGCGCTCCTCAGGCATGAGCTTTGCCTTCAACCAGTTCTTCGTGAAGCTCGCCTGGGCCGTGGCGGGTGTCCTGATCAGCGGGGTATTGGTCCTCGTTTCCTACACCGCCGGGGCGGACAATCAGACGCCCCTATCGCTGGCCGGTATCCGGGCCCTGTCCACGCTCGTGCCGGCTGCGATGCACCTGATGCTCGCCTTCGCGATCAGCCGCCTCGCCCTGAACGCCGCCACCATCGCGCGCATGAATGCGGACCGCGCCGCATGACCCCTTCCCTCCTTCCCCTGGAAACCCGCCCCATGCGTCATCTTCTTCTCGCCACCTTGTTCGCCTCCACCGCCTGGTCCGCCCTGGCGCAGGAGGCCCCCGAGCGGCTGACCGTCGACATGAGCAGCAACACCGGCGCGTTCCATGGCGGCGCATCGGGTACGCTCTACGGCCTGTACGACGCACGACTGCCGCACCCGAACCTGATCGAAGGGATCAACCTGCGCACCGTGTCGACAAAGGCACAGGACGGGCCGCAGCACCCCGGCGCCGATGCGCTGGAGGTCTCCACCCTGCTGACCGACGCGTCGGGCGGCGACACCTATATCTACATGACCGATGTCTTTCGCGAGTTCCCTTACAAGTGGAAGACCGGCGACTGCGCGCAGTCGGTGACGAACTATATCGAGGTGCTGAAACGCCAGGCCGAACAGGTCCGGGGTTTGCCCCCGCGCTACCGCGACCGCATCGTCTTCGTGCCGTTCAACGAGCCCGACGGCAACATGTTCAGCGAAGATGCCAAGAGCTGCAACGGCGTTAGCTGGCTCAAGGAACCGGCGGTGTTCTTCGACGCCTGGGACCGTGCGGTACGGGCGCTGCGGCAGACATCGCCCGGCACCCGGATCGCCGGGCCGAACACCAGCATCCTGTTCGACCAGGTCGAGGGCTTCCTGCGCCACGCGATCGCGCAGGACACCATGCCCGATATCGTCACATGGCACGAACTGAGCGACCCCGCGACCGTCCGCACCAGCGTACGCAAATACCGTGAATGGGAGGACCGGCTTTTCGCAGGCACCAAGTGGCAGGGTCGCCACCTGCCGATCAATATCAACGAATATGCCTATAACTATCACACCTCGGTGCCGGGGCAGATGGTCCAGTGGGTCGCCGCGATCGAGGATGCGAAGGTCGACGCCGACATCGCCTATTGGAACATCGACGGCAATCTGAGCGACAGTGCCGTGCAGGCGAACCGCGGCAACGGGCAATGGTGGCTGCTGAACGCCTATGCGACGATGAGCGGACATACGCTGGACGTCACGCCCCCCCACCCCAACCAGAGCTATACGTTACAGGGCGTCGCGACGCTCGATCCAGAGCGACGCCAGGCGCGTCTGCTGCTCGGGGGCAAGAACGGCGCGGCCGCTGTGACGCTGACGAAACTGCCCGCGTTCTTCGGCGCATCGGCGCAGATGCGGATCCGCGAGATCGCCTGGACCGGGCAACTGGGCGATGCCGCGCCGCCGATCGTCGTCGCGGACCAGCGGGTTCCGGTCCGCGACGGTACGCTGGCGCTGACATTCGGGCGCGATGGCCTGCCGCCCCTGCGCGAGGAGTCGGCCTATGAACTGGTCATCACGCCGGGCACGACCACCCCGGCAGCGCCCAACGCGCCATGGCGGCAGGATTATGAGGCGGAAGCGGCAACCCGCCGTGGCAGCGGACTGAAGGTGCGCGGCCCGGAGGGCTCGCCCAAGGACGTCTCCCGCTTCCACACCTCGGGCGGCTATTCGGTCGAAGGGTTCGCATCCGGTAACGACGCGGCGCTGGACTTCGCGGTCGAGGTGCCGCGCACCGGCCGCTACGACCTGCGCGTGCTGGCCAGCACCTTCAACAAGGACCCGCTGGCCGAGGCGCAGGGGCCGACCAACGTTTTCCTGCGCATCGACGGCAAGGAGGCGGGTGAACTGCACCTGCCGCTCGGTTACAAGCCATCGGTGCTCGACCATGTCGACACGAGCGTGACGCTGAACGCCGGGCGACACGTCGTCACGCTCGCGACGCGCAGCACCGACGGGCGCGGGCAGACGAACGGCAATGCGCTGGTCGACCGTATCACGCTGACGCAGGCCCCGGCGAACGACGCACAGGTCTATGACGTGCGCGACGCCGGGATGCGTGGTGGAGCGGCCACATTCTGGGTCTATGCCGCAAAGGATGGACCGGCACGGCTCGCCACGCTGGCCGCGGGCGCAAGGCCGACGCTGACCGTCAACGGCCGTGCCATGACCGGGAACACGGCTTTCCTGCTGGGCGGCATCAACAAGGTGGTCGTGTCCGACACCGCCGGTCTGCGCGGACTGCGCGTGACGGCCGCACCGGCCGCAGGCATTCAGGTCTATCAGGCCGAGGCGGCGCAGGTCGCGGGCACCGCCCGCGTTGCCGAGGCGTCTCTCGCCGATGGCGGCAAGGCGGTGTTCGACATTGGCGGCGCGCCGGGCAATGCCAACACGCTCACCTTCCCCGACGTCCGCGTGGCCCGCGCGGGCCGCTATGCCTTGACGGTCCGCTTCTCGAACGACGAGCAGTCGAAGGCGACGCATTACAACCCCGATCCACTCGCCCGGATCGCGCGCATCTCGGTCAACGGCGACACGCCGGTCCTGGCGACCTTCCCCAACAGCTTCCACCGCAACAACTGGTGGGAGATGACCGTGCCGGTGATGTTGCGGGCGGGCACCAACACGATCCGTATCGCGGGCGAGGAACAGCCGAACTGGGATGGCAAGACCTATGCCTCGCAGGTGTGGCCCGACGTGCTGCTGCGCTCGCGCTACGCCCCCAATATCGACCGGATCGCCATCACCCCGATACCCTGACGATCATCACCCAACCACGACAAAAAACAAGATCTAGGACGAGGAACGCGACCATGACCCTGATGACGACGGCACGCCTGCTCGCGTCCAGTGCAACGCTGGCGATCACGATCGCGGCGACACCCGCACTGGCCCAGTCCACCGTCCCGCAGGGCGAGACGAGCGGGGCCGAGCCGTCACGGACAGCACCATCCGGCGCTGCACCGATCGCTGAGGCTCCCCCCGAGGATATCGTCGTTACCGGCATCCGCCAGAGCCTGAGCAACGCGCAGAATATCAAGCGCAATTCGGATGCGATCGTCGATGCGCTGGTCGCGGAGGATATCGGCAAGTTCCCCGACAACAACGCGTCCGAAGCGATCGCGCGGATCACCGGCGTACAGGTGACCCGCTATGCCGACGAAGCGAACGGGGTGCTGATCCGCGGCCTGCCCAACGTTCAGACGACCGTCAACGGTCGCGAGATCTTCACCGCCGATGGCCGGTCCGTGGCGATCCAGGACTTTCCGGCGCAGGCGGTTGCGCGCGTCGACGTGTTCAAGGCGGTCACCGCGCAGAATCTGGAAGGGGGAATCGCTGGACTGATCGACGTTGCACTGCGTCGTCCGTTCGATTTCAAGGGGTTCCAGCTCGCCGGTGCGGCGCGCGGGGTCTATAATACGGAATCGCGCAAGCTCGACCCTATCGGCAGCCTGCTGGTCAGCAATCGCTGGCAGACCGGGATCGGCGAGATCGGCGCGCTGCTCAACATGTCCTTCACCCAGACGCGCTACCTGAACTCGGTCCGCTATCAGGGCTTCCAGGACAATGTACCTGCCGCGCAGCAAATCCTGCCGGCCTCGGTCGGGCGCAATTTCACCTTCCCGCAGGATATCGGGCTGTTCTATGGTCGCGGAAACCGCCAGCGTCCGTCGGTCAATGGCTCCCTGCAATGGCAGCCGACCGACAATCTGATGATCTACGCCGATGGTCTGTGGCAGGCCTATCGCAACAAGAACGCCAACGACTTTTTCGGCATCTCCATCCAGTCGAGCACGACCGGCGGCAATCCGCCGACGATCCGCAACGCCGTCCTCACGCAGGACCGCACGACGCTTGAATCGTTCGATGTCGATCTCGGCATCGTCAATGGTCCCACCAAGGAGTTCGGGCGCGGGCGCACCGACACCTTCCAAGGCGCGCTGGGCGCAAGATGGGAGATTGGCAACGCCGTCTTCACCACCGATCTCGCCTACACCAAGTCGATCGTCGACAACACGTTCGGACAGTTCCAGACGCAGACCGCGACACCCTTGTCATTAGCGGTCCGTCTGAACGACCAGGGGAGCGTCAACTTCGTGCCGAGCGGCGTCGACTTCGCCAACCCGAACAGCTTCTACGTGCGGGGTCTGTTCGAGAGCCGTCAGAAATCGATGGGCGACCAGTGGCAGTGGCAGGGCAACCTGTTGCTGGATACCCAGTCGTCGCTGTTTCCGAAGTTCCGCTTCGGGGTTCGCTATGCCGATCGCAACGCCAGCTCCACCTATGGCGACCGCTACGCTTCGCTGGCCAGCCTGCGCGACCCGATCAACAAGGTGCCCAGCGTGTCGCAGGGCGGGATCATCGAGGCCGGGTTCCACGGCGACGACGTCCAGCAATTCCGATCCTGGTACGCACCCAACGCCTATATCTTCAACGATCGGCTGAATGACGTGCGCGACTATGTCCGCGACGCGCTGGTCCGCGCGGGTGACACCGGCGCGCAGGGCGCATGGGCACCCGAACGGCCGGCGCTCAACCCGCTGAATGCGTTCACGGCGCGCGAGCAGGTATTTTCGGGCTATGCGCAGATCGATTATGCCTTCGACATCGGTTTCCCCGTCGACGGCGTGATCGGTACGCGCGTGGTCGTCACGCGCAACAATCTGAAAGGCACCAATTCGCTTCCCGTGGCAGGCGGCGGGACGCAACTGGTTCCGATCGCCTCATCCACGCAATATGCCGACATACTGCCCAACATCAGCGCGCAGTTGCACTTCACCGACCGGCTGAAGCTGCGGCTGTCGCGGACCGAAGCGCTCACCCGTCCGGGCTTCAACCAGATCAATCCGACATTGACCATCTCGCAAGGGACGATCGGCGGCAATATCTCTTACACCGGCAATGGCGGCAACCCGGACCTGCAACCGATCCGGTCGAACAATTACGACGCATCGCTCGAATATTATTTCTCGCGGACCGGCTCGGTGTCGGTGGCCGGCTTCTACCGCGAGATCGAGGGCTTCATCAATTCGCTGCCGCAGGTGGTCAACGTCGCGCCGTTCGGCAACATCCTCGTCTACCGACCGTCGAACTCCAGTTCGGGAACGATCAAGGGCATCGAGGCGGCGGCGACGACCTTCTTCGACTTCCTGCCGGGCGCGCTTCGCGGGCTCGGCATGCAGGCCAACTTCACCTATATCGACGGGGAACAGGTCGTGCCCGCCGCGGCCAATTTCGCGGGTGGTCGCAACACCCTGCCCGGCGTGTCGAAATACAGTTTCAACGTGATCGGCCTGTATGAACTCGGCCCGGCAAGCGTGCGCCTGGCCTATAATCATCGCAGCGCGAACGTCGATGGTTTCGGCGCGCCGGGCGTGTTCACCACCGTCTATTCGGGTGCAGTCGGGCGGCTCGACCTGTCGGCGAGCTACAACGTCAACGACAATGTCACGCTGACGGTCGACGCCACCAACCTGCTGCGCACGCCCTATCACAGCTACGTCAAGGATCCGCGCTATCCCCGCGACGTGCGGTGGGAGGCAAGCCTGCTGTCCGCTGGGCTGCGCTTCCGTTTCTAGGCTGTTGGGCAAGCACGGCCGCGCGGCTTGCGCTTGCCACCTTATTATCCGGGTTGAAGGCAACATGGGGGCACGGGGCGCTGCATGAGCAGGAAAAGACGAATGGACGGCCTGGTTCGATATCTGCACATCCTGCTCACGCCCATCGCGGCCGTCGCCCTGAGCGGAGCAGTGCCCGAGGCGGATCCGCAAGCGGAGGCGATCGCGCGTGCGTTGCGCGAGAATCCCGCATTCACGGCCCCGATCCGCGGCAACATCACCTTGCCAGAGACGACGGCCGAACTCGGCCCATCGGTCGGAGGACAGCCCCTCCCCATGGCGCGGATCGGCTGGCATTCGTCGGACACGGCGACGATGACCGATACCGACCGGGGGATCGGAGCGGATGTCCTGCGCAAGGGCAAGGTCACCCGTGGCGCCACGGACCGCAAGGTGCGGTTGACGGCGACCGTTGCCATGCCCGGCCGTCGTCCCTTCAGGGTGCCGATCCCCGTCGTCGTCAAGGGCGCGCCCGCCCCGTCGACGCCGAACGCGGCCTATCTCTTCGTCTATTTCACCGAGAATACGATCGAGGGCGAAAAGCTGCGCTTTGCGGTGTCCGACGGCAACAACGCCCTGCAATGGAAGACGTTGAACGACGGACAACCCGTGCTGCAATCGACCGAGGGCACGCGCGGGCTCCGCGATCCGTTCATCATGCGCTCGGCGGAGGGCGATCGCTTCTTCCTGCTCGCCACCGACCTGTCGGTCGGCCGCACCGGCTGGGGCGATTCGACCAGCCAGGGCAGCCACTATCTCGAAATCTGGGAATCGACCGACCTGATCCATTGGGGACAGCAGCGCCATGTCCGCGTCAACCTGCCCGCCGCGGGAATGACCTGGGCGCCGGAGGCAAGCTACGATCCGACGATCGGCGCCTATGTCGTGTACTGGACGTCGACCCTCTACAAGGACGGGGCGCACAAGGTCGAGGATGGCGAAGGTCCGCAGATCTTGAGCGCCATCACCCGCGACTTCCGCGTCTTCACCACGCCTAAGCCCTGGTTCAAGGCCGCCGACGTGCCGGGAGCGGTCCGGTCGAAGGGAATGATCGATGCGACCGTGATGAAGCATGGTGATCGCTATTACCGCTTCACCAAGATCAGCGATGCCAGCGGCTGCCCATCGAGCGATATCCTGGCGCAGGTGTCTCCGTCGCTGCGGGCCGATGGCGCCTCGGGCCAGTGGAAGATCATCGATCGATGCATCGGTCGCCGCACGGGTACGCCCGAAGTGGAGGGGCCGACAGCATTCGTCGCAAATCCCGGCGACCGTAGCGGGTTCAAATATTTCCTGTGGGTCGATGATTATGGCGGCGTCGGCTATATCCCCCTGGCGACCAACGCGCTGGACGGCAAGATCACCTGGACCTACCCGCGCGATTTCCACCTTCCGCCATCGCCGCGCCATGGGACGGTATTGGCGATTACCGAGGCCGAGCGGCGTCGGCTCGTCGCGCGCTGGGGCCGCCCCGCGACCGGCCCCTCCACCGTCGCCGAAACCTGGGTCGTCCCACCGGTTCTCGCACCGGGCACAAATCTGCCGGTTCCGGCTGGGTTCACCGCTGCCTGGCGCGCCGACGGGAAGCCCCTGCGCGACGGTATGCTCACCAATACGCAGACGGGCGAGCGTCTGGTTCATCTCGAAGGTCGGCTAAGCCACCCGGATGGAACCACGCTCACCAAAGACTTCGAGGTCCGGCTGCTCGGCAGCGGCGTGCGCCGTCTGGAGGCCTATGCACGCACGCCTACAAACGCGCACGATGCGAACCAGCCGGCGGTCGCGCGCAGCGTCCATCTGGGGCTGCGTGATACCAATGGTCGGCTTCGCCCGCTGAACGGCAATTACGGCGTCCTGTTCGCTCGCAGTGATGACATCGGGGTCGACCGGGTCGCGCTACGCGGCGTCGCCGACCCGTCGCTCTTCTATTTTGCCGACGGAGCGCTGGGCATCATCGCGACGCGTGTTGACATGAACGGTGTGCCCGACCCGGCCGCCACCGCGACGCTCGTGTTTCGCAGCGATCCCCGCCACCCTGCCGACTTCGTCGAACTGGGCACGCTCGACCTGCGCACGAGCGAGGGAGTGGCGCACCCGCGCGCGGTGTGGGACAGTGCGAGCCGCCGTTATGTCGTGTCATGGACCGATCGCGCCGATCGACCGCGCTGGACGCTCGTCACGGACCTCGCGCGAACGGAAGACGATGACACGTCCCGGCCGGCGCAGGCCGGAGGCCGCCGCCAGCGGATCGCGCTGGTCGGCAATGTCGGCGAGCCTCGATCCGGCGTCGTGACGACCACCGATACCGCGACATTGGCGATCTCCGCCAGTGCGGCGAGCGCGCTCACCAACCGTTTCGACCGCATCGTCAACGTCACGGCCAGCGTACCGACGCAGACGATCGCCGCCGCCAAGGTCGCCGGGTTGAACGCGGTACGGGTGACGCTGGGCTATTCCGACGGCTCCACCGCCACCCGCGCGGTCGACTGGGATGCCGCCGACCTCGCGCGGCTGGGCCGGCCCGGCCGGTATCTGGTCCACGGGACGGTGAGACAGCGGGATTACCCAGAAATCTTTGCCTATAACCGCGCCGATCCCGACATCTATCGATGGGAACAGGGCGGCCGGGTCCGCTATCTCTTTGCCGCGACCGACGACACGAACAACGACAATGTCGGGTCTGCGCATCTGCCGATCCGCGTGGCCGAGCGGATCACCGATCTCGCCGATGAGAATGGTGGAAAGGCGCGTGAGGTCGATCTGCTCAACCGTCTGACCCGCCGCGACCGGACGGCGGAGGGTCGGGTGATCGCCGGCTGCTACTGGGCACCCGAAATCCATGAGATCGGCGGCAAGCTCTCGATCCTGTTCGCGCCTTGCTTCAATCCGCAGGACGATCAGTCGAACCAGGGCGGGGACTGGTCCACCGTCGCCGCGCACATCATCCAGCTCCGCGACGGGGGCGATCCGGCAAACCCCGCAGACTGGTCGCGGCCGGCCGCGATCCGCAAGACCGACGGCAGCCCGCTCGGTCGCGCGGAGATGCCCGCGAACATCAGCCTCGACATGTCCTTCTTCACGGTCGGCGATCAGTCCTATTATATCTGGTCGCAACGCTATCTGGGGACTTCGGGCCCGATCGGGGATCCGTTGACATGGATCGCGAAGATCGATCCGGCGCATCCGACGCGGCTTGCCGGTACACCGTCACCGATCATCATCCCCCAGACCTCGGTGGAGGAAAATCTCGCCGAGGGGGCCTTCGCCCTCACCCATGGCGGCCGACTGACGCTCGTCTATTCCAGTTCGGGGGTGAGCCCGACCTATGTCGTCAACGGCATCTCCGCCCCGCTCGACGCCGACCTGACCCAGATCGCATCCTGGCGAAAATGGACGGCCCCACTTCAGAAGAGCATGCCGATGCCGACCGGGGTCACGGATTACCGCCGCTACGAACAGGGGCCGGGGCACGGCGCGTTCACCACGGACGAGGACGGCAATATGCTGTACGTCTATCACAGCTGGGGCGACGGCGTCGGCGGCGACGGACGTGACGCGCGGGTGCGTCGCATCCATTGGGCCGCCGATGGCCGCCCCCTGCTCGACATGACCCGCGACGAGGAAGTCGTGCCAGCCCATCGCCGGGTCACCATGGCCGTGACGATTCTCTAACCCGGACCGACTTTCAGGATGCCCAATGCGGCTGAAGGCGATCGAGAGGTGCGCACCAGATGGTGCACATCGCGCGATACGCCATGGCCGCCCGCCCTTATTTGTCCGGTTTGGTACACCTCGCCACCGCGATGGTAAGGATACGCTTGCAGCAGCACTACTTGTCGGACTTGATGCCCCTACCGCGGCCATTGCGGAAGCCGCTCGATCAAGCCTCCAGAGGGATTCTAAGCCCGAAATCAGGAGTCTGGAAAGCCCAGAAACACATAGGCGCTATTGATATGCACATTTTTCCGCCAAGCGAGATTGGCAAACAAAATATCCACTCAACCATCTGTAATATAATACATAATTTTCCATTTTTGCTAGAGCACCTTGGATCGGCACACATAAGCGGCCTTGTGTGACATTCAAATTTTCACATGAAATCAAAGCATTGCTTTGAGCGCGAAAGTCGTATCGATCAGGTTCAATTTCATTTGTCAGTCATTTGGGTTTGTGCCATGTAGGTTGCGAGCCGCATCATAGCGGACGAACATTGGGGGGAGGATATATGCGAGATATTGCATCGCGCTGGCTGTTTGGCGCGTCCATCGTTGCAATCGCGACCGGTGGTATTCATAGCATCGCCAACGCACAAACCGCCGTTGTACCACCGAAGCGCGGCGCCGAACTTCGGGTGGAGCAGGGCCGAAACGCCAGCCAGCCGACCGGCGCGCTGAACGCCTCGCAGGTCGCCGAGCAGGATGCTTCGGATCAGGACATCGTCGTCACCGGCGTGCGCGAGGCGCTGCGCTCGGCACAGGCGCTGAAGCGCAACGCCAATCAGATCATCGATTCGGTGCAGGCGCAGGATATCGGCAAGCTGCCCGACGCCAACACGACCGAGGCATTGCAACGCATCACCGGCGTCCAGATCCAGCGCCGCTACGGCGAGGGCGCGACCGACTTCGATCACCGCACGTCACCCGCCATCACAGTGCGCGGCCTGACCCAGGTGCAGAACTTCCTCGACGGCCGCGCCATCTATTCGGCATCGGGCGGCCGTGCCTTCGACCTGGAGGGGATTCCGCCCGAGTTGCTCGGTGGCATCGACGTCTACAAGAACGCGCCCGCCAATATCATCGAGGGCGGCGTCGGCGCGGCAGTCAACCTGCGCACTCGCCTGCCCTTCGACCAGGCAGGCCAGACGATCAGCGGCACGCTGCGCGGCAATTATTATGACCGCGTCGACAAGTTCGGTTATTCGGCCTCGGGCCTGTACAGCAATCGCTTCGATACCGGCATCGGCGAGATCGGCATCCTGTTCAACGCCGTCTATTCGACCGCGCATTACCGCCAGGACGGCATCCTCGCCAACCCGCAGCAACCGATCCCGGCCGGCAGCATTTCGGGCGCGCCCGCCAATGCCAAGGCGCCGATGGGTATGCAGGTCTATGACGACCTGGGCGATCGCCGGCGCCTGGGCATTGCTAGCGCGGTGCAATGGCAGGCAGCCGACAATCTGCTGATCACCGGCCAGTATCAGCTTGCCAAATACTGGTTCAACCGGCGCGGTGCCTATTATTACACGGTCAATGGCGGGAGCGTGTCCGATCCGCTGCCCGGATCAACCTTCACCTTCAACAAGGAAGGCTATGCGACCTCCGGCTCACTGCGCGGGCAGAATTTTGAAACCGGCCGATTCGACCAAGAGCTGTGGAGCCAGAGCCAGAACTTCACCCTGGCTGCCGAATGGCAGGCAACGGACCGTGCCAAGGTTCATTTCGATGCCCAGTATCTGAAAAGTTATTACAATGCCGACCGCAACGGCCATGTCCTGTCGCTGTTTACCGCGGCCGGACAGAACACGCCCACCGGATCGCCGCATGCGTCGATCATCGATTTCGACCTGCGCGGCAGCCGCCCGCAATGGGACGTCCGTGACAAGGCACTGCTCAGCAATCCGGCAAATTACAGCACACCGTTCATCGCCGACGCGCTTCAACGCAACGACGCGGACACGCTCGCGCTGGCCTATGACATCGAATATGATCTGGAAGGCGGCTTCCTGCAGAAACTGCGCGGGGGCGCGCGCTATTCCGACAATTCGATTAATCTGCGGGGCACTTGGAATGGCATCTGCCTCTATGCGACCGGCCCGGATCCGTCCTGTTCGGCCAAGGACGGCACCCCGCTGATCCCGCTCAGCCGCAATCCCCAGTTGGCGATGCCGGGACCATCCAAGAACTTCTTCGACGGACGCAGCGTGACCGGCGGTTTCCTCTATCCCGCCTTTCCCGCTGGCGACGGGGTCTGGGCGCAGACCAAGGCGCTCTATGCCCTGTTCGGCGCTAAGACGAAGGATGCCTTCACGCCAGGCGATCTCAACTCGCAGACAGAGAAGACCTATACCGCCTGGGGCATGGTCGATTACGCATTCGAGGGTGACGGCGTACGCTTCGATGGCGGCATCGGTGTCCGACTGGTCAAGACCGACCTGACCTCGTTCGGCACCCAGTTCAATTCCAACGGGACCAGTTCGCCGCTCTCGATCCAGAACAGCTATACCCGCGCTCTGCCCAGCGTGAACTTGCGGGCGCGCATCACCGACGAATTCCAGATGCGCTTCGCCTATTCGAAAGGGCTGGCGCGGCCGAACTTTGATCAACTGTCGACCAACCTGACACTGAACAACCCCAATCAGATCAATCCTATCACCGGCCGTCCCAGCGCCAATTCAGGCAATCCGCGCCTGCGGCCGATTTCCTCGAACAATTTCGACCTGACGGCGGAATGGTATTTCGCGCCAACCGGATCGCTGACCGGCGGGTTGTTCTACAAGAAGGTCGATGGTTTCCTGGCCAGCGGCGTGATCGTCCAGAATTTCCAGGGTCGCGCCTATGACGTCAACACCGTGCTGAACTCGGGCAAGGGTACGGTCAAGGGGGCAGAGATCGGCTATCAGCAGTTCTTCGACTTCCTGCCGGGTCTGCTCAGCGGCTTTGGCGTGCAGGCGAACTACACCTATGTCGACTCGAACGTCACCAATCCGTTCGCGGTCGCGGGATCGGGCAACACCCAGTTGCCGCTGGAGAAGCTGTCCAAGCACAACTACAATTTGATAGGCCTGTACGAAAAGGGTCCGTTCACCGGGCGCCTCGCCTATAACTGGCGGTCAAGCTATCTCGACCAGACGTTCGGCGCAGGCACAAACCAGCCGCAATATGCCAAGCCCTATGCGTCGCTCGATGCTTCGGTCAGCGTCAATCTGAACCGCCACATTGCCGTCTCCGCCGATGCGGTGAACCTGACCAACCGCATGAATGTCACGTATATCGGCACCATGGGCCAACCGCTTCAGTATCAGCTGAACGATCGCCGCTTTGGTCTGTCGCTCCGCGCGACCTATTGATCCCCGCCTGCCAGCATGGTCTGACTATCGGACCATGCTGGCATTTTTCGTCAGGGATAGGAAAAATCATGGTCACGGCGCCCGCGCTGGAATTTTCGGCCGATGCCGTCCCGACCGTCCATCATATCGGCCATGAGCGCGAGCCGGTCGTTATCCTGGACGGTGCGACCGGATGGGTGGAGCACCTGCGCGATTTCGCCGCGACGCGATCCGCCTTCGTCCCCGCCAGCCGGGTGGATAGCGGCTATCCTGGGCTGCTTGGTCCTGCGCCGGTGGCCTATGTCGGTGCGATGGTGCGCCGCGTCCTGCCACTGATCGCGAGATATTTTACCGGCGTACCCGTGCATCCGGTCCGCGCGCGGGGCAATTTTTCCTTGGTCACAGCCGATCCCAGTTCCCTCCGTGAGGAGCAACGCGTGCCGCATGTCGACACCGCCGACGCGCTGCAATTCGCCACCGTCCATTTCCTGTCCGCCAACAATGAAGACGGCACCGCCTTTTTCCGGCATCGCGCCACCGGCTTTGAGACATTGGATGCCGAACGCCTGTCGCAATACCATGCGGCACGCCTGAGCGATCCGCCACCGTCCGCCGGCTACTGCACCGATGGCGACGCCGCATTCGAGGTGATCGACGTTATCGCCGCTCGGCCCGACCGGCTGCTCCTCTACCGCGCGAACCTGCTGCATTCCGGGTGGATCACCCGCCTTCCCGCTCAGGCTGCGGATCCCAGATCGGGGCGGCTGACCGGCAATCTGTTCCTGCAATGCCGGCTTGCGGCATGAGCGACAACGCGCCGATCGACCGGATCGCGATCATCGGTGGGGGTACCGCCGGGTGGATGGCGGCGGCCGCGCTCGCCCGCGTGCTGGGACCGCACGGCCCGGCGATCACCCTTGTCGAATCCGAGGAGATCGGCACAGTCGGCGTCGGCGAGGCGACCATCCCGCCGATCCAGGCGTTCAACGCACTGCTCGGCATCGACGAAGACGACTTTGTCCGCGCGACAAAGGGCACGTTCAAGCTGGGGATCGAGTTCGTCGACTGGCGGCGCCACGGCCATCGCTATTTCCATCCCTTTGGCGTCTACGGCATCGACAAGGGCGCCATCCCTTTCGAGGCGATGTGGCAGCGACTGCGGCTAGCAGGCGAGGCGCTACCGCTCGAGGCCTACTCGATCTGTGCGTCCGCCGCGCGGGCGGGGCGGTTCATGCGGCCCCAGCCGGGCAACACACCGCTCGCGCATATCGGCTATGCCTTTCACTTCGACGCAGCGCTCTATGCTCGTTTCCTGCGTGGCCATGCCGAGGCCGCCGGCGTTCACCGCGAGGAGGGCCGCGTCGTCTCGGTCCAGCGCGCTGGACCGCGTGACTTTATCGAGGCGGTGGTCCTGACCGATGGCCGCCGGATCGCCGCCGACCTCTTCATCGACTGTTCGGGCTTCCGCGGCCTGCTGATCGAGGACGCAATGGGTGCCGGGTTCGAGGATTGGGGTCATTGGCTCCCCAATGACCGGGCGGTCGCGGTGCCCACCGCCAATGTCGGGCCACCGACACCCTTCACCCGCTCGACCGCACACGGTGCTGGGTGGCAATGGCGCATCCCACTTCAGCATCGCACCGGCAATGGCCTGGTCTATGCCAGTCGTCATCTGTCCGATGACGAGGCCGTCGCGACGCTGCTGACCCATCTCGACGGCGTGCCGCTGACCGATCCGCGTCCGCTGCGTTTCCGCACCGGACGGCGCGACCGGTTCTGGATCGGCAACTGCATCGCCTTGGGATTGGCCGGAGGCTTTCTGGAGCCGTTGGAGTCGACCAGCATCCACCTGATCCAGGCGGGGATCGCGCGCCTGCTGGAGATGCTGCCCACCCAGGCGTTCGAGCCAGCGGACACCCGCCGCTACAACCGGCTGATGGCGGCGGAGTTCGACAGCGTCCGCGACTTCCTGATTCTGCATTTCCATGTGACCGAGCGACGCGACACCGCCTATTGGTGCGAACTGGCGAACATGGACATTCCCGACACACTGGCCGAGCGGCTGGCGATCTACGCCCGCACGGGTCGCGTCTATCGCGAAGCGGACGAGCTGTTCACCAAGACCAGTTGGCTGGCGGTGATGGACGGACAGGGGCTGGTCGCCAGCGGCCATGATCCGCTGGCAAAGGGTATGCCAATGGACGAACTACGCGCGCGGCTGGAACGGATCGCGGCGGTGACGCAGGCCGCGCCCGGGCACATGCCCGCCCATGCAGACTTCATCGCACGCCACTGCTCCGCGCGGAACTGATCCGAGCAGAACACCCGGCAGACCCCTCCGGGGTACAGCCGCGCCCGCCGGCGCGCGCCATGCCCTATATCGATGTTCGGTCATACGCGACCGACCGGGTGGGCTATCGTCAGTAAGAAAGCGAAAATCATGCTCTGAAACACCAAGCTCGGTGTCGTCGCACTGTGCGTCGCGACACCGGCCCCGCTCAGGTCGCGCCTGCAGCCCTCGGCCTGCCGCCCCTCCCCTATGCCGCCGCCGTGCTGGAGCCAGGATAGATCGCCTAACGAGGACGATCCATAATGGCCGTCATCACTAGGCCTATGCCGACGCGCTCAAGGCAAGGATGCAAGGAAGTCGCCGCTGATCGAAGTCGCTAGGCCACGTCTCGTTCGAACGGGCGGCTTGGGTGTGGAAGGCATCGGCAGCCTTGATCGCGACATGGGCCTGGCTGGCGATCAGATCGTGAACCTTCGTGCAGCCAGTAGATCGTCGCTTACCGGAGCCAGCCACGGAATTTTCCCTTTCCTCACTGGTCCTGCCAGGCGCGCGACAGGTATGGATCGCCTATCTGGCGAAGAGCGTCGTTCATGCCCTCACGCCAGCAGGAGGAGTGGCGGATGGCCCACTTCGCCTCCGATAGGCTGACGTTAGACGCCCCGCAGATCGCCATCACCGCCCGGTCGATCCGGGCGAGCGACCGCCGCGCTGCTGCCGGGGTGTTCGACTGAAGCTCGGTGCGCCGGAGGGCAACGGCGTAGCGATCTGGGCCGATCTTCACTTCCTGCGCCACGCAGGGCGCGGAGAGGATTAGCAACGAGACAGTCAAAACAATGCGGTTCTTCATAACGACCTCCATGGGAGGCCTGTTGCACACAAAGCTGCTGACCATGCCAGAGACAGATCGGGACGGTTTTACAAAACTGTATTGGTCACATGAGCAGTACGATGGCTAGGTGATACCGGCCTAGTGGTGGAGAAAACCCTATGTCGGGAAGGGTTATTGCTTTGCTCTGGAAGAGGTGGCGGCGCGCGCGCATAGCGGCACCAGGCAGAGAAGCACCGTCAGCAACCAGAAGGCCCCGTTGAGGCCGATCCCTTGGGCGACGAAGCCGATTCCAGCAGGCCCGGCGAGGATACCGGCATAGCCGACCGTCGTGACGGCAGCGATCGCCAGGCCGCTGGGCATTACGGTCTGCGCGCCGGCCTGGCGGAACAGGACGGGGACGGTGTTCGAGGCACCGAAACCGATCAACAGGAACCCCAACAACGCGAGCGGCGCGACCGAAGCCGTCAGCATGACGGCATAGCCGATGACGGCGAGCAAGCCGCCCCACGCCATTGTACGCCGATCGCCCAGCCTCGCGACCACGGCATCCCCGGTCAGCCGCCCAACGGTCATCGCGACGGCGAACACGCTGTAGCCCAGCCCCGCCTGCGTGACGGGCAGCAGCCCCTTGCCGCTCAGCAGCAGCGCGCCCCAGTCGAGCATCGCGCCTTCGGCGAGAAAGGTGATCGCGGCGAGGCCGGCCAGAACGACGACAATCCCGCGAGGCAATACGAACAATGGGACTTCGCTGGCCTGGGGCGTTGCGATCAGCCTCGGTGAGGCGATGGCCAGCGCCGCGATCATCAGCGCCGACGCGACGATCGCGCCCGCGACCGGACTGACCTTGCTGGACAGGACGATGGTCAGCAACGTCGAACCGATGAAGCCGCCGACACTGAACAGTCCGTGGAAGCTGGACATGAGTGGCCGGCCGGCACGCTTCTCCACCTCGACCGCATGCACGTTCATGCCGACTTCGATGACACCGAGAAATCCACCGAAAAGCAGCAGGGCAACGGCCATCGTCGGCACGGTCGGGGCAAAGGCAAGGAGCGGCAACAGCAACGACTGCCCGACGCCACCGACCAGGATCGCCGGCCGCGCGCCGAATTTCGAGGTCAAGGGACCCGCCAACTGCATCGCGCCAATCGATCCGAGGCCGAGACACAGCAACAACAGGCCAAGCGCCGCGTCATCGATCATCAGCCTTTCCTTGGCGAGCGGAACCAGCGGCGCCCAACAGGCCAGGCCAAATCCGGAAACGAGAAAGGCGAGCCGGGTGGCGAGATGCGATGCGGCGCCGGACTGGGACATGATGATGGCTCCGGAGATTGGGATCGATGCGCGGCCTAGACCCTGGCGCGAATGATGGTCGCGCCGGCGCTCGCCAGTTCACGCTCCGCATCAGGGGAAGCGTCATGCTCGACGATGATCCGATCGACGGCATCGACGGGCGCGATACGCTGGGGCGCACACAGACCCAGCTTTTCGTTGGTCGCGAGCACGATCGCCCCGCTGCTGCGCGCGAGCAACGCCCGTTTGAAGTCTGCGTCAGCCGTCTCGAACGCGCTGAGCCCGCCCCGGGCGGAGAGCGCACAGGCACCGAGCACGCACAGGTCGATGTTGAGCCGGGCGACCGCCTTCAAAGCGGTGCCGTCAATCGCCCCGCCAATCACGCGGTCGACCGCGCCCCCGATCATCATGAGATCGATATCATCGCGCTTTTGAAGCAACGCCGCGATCGCGATTGATCCGGTCGCAACCAAAAGATCATAGCCCTGCGGAAGCCTCTCGGCCACGGCAAGATTTGTACTGCCATTGTCGAGGAAGACCGTGCTGCCTTTCTCGATCGATGCGACGGCCATGCTCGCCAGCGCACGCTTGCGCGACACACCCTCTTCGAACCGCTGTGCGATAGGCACCAAACCCTGACTGAGCGGCAACGCCCCGCCATAGACGCGCCGACAAAGCCCTTCTGCAGCGAGGCTTCGCAAGTCCCGCCGAATTGCGTCTTCGGACAGGCCGAACTCTTCGGCCAGCGCACCGGACCGGACCGGCTC
Source organism: Sphingomonas sp. (assembly GCF_039594485.1). Lineage (GTDB taxonomy): Bacteria > Pseudomonadota > Alphaproteobacteria > Sphingomonadales > Sphingomonadaceae > Sphingomonas. The sequence continues at coordinate 96,827 of NZ_JBCNNI010000003.1, read as the reverse complement.
GCCGGCCGAAAGCCGTGCTAGAATCGCATCGCGGCGATTGGAGGGGAGGCCTGATGTCATTCCCGCCATCTAGCATCAAATCATGCACAATCAAGATTCATTCGATCACATCGTGCACAAACGCGACATTGGCCCCCGCCACCTCTGCAATCTGGCCGCGCTGTTCCAAGAGCATGATGGCAGCGGGTTTATTGCCACCACGGTCCTGACATGGCTCGGACGGATCGGCCGAAGACGTTCAGCATTACGCCACGCTCGCCATGGCGAAACGGCTTGAAAAGCGCTTCATCGGGGCACCCCGCGCCCGCGTCCTATTCTGCCTTGTTGCACCGCTGACCGACAATGGTGACGAACACGACGATGCGGGCAAACGCCCGCGGCGGAGTTTACGAGGAACGGACCGATATATCCGGCCCCGCGCGGATTTTTCTCTTTTCCCCGCAAGTGGCGTCGTATGAGCGGCTTCAGCCATGCGGCGAGAGCCGCAGGGGCGATCATGGATTGGCGGATACCGCGCGGCGTAACGTAACCGGCACCGATTTATAGGCCGGCGTGCCACTGTCCCTATCGTGATCTTCCAGCGCGATCAGGTGATTTGCCTCGGGATAATAAGCCGCGACCGATCCGCGTGCGATGCTATGCGCAACCGCGACCTGTCTGGCGAGGATCCGATCCGGCCCGGCTACGACATCGACCATGTCGCCATGTTGCAGTCCGGCTTCGGCAAGGTCATCGGCATTGACGAAGACCACGTCCCGCCTTCCCGTGATGCCACGATAGCGGTCATTCTGGCCGTAGATGGTCGTGTTGTACTGATCATGGCTCCGTATCGTCGTCAGGACGAGAGGCGCATCGGCATTGCCGCCAGCGCCATCGGTATCGGGATGGACGATGAAATGCGCCTTCCCATCCGACGTGTTCCAGACGCGGTTCGAGGGCCCAACGGTCAGACGAAAGCCATGCTTCTGCCGGACCCGCGCGTTGAAGTCCGCAAAGTCGGGAAACACCTCCGCGATCTTGTCGCGGATGCGGTCGTAATCAGCGACCATCGCGCCCCAGTCTATTTCAGCCTCGCCCAGCGTCGCCACGGCCAGCCCCGCTACGATCGCGGGTTCGGACAGCAGACCCTCCGCCGCAGGCTTCAACCGCCCGCGTGAGGCATGGACCATCGACATGGAGTCCTCGACCGTCACGAACTGCGCGCCGCTTGCCTGCATGTCCTGCTCGGTGCGCCCCAAGCAGGGGATGACCAGCGTTTCCTTCGCCTGGAGCAGGCAGGTCCGGTTGAACTTGGTGACGATGGTGACGGACAGGTCCATCTTGCGGAACGCCGAGAAACACGCCTCGGGGTCGGGCATCGCCACCGCCAGGTTGCCGCCCAGCGACAGGATCGCGCGCGAGCGCCCATCGCGCATCGCCTTCAGTGCCTCGACCGCATTATGGCCATGACGGCGCGGGCTGCGGATGCCGAAGGCCTTGTCCAGCCGTGCGAGGAACGCCTCGGTCGGCAGTTCGGTGATGCCGACGGTCCGGTCGCCCTGCACATTGCTGTGCCCCCGCAGAGGACAGATGCCCGCGCCCGGACGCCCGAAATTGCCGCGCAGGAGCAGCAGGTTGGCGATCTGCTGCACGTTGCGCGTGCCATGGCGATGCTGGGTGATGCCCATGCCATAGCAGATGATCACCCGCTCGGCCCGCGCATAGATATCCGCCATGCTCTCGATCTCGCCGCGCGGCAGGCCGGAGCGGCGTTCGATCTCCGCCCAGTCGGTCGCGGCGATATCGGCGGCCAACGCGTCGAAGCCGGTGGTGTGCTCGGCGATGAACGCGCGGTCGAGCACCCCTGCCCCGCCCGCCGCCAGATCGGCGGCATCCATAGCGAACAGCGCCTTCATCATGCCCTTCAGCATCGCCATGTCACCGCCGACCCGCACCTGATGATAGGCCGAGGCGAGCGGCACGCCGCCGGGTCGCACCATGTCGCCGACATGCTGGGGCGACTGGAACCGCTCCAGCCCGCGTTCCTTCATCGGATTGGCGACGATGATCGCCGCGCCGCGCTTCGCCGCATCGCGCAGCGACGACAACATGCGCGGATGGTTGGTGCCGGGATTGTGCCCGATGCAGAAGATCGCATCGGCCTGTTCGAAATCCTCGAGCGTCACCGTGCCCTTGCCGATGCCGATCGACTGGGGCAGCCCTGTGCTTGTCGCCTCATGGCACATGTTCGAACAGTCGGGGAAATTGTTGGTCCCGAACGCCCGCACATAAAGCTGCCACAGGAACGCCGCCTCATTGGAGGTGCGGCCCGAGGCATAGAATTCCGCCTGATCGGGGTGATCGAGCCGGTTGAGCGCCTCACCCGCCAGACGAAACGCCTCGTCATAGCCGATCACCTCATAATGATCGGTCGCCAGATTGTAGCGTAGCGGATCGGTCAACCGCCCCGCATCCTCCAGGTCATGGTCGCTCCATGTCCACAACTCGCTGGCGGAATGGCGGGCAAAGAAATCGGGATCGACCCGCTTGGCGGTCGCTTCCCAGGTCACCGCCTTGGCGCCATTCTCACAGAATTCGAAGGACGAGCTTTCGCGCGGGTCGGGCCAGGCGCAGCCCGGACAGTCGAACCCGTCAGGCTGGTTGACCGACAGCAGCGCCCGCGCGTCCGCCATCTGCGCACGCACCGCCCCTGCGACGGCACGCAACGCGCCCCAGCCGCCCGCCGGTCCCCCATAGTCCTTTACGCCGTCGATGCGTCCGTCCGTCACCCTCAATCCTTCACACTATCAGGCTTCGTCCTCCTCCACGCCAAGCAGCCGCGAAGCGCAGGCGAGGATGTAGCTCTCCTAAATCTCGTCGTCCAGAATGCCGCCCTTGTGAGGTCATCACGACCTTGCCCGAAATCTTCATGCGCATGTCGGGGCAAGCTTCTCCGACCGGGCCTTAACGATCGCCAAGGCGACGCACTCTGCCGGCTGCACCATCGATCCGGTTGACGGAATGCGGAAGGACGCAAACATGGCCCACCATGCTCGAACATGGCAAGGCCAGGGTCATTGAAAATGCCGAAGGTGGTCGAACGACGTCCTCCATGGTCGCCTTTGCCGCGGATGGTGAGGCCATCGCACTACCGCCCCCCGCCGCTGCCCGAACATCCAGCGCACGTCTTGGGCGAGACCGTTGAGTTCGTCGCTCCGATCGAGTTCGTCCTGAAGAACAAATCGAGCCAAGGAGAAGGCCTGCCCGAAGACCGATCGGGCATTGCGGATGAAGGATTTCGAAAAGAAGACCCTGCCGGCGCGCTCATGCGTCGACGTGAAGATTCTCGTTCGGCCGGGAGCAGCACGCCAGAATATAGCCCTCCTCGATCTCATCGTCGAGGATCCCGCCATTATGCTCCATCTGGACCCGGCCCGACCGCTTCATGATCTTGCATGTCCCGCAAAGACCCGACTCGCAGGCGGCCGGGATGCGGACACCGGCCTGGCGTGCGGTTTCCAGCACGGTCTGGCCGGGTTCGCAGGTGGCGGTGACGCCGGAGGCCTCAAAGGTGATCGTGATCGCCTCGCCCAAGTCGGTCCGGGTGGGCGGCACCTGCTCGCTCGGCGCATTCGCCGGGGCCTCGCCAAAGCTTTCCTGATGATAGTGGGCCATGTCGAGCCCGGCGTCGCGCACAATGTCCCCGACCAGGGCCATGAACGCGTCCGGGCCGCAGCAGAAGACCTCCCGCGTCGCCATGTCGGGCACGAGCATCGCCAGCCGTGCCGCGTCCAGGCGGCCGCGATGCCCGCTCCATGTATCGCCCGGCGGATTGTCTCGGACGATCATCGCCAGCGACAGGTTCGGCATCTGCCGGTCGAGCAGTTCCAGCTCACGGCGGAAGATGATGTCCTCGGGCCGCCGTGCGATGGTCACAAAGGCGACATCGCTGTCGGGCGCGCAATCAGCCATCCAGCGCAGCATCGACATCATCGGCGTGATCCCCGACCCCGCCGACACGAACAGGTAGCGCGGGCCCGGATGCGCGACATGCGTGAAATGCCCGGTCGGGCCATAGGCGCGGATGCGCGCGCCGATCCGAAGATGCTGGAACATCCAGCGGGTGCCGACGCTCTCCGCCTGCACCTTCACCGTCACCGCGATCGAGAAGGGGCGCGAGGGCGAGGAGGACAGCGTATAGGTCCGTAACAGCGGACCACCCTCCGCCGGCAGTTCCAGGGTCACGAACTGGCCGGGGCGATAGCGGAACCAGCAATCACGGTCGGAGCGAAAGGTGAAGGTCTTCACCCCCGGCGCCTCGTCGACGATGCCGATCACCTCCAGATGGTGCAGCCGGTCGCTCCATGGCGACATTTCATCCAGATGGAGATGGCCACCCGCCATTATCGGTCTCCCCGCAGGCGGGCGATCACGCGAACCGCCGAACGCGTTCCTGAGCCGATCCGTCGAGCCACGCCTCGACCGAGCGCGCGTACCAGTCGACAAACTGGATCACGCCGCCCTCGTGGAGTTGTGAGTAAGGGCCGGGCTCATAGGCGGGCGAGCGGATGCCGAGCGCATTCTCCTCGACGATGCGACGATCCTGGTCGTTGGTCTGCGTCCAGACATGGGTCAGACGGTCAAGGTCATAGTCGACGCCTTCGACCGCATCCTTATGGACCAGCCATTTCGTCGTCACGGCGGTTTCGTTCGGTCCGATCGGCAAGACGCGGAAAGTGACCGCGTGATCGACCAGAACATGGTTCCAGGTCGTCGGATAATTGAACAGCATCAGTGCGCCGATATGCTGGGCGTTGACCGCATCGGACAGGCCGCGCGCAACCGCCCGCTTTCCGTCCATCGTATAGCTTTCAGCCTCGCGCAGCAGCGGTGCGCGGATCGCGCGGAACTGGCCGCTGTCGTGCATTCGAAACTGCGCGGGCAACCCAGCCGCCTCGCACCGCGCCCAGTGATCCGCCATCTCCGGGTCCTCGCCGCCGCCGGAGACACCGGTCACATTCGGCGATTCCGAATAGGTCTTGCACAATTCGGGGTGGCTACCCGCGCAGTGATAGCATTCGCGATTATTTTCCCAGACGAGCTTCCAGTTGCCCTTTTCGACGATCGTCGCCTGAAAGGCGACCTTCGCATCGACGAGGTTGTGGGGCGCGAAATAGGGGAGCATCAGGTCGCTGAAGGGCGCAAATGCGGGCGGCTCCTCAGCGAGGCAGATGAAGATATAGCCCGCCACGCTCTCGCACGCGACAGGCTTCAGCGAATGCTGGGTGCGGTCGAACCCCTCCCCCATCTGCCGCGCGAAGGCCAGCGAGCCGTCGAGATTGTAGGTCCATTGATGATAGGGACACACCAGCTTGGCCGCGACACCGCGTTCCGCGCTGCACACCCGGCTGCCGCGATGACGGCAGCTATTGTGAAAGGCGCGGATCGAGCCGTCGCGGTCGCGCAGCACGACGATCGGATAGGCGCCGACCTGAAGCGTGAAATAGCTGCCCGGTTTGCTCAACTCGCAATCATGGCCCGCGAACAGCCAGTCGCGATACCAGATCATTTCCAGATCGAGATCGAAAAACGCCTGATCGACATAGAAGGGTTGGGGCAGCGAATAGCCGTCCTTACGGTGGCGGATCAGGTTCAGCATCTCGCTACGCGCGTTCATCTTCCCATCCTTCATCAGGTAACCCCGGCTCCGCCACGCATCGCGACGGCGAAGCCCCATGCCTATTCTTGCCAGGTCGCCGTTACGTGCAACCCGATATTCGCCAATGCGGGCACAGCCTATTCAGCGGTGCTCCGGCTCCAATAGGATGATCGCGTCATCGTGGGCCGCCGATCGCGACACGGCATCATCAGCATTGCAAATGCCATCCCCTGGCGGCCAGGACATTTGAACCTCGACATAGTCGAGGATTCCGTCGATCGGCACGCTCGGCTTGCGCAAGGTGATATGGGCGCTCACCACGGTCGCGAACCGGTCACAGAGCGCGCGCGCGATATCCAGCGCAAGCGATTCGATCAGCAACCGCCGCCGTCCCCGGACCACGCGTTCGATCTCGCGGAAAATCTCGCCATAGTCGACGGTTCCGACGATCGCACGACCGTCCGATGTGACCGAGGCATCGACCACCACCTCCGCATCGACGTGGAAGCGCTGGCCGAGCCTCCCCTCCTCGTCGAACACGCCATGGTGCGCGAAGAAGGAACAATTGTTCAGGCGGATGACATATCTCACGGTTCGGACCGGCGGACGATCAGCTTTTCGGCTTACGGTTTTCGGGGTCGTAGAGCGGGCGATAGCCGACCGATGCGATCTCAACCGGGTAACGCTCGCCGAAATACTCGACCTCCAGCTTGCGTCCTTCCTGGCAGAGCGCCCACGGCAGATAGGCCAGCGCGATATTCTTGCCGATCGAAGGACCATAGGCGATCGACGTGGTATAGGAACGCCGTCCCAGTTCGTCGACCGGGACTTCCCCCGTCTCGGGGTCGATCACCGGCAGGATGCCGACCGGATAGCGCTTCACGCCCTTGGCATCGACATTGTCGGTCATCACCAGCGTACACAGCTTGGCGGGCTGATGCGCGCGCGCGCGATGCTCCAGATGCCTGGCCTTGCCGCGAAAATCCGCCTCCTTCGCCTTGGGACGCGCCAGATCGGCCTCCAGCAGATTGTAATGCGTCAGCAGGTCGGCATTCTGGAGGCGCAGGCTCTTCTCCAGCCGTCGCGAATTGGCATAGGTCTCGACGCCGACCGCGATCACGCCGGTCGAGCGCAGCGCGTCCCACACCGCCAGGCCATCCTCATAGGCCATGTGCAGTTCCCAGCCCTGCTCGCCGACATAGGAGATGCGGAAGGCCATCACGTTCCTGCCCGCGATGCGGACGGTGCGGATCGCGGCGAAGGGGAAATTCTCCAATGACAGCGCCTCGGAGTCCTCGACCACCTTTTGCAGGTTCACCCGTGCGTTCGGCCCCCAGATGCCGACCGTGACATATTTCTTGGTCACGTCGGTCACGGTCACGTCCAGCCCGCGATCCTGCGCGACCCGGCGCATGTAATGGATGTCGCGCGGTCCCGCATCGGCACCGTTCACCAGGCGACAGCGGTCGGCGAGGCGGAAGACGGTGAAGTCGGCGCGAACATTGCCCTCATCATCGAGGAAGTGGGTGTAGACGCCCTTCCCGATCGTCGCATCGCCGCCGATCTTCGCGGCGCACAGCCACTCCATCAACGCGACATGATCAGGCCCCTCGATGTCGGTGATGTGGAAGTGCGAAAGGTTGATCAGCCCGCAATCGGCGCTGAGTTCGAGCTGCTCTGCGTTCGACACGCGCCAGAAATGGCGATTGTCCCACTCATTCTCGCGCACCGGCACCTGGTCGGCATATTTCTCCAGCAGATGCTCGTTCGCGGCATAGCCATGCGCGCGCTCCCAGCCGCCGAGTTCCATGAAATAGCCGCCCAGTTCCTTCTCACGCTCCCAGAAGGGCGAACGACGTATGCCCCGGCCACCCGCAAAGGGCTCGCGCGGATGGACTGGCGGGTTGTAGATCTTGGCAGCCGTTTCGAGGCAACGCTCCTCGATGAACTTGGCCTCAAGCTGGAAGGGGTTGAACCGCGCATAATCGATGCTGGCATGGTCGATCGCGGTGCGGCCGTCGGTCATCCAGTCGGCGATCAGCTTGCCCATGCCGGGGCCGTCCTTCACCCAGATGCCGACCGCATACCATAGGCCCCGCACCTTCTGGCTCTCGCCCATCGACGGACCGCCATCGGTGGTGGTCTGGAGCAGGCCGTTGAACGAATGGCTTTCATTATAGCCCAACTCGCCCAGGATCGGGGTCAGCTCGATCGCGCGCTCCAGCGGTTCGAGCACCTGCTCCATCTCCAGGTCACGCTGCGACGGCGACAGGCGGGCCTGTTCCTTTTCCAGCAGGTCGCGCGGATGGACGAGGCGGGGCGCATGTTCCTCATAATAGCCCCATTCGATCTGGCCGCCCTCGGTCGTCCTGGGATCGCCGGTGTCGCGCATATAGGCGGAGTTGCCCTGGTCGCGCAGCAGCGGATAACCGATGTCCTTACCCGTCCCCTCAAACTCCTTGTACGGCCCGAAAAAGGTCAGCGGATGGTCGACCGGGAAGACCGGCAGATCCTCGCCCGCCATCTCCGCGATCAGGCGGCCCCACAGGCCGGTGCAGACCACGACATAATCGGCCATGATCGTACCGCGCGTGGTCTCCACTCCCTTGATGCGCCCCTCCTCGATGACCAGCGACAGGGCCGAGGTATTGGCGAAGACCGACAGCTTGCCCGCATCGACCGCCTGGTCGACCAGCTTGCCCGCCACCGTCTGCGACCGGGGCACGACCAGACCGGCATCGGGATCCCACAGACCGCCCTGCACCAGGCTTTCCTCGATCAGCGGGAACTTCGCCTTGATCGTCGCGGGATCGACCAGTTCCGCGCGGGTGCCGAACGCCTTGCCCGAGGCGACCTTGCGGCGGATCTCGTCCATCCGCTGATCGTCGCCGACCCGCGCGACCTCCAGCCCGCCGATCCGCGAATAATGGCCCATCTTCTCGAAGAAATCGATCGAGTAGAGCGTCGTCCATGTCGACAGATAATCATGGCTGGTCGCATAGCAGAAGTCGGACGCGTGCGCGGTCGATCCGATGTCGGTCGGCACGCCGGACTTGTCGATGCCGACGATATCGTCCCAGCCGCGTTCGACCAGATGGTGGACGATCGACGCGCCCACGATGCCGCCGACGCCGACGATCACCACACGGGCTTTTTCGGGAAGGGCAGCCATTCTCTATTCCTCTCGGTAAAGGGTCGTCGCAAGGATCATGTCGGTCATCGGCCCGGCGCTCACGGCGCGAAGACCACGGTGCGGTGGCTGTTCAGCATCACCCGCCCCTCGAGATGATATTTGACCGCGCGCGCCAGGACGCGGGATTCGATGTCGCGACCGGCGGCGACGAAATCCTCGCTGGTCATCATGTGGCTGACGCGTTCGGTCTCCTGTTCGATGATCGGCCCCTCGTCCAGGTCGGGCGTGACATAGTGCGCGGTCGCACCGATCAGCTTCACCCCGCGCTCGTGCGCCTGGTGATAGGGCTTGGCGCCCTTGAAGCTCGGCAGGAAGGAATGGTGGATGTTGATGACCCGGCCATACAGCCGCTCGGACAGTTCGTTGGAGAGCACCTGCATATAGCGGGCGAGCACGACCAGTTCGGCGCCGGTCTGCTCGACCAGATCGAGCAGCTTCGCTTCCTGCTCGGCCTTGTTCTCCTTGGTGACCGGCCAGTGATGGAAGGGAACGCCCTCGATCGCGGCGGCGGCGCTGGCGGCATCGTGATTGGACACGATCGCCACCACCTCCGCATTCAGCCAGCGCACTTTGATCTGGTACAGCAGATGATGCATCGCATGATCGAACTTCGAGACCATGATGATGATCTTCGGACGCTGGGCCATGTCGACGACCGACAGGTCCAGGTCGAACCGCTCGACCGCCGGTCGCAGCACCTCCACGATCGCGTCACGCGTCACATCGGTCGACAAGGTGACCGCGATACGGAGGAAGAAATGGTCGGCCTGCCGGTCCCAGAACTGGTTGGACTCCAGGATATTGGCGCCCAGTCCGGCCAGCGCGGTGGTGACGGCGGCGACGATGCCGGGCTGATCCTTGCAACCCAGCCGAATGACATAGGACTTCTCGGTCATGGAAAGGCTTTCGATAGGGATCAGAGCTGGCGTTCGAGTTCGGGCAGAACCTCGAACAGATCGCCGACCAGGCCGTAATCGGCGACCTGGAAGATCGGCGCATCCTCGTCCTTGTTGATCGCGACGATCACCTTGGCGTCCTTCATCCCCGCCAGATGCTGGATCGCGCCGGAGATGCCGCAGGCGACATAGAGGTCGGGGGCGACGACCTTGCCGGTCTGCCCGACCTGCCAGTCATTGGGCGCGTAACCGGCATCGACCGCCGCGCGCGACGCGCCGACCGCCGCGCCCAGCCGGTCGGCCAGCGGCAGGATCGTCTCGCGGAACTTCTCCGCCGATCCCAGCGCGCGGCCGCCCGACACGACGATCCGGGCGGAGGCGAGATCGGGCCGCTCGCTCGCGGCGAAGCGGTTCTCGACGAAGATCGAGAGATCGGGCGTATCGGCCATGTCAACCGTGACGATCTCGGCCGCGTCATCCCGCGACCCCGCTGGCGCGAAGGCCGCCGTGCGGACCGTCACCACCTTGATCCGATCGGCCGAGCGCACGGTCTGCACCGCATTGCCCGCATAGATTGGTCGCTTGAAGGTGTCGGGCGCGACGACCGCGACGATCTCCGACACCTGCATGACGTCCAGCAGCGCGGCGACCCGCGGCAGGATGCTCTTGCCGTTGCTGCTCGCCGGGGCGACGATCGCGTCATAGCCGCTGGCCAGCGACAGGATCAGCGCGGCACTCGGTTCCGCCAGCCGGTGTTCGAGTGCCGTCGCTTCGGCCAGCAGCACCCGCCGCACCCCGACCAGTCGGGCGGCGGCCTGAGCCGCATCTTTCGCCGACAGCCCCGCCACCAGCACGTCCACCTCGCCGCCCATCGCCGATGCGGCGGTCAGCGCGCGGGCGGTCAGTTCGGAAAGATGCGTATTATCGTGTTCGGCCAACAGAAGAATGGACATCGCTCTTGCTCCCACTCGCGATCAGAAGACGCCGGCCGCTTCCTTGAGCTTGCCGGCCAGTTCGGCCGCCGATCCGACCCGCACGCCCGCCTGGCGAACCGTCGGTTCCTCGGTCGCCACCACCGTCAGGCGAGGGCCGATGTCGACCCCCAGGCTCTCGGCGGCCAAGTCCTCCAGCGGCTTCTTCTTGGCCTTCATGATGTTGGGCAGCGAGGCATAGCGCGGCTCGTTAAGGCGCAGGTCGACCGATATGACGGCGGGCAAGCGGGCCCGGATGACCTGAAGCCCCCCATCGACCTCGCGCGTCACCACCGCCGCCCCATCCGCGACCGCGATATGCGACGCGAAGGTCGCCTGCGACCAGCCCAGCAGGGCCGACAGCATCTGCCCGGTCTGGTTGGCATCATCGTCGATCGCCTGCTTGCCGAGCAGGATCAATTCAGGGCTCTCGCGCTCGGCGATCCGTTTCAGCAGTTTCGCGACCGCCAGCGGCTCCGGCGGTGTCTCGGTGCGGACCAGGATGGCACGGTCCGCGCCGATCGCGAGCGCATTGCGCAGCACGTCCTGCGCCTGGGCCGGGCCGATCGACACCACGACGATCTCGGTGGCGATGCCAGCCTCCTTCAGCCGGACCGCTTCCTCGACCGCGATCTCGTCGAACGGGTTCATCGCCATCTTCACATTGGCCAGGTCGACACCCGATCCGTCGTTCCTGACGCGAATCTTCACATTGTGATCGACCACGCGCTTGACGGGCACCAAGACTTTCATACCGCCGCTCCCCCACTAGGCACGACACCGTCGATGCAGATTTTGCCTTGAACATCAGTAGGTTTGCGACAAGCACCGCCGAGGCGGAAAGGATAATTGCGTCAGAACACCACAAACTCTACGACATGTGACACATCATCGTCGCAAAATAGGGAGACGTGTCTGGAGATGTCCCGATCAGCGCTGGATGCGTCGCTTCGTCGCCGGGCCGCAGGGCTTCGCCTGTCGGTGGGTTTCATTCTCGCCCGGCGCTTCACATTATGCGCCTTCGCCAATTTCGTCGACGTGCTGCGACTTGCTGCGGACGAGGGCGACCGCAGCCGCCCCATCGCCTGCGACTGGAAGGTCATATCGGACTGCTCCGCGCCGATCCCCTCCAGTTCCGGCATCACCATCCGGCCCGACGAACAGCTCGGCGATCCGACCCGGTTCGATTATATCGTCGTGGTCGGCGGCCTGATCCACGAGATCGAAGGGTTCGACAGCGAATACACCGCCTATCTGCGCAAGGCCGCGGCTTTGGGCATTCCTCTGGTCGGCGTATGCACGGGGGCTTTCCTGCTCCACGGCGCGGGGCTGCTCAACGGGTATAAATGCTGCGTAAGCTGGTTTCATCACCGCGATTTTCTGGAGCAGTTCGACGGTCTCGACCCGGTATCCGACCGGATCTTCATCGTCGATCGCGATCGACTGACCTGTTCGGGCGGCGCGAGTTCGGCGCATCTGGCCGCCTATCTGGTCGACCGGCATGTCGGCCGCGCGCAGGCGAGCAAGAGCCTGCACATCATGATCATCGACGAAGCGCTGGGTAGCGAAAAGGCGCAGCCGGGCGCGATGCTGAACTATCGCACCGACGACCCGATCGTCCTGCGCGCGCTGATGATCACGCAACAGAATATCGACATGCCCCTGACGGTCGCCGACATCGCGCAGCGTATGGGGAAGAGCAAGAGGCAGCTCGAACGCCGGTTCAAGACGGCACTGGGCGTATCGCCGCAGGTCGCGTTCATGGATGTGCGCCTGTCACTGGCGCACCATATCCTTCAGACCACCGACAAGTCGATCACGACGATCGCGGTCGAATGCGGCTTCTGCGATTCCTCACATATGAGCCGGATGTTCCGGCGCCGCTTCGGCCAGTCGCCATTGGAAGCGCGTGCATCGCTATCCGGCGTACATCGGCTGGGGACAAGCGAACTGGCGACGGCCGACGCGACCTGAGATCGATCGACAGCCCCTGATCGACGGTCAGCGATCAGGGTGGATGTCCGCCCCCAATGCCCTTTTCAACGGGTCCAGCCACGGTTCGAACGGGCGCCACTGCGCCATGCCGGACCGATAGATGGGCTGGCGGACCTGTTCCGAACTGGCGGTGCGGACCGATCGCCTGGTCTTGTGGAAGTCCAGGCAGGATTGCTCGAACGCCAGTCCGCAATGATCCAGGATGCGGCGGACCTGCCTCTCCAGATCGTCGATCATGTCCTCATATTGCACGCGCAGCACCTTGCCCGGCAGCACCGCATCCCAATGCGCCATCAGCCGCACATAGCCGCGATAGTAGCGCCCGACCTCTTCCAGGCCATAGGTGAACTCCTGCCCCTCGGCGAACAGTTGCTTGAAGCCGGAGAAGCAGCAATCCATCGGATCGCGCCGCGCGTCGATGATCCGCGCGTTGGGCAGGATCAGGTGGATCAGGCCGATATGCCGGAAATTGTTCGGCATCTTGTCGGTGAAATGGGGCCGTCCGGTCCGGTGGACTTGCGTCTCGTCCAGGAATTCCCGACCGAAGCGGGCGAAGTCCTCCCCGCCCAGCTCGCCCAGGCAATCAGGATAAAGTTCGCCTTCATCGGCGCGGCGGCGGCCGTTGAGCCGATGCGCCAGCGCCATGATGTTGGGCAGTTCCAGCGTTCCTTCGACGCGGCTGTGCGAGGCCAGTATCTGTTCGACCAGGGTCGATCCCGCGCGCGGCAGGCCGACGATGAAGATCGGCGCATCGCTCGGCTCGCCGGTCCCGGCCATCCGCGCGATCAGCTCGGGGGTGAAGAAGCGGATCTGCGCATCCATCTCGCGGTCCATCGCATCCGCATCGTAGCGCGACTGTTCGCGACGGAGGCGATTGCCCGCGTCATAATGTGCGAAGGCGGCGGCATGGTCACGGCGATCCTCATGCGCCTTGCCCAGCGCGAAGTGGAGGTGCGCACGGTCGTCGATCGAAGTGCCGGGTGCCTGGGCAGCGGCCGCCATCGCCCGCATCTCGTCATCGGTGAAGCGATAGGTCTTGAGGTTGGCGAGGCTCCAATACGCATCGCCGAAATCCGGCTGTGTGCCATAGGCCGCACGATAGGCGGCGACGGCCTCCTCCTGGCGGCCGATCGTCTTCAGCGCATGGCCGCGCGCCAGATGCGTGCCCGCCGCCGCCGCCCCGGACGCGACCAGGGCGTCGTAGATGGCCAGCGCCTCGTCATAGCGGCCGATCGCCGCGCTCTCGTTCGCCAGCGCGTTCTGGAACAGCGGATTGTCGCGGTCCATCGCGTGGAGCCTTGCGGCCTGCGCGTGTGCCGCGGCGAACTTCTGACGCTTGTGCAGCACGCCGACATAATCGAGCCGGGCCAGCGCATAGCCCGGTTCGAACTCCAGCGCGCTTTCCAGCAAAAACTCAGCATCGTCATAGACATGGAGCCGAGTGCCGATATCGGCGAGGAGGCGCATCGCCTCGACATCGGTCGGATGGGCGCGCAGATAGCGGCGACAGACTTCCTCGGCGGGTTGCAGCCGCCCCTCATAGATCATGCTGGCGACCGACAGCAGTTCCCTGGGCATCGCGGTCAGATACGCGACCTCTTCGCGGGCGCGTTCGGCTTCGCGCGGATTGTCCGCGTTCAGCGCGACCAGCGCGCGCCAACTGGCATGGAGTGCCGGATTGCCCGCAACCGCACGGTCAAAGGCCTCGCGGGCTTCGGCAGGGCGATCGAGCGCGACCAGCACATGCCCCCGCTCCTGCTCCGCGCGCGCATAGTCGGGATGCGCCGCCACCAGCCGGTCCAGCGTGACGAGCGCATCGTCGGCTTTGTCCTGATAGCGCTGTGCGACCGCCATCACATATAACAGGTCGCGATCGTCGGGTGTTGCGGCAAGGCCATGCCGGGCCAGCGCCTCCGCCTCGACCAGCCGCCCCCCTTGCAGCGCCTCCTTCGCCTGATCCGACTTCATGGCGTTTCGTTCAATCCCCATTGCACGCGTCCGTCCCCGGCATCATCGCGGATGCCGGGGAACGGCGCCAGCGTTACATGTCCACCGTCACCTTCATGCCAAAGGTCCGGGGACGGTTGGTCGTGATGCGCGGGATCTGATCCTGCGTGTTGTAGAACAGTTGCGCCCGCGTGTCGGTCAGGTTCTCGCCAAAGATTTCGAAGCGATATTTGCCGATGGTGAAGCCGCCACCCGCATCGAACGTGCTATACCCATCCTGCCGGACACGCAGCGCCGACGCGAGCGAGCTGTAGCTGTACGCGGAGAGTTGCGTGCCGACCTGGGCGAACCACGTCCGATCGTTATCCAGTATCCCTTCGTAACGAAGGCGAACATTGCCCTGGACCTTCGGCGTCAGCGGCAACTGGCTTCCGACCGGGGCCAGTTCGATCACCGTCGATTGCGTACTGGTCAGCTTCGCGTCGTTGTACGACACGGCGCTGAACAGGGTCAGCGGCGGGGCGAGCTTGATCGTCAGATCGCCTTCGAACCCGTTGATCCGCGCATTGGCCGCATTGTCGATGAACGTCAGGTTCGACACGTTGACGGTATCCAGGCGCGACACCTGGATATTGTTCCAGTCGACGCGGTAGAAGCTGCCGTTGAACCGGACCTTTCGATCGAACAGATCGGTCTTGAAACCGAATTCATAGTTCTTGACGGTGTCGGATACATAATTGACCGGGACCGTCGGATAGGCCGGATTGAACGACGCCGCCCCGCCACCACGGTTGAAGCCGCCCGGGCGGAAGCCTTCCGAATAGGTCGCGTAGAACAACAATTGCCCGGTCGGCTTGAAGGTCAGCGTCGCCTTGGGAACAAAGCCCTTCTCCTTCAGCTTGGGCCGGTTGTAGATGCGTCCGCCCGCGCCCGGCACGGTCGAATCCGTCCCCAGATTGGCGAAGTTCGACGATCCGTAGAATTCGGTCGTCTGCCAGTAATAACGACCGCCGCCGCTGAGGATCAGTTTTTTCGGAACGATGTCGAAGGCCGCCTCGCCATAGATCGCCTTCTGCTCGCCGATGCGGGTGATATCGTTGAAGAAGGCGACGCCCGCCGGCCGCGTCGAGGGATCGATGTTCCGCGCCGCCGTGATCGGCGCATTGCGCGCGAAACCGAGCTGCGGTGTCGCCTCATAGACATAATTGTCCAGCGTCTCGAGCTTGGTCCGGTCATAGAACAGCCCCGCCGTCACCCGGAAGCGCAGTTCCTGCGGCGTGGTGAGCCGCGCCTCCTGCGTGAACCGCCTGATGCGCTGGTTGCCCGAGAAACCCTTCACCGGATTGAGGCAGCGGCGCGGAGTCGTATAAGTACAGGTGTAATAGGCCGCGAAGGCACCGGTATTGGTATATCCGGTATAATCGACCGACTGGGCGATCTTTCGGTCGAGATAGGCCCCGGTATAGACGAGATCCAGGCCCTCCAGACGACCATTGACGGTCCAGGCGGTCTGGCTGAACCTGTCGCGCAGGAAATCGGGGTAGAAGCGCGTCACTTTCAGATCCCCGACCTTGGGATCATAATCGAACACCCCGTCCGTATCCAGATTCTGCCGCACATGCGTCAGGAGGATATCGACGTCGGGCGTCACGTCATATTTCGCGCTGAGGCGAAAACCGCGATAGCTCGCGTCGTTGAAGTTCTTCTGGACGAGGTCACTGTTGTTGGCCGTCTCATAGGTCGTGCCGGGCGCCGAGGGCAGCGCGCGGTTGACGGTCGGGCTGGGCGTGTAGGTGCCCGCGACATTGTCGATATAGCCGCCCTTCTGGGCCGAGTAGAACACGCCGCGAAGCGCCAGATTGTCGGCGACGGGCACGTTGACGAAGCCCTCCACCGCGTTGCTCATTTCGCCGCTCTTGGTGAACTCGACCGAGCCGGTGACGCTGGCGTGGAACACGCCCATCTCGGGCTTGTTGGTGATCAGGCGCACCGTGCCTGCCATCGAGCTGGCGCCGAACAGCGACCCTTGCGGTCCGGGCAGCACCTCGATGCGGGCCATGTCGGTGACATAGACGTCGAGGTTGCGCCCCGGCGACGTCACGGGCTGCTCGTCGAGATACATCGCGACGTTGGGCTCGGAACCCTGTGCCCCCGACAACAGCACGGTCACCGCATCGGTCGCCTGACCGCGGATATAGACGTCGTTCTGACCGGGGCCGCGCCCACCCGAACGCACGCTCGGCAGATATTTCACATAATCGTCGAAGCTTGTGATGTTGAGGTCGTTCAGCGCCTTCGTATTGAGCGCTTGCACCGACACCGGCACACGCTGGATGCTTTCGTTGCGCTTGGTCGCGGTGACGATGATGTCGCTGATTCCCCCCTGCGACGCCTTCGCCGTGGCCGAGCCGCTCGCGCCGTCCTGCGCGCTATTCGACGCCGTCGGCGCGGCGGATTCGGCCGTCGTCCCCTCCGTCATCTGCGCCCAGGCGGGCTGACTTCCCAGTACAAATACAGTCAATGCTGTTGATGCGCAAAGCTCACGCACCATGAATATTCTGACACCCCTTTTCATTCCCGCCTCCATTGTCTGACAAAGACGATCCATCGCGTTGATGATCGCCTCGTCCCTCCGGCGCTTTATTATTATTTTCTTTTTTATATACGCTTACATGGAGCACCATCGTTTCAAGTGATGCTGCCATCACCGCCTATGGAACCTGATATCCCTGGCAATGTCTTGATAAGGCATTCGAGGTTTCGTTTTCCAACAAAGCCCTCTTATCCCTAGACCTATCCTTCCGAATTCCACTCCGTTCGAAGGAAATTATGAAAACCTCTGTCGAGCGGAGATCAGAACCGGGCGGCATCTCGATGGACATGACCTGATTCTCCCACGCTCCCTATCGACATTGGCGACATTCAGTGCGGCTTAGCCTCCGAGGACGTCGCCGAATGATCCGGCGCGCGCGACACCAGCAGCGTGTCCGGGCATTGAGACAGCGCAAGATGCCGTTCGAATTGCGCCAGCACATCGGCGATGAGCTGTTCCTGGCAGAGTCCAAGGATGTCGTATCCCTTGCCGCCGCATGCGAAGAAGGTCTGCGCCTCGAACCTGTCCTCCACGGCGATCGCATCCGCCGCCGACAGTGTCGCGCGGGGCCGGGCCGCCGCGCGAACGCCGTAGAGGAAGCATCGCTGACCGGGAGTCGGCGACTCCAGCCAGACGCCATCCTCGTCCTCGCGAACGCTGGCCGCCCGGCCACGGCCGTTGAGTTCGTCGGCGACCGCCTTCAGCGCGGGCGCGGCGACCGTGGCGAGGAAGTCGCGCACCTCATCGGCGGTCGGCGTATGAAGCGCGAAACCAAGCCGCGCCTGCCACGACAATCCCGCTGACGGACGGGCATAATCGGCGACGGCGCGCCCGCCCAACGCATATTGCGCCATGTCCGCACGCATGCCCCGGAACAGGCCGTAAACCAGCGCCAGCATCACGATCGCGAAAGGCAGCGCCGCGATGATCGTCGCCGCCTTCAGCGCGGCTAGGCCGCCCGCGATCAGAAGGATGATCGTGACCAGCGCCTCCAGCACGCACCAGAACAGCCGCTGGGCGGAGGTCGTCACGGTCTTTCCGCCTGATGCGATGATGTCCATCACCAGCGAGCCGGAGCTTTGCGAAGAGATGAAGAAGATGCCGATCATGAAGACGGCAAACGCGGTCGTTGCGTTGGAAAAGGGCAGATAGTCGAAGAACTTGAACAGCGCGATCGACACATTGTCCTTGACGGCGGCGGACAGTGCGCCGTTGGCGACACCGTGATCCAGGTACAGCGCGGTGTTGCCGAACACCGTCATCCAGGCGAAGGTGAAGATGGTCGGCAGCAGCAGTACCGCCAGGATGAACTCGCGCACTGTCCGCCCTCGCGAGATGCGCGCGATGAACATGCCGACGAACGGCGCCCAGGACATCCACCACGCCCAGTAGAAGAGCGTCCAGGCGTTGATCCACGCATTTGGCGCATAGGCATAGACGTTGAACGTGCGGGGCACGAACGTCGTCAGATAGAGCCCGATATTCTGGACCAGGTCGCGCATCAGCACGATCGTCGGCCCCGCAATCAGCACGAACAGCATCAGTCCGATCGCGAGCAGGATGTTGAGTTCGCTGAGTCGCTTGATACCCTTGCCCAGGCCCGACAGCACCGACAGGGTCGCGACGGTCGAAATGACGACGATCAACAACACTTGCATGCCGACGTTCATCGGCACGCCGAGCAGATAGTTGAGGCCGCCATTCACCTGCTGGACACCCAGGCCCAGCGACGTCGCAAGCCCGAAGACGGTACAGCAGATCGCGAAGATATCGACCGCATCGCCGATGCGACCGTAAATCCGCTCCTTGAGCATCGGATACAGGCCCGACCGGATCGTCAGCGGCAGATTGTAGCGATAGCCGAAATAGCCAAGCGACAGGCCGACGACCGAATAGATCGACCAGGCGTGAATGCCCCAGTGGAAGAAGGTGATGCTCATCGCATCCTGCTGCGCCGCGACCGACCGCGCCACGGCGTCGGGCGGCAGCACATCATGCATGATCGGCTCGGCCACGCCATAATACATCAGGCCGATGCCCTTGCCGGCCGCGAAGAGCATCGCGACCCATGAGGCGAAGCGGAAATCGGGGACGCAATCGTCGGGACCAAGCTTCAGGTCGCCGAACCGGCTGAAGGCGAGGATGGTGACGGACATCAGGAAGATACCGACGGCGAGGAGATAGAACCAGCCGACCTCCGCCAGGATGCGGGTTTCCACGGCCGACAGGATCGCCTCGGCCTGATGCGGCAGGAACGCCCCCACGCCCAGCAGCACCGCAATGACGCCGACCGAGCCGTAAAAAACCGGCGGATTGATGACGAACCTGCTCATCGTAACCTACCCCTTCCCCTGTCGATTACGTCCGCTGCCGGTACTGATCGCGCCATCCGAAGCAGGCGATGCCCATCGAAATCGATTTCACCGTCCCGCCATCGTCGAGGCGCTCATGCCCCCCAATTCTCCTGATCACGATATTTCGCGGCCTGGGCCATGACGGCGCGTCAAGGGCCAAGCCTGGAATGGAGAAGAGCATGGCGCTTTGCGCTAGAACATCAGGACTGCGACATGCGGTCGTTACAAATGCGCCATCGGCAAATAATTTCAATTTCTGGAATGGTGGCGCGCATCGCCTGGAATGGGCAGCGGGTCGAACCCCATTTCAAGGCAGCGCCACGATCCGCACATCATGGCCCAGGCTTTCCAGCCACGACACCAGGGCGGCGAAGGGCAATGCGATGGTCGCGGTGTTGCGCAACGGGTGCACGGCAATCCGTTCCGCCTGCTCAAAGCCCGCATCGAACACCACCGTCACCTCCCTCACCGGCGCATTGGCGACCGCGAGCGGGGTCACCGCGCCGGGCGTGACACCCAGCAGCCGCTCCATATCGTCCGGCTTCCCGAACGAGAATTTTCCCGCCCCCAGCAGTTCCGCGAACGCTTTCAGGTCCGCACGCCGTTCGCTGGGCAGCACGACCAGCCAGAAGCCCCCTTTCTTGTCCTTGAGGAACAGGTTCTTCGTATGCGCGGCGGGCAGCGCGGCATGAATGGCGGCGCTTTCCTCGACAGTGAAGACGGCGGGGTGTTCCAGCTTCTCGACCGCCACCCCGGCGCGAGCAAACTGTGCATAGATGTCGTCTTCGGTCATGATCCGCCCTTCAACATTCGGGAAAGCTGACGGCCAGGCCGCCTTGCGAGGTTTCCTTGTATTTCGCGTGCATATCGGTGCCAGTTCGCATCATCGTCTCGATCACCTGGTCGAGCGAGACGATATGGATCCCGTCCCCCCGCAATGCGAGCGAGGCGGCGTTGATCGCCTTCACCGCGCCAAAGGCGTTGCGCTCGATGCACGGCACCTGGACGAGGCCCGCAATCGGGTCGCACGTCATGCCGAGGTGATGCTCCATCGCGATCTCGGCGGCATTCTCCACCTGGCGATCGGTCGCGCCCATCGCCGCGGCCAGCCCGGCGGCAGCCATCGCGCTCGCGGTTCCCACCTCGCCCTGACAGCCAACCTCCGCGCCCGAGATCGAGGCGTTGAGCTTGGTCAGGACGCCGATCGCACTCGCGGTCAGCAGGAAATCGTGCATTCCCGCGCGGTCCGCACCCGGCCAGAAGTCGCGGTAATAGCGCAGCACCGCCGGAACCACGCCCGCCGCCCCGTTGGTCGGTGCGGTCACCACCCGGCCGCCTGCGGCATTCTCCTCGTTCACCGCGATCGCGAACAGGCTGACATGGTCCATGATGCTGTGCGGCGCCTGCCGATTGCGGAAGCGATCGCCGTCGAGCTTCTGCCTGAGCGCGCGGGCCCGGCGCGGCACCTTCAACCGGCCGGGCAGGATGCCGTCGGTCCGCATGCCGTGGTCGATGCACGTCATCATCACCTCGATCACGCGATCCAGATAGGCCTCGAGGTCTTCAGCGGAGGTCCGCGACAGTTCGTTCGCCCGCATCACCTCCGCGATGCTGAGGCCGTGACAGCGACAGATCGCCAGCAATTCATCCCCACGCCGAAACGGAAAGGGCGGGCTCGCCTCGTCTTCGTCCAGTGCGGGGTCGCCGACCCGGTCCTCGGGCACGATGAATCCCCCGCCGATCGAGCACCACCGTTCGCTGACCACGACCTCCCCACCCGCGTCGAGCGCAGTGAAACGCAAGGTGTTGGGGTGGACGGGCGTATCGCTGTCGCGGTCGAAGACGATATCGGTGTCGAGGTCGAAAGCGATCGTCCGACCCGCAATGATCAGGCTCCGCTCGCTGCGCGCCTGTGCGACCACGCGATCGATCTGCTCGGGCTCGATCGTATCGGGCAGGAAACCGGCGAGTCCCAGCACGACCGCCTTGTCCGTCGCGTGTCCCGTGCCCGTCCAGGCGAGCGACCCCAGAAGATCGACCTGCACCCGTGCGAACATCATGTCCTTCAGGCTGGTCGCGAAACTCTGGGCGGCCTTCATCGGCCCGACGGTGTGCGAAGAGGACGGCCCGATACCGACGCGGAACAGATCCCGAACCCCCAGCATCGATCTATGCCTCGGTCTCCGCGATGCGGAGCAGCCCTTCGACATAGCGGGCGAAGGACCGCCACAGCTCGATATGGAAGCGCTCCGGCGCGCGTCGCCAGAGAATGATCTCCGCCTTGTCGTACATCGTGCGGGTGCACATGCCGACCGGAAAGGCCGCGAGCGACAGGTCGAGCGCACAGCCACTGGCCAGCAGCGTCTCCGCGCTGACGCCGCCGTCCACGATCTCCAGCGCGACCTGCCGGTGGCTGACATCGACCAGCGAACACAAGGCATCACCGAGCTGCGCCTGAAGTGTCGTCACCCAGTCATCGGGCGCGCCATCCGCCAGCAACAGCCATTCGTCGGGCCCCAGCCACAGCGCGGAGAGCGCCGCATCGTCGGTGGAACGGCACGCCTCGCGCGGCAGGGCGATGCCAAGCCGCTCGGCAACCGTATCGAGCATCGCCGCAGGACAACGCAGCACCGCGCGACCGAAATGGCCCAGTGGACGGATCGACGCGCTGCCAGCCGCGAAGGGCGAAGCGGGGGAAAGATCAGACATCGATGCGGGTGCCTTCTGGATCGTAGAAAATGGGTTGGACGACCTCCACCGCGATCGGCCCGTCGGGCATCGGGATGTGCAGCGTTTCCCCAAGCCGCTGGCGGCCGCCGCGCACCAGCGCCAGGGCGATGGGTGCGTCCACCGTGGCGCTGTGATAGGCGGAGGTGACATGGCCGATCGGCGTCGTGGCGGCGGACGGCGTCACGATCTGCGCGCCCTCCTCCAGCACCGTCCGGCCGTCGACGCTCCTGAGGCCGACAAGCTGCTTGCGATCGGGTGCGGACATGGCGGGCCGCGCCAGCGACCGTTTGCCGACGAAATCGGGTTTCGCCTTGCCGATCGCCCAGGACAGGCCGACATCGTCGGGCGTCACCGTCCCGTCGGTTTCCTGGCCGACGATGATATAGCCCTTTTCCGCACGCAGGACGTGCATCGTCTCCGTGCCATAGGGCACCATGCCGTGCGTCCTGCCGCGTTCCCAGATCGCCTCCCACACCATCCGGCCATAGCCGCTCGGCACGTTCACCTCGAACCCCAGTTCGCCGGTGAAGCTGACCCGCATCAGGCGCATCGGCACGCCGCAAATGCGCGCATCGGCGATGCTCATATGCGGGAAGGATGCCGCCGATATGTCCAGCCCCTCGACCAGCGGCGCGATCACCTCGCGCGCCTTCGGGCCCTGTACCGCGATCACCGACCATTGCTCGGTCGTCGAGGTCAGCCACACATTGAGGCCCGACCATTCGGTCTGGAGATAATCCTCCATCATATTGAGAACGCGCGCCGCGCCGCCCGTCGTGGTGGTCACGTGGAACCTGTCCGCCGCCAGCCGCCCGACCACGCCGTCGTCCATCACGAAGCCATCCTCGCGCAGCAGCACGCCATAGCGGCACTTGCCGATGCCG
This sequence comes from Sphingomonas sp., assembly GCF_039594485.1. Classification (GTDB taxonomy): domain Bacteria; phylum Pseudomonadota; class Alphaproteobacteria; order Sphingomonadales; family Sphingomonadaceae; genus Sphingomonas. The sequence goes on along the minus strand of NZ_JBCNNI010000003.1, from coordinate 73,626 downwards.
AGCTTGGTCCAGGCATTGACGAAGAAGCGGTTCATGAACTCCGCCGCGTCCGGCCCGACGACCTCGATCTTGCCGAGGGTGGAGGCATCGAAGATGCCCACGCTCCGGCGTACAGCGGCACATTCGCGCGCGACGGCGGCGTGCATGTCCTCGCCCGGACGCGGGAAGTAATGCGCGCGCCGCCAGTTGCCGACATCCTCGAACGCCGCGCCCTGTTCTTTGGCCCAGTCATTGATCGCGGTGATTCGCGCCGGATCGAACAGGTCGCCCCGCGCATGACCCGCCAGCGTACCGAACGTCACCGGGGTATAGGGCGATCGGAAGGTGGTCAGCCCGATCTCCGGGATCGACCGACCCGTCGCCTCCGACACGATGCCCAGCGCGTTGATGTTGGACAGCTTGCCCTGATCGGTCGCCATGCCCGTCGTGGTGTAGCGCTTGACATGCTCGATCGACAGGAACCCCTCGCGCGTCGCCAGCAGGATGTCCTTGGCGGTGACGTCGTTCTGCCAGTCGACGAACGCCTTGGCCTTGCCGAGGTCGCTCGTGGTCGGCGCGGCGCCCATATAGCCGCCATGACCCTGGGCATGTCGCACCTCGACCGCTGGCGGCACCGCCACGGCCGACGACACTAAGCCCGCCATCGAGGCCGCTTCACGCCCCGCCGCGATCCCGTCGCCCAGCGCGTCAGCCAGCGCGAACCGGCCCCGGCACGCGCCCGCCGACCGCTCCGCCTCGGCCGAGACGTCGGGCAGATAGGCCTGGAGCGTCTCGTCCCAGGCCAGCTTGCCGCGCGATTGCGAGAAGAGGTGGACGCTGGGCGTGAAACCGCCCGCCATCAGCACCGCGTCGCATGCATGCCGCCGGGTCGCGCCATCGGCGGTGATGGTGATCGACGCAACGCGCAGGCCGCCGGTCGTACCGTCGATCTTCGCGTCAGTCACCACCGGCAGGCCCGCCTCCCGCGCAGCCTCCGATGCGGCCGAGCGGGGCCGGATGTCCGCGACCGCCACGACCGTCATACCCGCCGCCGTCATCTCATGCGCGACGCGATAGGCATTGTCGTGTGCGCCGACGATGACGATCCTGCGCCCGACCGCAACGCCATATTGCTGAAGATAGGTGCGCGCCGCATCGGCAAGCATGATCCCCGGCCGGTCGTTGTCGGGGAATACCAGCGGGCGTTCGATCGCGCCGGTCGCCAGCACCACCTGTTTCGCGCGCACCTGCCACAACCGCTCGCGCGGCGCACCCTTGGCTGGAGCCGCGAGATGATCAGTCAGCTTCTCGGTCAACCCGATCCAGTTGTGCGGATAATAGCCGAACGCGATCGTGCGCGGCAGCAATATGACATTGGGCAACGCAGCAAGCGCGTCCCGTTCGCGCGCCAGCCAGTCCGAAGCCGACAGGCCATCGATCGTCGTGTCGACCGCCGCCAGCAACGATCCGCCGATCCGCGCGCGGTCGTCGCACAGGATCACCCGCGCGCCGGCCTCGGCCGCTTGACGCGCCGCCGCGATCCCCGCCGGGCCGCCGCCGACCACCAATATGTCGCAGTGCGCATAACGCTGCGTGTAATGATCGGGATCGGGTTCGGACGGCGCGATCCCCAGCCCTGCCGCCTCGCGGATACGCGGCTCGTACAGCCGGTCCCACGCCTTTTTCGGCCACATGAAGGTCTTGTAGTAGAAGCCCGCGGGGATGAAGCGGCTGAACAGCTTGTCGTTGATCGCCATGCGATCGCGCTCGAGGCTGGGGTGTCGGTTCTGGCTGACCGCATCCAGCCCGTCATATAGTTCGACCTGCGTCGCCAGCAGGTTGGGCGTATAGCGCGCGCCGTCGCGACGGATCGTGACCAGCGCATTGGGCTCATCCGCGCCCTCGCCCAAGATACCGCGTGGCCGGTGATATTTGAACGACCGGCCGACCAGATGCACGCCGTTCGCCAGCAGCGCGGAGGCCAGCGTATCGCCCTCCTGCCCCGCATAGCTCTTGCCGTCGAAGGTGAAGCGGATCGCCGCATCGCCGATCACCCTGCCGGGCATGATACGATGGTTGGACGTCGTCATGCTCCCACCTCCACGGGCGCGGGCTCGCCGATCTTGTAGGTGGCGAGGAAATGGTCGGTGCGCGTGTCGCGGACCGCGTTGAAAAAGCGCCCACAGCCATGCAGGTGGCGCCAGCGTTCGGCATGCGGGCCCTTCGGGTTCGCACGCACGTACAGATAGGCGTTCCATTCCTCATCGGACAGTTCGGCGGGCCGAAGCGGACGGGCGATGTGCGCCTGCCCGCCATAGCTGAACTCCAGCTCGGGTCGCGGGCCGCAATAGGGACAGTTGATGATGAGCATCCGCGCGCTCCTTAGTGGGCGACGGCGGCCGCGGCCGCTTCGTCGATCATGTAGCCGTCGCGGAACCGCTCGATCGTATAGGGTGCGTTGATCGGATGCGGCTCGTCGCGGGCGATGGTATGGGCGAGCAGGTGCGCGGCACCAGGTGTCGCCTTGAAGCCGCCGGTGCCCCAGCCGCAATTGACGTACAGGCCCGGCACCGGCGTCTTGGCGATGATCGGCGAGCGATCGGGCGTCACGTCGACGATCCCGCCCCAGCTTCGCAGCATCCGCATCCGACGGAACTGCGGGAACAGCTCGCAGATCGCCTCCAGCGTGTGCGTCGCGATGTGCAGCCCGCCGCGCTGGGTATAGCTGGTATAGGCGTCCGTCCCCGCACCGATCACCAACTCGCCCTTGTCGGACTGGCTGATATAAGCATGGATCGTGTTCGACATGACGACGGTCGGAAAGACGGGCTTCACCGGCTCCGACACCAGAGCCTGGAGCGGATAGCTTTCCAGCGGAAGGCGGACGCCCGCCATGCCCAGCACCACGCTGGTATGCCCCGCGGCGGAAACGCCGATCCGCTTCGACGCGATGAAGCCGCGCGTTGTCTCCACCCCCGATACCGCACCCGACGCGTCACGACGGATGCCGGTCACCTCGCAATTCTCGATGATGTCGACGCCCAGCGCATCGGCCGCGCGCGCATAGCCCCACGCCACCGCATCATGCCGCGCCGTGCCGCCGCGCCGCTGCAGCGCAGCACCCAGCACCGGGTAGCGCATCCCCGGATCGATATTGAGCGGCGGACAGAATTCCTTGGCCGCTTCGGGCGTCAGCCATTCATTGTCGACGCCGTTGATCCGGTTGGCATGGATATGGCGCTTGAAGACCTGCACGTCATGGATGTTGTGCGCCAGCATCATCACGCCGCGCTGCGAGAACATGACGTTGTAGTTCAGCTCCTGGCTCAGCCCCTCCCACATCTTCAGCGCGTGGTCATACAGGGCCGCGCTCTCGTCGAAGAGATAGTTGGAACGGATGATCGTCGTGTTGCGGCCCGTATTGCCACCGCCGATCCACCCTTTCTCGACCACCGCCACGTTGCGGATGCCGTGAACCTTGGCGAGATAATAGGCCGCGCCCAGGCCATGCCCGCCGCCGCCGACGATGATCGCGTCATAGGACGGCTTCGGTGCGGCCTGACGCCATTGGGGTTTCCAACCCTTGTGACCGCCCAGTCCCTGCCGGAGAAGCGAGAATGCCGAAAAGCGTTGCATCACGAATTCCTTCCGCCCGGCATCAGCCGCGCGCCGTGTCGTAGATCGGATAGCGATCGCACAGCGCGACCACATCGGCGCGAACCTCGTCGATCAGCGCAGCGGGCACCTCCCCCAGCGACGCGGCATCGAGGATGCGATTGATGAGGCGGCCAACCTCCTGAAAGGCCGGGACATCGAAACCGCGGCTGGTCAGGGCGCCGCTCCCCAGACGAATGCCGGACGTCACAGCGGGTTTCTCCGGGTCGAACGGGATGCCGTTCTTGTTGCAGGTGATGCCGGCCTCATCGAGGATCTGTTCGGCGCGCTTGCCGGTCAGCTTCTTGGGGCGCAGGTCGACCAGGACGACGTGGGTATCCGTGCCGCCGGACACGATCGTATAGCCATTGTCTTCCAAGACCTTCGCAAGGGCCTGCGCATTCTCGACGACGCGATGGGCGTAGTCGCGAAATCCGGGGCGCAGCGCCTCTCCGAACGCGACCGCCTTGGCCGCGATGACATGCTCCAGCGGGCCACCCTGGATGCCGGGGAAGATGGCGGAGTTGAACTTCTTGGCCAGCGCCTCGTCATTGGTCAGGATCATGCCGCCGCGCGGACCACGCAGCGTCTTGTGCGTGGTCGTCGTCACGACATGCGCATGGTCGAGCGGATTGGGATGTGCCCCGCCCGCCACCAGTCCGGCGAAATGCGCCATGTCGACCATCAGTATCGCGTCGACCGAGTCCGCGATCTCGCGAAAGCGGGCGAAATCAATCCGGCGCGGATAGGCCGAGCCGCCCGCGATGATCAACCTGGGATGATATTCGCGCGCCAGTTCGGCGACCGCGTCATAATCGATCCGCTGATCCTCCTCGCGCACGCCATAGGAAACGGCGTTCAGCCACTTGCCCGAAAAGGTCGGCGCCGCGCCGTGGGTCAGGTGCCCGCCATGCGCCAGGCTCATCCCCATCAGCGTTTCGCCCGGCTTCATCAGCGCGAACTGCACCGCCATATTGGCCTGCGCGCCCGAATGCGGCTGGACGTTGGCGAAGCGGGCGTTGAACAGCCGGCACGCGCGGTCGATCGCCAGTTGCTCGGTGACGTCGACATGCTCGCATCCGCCATAATAGCGGCGACCGGGATACCCCTCGGCATATTTGTTGGTCAGCACAGAGCCCTGCGCCTGCAGCACCGCCGTCGACACGATATTCTCCGACGCGATCAGTTCGAGCTTGTTGCGTTGCCGCCCCAGTTCGGCGTTGATCGCGGCATCGACCTCGGGATCGCTCGCGGCAAGTGCGCCCCCGAAAAAGGCTGAGCCGGCGTCGCCGCCGCGATTGCTGGTATCCGCCATGATCGGTCCCCCTCGTCTTCGCAGAGCAGGATGATGGCTCGCCCCCTCGCCTGCTGGGACGAGCGCGCCGCCGGTCGTGAAGATTTGCGACACCTGCCATGACGCGAACATCCCAGCCGCCCAAGGACGCGAGGTTCATGATTCAGACAAGCACCGATCCTGGATCGGCGTTCAAAGGCTGGTGGTCTTCCTGTGGCCAAAGGGAATTCCGGCAGGCCATGTTTGTCGACCTCCAGAACCAGCCCGGCGAGGGCGGAGGTTTCACCGATGAAGGCCAGCTTGTCGGGATCGGTGGTTATCGCCTTACGGCGATAACCGTTCCGCGCACTACCGGCACCATCTCCGCGTCAAGGCCATCCCCTTCTTCAGCGCGTCCAGCGGGCCGCCCTGCGCCAGGGCGGCTCCGGCGTCACGCCGGCCAGCCCCTGATCGGGCACCTCGTTCGGTTCGGCACGTCATCAACGACCAGGAGCGTACGATCCCGATCATTGCCGGAGGTTCGGCGGACCAATATGACAATGTTTGCGCGCATCATCCCGCAAGGGTCAAGGATGCGACCTGATGCTGCAACGAGCTATCGCTATAAAAGGTATAGTCATTACCGTTCTGGACCATGTTTGCACCCGTAGCGATCGTCACGTTGTCGTCCCCGTCCATATGTAACGTCAGATGGGAATTGTCGCCCGCGCCAGCCAGCGAACGGATGAAATCCGCGTCCACGGTGAAGTTGGCCTGAACATTGTTCCGCGTGAACGATATCTCTTCGACATGGCTCAGCACCGACGTCAGATCGGTGTCCGACACGGAACCGCTTCCAGGCGCAAGCGTCACCATGTCGTTCCCCGCTCCACCATCGATCGAAATTCCGCCCGAGAGGCTGAGGACGAACTGATCGTCATAATCCGTCCCGATCACCCGCTCGATGCCGTTCAACATATCTCCACTGGCGGCATTGCCGGCCACAACCGGACCGGAACCCTGGCCCGGCCCCATGCCGAGCATCATGACGATACCAGACGCGGCATCGGCGTAACTGACGGTATCCGTACCATCGCCGCCGATCAGTGTGTCGCCGCCGCCATGACCGATCAAGACGTCGTTACCGGGCCCGGCATCAAGCAGGTTGCTGCCGCTATCGCCCACCAGGACGTCGTCGTGAAGCGATCCGTTGATATTCTCGATCCCGGTGAGCACGTCACCCTGTGCATCGCCGCCGACACCCGCGGTTCCGTCAAGATAGACCGTCACGCCAGCGGACGACCGGGTATAATCCACCTGGTCACTGCCCTCGCCGCCGTCCAGCCTGTCCGCGCCAGGACCGCCGACCAGGATATCGCTTCCGCCCAGACCCGAAAGGCTGTCATCGCCGATGCCACCATTCAGGACATCGTCACCGCTCGTACCGACCACCACTTCACCCTGCACGTCCTGCACGGTGACATGGGCATGCTGGATCGTGACCAGCGTACCGTCGGATACCAGGATATCGACGTTATAGACGTTGTTGGCATCCGCATCGCGAGGCGCCTCGAAATCGGGGGCGTTACGGAAACTGAGCGCCCCCGTGACGGAATCCACGTTGAACAACCCGCCATCATCCCCCCCGGCGATCGCATAGATCACGTCCACACCCTCTGGATCGCGGGCCTGGATCGTGCCGACCGCGGTCTGGTTCTCGTTGATCGTGAAATCGCCGGACGTGATGACCGGTGCCTCGTTGACGTCGGTCACGGCGACATGGATCATCTGACTGGTGCTCGACGTGCCATCCGACACCGACACCTGCACTTCGTTCAGACGGCTGCCGGTTTCATAGTCCGGTGCAGTCTTGTACGAAAGGATGCCTGCGGACGAGATCGAGAACAGTGCCGCATCCGCCCCGCCCGTGATGGAATATTGCAGCGCGTGCCCCTCGGGATCACGGGCCTCGACCGTCATCACCGTCCTACTGTTCTCCGCCACGCTCACGCTGTTCGGCGAGGTGATCACGGGCGGTTCGTCGACGTCGGTGACGTTCACCGTCAAGGTCTGCGTCGTCGCGAGCGAGCCGTCGGATGCGAGCACCTGCACCTGATAGCTATGCTGGCCCGACTCGTAATCGGGAGCGCTTCGAAAGCTGAGCGCGCCGGTACGGGAGTCGATCGAGAAGGCATTGGCATCCGCGCCACCGGCGATCGCATAAACGATCTGCGCGCCCGCGTCGGGATCCTGCGCGACGATCGTCGTCACCGCCGTCTGGTTTTCGGCGATGGTCACGGTGGCGGTCGAGGCCAGAACCGGCGCTTCGTTGACGTCGGTGATCGCCACGTCGAAGGTCTGCGTCGCGCTCAGCGTGCCGTCGGACGCCGCGATGGTGACCTGATAATGCGCCGCCCCGACCGCTTCATAGTCCTTCGGCGAAACGAGGGACAGGGCACCCGTCCGGCTGTCGATCGTGAACAGGGCGGCGTCCCCGCCGCTGACGATCGAATAGCGGACCGCGCTATGCTCTGGATCGACGGCGAGGATCGTCCCGACCGCCGTGCTGTTTTCCGGCACGCTGAGCGCCGTGCCCGTCACGAAGGCCGGCGCCTCATTGACGTCGGTCACGGTCACGGTGACCGCCTTGTCGCTGAAGAGCCCGGTCTGGTCGGTCGCTCTCAGCACGAGCTGATAGCCATTGTCGCCGTTCGCGTCGGCGGGCGCGTCGTAATCCGGCGCCGCGACGAAGATCAGGGCGCCCGTGCCGCTGTCGATCACGAACCGCGCGGCATCCGCTCCCCCGGCGATCGACCAACTGATCGTATCGCCAGCATTGGGGTCGGTCGCGGTGGCCGTCGCGACACTGGTTTCGTTCTCGGCAATCGTGAACGTGGCTGGCGAGGTGATCGTCGGTGGCCGCTGATCACGCACCACGTCGATCGTCATCGCCTGCGAGGTGACGTTGGTGCCATCACTGGCCGAAACGACGACGTCATAGCGATTGTCGCCGCCCGCGTCGGTCGGGTTATCGAAACTGGGCGCGGCGATAAATCGCAACACACCCGTTGTCGGATCGATCGCGAACCGTGCAGAGTCCGTGCCCGACAGGCCATAGCGCAGCGCCTGTCCCTCCGGGTCGGTACCAGCCAAGGTCGCGACCGCCGTCGAGCCTTCGACCACAATGGCCGCCGTCGCCGAGGTGATTTGCGGCGCTTCGTTCACATTGGTGACCGTGACCGCCAGGTTCTGCGTCGTGACGTTGGTGCCGTCGCTCGCCGAAACCGTCAGGTTATAGACATTGTCGCCCCCCGCATCCTGTGGTGCCTCGAAGTCGGGCGTGGCGCGGAAGGTGATCGCGCCGCTCTGGGCGTCGATCGCGAACAGGGCCGCATCGGTCCCGCCCAGCGAATAGGTGACCACCGCGCCCGCATCCGGGTCGCTGGCATGCGCCACCTGAACCGCCGTGCCGTTCTCCGCCACCGACACCGCCGTCGGCGTGTCGAACACCGGGGCTTCGTTCACGTCGCCGATGTTGAAGGTCAGCGTCTTCGTCTGCGACAGGCCGTGCGAGTCCGTCACGGTCAGCGTCAGGCTACGCGTCGCCGCCTGCTCATAGTTCAGGCTGACCCCGTCCTTCAGTCGCACGCTGCTGCCATCGACGACGAACAGCCCCGCGTCCGCACCGCCCAGCGCATAGGTGAGCGTATCGCCCGCATCCGGGTCGCCCGCCACGAAGGTCGCCACCGTCGCGGCAACCTCGTTCTCCATCACCGTGCCGACACCGTTCAGTGTCAGCGACGGCGCTTCGTTGACGTTGGTGACGGTGACCGCAAGGTTCTGCGTCGTGACGTTGGTGCCGTCGCTCGCCGAAACAGTCAGGTTATAGACATTGTTGCCCCCCGCATCCTGTGGTGCCTCGAAGTCGGGCGTGGCGCGGAAGGTGATCGCGCCGCTCTGGGCGTCGATCGCGAACAGGGCCGCATCGGTGCCGCCAAGCGAATAGGTGACCACCGCGCCCGCATCCGGGTCGCTGGCATGCGCCAGCTGAACCGCCGTGCCGTTCTCCGCCACCGACACCGCCGTCGGCGTGTCGAACACCGGGGCTTCGTTCACGTCGCCGACATTGAAGGTGAGCGCCTTCGTCTGCGACAGGCCGTGCGAGTCCGTCACGGTCAGCGTCAGGCTGCGCGTCGCCGCCTGCTCATAGTTCAGGCTGACCCCGTCCTTCAGTCGCACGCTGCTGCCATCGACGACGAACAGCGCCGCGTCCGCACCGCCCAGCGCATAGGTGAGCGTATCGCCCGCATCCGGGTCGCCCGCCACGAAGGTCGCCACCGTCGCGGCAACCTCGTTCTCCTTCACCGTGCCGACACCGTTCAGTGTCAGCGACGGCGCTTCGTTGACGTTGGTGACGGTGACCGCAAGGTTCTGTGTCGTCACGTTAGTGCCGTCGCTCGCCGAAACCGTCAGGTTATAGACATTATCGCCCCCCGCATCGCGCGGCGTCTCGAAATCGGTTGTGCTGCGGAAGGTCAGTGCTCCGGTATTCGGGTTGATCGTGAAGAGATTGGCATCCGCACCGCCCGCGATCGACCAGTGCAGCGTCGTGCCCGCATCTGGATCGGTGGCCGTCAGCGTTCCGACCGCCGTTCCGTTCTCCGCGGTCGAGAAGCCCGCTGGCGACGTGATGACGGGCGGCTCGTTAACGTTGGTGACATTGATGGTCACCGTCTGGATATGGGTCGATCCGTCCGCATCGGTCGCAGTGACCTGTACGCTGCGGGTCGCCCCCGCTTCATAATCGAGCGACGCTCCGTTGGCGAGGATGATCGTATTGCCGGATAGGGTGAAGGACGCCGCATTGGTCCCGCCCGTGATCGCGTAGGTCGCGCCGCTGCCGTCCGCCATCGCCAGCGTCGCGGCGACGGTGCCGGCGGCGCTGTTCTCCGCGATGCTGCCGGTCGGCGTGATCGTCATCCCCGCGACCAGCCGCGCCGCGCTCAAGGTGCCGTCGTCGAACCGGAATTTCTCGACCGTCGTGACGGTGTCGTGTCCGTCCGGCCCGTCGATCGTATAGGTCTGTGTCGTGCTCGAATAGGTGACCGTATAAGCGGAACGATTGCCTGAATAGACCGCCGTATCGATACCGCCGCCGCCGTCGATGACGTCGTCGCCCGCACCGCCACGAATGATATCGTCGCCGCCGGCCACGTTGGCGGCTCCGGCTCCGCCAACCTGCACGAGGATGTTGTCGAGGCCCCAGCTTTCATCACTGATGGGAGAATTGGCGTTGCTGCCGAAACCGATGCGGACGGACGTATCACCCGCCGCGATCGGCGCATTCACCGTCAAATGGTAGACCGTATCGTTGACTGCGTCGCCGCCCCAGCCGGCGGAGTAGATCCGCGTGGTCGCGCCGGCGCTCAACGTCGCGGTCACCCCCGCATTGGTCAACACCGTGGCCATCGGCGTGATCGTCGCGACGACCTTGCCGTTGACATAGACCGAGAGATTGTCCCCTGCGTCGAGCGAGTCGATCCGAAGCACATCGAAGGTCAGCGTTACCTGTTGAGCACCGCCGCTATTGATCGCGAAGGTCTTCGAAATCTGTTCGGTAACGATTGCATTGTTACCCGATCCGCCCAGCGGCCCGAGATAATTGCCACTACCATCCGCCGCAGCAGTGACCGTCGTGCCGGTCCAGCCATCGAGGCCGCCTTCGAACGTCTCGACCGGCCCAAGTGATGTCAGTGCCGGCGAGTCTCCATACAGGCGATCGTCGCCCGCCCCACCGTCGATCGTGTCATTGCCGGTGCCGCCGATGATCGAGTCGTCCCCATCGCCGCCATCGATCCGGTCGTTGCCGAACCCGCCATCGATGACGTCGTCGCCGCCGCCGCCCGACAGCGTGTCGTTGCCGCCCGCGTCGGCGAAAACGACCTTGTCCACCAATACGCCGTTACCATTGGTGGTAAATTCGATCTTGTCGCGCGCCCCCGTACCGGTGACGAGATAGGCGAAGCTCTGCCAGCCATTGGCGGCCACGGTGGAATTGATCGTATCGATGATCGCGCCGTTGAACAGCACATTGACCGATCCGGCGGAGCCTCCGTTCCAGTTTCCCAGATCGAACTTCAGGATGTAGGTTTCACCGGCGGTCGTCGTGACGTTCTGCCAAACGTCAGCGACTTGGCCTGACTGAAGGCGCACCGCCTGGTTCTGCGGCGTCCCGTCGGAGTTGGTATAGTTGCTGAATATATCGATCCTTCCGGTCGGACTGCTCCAGCCCGTCGCAGCATTAGCCGTAAAGGACGAACTGGCATTGCGCGCCGCGCCAGTATAGGCCTCGAAACCACCGTTCACCAACAGATTGGCCGGGCTCCCAAAGGTGATCAGGTTCCGTAGATCAGCAGAGGTCGCCCCGTCGCCATAAATGGCATCGTTGCCATCCCCGCCCACGATCGTGTCATTGCCCAGCCCACCGGTCAGGACATTTTCGGTGCCATCACCGGTCAGCGTATCGTCGCCGACCGACCCCGTCACATTCTCGATACTGGTGAGCGTGTCGCCCTGCGCATCGCCGCCTGAAGCGCCACCCGTGGCAAGGTTGACGGTGACGGGTGCGGTCGATCCGGCATAGGATGCGGTATCCGTCCCCGCTCCGCCATCGAGCGCGTCCGCACCGGCCCCACCGATCAGCACGTCATCGCCCGCGCCGCCGGTCAATATGTCGTTCCCGAGGCCGCCGTTCAGCGTGTTGTCGCCGCGATCGCCGGTCAGCGTGTCGGCATAATCGGTGCCGGTCAGGTTCTCGATCCCCGACAGCGTATCGGTCACCAGACCGGAGCCCTCCAGCCCCTTGGCCTGGGTCGCAAGCTGCTGGATTTCGGCCTGGGTCAGCGCGGAATTGAAGACGGCGAAGTCGTCCACCTTGCCATCGAGAGGGCGAGAGCTCGAATAGTCCCGACCGATATAGTTGTCGACATAGGTGGAAGTCGTCAGCCTGACATTGTTGTCTGCGGTCGCAACGACATCGCCGTTCAGATAGATCGTCATGCGACCCGCCTGATAGGTGACTGCCACGTCGTACCAACTGCCTGCCGCTGTAATTCCTGCGGCCGACGTTGTCCCGAAGTTGACGCCCGTCACACTGTCACGGATTTCGAAATACAGAGCACCGGCGGCATTCCGGCTCGCAAAGATCTGCCCCGCCCCCTGACCATCGGTATTGCTGCTCATCCCGAAGCGAAACAGGCCCTCGTTCGCGCCGGCAGCCCGATCGAAATAGACCTTTGTGGCGATCGTGAAGCTATCGCCGAAGGTCAGCGCACCAACTTTCGCGTTGCTGGTGCCAGTTCCCGCGAAGTCGAGTGCCTTGCCGCCATGATCGTCCGCAACCCAACTGGCGTTGTTCAGCGCGATGGTCTGCGTCCCGCTGATCGCGGTGGCGGTGCTGCCCGATCCTTCCGAAAAGCTCCATCCAGCGATCAGGCTGGCATTGGCATAACGGGTCGCCGTGCCGAGTGTACCAGCATCACCGCCAAAGGCGATGCCGGTCGAAAGGTTCGCGTTCACGCCCGCAGTAGCGCCAGCCCAGCTCGCCGTGTCGGTGCCGCGGCCACCGATCAGCGCATCCGCACCCGCGCCGCCGATCAGGATATCGTCCCCGTCGCCGCCATACAGCACGTCATTGCCGTCGCCGCCGACCACCGTATCGTCACCCGCCGCGCCGTCGAGCGCATTGACTCCACTGTCACCGGCCAGATAATCGGAATAGTTGGAGCCCGTCAGGTTTTCGACATTCACGATCTGGTCGTTGTTGGCCCAGCCGCCCGATGCCTTGGTCGCCGCATTGCCGTTGACGCCAAGATCGACCGTCACCCCACCCCAGGAATTTGTCTCGATATAGGTCAGCGTATCGATACCCGTGCCACCGTCGATCAGACCTGAATTGCTGTTACCGAAGATGAGGTCGTTGCCCGCACCGGCCTGGAACGTATAGAGGCCCCGCCCCCCCTTCAGAATGTCGCTGTAATTGGAACCGATCAGGATCTCGAAATTGCTCGTGATGTCCGTGCCGGCTCCGACGGTGTTGTACGGCAGATACTGCCAGACATTGTTCACCCACCCATTGGAGTTCGCGACCACCCGCACACCGCTGGTCGCGCTGGCATAGCTCAGCGTGTCCGTACCGTCGCCGCCATCAAGGATGTCGTCACCCGCCGCTCCGTCGATGACGTCGTTGCCGGTGCCGCCGCTGATCGCATTGCTGTTGGCGTCGCCGGTCAGCGTGTCGTTATAGGCCGAGCCCTGCAGGCTCTCGATCCCGTTGAACGTGTCGCCCGCGGCATAACCGCCCGATGCAGCGCCGGTCGTCAGGTTGACGGTAACGGCAGCATTCGACCAGTTATAGGAAACCATATCGCTTCCGGTGCCGCCGTTGAAGACGTCGCGCCCCGCACCGGCAACGAAGACATCGTCGCCCGCACCGCCGGTCAGCACACCACCGGCATCATTGGCGTAGAGATAATCGTTGAACGCCGAACCGATGATATTCTGGATGTTGATCAGCGTGTCACCATCCGCATCGCCGCCGACACCCTGACCGGCATTGGCCAGGGAAGTGTTGCGCGAACTCAGGTTGACGGTGATCGCAGCACTCGACGCCGAATAATCGGCCGTGTTGCTGCCCGCGCCGCCGTCCAGCGTATCCGCGCCACCCAGCCCCGCCAGCACGTCATTGCCGTCGCCGCCCAGCAGGACATTGGCATTGGCGTCGCCGGTCAGCGTGTCGTCATAGGCAGAACCCGTGACATTCTCGATATTCTGGATCACGTCCCCTTGTGCGTCACCGCCCAGATTGACGTTGGTCGTCAGGTTGACGGTGACCCCCGCCAGCGAGGCGGTATAGGTGATCGTGTCGACCCCGTCGCCACCATCGATCGTATCCGCGCCCCCCAGACCGACCAGCGTGTCGGCCCCCGCGCCGCCGCGCAGGACATTGTTGCCGCCATCGCCGGTCAGGATATCGTCGAACGCCGAGCCCGTCAGGTTCTCGATCCCGATCAACACGTCACCCGACGCATCGCCGGTGGAGGCCTGCGCCGTCGTCACCCGCAGGTCGACGGTCACGCCCGCGCTGGACCCGGCATAGCTCGCCGTATCGGCACCCGCGCCGCCGTCCAGCGTATCGGCCCCGGCGCCACCCTCCAGCACGTCGTCGCCGGCGCCGCCGGTCAGCGTGTTCACGCCCGCATCACCGGTCAAGACGTCGTTCTGCGCCGAACCGCGGATATTCTCGAAATTGCTCAGGATATCACCCGATGCGTCCCCGGCCGACACCTGCGCGGTGGTCAGGTTCAGGTTGACCGTGACGCCCTGCGCCGAACTGGCATAGGACACGGTGTCGACGCCATCGCCGCCATCCAGCGTATCCGCGCCGCCCATCCCTTCGATGATGTCGCTGCCCGCCGCGCCCTGGAGCTGGTTGACGCCGGAATCGCCCGTCAGGACGTCGTTCCAGCTCGACCCGAGCACACGCTCGATCGCGACATAGGTGTCGCCCTGTGCGAACCCGCCGCTGCCGACTCCGGTCGACAGGTTCACCGTCACGCCGCCAGTGCTGTAGCCATAATGGACCAGATCATTGCCAGCCCCGCCGTCCATCGCGTCGGCGCCCGCATTGGCGACCAGAATGTCGTCGCCGCCGCCGCCCTGCAGCTTGCCGCCGCCCAGTGACGCGGCCAGAATGTCATTATAGGCAGAACCGATCAGGTTCTGGATGTTGGTCAGCGTATCGCCTTCGGCATCGCCGCCACGCGCCACCGCACTGGTGACCAGCCCCAACGGCGTACCAAGCCGAAGATTGCCCAGCGTGACATAGACCGCGGAACCCGACGCGCCATAGTCGACGGTGTTGCTGCCCGCGCCACCATCGAGCACGTCCGCACCGCCCAGCCCGGCCAGCACGTCATTGCCCGCACCGCCGCGAAGGATGTTGACGCCCGACGTGCCGGTCAGCACGTCGTTGCCGCTGCCGCCAGTGACATTCTCGATCGAGATCAGCGTGTCGCCCTCGGCGTCACCACCCGCCCCCGTTCCGGCGGTCAGGTTGACCGTGACACCATTGGTCGAGGCGCTGTAGTCCGCCATATCGTTGCCGTCGCCGCCATCGAGCAGGTCCGCACCACCCAGGCCGGCCAGCGCGTCATCGCCCGCACCACCGCGCAGGATATTGGCACCGCCATCGCCCGTCAGCGTATCGGCATAGCCGGTGCCGATGATATTCTCGACATTGGTGATGACGTCGCCCTGCGCATCGCCGCCCGAGGCCGTCTGCGCCGCCAGATCGACCGCGATGCCCGCCGTCGAGTTGGAATAGTCGACGGTATCATTGTCCGCGCCGCCGTCGATCACATCGGCTCCGGCGCCCGCGACCAGCATATCGTTGCCCGCACCGCCCATCAGCGTGCTGCCTGCCGCAGCCGCCGTCAGCCGGTCGGCATAAGCCGAACCGAGCACCTTCTCGAACCCGCTCAGGATATCGCCGGACGCATCGCCCGCAGAATTCTGCGCCGTCGCCAGGCCCAGGTCGATGGTGACGCCAAGCCCTGAGCGCGCATAGGACACGGTATCGATACCATCGCCGCCATCCAGCGTGTCCGCGCCGCCCAGCCCCTCGATCACGTCGTCGCCCGCGCCACCGATGATCGTGTTGACGCCGGAGGTGCCGGACAGTGTGTCGGCATATTTGGTGCCGTCAAGATTCTCGATCGAGAGCAGCGTGTCGCCCGTCGCATAGCCGCCGCTCGCGATGCCGAGCGAGAGATCGATCACGACCCCCGCGGTCGAAAGCGAATAGTTCGCGACATCGTTGCCCGCGCCGCCATCCAGCACATCCGCACCCGCGCCGGCCATCAGTCGGTCGTCGCCCGAGCCGCCGGACAAACGGCCACCCGACGCACCAGCGATCAGATAGTCGTTGAACGCCGTGCCGATGACGTTCTGGATGTTGCGTAGCGTGTCGCCCTGCGCGTCGCCGCCCTGTCCCGTGCCTGCCAGGATCGCGCCGCCCGTCAGTTGGCTGGCACTGACTGTCCCGGATGACAGGTTGACCTGCACGCCCGCCGCCGACGCCGAATAATTCGCCGTATTGGTGCCGGTGCCGCCGTCCAGCACGTCCGCGCCGCCCAGACCCGCCAATACGTCGTCGCCCGCCCCGCCCATCAGGACGTTGGCGCCATTGTCGCCGGTCAGCGTGTCGGCATAGCGCGATCCGGTCAGGTTCTCGATATCGACCAGCACATCGCCCGTCGCCTCGCCCGCACTGCCCTGGCCCGATGCGAGGCTGACGGTCACGCCCGCCGTCGCATTGGCATAGCTGGCGGTATCGTTGCCGGCACCGCCATCCAGCACGTCCGCGCCCGCGCCACCTTCCAGCAGGTCGTCGCCCGCACCGCCAGCGAGCATGTTGGCGCCGCCATCGCCGGTCAGCATGTCGGCGAAGTCGGACCCGACCAATTGCTCGATCGATACCAGCGTGTCACCCTGCGCATAGCCACCACTGTTCATGCCCGTCGCCAGGTTGACCGTCACGCCGGCGGTCGATCCCGAATAGTCGGCGATGTCCGAGCCGCTGCCGCCGTCCAGCATGTCGCCGCCCGCCCCCGCCACCAGCCGGTCATCGCCCGCACCGGCGGTCAGCCGGCTGCCCGTCGCCGCCGCCGTCAGCACATCGCCATAAGCGGAACCGATGACATTCTCGATCGAGATCAGCGTGTCACCCTGCGCGTCGCCACCCTGGGCCGTCCCGGCGAGGAGATCGACCGTCACCCCGGTGCTCGATGTGCTGTAATCGACGGTGTCGTTCCCGATGCCGCCATCGAGCACGTCCGCCCCGCCCAGACCCGCCAGAACGTCGTCGCCCGCGCCACCCATCAGCCGGTTCGAACCCGCATCGCCGGTGAGCGTGTCGGCCATGGCCGAGCCGATCAGGTTCTCGACCCGGATCAGCGTGTCCCCCTGTGCATCGCCGCCGATACCGAAGCCGCTGGTGAGGTTGACGTTCACCGCCGCCATCGACGCCGCGTAGCTCGCCGTATCATTGCCCGAACCGCCGTCCAGCACGTCGGCGCCCGCGCCACCGACCAGCAGGTCGTCGCCCGCCCCACCGATCAGCGTGTTGGCGTTGCCGTCGCCCAGCAGCGCGTCGCTGCCCGCCGAACCGATGACCCGCTCAATCGAGATCAGCGTGTCGCCATCGGCATCACCACCCTGTCCGGTACCGGCGGCCAGATCGATTGTGACCGCCCCCGAGGATGCCGAGTAATCCGCCGTATCGACGCCGCTGCCGCCGTCCATGACGTCCGCGCCGACACTGCCGACCAGCACATCGTCCCCTTCGCCGCCACGCAGCACGTCGGAGCCCGTATTGCCCCGGAGCACGTCGGAGCCCGCATTGCCGTCCAGCGTCGATCCCGCCGCCGCCGCCGACAAGCTGTCGTCATAGGCCGAGCCGACCACCCGCTCGATACTGGAAAACGTATCCCCCGTCGCGTCACCACCACTGGCGGCTCCGCTTTGCAGGTCGATCGTCACCGCAGCGCCCGAGGTCGAATAATCGATCGTGTCGAAACCGTCTCCGCCGCGCAGTACGTCCGCCCCAGCGCCGCCACGCAGCACATCGTCGCCCGTGCCGCCGTCCAGCACGTCATTTCCCGCGCCACCATCGAGCGTATCGTTGCCAGCCCCGCCGGTCAGCATGTTCGCGGCACCGTTGCCGGTGATCGTATCGGCCTGCGCCGTGCCGATCACATTCTCGATATCCCGCAGGACATCGCCTTCGGCAAAGCCGCCCTGCCCGACCGATCCGTCAAGACCGATGACGATCCCGGCGGCGGACCCGGAATAATCCACGGTGTCGTTGCCGTCGCCACCCGACAGCGTGTCCGCCCCGTCGCTGCCGACCAGGACGTCGTCGCCCGTGCCGCCGAGCAACGTCTCCGCACCGTTACCGCCGACCAGCCGGTCGTTGAAGGCGGAGCCGATCACCTTCTCGATCGAAACCAGACGATCGCCGGCTGCATCGCCACCGGCACCGGTGCCGGTCGACAGATCCACCGTCACGCTGGCGGTCGAGGCGCTGTAGTCCGCCGTATCGAAGCCGTCGCCGCCATCGAGCATATCGGCGCCGCCCAGGCCCGTAAGCACATCGTCCCCCGCACCGCCGGTCAGGACATTGGCGCCGCTGGTGCCGGTCAGCGTATCGGCCAGGGCCGAACCGATGACATTCTCGAAATTCGCGATCTGATCGCCGGTGGCGTCGCCGCCGCTCGCCATGTTGGTCGTCAGGTTGACCGTCACACCGCTTTGCGACGTCGAATAGTCGAGCGTGTCGGTTCCGTCGCCGCCATCGAGCTGGTCCGCCCCGGCCCCGCCCCGGATAACGTCGTTGCCGGCCCCGCCGAGCAGCATATTGGCCCCGGCCGTGCCGACCAACACGTCGTCGAACCCGCTGCCGACCACTCCCTCGACGCTACGCAGCACATCGCCTGCGGCATAGCCCCCGCTCGCCGTACCGGCCGAGAGGTCCACCGTCACCGCCGCGGTGGAGCGCGAATAATCGACCGTGTCGTTGCCCGAGCCGCCGTCGAAGCTTTCCGCCCCCGCACCCGCCACCAGCCGATCGTCGCCACCCTGGCCGGACAGGGCGTGCGCATCGGCATCGCCGACGAACACGTCGCCCTGGTTGCTGCCGGTCGCCGCCTCGATCCCGGAAAAGCTGTCGCCCTCCGCATCGCCGCCCTGTCCCGTGCCGCTCGCGAAATCCAGCGTCACGCCCTGCGTCGAGGCGCTGTAGTCGATCGTGTCGAAACCGGCCCCGCCGTCCAGCGTATCGGCGCCCGCGCCGCCCACCAGCACGTCGTCGCCCGCGCCACCCACCAGATGATTGGCCCCCGCATCGCCGGTCAGCCGATCGGCAAAGGCGGAACCGATGATATCCTCGATGCCAGAAATACGATCACCCGTCGCGTCGCCTCCGGCGCCCGTTCCGGTTGCCAAGTTGACGGTCACACCCGCGCGGGAAGCGAAATAATCGACGCGATCGATCCCGGCCCCACCGTCGATCGTGTCCGCGCCAGCCCCTGCGTAGATCACGTCGTCACCGGCACCGCCAGCGATGACCGATCCGTTCGCCGCCGCGCGGATCACGTCGTCATGCGTCGACCCGATCGCATTCTCGATCGACACCAATACGTCGCCCGTGGCATCGCCCCCCGTGGCCATTCCGGCCGCGAGATCGAGCGTCACGCCTGCGGACGAGGTGGAGTAATCCACCGTATCGCTGCCATCGCCGCCGTCGAGAATGTCCGCGCCGCCCAGCCCCGCAAGTACGTCGTCGCCCGCCCCGCCAGTCAGGACGTTGTCACCGCCGGAGCCCGTCAACCGATCAGCAAAGGCGGAACCAGTGACATTCTCGAACCCGCTGATCTGGTCGCCCTGCGCGTCGCCGCCCGCTGTCGCGCCGGTCGCCAGATTGACATTCACCCCCTGTGCGGAGGTCGCATAGTCCAGCGTGTCGGTCCCCGCGCCGCCATCCAGCACATCCGCGCCCGCGCCGCCGCGGATGACGTCGTTACCCGCTCCGCCCGACAGCATGTTGACGCCGGACGTTCCGATCAGCAGGTCGTCATAGGCACTGCCCAGCACGGCTTCGATGCTGGACAGGGTATCACCCTGCGCATCGCCACCCTGCGCCGTGCCCGACGACAGATCGACCGACACACCCGCTCCAGAGGCCGAATAGTCCGCGGTGTCGAATCCGTCGCCGCCCTGCAGGCTGTCGGCACCGGCACCTCCCACCAGGATATCGTCGCCCGCGCCGCCGCGAAGCACGTCATTGCCGGCACCGCCGTCGAGCCGGTCATTGCCCGCACCGCCCGACAGGGTGTTCGACCCGGCGTCGCCCACCAGCACGTCGTCATTGTCGGACCCGACCAGATTCTCGATCGAGGTCAGGACATCGCCCTCGGCATCGCCGCCATGACCGACACCGGTCCTCAGGTCGATCCGCACGCCATCGGCCGACTGTGCATAGCTGGCGGTATCGCTGCCATCGCCACCGTCGAGCACGTCCGCACCCGCTCCGCCGGTCAGCACATCGTCGCCCGCGCCACCCTGCAAGGTGTCCGCCGTGCCAGACCCTGTCAGATTGTCATTGAACGTCGACCCGACGATGCGCTCGATGCTGTCCAGCACATCGCCCTGTGCGTCGCCACCCGTATTGATGCCGGTCGTCAGGTTGATCGTCACCGCCGAGCTCGACGTGCTGTAATCGGCCGTGTCGAAGCCTGCGCCGCCCTGCAGGCTGTCTGCCCCAGCGCCGCCGATCAACACATCGTCGCCCGCACCGCCGGAAAGCGTATTGGCCCCGGCATTGCCCGTCAGCACATCGCTATACGCGCTGCCCAGCACGGCCTCGATACCGGTCAGCCGATCGCCTTCGGCATCCCCGCCCCGGCCGGTGCCCGCCGCCAGATCGACCGTCACCCCCGCACCCGATGCGCGATAGTCGGCCGTATCGAAGCCCGCACCACCCTGGAGCGTATCGGCCCCGGCCCCGCCCGCCAGCATGTCGTCGCCCGAACCGCCCATCAGGACGTCCGCGCCCGCGCCGCCCGTCACGACGTCGTCGCCCGCGCCACCGTCGATGACCGTGCCGCCATCACCACCGGTCAGCACGTCGTCATCGGCCGAGCCGATCAGATTCTCGATACTGGTCAGCATATCGCCGGTCGCGTCGCCACCATCCGCGCGGCCCGCCTTCAGGTCGACGATCACGCCCGCGGTGGAATTGGCGAAGCTGGCGGTGTCGATGCCATCGCCACCATCCAACCGATCGGCCCCGGCCCCCGCGACCAGCACGTCATTGCCCGCGCCGCCGGTCAGGACGCTGCCCGATGCTCCCGCGCGCAGTTGATCGCCGAACGCCGTGCCGATGACATTCTCGATACCGCTCAGGCGATCGCCCTCGGCATCGCCATATTGGGCAAAACCGGTCGTCAGGTCGACCGCGACGCCTGTGGACGACGCGGTATAGTCGACCGTATCGATGCCATCGCCACCGACCAGCGTATCCGCACCCGCCCCGCCGATCAGCAGGTCGTCCCCAGCCCCGCCGGTCAGGATATTGGCCCCGGCATCGCCGGTCAGCACATCGTCGCCTGCCGACCCGGTCAGGTTCTCGATCCCCGAGAGCGTATCGCCTTCCGCGTCGCCACCATGGGCGGTGCCCGTCGCAAGGTTGACCTGCACCGACGCTGCGGACGTCGCATAATTGGCGGTGTCGCTTCCGCTGCCGCCGATCAGCACGTCGGCCCCCGCGCCACCGATCAGGTCATCATCGCCCTCGCCGCCGTTCAGCGTATCGCTGCCTGCACCACCGATCAGGCGATCGTCACCGCTGCCACCCGACAGGACATCGTCGCCGTCATTGCCGATCAGCACGTCGGCCCCCGCGCCACCATCGATCACATCCGCCCCGGCCGTGCCGATGATGCGATCGTCGAAGGCGGAACCGACGACATGCTCGATCGAGATCAGTCGATCGCCCTGCGCATCGCCCCCGCTGCCGACGGAGCCGTCCATGGCAATCGTGATACCGGCGCTGGAATCCGCATAGCTGGCGGTATCGGTCCCCGCGCCACCGTCCAGCGTGTCGGCGCCCGCCCCGCCCGAGAGCAGGTCGTCACCGGCGCCGCCTTCCAGCGTCTCGTCTGCGGCGCTGCCCTTCAGCGTGTCGTTGAAATCCGTACCGATGACGTGCTCGATCGAGTTCAGCGTATCGCCGCCCGCCAGCCCGCCCGCGCCCGTTCCCGCCTGAAGATCGACGGTGATCGCGGCCGTCGATGCGTGATAGTCGGCGGTGTCGATACCGTCGCCGCCATCCATCACATCCGCGCCGAGCGATCCCATCAGCACATCGTCGCCACCGCCGCCGTGCAGCACGTCCGCACCGTCCGAACCACGCAGGCGATCGTTCCAGGCCGAGCCAACCAATGCCTCGATACCGTCGTAAACGTCACCTTCGGCGTCGCCGCCATGGTTCGCGCTACCGTCCAGTCCGATGTCGACAGCCGCCGTGGAGTCCGAATAATCCGCCGTGTCGAGGCCGTCGCCGCCGATCAGCAGGTCGGCCCCGCCGCGCCCGGTCAGAACGTCGTCGCCCTTGCCACCGGTCAGCGTGTTCGCGCCTCCATCGCCGCCCAGTTGGTCGTTCAGGTCGGAACCGATCAGATTCTCGATACCCGACAAGGTGTCGCCCTGCGCATCGCCGCCCTGCCCGACGCGGCCGTCGAGCGAGACGGACACGGCCACCTGCGAGGTGGAATAGTCGGCCGTGTCGATGCCCCCGCCGCCGACCATCCGGTCGGCACCCGCGCCGCCCACGAACCGATTGTCATTATCGTCGCCGGTCAGAACGTCGTCGAACGCGGACCCGATCACGTCCTCGATCCCGCTCAGGCGATCGCCCTCCGCGTCACCGCCCTGTCCCAGGCCTGTCGACAGATTGACGTTCACTCCGGCGGTAGAGGCCGAATAATCGGCGATATCCTCACCCGCCCCGCCTTCCAGCGTGTCGGCACCACCGCCCCCCACCAGCACGTCGTCGCCGTCGCCGCCCGCCAGGTCGTTCGCCCCCGCGCTACCGACCAGCAGATCGTCATACTGGCTGCCCAGCACGCGCTCGATGCTGATCAGTTGGTCGCCCGCCGCTTCGCCAGTGGAGACACGGCCGTCCAGATAAACGTTCACGCCAGCCGAAGCGCTCGAATAATCGGCGGTGTCGAAGCCATCGCCACCGTCCAGCACGTCGGCGCCCCGCCCGCCGTCCAACGTGTCGTCGCCGGCTCCGCCCGCCAGCACATCGGCGCCGTCGCTGCCCTTCAACACGTCATTGAAAGCGGAGCCGTGCACTTCCTCGATAGCGATCAGCCTATCCCCCTCGGCGTCGCCGCCATGGGAAACCGATCCATCGAGCGAGACCTGTACGCCGGCCGCGCTCTTGGAATAGTCCGCGATATCGTGACCCGTGCCGCCGTCGAGCATGTCGGCGCCCGCGCCGCCCGCCAGCACATCGTTCCCCGCACCACCGCTCAGGCGGTTCGCGCCCGCGTCACCGTTCAGAATATCGTCAAAGGCGGAACCCACGATATTCTCGACATTGCGCAGCGTGTCGCCCTCGGCGTCGCCACCCGCGCCCACCGTTCCGTCGAGATAGACCGTCACCGCCGCGCGCGAACCGCTATAGTCGGCGGTATCCACGCCATCGCCACCATCCAGCGCATCCGCGCCACCCGCACCGACAAGAATGTCATTTCCCGCGCCACCGCTCAGGGTGTTCGCATTGTCGTCGCCGGTCAGCACGTCGTCAAAGGCGGACCCTTCGAGCCCTTCGATCGACACAAAGGTGTCGCCCGCCGCATCCCCGGTCATCGCCGATCCGTTGAGCGCCGCCTGTACGCCAGACGCCGCACCGGCATAGCTGGCGATATCGAAACCATCGCCGCCAGTCAGCGTATCGGCACCGGCACCGCCTTCCAGAATATCGTCGCCCTTGCCGCCAGTCAGCATGTTGTCGGCCGCATCGCCGACCAGCCGGTCGTTCAGGTCCGAGCCGAGGAGGATCTCGATATTGGCATAGCTATCCCCCTCGGCGTCGCCGCCATGGCTGACCCGGCCGTCGAGATAGACGGTCACGCCGACCTTGCTGTCGGCGAAACTGACGGTGTCGACCCCAGCGCCGCCATCGACATGGTCGGCCCCGGCCCCGCCGGTCAGGATATTGTTGCCCGCGTCACCGTAGAGATTGTCGTCGAACGCGGAACCGACCAGGTTCTCGATCCCGGACAGCCTGTCTCCTTCCGCGTCACCGCCCTTGCCCGGCGTACCGTCCAGATAGGCCGTCACCCCCGCGCCCGAGGTGGCATAGCTCGCGGTATCGATGCCGTCGCCGCCGACCAGCGTATCGGCACCGCCGCCGCCGACCAGCAGGTCGTCACCCTTGCCGCCCTCCAGCGTCTCGCTTGCCGCCGCGCCGTAGAGCGCGTCGTTGCGATCCGAACCGATGACATGCTCGACATTGACGATCGTATCGCCCTCGGCATCGCCGCCATGGCTGGTGGTGCCGTCGAGATGGATTTCCACCCCCTTGGTCTTGTCGGCGGGCGGCGTCTTCTCGTTGGCGAAGGCATCGGCATAGGACACGGTGTCGATGCCGCCACCGCCGTCGATCTTGTCCGCCCCCGCGCCGCCCTTCAGGACGTTGTCGGAATCATTGCCGACCAGCGTGTCGTCGAACGCCGAGCCGATGACATTCTCCACCGAAGCATAGGTGTCGCCCTCGGCATAACCTCCCTTGCCGGCGCCCGCCTTCAGGTCGACCGTCACGGCGGCATTGGACATGGTATAGCTGACCGTGTCGGTACCGCCTCCACCGTCGATCTGATCCGCGCCCGCGCCCGCGATGACCAGGTCATTTCCGTCACCGGCGTTGACGATATTGCCCGGAGGGTTGGAGAACAGCACATAGATCGGCGAGCCGGTGACGGACTCGACCGCCGTCATGTCCGCTTCGCTGGTCACCACATGAATGCCGAAATGCGTCGAAACGTCGACCGCATAGGTATAGTCGGGGCCGCCCGTGGACAGGCCCAGCGCGACCGGCAGGAAGAATTCGTTCTGGAAACCGCTGGACGCGGCCGCCGTGCCCAGTTTGGGCAGAACATAGGTCAACTGAATATCGAAGGTGAAATGCGTTTCCGTCGCCGGATAGGTGACGGGCGCCCCCGCGGCATCCACGCCGGAGGTGACAAGCTTGATATTGCCCTGATCGATCGAGATGACCCAGCCCTTGTCGGTCTTCGTCGCGTTCTGCACCGAATAACCGTCCGGCAAGGTCGGAACGAGGACCTGCTGCAGCGCCAGCTTCCCCGCCGGCACCATCGCCTCGACGTGCAAGGTGCGCGAACTCGTGCCCGACGGCGCCTGCGCGGTGCTATCCACCACGATCACGTCGTCGCTGCCGGTTCCCGAAACCACCTCCCGCGCGGATTGCGCCGCATAGGACTTGTCCGTCGACGAACCCGCGGCGCCCGTCGACCCGGTGATATGGTTCGCACTGCCCTCCGACGTCGTCTTTACGCCTTCCTGATTGTACAGGGTGAAGGTCAGGGTGGGAACGAGCTTGCCCAGGCCCACGCCGCTGCCCTTGTCAGTGGCATCCTTCACCGTCGAAGCCGCCCCCGGGCTGCCGCTGCTGGGCGGCGGCGCGGGCGAAGCGGGGGTGTCGTTGATCTTCTGCGTCAGCCGCTGACGGTCCTCGTCCGACTTGTGCTGATCCTGCTGCTTCTGGATCTCGACCTGCTGGGTCTGCGTCGACTCCTGCGGCTGGACCTGGGATTGCTGCTCCTGGTCCGTGACGGCGGCTTTGCGCGGCTTCGCCGCCTGATCGTCAGGTGCCTCGGACGAGAGGTTGAACTTGATGAGCGCGCTTTTCTCGTTGATCTGGCCGACCGTATTGATCACCTCGCTCGACGTGACCGACTTGTCGTTGAAGATCAGCGTCGCCGCCTGCCCCGAGAAAGAGGCCAGCGCCATGCCGGGAATGACGATCCGGCTGCCATCAGGAAATACCAGGATGAGATCGACGTCGGCGATCTGCGCCGTGAAAGGCGCATAGGGGATTCCCATCACCGCCTTTCCATCCTGCCCCATCTGCACGACTTTCAGGGCGCCCAGCGACGTGATGTCGCTCGGCGTCATCGCGCCACTGGCGTTCGACGCCGGTGCTTCGGATGCTTCGTGGTTCGCGATCGGATTACGACCGCCGCCACGCCCCGCCTTGTTCGTCTGATCCATCGTGAACCGCCAAGTCGATCGAGTGTATGGAGCTTATGAATTGTTATCGCCTGAAACGGGTTAAATACTACGACTTAACCAATACCATCATTCCAAACGTCATATTATAAAATCAGACAATCAGGACGGAACCGCCCCGATCGGCAATTCCGACTTGAATTGAATGCCATATCCCCGTGCCGTCGTATTCACGATGGCACCTTCAGCGATTACATCGCCGACTGCCAACCGAACCAGTGTTCCAGAACGACTGAGAAGATAGATTTGCGGAGGGCGGAACAATGCGCCCCTTGTGGAGATATCCAGAATCTTGCCTTTCAGCGAAATATCACTGTCCAGCAATATCAGCTCGGCATCCAGTCGACATTCATGCCTGATCTGGGCTCGTGCCGCCGAATAGTTCCGCGGAAACATTCCCCGGACAACGGCCATAGCGCTGTGGATCGCCATCATTCTGCCCTCGCATTGTAATTGGTGTCGGAGACGGCCATGTCCTTACGCAGACGTTCCGCCCGCGCGGTCAGGACGCTCATGTGCGCTCGCGCCTGGTCGAGCGCGACACGCGCATTCTGGGGCGCGTCGCCAGCCTCGATCATTTCGGCCAGAGCGGACAAGCGGTCCCTCTCCAGCGCCAGCGCGCCCAGGATATCCGCCGCCTTGCGGCGATCCGCCGATACGGCACTGCGGAAGCGGATGACCTCCACCCGCAATTCCTCCTGAAGACGATATTGCCGTTCCATCGTCTCGCGGATGTCGAGGGCGAACCGGCGATATTCCCCGACCTTCCGGGCTTCATCGCGTCGTCCTCCAAAGGCCGCCATAAGCCGCCGGTGCAGCGCCCGCGCCTCCATCTGCGGCGGGGCATGATCCGTCGTAAGGGGCCACTGAAGTACCATGGGCTCACGCTCCAGCACCGCCTCGCCACAGGCCAGGAGCTGGTCGAGCCGTCGCACGATCCGATCCTCGCGCTCGCGTTCGGCATGGCGCTGCTGCACGGCGAGGTCCCGCAACGATGCGATCGTGTCGTTCAGATGCGCGCGGTCAGACCGAACCTGCGAGAAGAGCATTTCCATGTCGGCGGTCAGCCGGATCTGGTGCCGGCCCAGATCGGCGACCGCGTCGGCGATGGGCACCAGCACCAGCGTCGGATCGGCAATCCGTTCGACCATGCGGGACAGGCCGGCCATCGCCTCGTACAGCTCCGACAGAGTCTCCGACATTCGGATGTCGAGGCGCCGTTCCTGCTCCACCGCCTCGTGCAGGGCCGCCAGTTGGCGGGCCGCCGCGTCCATCGCTCGGACCAGTGACGTCGATCCCGCGCCGCGCGTGCCTCCCGTCTCGACCTCGCTCGCCCCTTCGAGCGTCGTGACGCTCGACAGCCAATGCTCATAGTCGTCACGCAGGGACTTGGCCGCCTTGGTCATGCAGCGCTCAAGCGCGCCGAGCACCATCGAGGTCGACAGACCGAACAGCGAGGAGCTGAAACCCACCGACATGCCGCGCAACGGCGCCTTCATGCCTTCGATCATCTTGCCGAAGCTGTCGCCGCCCGCGGTCCCCGACACGTCCATCCCGCCGATAAGATCGCCGACCGATCCGACCGTGTGCATCAGGCCCATGAACGCGCCGATAAGGCCCATGAAGACCATCAGGCCGGAGAAATACAGAATGACCGATTTCTGTTCGTTGATGCGCTGATCGACGCTGTGGACGAGCGACTCCGCGACCTTGGACGGCAGGTTGACGGTGCCGTCCTTGGCAAGTTGCTCGGCGATCAGGCGATAGCCCTGTCCCAGCAGATGCGGCTCGTGGAAAACGATCGCCGGCGCGTCATGTATGTCCGGGCTGGGCCCCTGTTCTTCGGTGCTCAGCTGGAGCGCGCGCAGCGCCTGCACCTCGTTCCTCAACGCGAGAACGTTTCGGAAGGCAATGATCGCCGCGACCGTGAACAGCGCGAAGATCGACAGGTTGAGCGCCATCTTGGCCTTGATGCCCGCGATGACGAAATCATGCGCATATACCCCGATGCCGATCATGACCGCCATGACCAGGGACATCTTGATCAGTTCGGCACGTATCTCCCGTTTCATGACCATGCCCCTTAATTCTTCACGACGATGCGGACGGAGTTGCCGTCTTCGGACTTGGGATCCACCACGCGGGTTTCGGTGGTGATGTCGCCGGGATTGATGCCGGCCTGGATCAGCAGATTGCGCGTCGCAGCTGCGCGATAATAGGCGATCCGCATCGGTTCGGAGATCGATCCGGTACTCGGCACCAGCGACCAGATTCCGTATTTCTGCCCCGGTCGCACCGCCCCCTTCAGGAACGCCTGCACCTTGCCCGCGTCCTCATCCGTGTAGCGGATCGCGTTCGGATCGAAGTCCACCCTCAGCAGGGTCGAGGCGGTGGTGATCCGCATACCCTGTGTCTCGACGGGGACGTCCATCGACTTGGCGGTGATGCGCATCGTGTCCGGCGTGTCACGGGTCAGGATGGACAATTGGTCCTTCCCGTTCGCCGCGGCATCGGACACCAGGGGCGAGCCGAGCTGCGCGATCGAACTCCCCGCCGCCGCGTCGGAAGGCGACCTGACCGGCTGCATGCCCGCCATGCCCGCCTTCGCGCTATTGCCCGAGACCGCCGCCCCACTCTGCGCGTCTGCCGGACGCTCGCTCTGCTGCTGCATCTGGTTGATCTTCTGCTGCATGACCTGAACCGTCCGCTTGGACAGTTCCATGACCGCCGCGCTCATGATCACGAGCAGGAAGGTCACGACCATGATGACGGCCGTGAGCACGTCCACGAATGCCGGCCAGTGATTGACCTCGCCGTCTTCAGAAGCCCCTGCCACGTTCCACCTTCCCCGATTGTCCTGATGCTTCCCAAAGGATCGCTTCGTTCGTCGCGCTCATGCGGCGCGTGTCGCCTGACGCTGACGCAAGTGCGCCAGAAGCTGGTCCCGCGGCTGATCGGCCATGATCCGCCCGTTCTCCATCCACAGCACGCGGTCGACCAGGTCGAGAACCGCGAACCGATGCGTGGCGATGATCAACGTCCGGTCCTTGCCGAATTCCCGCAGGCCCCGGATCACCGCCTGTTCGCCGTCGATGTCCATCGATGCGGTGGGTTCGTCCAGCAACAGGATGCGCGGATCGCGCATGAAGGCACGCGCCAGCACCACCGCCTGTCGCTGGCCGCCCGAGAGACGGCATCCGCCGATCCCGACGCGGCGGCTCAGCCCCTCCTTGGACTGGACGATGAACTGATGGACGCCGGACGTGTTGATCGCGCGTTCCAGCAGTGCCGGATCGGGATCGGTTCGGCCCAGCACGATATTCTCATAGATCGTGTCGTCGAAGAGTGCCGCTTCCTGCGTCGCGAAGGCGATATTCTCACGCAGATGCGCGGCGGCATATTGCTCCACGGCATGCCCATCGACCAGCGCGGTCCCGGAGGAGGGCGAGATCAGTCCACCCATCAGCTTGAGAAGCGTGGATTTCCCCGACCCGGCCAGACCGATGACCCCGATCTTCTCGCCGGGACGGATATCCAGATCGATGTCACGCAGCATCGGCACGCTGGTATCGGGATAGCTATAGCCGACATTCTGGAAGGCCATGCGCCCGACAAAGGGCCGGGCCCGTACCGCGGCGTCGGAGGTCTCGACCTCGGGCTCCAGCGCCAGGAGGTTCGCCAGCGCACCGAATTGGGTCAGGCTTTGATACCCTTTGCTGACGACCGCGATTGCCGACGACACGGGCCCCATCGCGCGCCCCGCCAGCATGTTGCAGGCGATCAGCGCGCCTGCGGTCATCGCCCCGGCGCGGATTTGATAGATGCTGATGATGACGATGCCGATCGTCACCGCCTGGACGATGAAGGCCGATGCGACGGCCGGAATCTCGGACCAGTGACGGGTCGCCTTGCCGTTCATGCCGACATGATCGGACAGGATGTCCCACCGACGCAGGAAGCGCCCTTCGGCCTGGTTGCTCTTGATCGTATGCAGGCTGCCGACGACGTCGGCGACAAGATTATTGCGCGCCTGCAACAATTTGCTGGAGCGACGACTGCCAAACTTCAGCCCGTAGGCAGAGGCCGCGCCAATCAGGATCATCGCGACGGCACCGAATAGCGGCACCACCATCACCCAACCACCGATCAGCCCGATCAATGCCAGAAAGGCGAAGAAGAAGGGAATCTCGACGCAAAAGGTGGTGGCGGCCTGCGGCGCGAGCATCGCCATCGATTCGATGTCGCGCAGCGCCGTCATCAGGCTTCCGACGGTCCAATTCGACTGATCGATACGCGCCTGCAACACGGCGGACATGGCGCGATGCTGGATCGCCTGACCGACGCGCAGGCCGATCGCATCGACGAACACCGAGCGGACCTGCTTGAAGACGCATTCAAAGACCAGGACGATTAGCGCGCCGAACGAGAGCGCCCATAATGTGTCGACCGCCAGGTTCGGCACCACCCGGTCATAGATCGACCGCATGTAGAGCGGGATCGCGAAGGCGCACATGTTGAGGAACAGGGCCGCCATGAGCAGTTGCAGGAAGTTGCGCCGCTCCGACAGGAAACTCGACAACAGCCAGAGCCGGGGGTTGGCGCAGATGCGTTCCCGCTGATCGCTGGCCAGACTGCCGTTCGCGGCGTCGACATGCCCGATCATCAATACCGGGCCGGCGGCAGCGGCGGCGATCTCCTCGATCAGGACCGGCCGTTCTCCCGAGCGATCGATGATGGTCAGCGCACCGCCCACGGGCACCGCACTCGCGATCAGGAAGCTCCCGTCGATCAGACGAAGCACCGCCGGAAGATGCGGCTCCGTCAGGCTCGCCACCGTGCGCTGCGCCCATTTCGCATCCAGGTCGATGCGGGCGCAGGCAAAAGGCGCGAACCTGACGTCGAGGTCACCGCCGCCGGTCGGCAGCGAGGCAGTCAGGCTTTCGGCATCCGTCGATATGCCTGCGATCTCGGCGACTTTGACAAGCGCCTCGACCAGGCGAAGGCCTGAAAAGCCCCCAATTTCTGAGCCGCGTGCATTCACCTGTCGGCGCCGCATGGCTCCGAAGACTGTTCGCGCAGCTGATCCCTGGGTCTGCATGATTGTTCTAGATCGCCCCCTTCGGCGCCATTTTTATACAATTTTTGTATATTTAGTGTAAATCCAATTTCGACCAGCGCTTAACCAGGGTTTATTTCTCACAATGCCAAATGCACGGCGTGAATTGACATGAAATTCTCTCGAATTCTCAAGATGATAGTGGACCCAGCGGATGAACCGCTGGGCGCTCAACTATATTCTGCGAAGATCGACGGCCTGCAGCCTTGGAGCGCACGGGTAGACACTGCGCGATCTTTCAACACGTTGAAGATATTGGCAGTTTTTCTTGCAAGCCTATTGATATGGGCGGCATTGTTTCAGATCGACAAGGTGACCCGCGGAACCGGCCGCGTCCTGCCCTCGATCCAAAATCAGGTGGTCCAACATCTCGAAGGCGGGATCGTGAAGCAGATCCTCGTTCGCGAGGGTCAGCTCGTTCACAAGGGCGACATTCTCCTGCGGCTGTCCAACCAGCAATCGAACGCCGAACTCAACAACGCCCAGACCGATGTCGCGGCGAAGCATATCAGCATCCTCCGTCTCGAAGCCGAAGCATCGAACGCCGATCATTTCGTCGCGCCACCGGAGCTGGCGCGACTGGCCCCTGAGATCGCCCGGTCGGAGGAAGCGTTCTTCGCCTCGCAGCGCGCCGATATCCGGCAGCAGGTCAGCGTGTATGATCGCCAGATACAGGGCTTCCGCGCCGACATTGCGAGCAGCGCGGCGCGGCTGGCCAGTCTCCGCAACGAGGAGCGCACGGTCGAGACCCAGCTCGAACGTCTCCGGCGCGCGCTGGCTGCGGAAGCGGTGTCGGAAAACACGGTGCTGGAGAAGCAGACGGACCTGCAACAGATACGCACTCGTATTTCGGACGCGATCACATCGATCCCGAAATCCCAGGCCGGGCTGGCGGAAGCGACGGCGAAACGCGGCGAGGCATGGACCAAATATCTGACCGACACGCGGGAGAAGGCCGCGACCCTAAGGCTGGAAATGGCCAAGGCCGGACATGCGCTCAACGCGTTCCAGGATCGCAACTTCCGCGAGGAAGTGCGCGCGCCGACGGACGGTTACGTGAACAAGTTGCTTGTCCAGACGGTCGGCGGCATCGCCAAGCCGGGCGAGCCACTGGTGGAGATCGTGCCCGTCGACGATGTCGTCATGGTCGAAGCGCGCGTATCGCCACGGGATCGCGGCAATATCTGGAACGGCCTGCCCGCGGTCGTGAAGATCAGCGCCTATGATTCCACCGTCTATGGCGGACTGGATGCAAAGGTGGAGGATATCTCCCCCGACGCGCTGCAAGATCCGAAGGGTGAGCTTTATTATCGCGTCCGGCTGCGCGCCGATACCCGTCGGTTCGACAAGTCAAAGCCGATCCTGCCGGGCATGACCGCCGAAGTCGATATCCGGTCCGGCCACCAGACGGTGCTCAGTTACATTCTCGGACCGCTGATCCGCGTTCGGGACGGCGCCTTTCGCGAATAACGATCCACACATCACGATTTTTCCGGGGGGAAGCAAAACGATGTCAATTGAACTTGGACTAAGACAGACCATCAGTCACACGCTGGCATTTTCGATCGCGCTGGCGCTGCAAGCCGGTCCGACGGCGGCCCATGCGGCGGGTGCGCAAAAGGGGAAACGTCACGTCACCCCTGCTCAGGCGACGGCACCGGCGCCGGACCCATCCGCGCCCTTGGACAAGGTGGAATCGTTGCGTGATGCGATCGTCGCATCGCTGAAGCAGAACCCCGATATCCAGATCTCGCTCGCACGACAGGACGATGCCAAATATGGCGTCAACGAAGCGCGGGCAGCCTATCTTCCACGGGTCGACCTCACGCTGGCCAGCGGTCCAGAATATGTCCAGCCGAATACGGGCAATGACTCCCTGCTCCGGCGGCGCGAGGGCGTTCTGAACATCCACCAGAACATCTGGGATTTCGGCGTCACGATCAACGACATCAAGCGTGCGAACGCGGCCTATGCCAGCGCGCAATGGGGCACGCGCAAGCAGATCGAACAGATATCCTTCGATATCTCCGCCGCCTATCTCGGCGTCCTGGAAAAGCAGAAGCTGGTCGATCTGATCGAACAGGAGATCGAGACCCAGGCGAAAATGTCGAACATGATCGCCGTGCAGAAATCCCTCGGCCTCACCACCAGCGCCGATGTCAGCCGCGCCCAGGTCCGGCAGGACAATCTGCAACAGCAGCTCTTCGACGCACAGAGCCAGCTTCAACAGCAACGCGAATCCTATCGGCGTTTGACGGGACACCTGCCGGATCGGGCGATCGACCTGCCGCCGGTCGATCCCGCCCTGCCCATCAGCCCGGACTCGGCGGTCGACGTGATCGAACAACGCAACCCGGACCTGGCACAGGCGGCCCAGGACCGCCGCTCGGTCGAGCGCCAGCTTGCCAGTCAGAAAGCAACGTTCTTCCCGCGCATCGGCCTCGATCTGCAGGGGAACCACCGCTATGAGGTGCTCGGTCGTACCGGACGCGCGGACGATACGCGGGCCGTGGTCACGATCAGCTACAATCTTCTGAACGGTGGCGCCGACATGGCGCTGAAGCACCGGATCGAAGCACGCCTTCGTGAAGCCGACTATCAATTGCTCAAGATCCGGCGCGACGTCGAACAGGATCTCCGGGTCGATTTTCAGTCGCTCAAGGCGGCCAATGAGAAGATGGCAACGATCGAATCGCAGATCGAATCGGCGCAGAAGGTGGTGACGCTGTATCGCGAACAGTTTCGCTCCGGCCAGCGTTCGGTCTTCGATCTGCTCGACAGCCAGCAGGCGCTGTTCCAGGCAAATCAGAACCGATTGACCAACTACACCCAGAAACAGATCAGCGGCCTGCGGGTTCTACAGAAGATGGCCGAGCTGTTCCGCTTCGTGGGACAGGGCGAGTTGCCCTCTCTCGCCGTTCCGGCGCCAATACCGGCAGGCCCACCGGCGCGATGACGCGCATCCGCGGGACCATTATGGGGCGTCTTTCGGCTGCCAACCGCCCCCCAGTGCCTGGTAGAGGAGGACGGTATCGCTCAATCGCTGCGCGCGCCCCTGAACGAGCGCCGCTTGCGTGCCGAGCCAGGCGGTTTGCAGGTTCAGCGTGGCCGCGCCGCTGACCTGCCCGAGCCGGGCCTGGGCCTGCGCGATGTCGAGGGCGTGTCGCGCGGCGCTGTCCGCCTGCGCGGCGGTGCGCAAGGCCTGCGCGTCCGCCGATATGCCCTGGAGCACATCGGCGACATTCTGCATCGCGGACAGGACCGTCGAACGATATTGCGCCTTGGCCTGATCGAGCGTCGCCTCGGCCGCGCGCTGGCGCTTGAGCAGCGTGCCGCCGTCGAAGATCGGCTGGAGCAGGTTCCCCGCCAGCGACCAGAACGGGTTGCCGTCGCGGAACAGGGTCGACAGCCCGGTCGAGGTGCCGCCCGCGCCCGCCCCGATCGAGAAACTGGGCAACCGCGCGGCGATGGAGACACCGACCTGCGCCGACGCATAATGGAGATTGGCCTCGGCCGCCCGGATGTCCGGCCGCTGCTCGACCAGTTCGGACGGCAGCGAGACGGGCAGTTCGGCGGGCAGGTGCAGCGCGTCGAGATCGGGCGCCACGAAATGCTCGGCCGGATAGCGCCCGGTCAGTACCGCCAGGAAATCGCGCGCCTGCGCCTGTTGCCTGGTCAGCGTCGGCAGCGTCGCTTCGGCCTGGGACAGCGCCACTTGCGCTGCCGCGACATCCGCGCCGCTGGCGGCCCCCAATCGCAACTGCGCCTGCACGATGTCGAGATAGTGGCGGTCGGCGTCGATCACCTTCTGCGTCATCAGGATCTGGCGATCCAGGCTGGCCAGCGTGATCGCGGTGTTGGCGACGTTGGCGGTGACTGTCAGATAGGCTGCCTCGCTCTGGAAACGCTGCGCCTCGGCCTGCGCCTTCGCACCCTCCACCCCGCGCCGGATTCCGCCGAACAAATCCGGCGTGTAGCTGGCGGTCGCACCGAGCGTATAGAGGGTGAAGATGTCTGAATTGTCGTTCAGTGGCGATTGCAGGACGCCCGCATTCTTCTGCCGCTCGGCCTGCGCATTGATGCCCAGGGTCGGGAACAGGCTGCCCCGCTGCGCCAGATAGGTCTGGTGCGCCGCGCGCAGCGCCGCCTTGGCGCTCTCGACGTCGGGATTATGCCGCAGCGCGTCCTCCTCCAGCGCGTCGAGCGCCGGCGAGCCGAATTCCGTCCACCAGCGACGGGAAACCGTCCCGCCCCAGCGGAAGGACTGCGCGTCTCCGCCCGCGACCGGCGCCCCATCGGTCCGATCGATCAGCGTGGCGGGTGTGTAGCCGCCGACGCCGGGGGCCAAAGGCGTGTGGAAGTTCGGACCCACCGCACAGCCGGCCAGCATCAGGGTGGGGACAAGACAGGACAGGCGGCGCATCAGTTCGCCTCCTCCGCATCAACATCTTCTGGAACCGGCCTCGCGCGGCCGGCGGGCGAGAACATCTCGATCAGCACTGGCAGAACCAGCAGGATCAGCGCGGGCGCGAGCAGGATGCCGCCCACGACCACCAGCGCCAGCGGTCGCTGCACCTGCGCGCCGATCGCGGTCGACATGGCGGCGGGCAACAGGCCCAGACAGGCCGCCAGGCAGGTCATCAGGACCGGCCGCAACCGCGTCTCCGCCGCCTGGACCAGTGCCTGGCTCCGCTCCATCCCTCGCTCGACCAGTTCGTGGAAATAGGAGAGAACGATGACCCCCTCCATCGCCGCGATGCCGAACAACGCGATGAACCCTATGGCGGCCGACACGCTGAACGGCGTGCCGGTCAGCGACAGGGCGAAGATGCCCCCAATCACGGTCATCGGCAGGACGCTCGACACCAGCAGCGTCTCGGTAATCGAAGAGAAATGGAGGAACAGCAGCAGCCCGATCAGGACCAACGTGATCGGAACGATCACCTCCAGTCGATCGAGCGCGGCCTGGAGATCGCCGAACTCGCCGACCCATTCCAGATGCTGGCCATCGCCCAGCTTCACCTGGGCCGCGACCGCCTTTTGCGCATCGGCCACCGCGCCGCCCAGATCGCGGCCCCGGACGCTGAACTTGATCGGGATATAGCGGGTCTGCTGTTCGCGGTAGATGAAGGATGGCCCGGAGATCAGGCGGACGCTGGCGACATCCCCCAGCGGCACCTGCGTCATGCCGCCACCGGCATTGGCGACGCCGATGGGAATGGCGCGCAGATCGTCCAGCGTCGCACGCTGGGCAGTGTTCAGGCGGACCATGATCGGGAAGTTCCGGTCGCTGCCCTTCTCATAGAGATTGCCCGCCGCCTGGCCGCCGATCGCCGCCTGCACCACCGCGTTGACGTCGCCGGGGGCGAGGCCATAGCGCGCGGCCTTGACCCGATCGACGTCGATCTGGACGGTTGGCTGGCCCAGCGAGTTGAAGATCGACAGGTCGGTGATCCCCGGCACCTTCGCCATTGCCGCCTTCACCGCTTCGGCGGTACGTTGCAGGCTGGTCAGGTCGTTGCCGTAGAGCTTGACCGAATTCTCGCCCTTCACGCCCGAGGCGGCTTCCTCGACATTGTCCTCGATATATTGCGAGAAGTTGAAGTCGACCCCGGCGAAACTGGCGGCCAGCTTGCGGTTCATGTCGTCGGTCAGCTTTTCCTTGGTCATGCCGCTCGGCCATTCGCTGCGGGGTTTCAAGGGCACGAAGAATTCGGTGTTGAAAAAGCCGGTGGCGTCGGTGCCGTCATCGGGGCGGCCGTGCTGCGAGATGACCGTCGCCACCTCGGGATAGCTGGCGAGGATACGGCGCATATGGTTCACATAGTCGTCGCCCGCCGCTAGCGAGACGGATTGCGGCATGGTGGCGCGAATCCAGAGATTGCCCTCTTCGAGATGCGGCAGGAACTCCAGGCCCAGGCCATGCGCCGCGACCACCGCCAGCAGGAACAGCGCCCCCGCCACACCCAGCGTCGCCGCGCGGAAGCGCAGCGCCAGATGCAGCACCGGATGATAGATCGAGTGCAGCCACCGCACGATGGCCGTCTCCTTCTCCTCCAGATCGAGGCCGAGCAGGATCGCCGACAGCGCAGGCGAGACGGTGAAGGTCGCAACCAGTCCGCCTGCGATCGCATAGGCATAGGTGCGCGCCATCGGCCCGAAGATATGGCCCTCGATCCCGGTCAGGGTGAACAGCGGCAGGAAGGACATGATGATGATCGCGGCGGAGAAGAAGATCGCCCGGTTCACCTCGCCGCTCGCCTCGGCAATGACGGCGATCTTGCGCGCCATCAGCTTGTCCTTGCGAAGCTTGACGTTGGGCGCCTCCGACAGGTGGCGGAAGATATTCTCGACCATGATGACCGTCGCGTCGACGATCAGGCCGAAATCGATCGCGCCGACCGACAACAGGTTGGCGGACTCGCCCCGCGCCACCAGGATCATGACGGCGGTGAACAGCGCGAAGGGGATCGTCGCCGCGACCACGATCGCGCTGCGCAGATTGCCGAGGAACACCCACTGGATCAGGAAGATCAGGATCACCCCGAACAGCAGATTGTGCATCACCGTATGGGTGGTCAGGTCGATCAACTGGCTGCGGTCATAGATGCGCTCGATGTGGACACCCGGCGGCAGGATGTTGGAATTGTTGATCCTCTGCACCTCCGCCTCGACGGCGGCGATGGTGGGCGAGCTCTTCTCGCCGCGATGCATCAGGACGATGCCCTCTACGATATCATTGTCCTGATCCTGGCCGGCAATTCCAAGGCGCGGCAGATGGCCGACCTCGACCTTGGCCACGTCGCGCACGAAGACAGGCGCGCCGTTGACGGTCTTCAGGAAGGTGTTGCGGATCTGATCGGGCGACTGGATCAGGCCGACGCCGCGCACGATCGCGGCCTTCGGGCCCAGGTCGATGGTCTGGCCGCCGACATTGATGTTGGCGTTGTTCAGCGCCTGGAGCACCTGGCCCAGCGTCAGGCCGTTGGCCATCAGCGCCTGTTTATCGACCGCGACGTCATAGGTCTTGGTCTTGCCGCCCCAGCCGGAGACATCGATCACGCCCGGCACCGCCTTGAACCGGCGCTCCAGCATCCAGTCCTCGATCGTCTTCAGGTCCGTCACCGAATAGCCGGGCGGGCCCACCACACGGTAGCGATAGATTTCGCCGATCGGGCTTTCGGGCGAAAGCTGCGGCTGCACCCCGCCGGGCAGCGGCGGGAGCTGGCTCAGCTTGTTGATGACCCGCTGTTCGGCCTCTTCATAGCTATAGTCATAGGTGAACTGCACCTTCACGTCGGACAGGCCGAATAGCGAGATGGTGCGCACCGTCTTCACATGCGGGATGCCCGCAAGCTGGATTTCGATCGGGATGGTGATGTTGCGTTCGATCTCCTCGGCCGACTGGCCGGGATATTGGGTGATGATATCGACCAGCGGCGGCACGGGATCGGGATAGGCCTCGATATTCAACCGGCTGAAGGCAAAGCCCCCCGCCCCCAGCATGATGATCAGGAACAGCAGCACCAGCCAGCGGCGCTTCAGCGCGAAATGGACGACGGCGTTCATCGGATTAGTCTCCGCCGTTGGCGCGGTCGATGAAGACGGAGCCGGCGGTGACGACCGCCTCGCCCGGCGCCAGCCCCTGCGTCACGGTCACGGCATCGCCCGTGCTGGTCCCGGTACGGATCGCGCGCAGCGACAGGCTGTGCCGCTGGGGATGCGCGACCCAGACATGCGCGTCCTCGCCTTCATAAAGGACCGCCATGGCCGGGATTTCGACCGCCGGCACCGTCGCGCCGTCAGACAATCGCGCACTGGCGAACATGTTTGGGCGCAGTGCCCCATCGGGATTGGCGATCTGCGCGCGCACCACGATCCGGCGGGTGTTCGGGTCGACCACCGGCGCGATGTAATAGACACGCGCGTCGAAGCGTCGCCCCGGAAAGGCCGGAACCTGCACCGACAGCATCGCGCCGCGTTTCAGCTTGCCCGCATCCGCCTCGCGCACATTGGCGACCAGCCAGACATGCGACAGGTCGCTGATCGTGAACAGCGGCGCGCTGGCGCCCGACGCGGCGCTTTCGACATATTGGCCGATCCCCGCCGCCCGCGCGGTGACGGTGCCGTCGATCGGGCTGCGAACGATGGCTTCATCCTCGCCGCCCCCAGTCGTTCCGCCCAGCCCAAGGACCTGCAACCGCCCGCGCGCGGCGGACAATTGCGCCTCGCTGCTCGCCAGCGTGCTGCGCGCGGCGGCCAGATCGGACTGGGCCTGCTGCACATCGCGCTGGGCCGCCCCTTGCACGGCCAGCAGCGCCTGTTGCCGCGCCGCATTGGCCTGAGCAACGGACAACGCCTTGTGGGCGGCGGCGACCGAAGCCTGGGCGGTGGCAATGTCGCTACGCCCCTGAACCAGTTCGGAGGCGGCGATGGCATAGACGGGCTGCCCCCGATGGACCACGTCGCCGGGCTTGACGAAGATGCGCGATACCCGGCCGGTGAAGGGCGAGAACAACTGGGTGGTGTGGTCGTCGTCGGTGGCGATCTGCCCGTCGGTCAGCAGCGCCGGTGCATATTGCTCACCGCCGGCCTGGACGAAGCGCAAATTGGCCCATTGCTGGTCGGTCGGCCGAAACTCCCCGGGCGGCAGCGTGCCCTTTCGCTGCGGAGCGGCATCCTTCGAGGATGAACAGCCGCTCAGCACCAGGGCCAGGGTGATGGGGACGAGCGCGGTCCAGAGCCGCCGGTCGCGAGGAAAGCAGGTCATGCCGCCGGGCCTAGGAAACGTCCCGGTCTACCCACAATCGCCCAGTCGTATGGGGCGAATATACCAATGTATATGCCACCTCATCTCGACGGCGTGTCCCCTGGACTGATAGGGAACACCATGCCGCGAAAGGATCAGGGCCAAGCCGACGGGCACGCGTTACGCTGGATGACCGGCCTGCTCGTGGCGATCCTCGTCCTCGCCATCTTCGTTGTCGATGTCCTGACCGACCGGGTGATCGCGGTTGCGGTGCTGTATATCGTCCCCGTCCTGCTGGCGCTGCGCATCTTTCCGCGTACCCGGGTGATGGGACTGGCGGCGGGATGCGTCGCCCTGACCCTGTTGGGCAGCCCGCTGACGCGCTTCGGCATGACCGAGGCGGGCATGGTCAATCTGGCGATCAGCCTGATCGCGATCATGACGACCAGCTATCTGGGCCTGCGGATGCTGTCGCACGAAGCCGCCTCGCACGAAGCGCGCGCGCATCTGCTCCGGCTTTCGCGGATCGGCAATCTGGGCGAACTGGCGTCCTCCATCGCGCATGAGGTCAATCAACCGCTCGCCGCCATCACCAGCAGCGCGGGGGCGGCTCGGCGCTGGCTCGACGGCAGTCCCCCCGACCTGACCCGCGCAAAGGAGTCGCTCGACCGGATCGCCCGCGATGCCGCGCGGGCGGGGGACGTGGTGTCCGGGGTACGACGGCTCGCCAGCCGAAAGGCGTCGACGCCGGTCTGGACCGACATGGCCGAGCTGGTCGAGGAATGCGTCGCCATCGCGCGGGCAGAACTGGACCGACAGCAGATCCGCCTCGACCTGACCATGCCCGAGGATGCCGCAGGGATTTGGGGCGACCGGGTGCAGATCCAACAGATCGTCGTCAACCTGCTCATCAATGCGATCGAAAGCCTGACGCAGAACGGCACGGCGGAGCGGCGCATCCTGCTGTCGGTCAGTCGCTCGGCCGGTTTCGTCGCGCTGACCATCGCCGACACCGGCGCGGGACTATCGCAGGATGCATTGGGCCATTTGTGGGAACCCTTCTGGACCAGCAAGGAGGGCGGTGTCGGACTGGGCCTGACGATCAGCCGGACCATCGCGGAGGCGCATGGCGGCGCGCTGGAGTATCGTCCACGGGGCGGGCGCGGCGCGGTGTTCGAATTGCGCCTGCCTCTGACGCCGGAGCCCGGACATGCCTGATCCCATCGCCGACGCCCCGCTGGTCCGAATCGTCGACGACCAGCTCCCGGTCCGCGAGGCGGTGGCCGATCTGCTCGCCTCGGTGGGGCTGGCCGCCCGCGGCTATGCCTCGGTCGCGGCGTTCCGGCAGGAGGATGATCCGGCCCGCCCGGGCTGCATCGTCCTCGACGTGCGGATGCCGGGCAGCAGCGGCTTCGACCTGCTGGCGACGATGACGGCGGAGGGCGAAGGCCTGCCCGTGGTCTTCGTCACCGGGCATGGTGACATCCCCATGGCGGTCCGCGCGATCAAGGCGGGGGCGGTCGATTTCCTCGCCAAGCCGTTCAACGACCAGCAGTTGATCGACGCGGTCAATGCGGCGATCCGGGAGGACGGCGTTCGTCGAACCACACGAAACATCGCCGCCGACGCCGCGCGTCGCCTGTCGACCCTGAGCGAAGGCG
Organism: Sphingomonas sp.; assembly: GCF_039594485.1. Lineage (GTDB taxonomy): Bacteria > Pseudomonadota > Alphaproteobacteria > Sphingomonadales > Sphingomonadaceae > Sphingomonas. The sequence goes on along the minus strand of NZ_JBCNNI010000003.1, from coordinate 32,254 downwards.
AATATGAGGTGTTGCGCCTGACCGTCGAGGGACTGCGTGTGAAGCAGATCGCCAGTCGCCTGACCATCAGCGAGATCACCGTCAAGACTCGCCGCGCGCGATTGATGCAGAAGCTGGAGGCCACAACCCTGCTCGATCTGCTCCGCCTGTTCGACAAGGGTAGATGACGGTTTTTATGTCCGGCGCCGAACCGGGCCGACAGGACGACCTCGGCGCTGGGCGGGCGGTTGATCTCCTTCAATGCGGCGGCCAAGCCATTGCGGTCTTTCCACGAGACGAAGTCCATCGAGTTTCGAAGCAGGTGGACGATCCAAAGCCTGCCCCGGCGAAGGTCGGGGAGACGCTGCGAAATGCCATCACCCATGTCGCCCCCCTGGCCATCGAGATCGTCAAGCGCTCTGACACCCGGTATCTCGTCGTCCTGCCCCGCCGATGGGTGATCGAGCGCACCATCGACTGACTGAACCGGGCCGTCGCATCCGCCGAAGCATGGCTCCTCATCGCCTCCTACAGGGGGAGGACACGGCGCCTCGCCAAAATGGAATTATGAATCGGGCTCTGAGCGACCATGATTCCGGTGACAGGCCCTGATCTCGTCGACGAACCAGGTCACCATCGGCGCATGACGATGACGGGGCCATTGCGCGACGATCGTGTTCGAGTTCCGCGCAAATGGCGCCGTCACGACTTTCAACGGCATGATCGAGGCATATTGCTGGAACAGCCACATGCTGCCCGTCGCGACGAGGTCGCTGCCGATGACGATCGTCGGCAAGGTCGCCTGTGATGTCGTCCGCATGCGGATGCGTCGCGCGCGGAGCATGTCGGCCCCGGCCGCATCCGTCGGAAACGTATCGGTCATCTCGCCGCGCGCGACGATGTGCCGCGCCGCCCGGTACTGCGCCTCGGTGATGTCCGTGCAATCTGCCAGTTGGGGATGCTGGTCCCAGATCATGCATGCGGCCTGATCCGTTATGATCGACAGTGTCTCAGGGCCCGTCATGGCCTTTTCCGCTGGCAACAGGAGCAGGTCGGCCCCCTGTTCGACCGCCTTTTCCGGTTCGTTGGGGTCAAGGGCCATCATTTCCACGAACATTCCCGGCGCGGAGACGGACAGACGTCGCAGGACCGGCCCCAACACCATCTGCTCGACGGCCTCGGTGGCCGCGACGATGATCGTGTCGGTACTGGTCAGCGGATCGAAGGACAGGGCGAAGTTGAATGTCGCATCCACATCGCGCAGCACACGACGCACCTCGCCGCACAGCGCCAAACCCAACGGAGTCAGATGTTGCTCGCCGCCGGCATGGGTGACGAGATCGTCGCCGAAATGCTCACGCAGACGGCGCAGGGCGTGGCTCATCGCCGACTGGCCAAGGCGGACACGGCGTCCGGCCTCGGTCAGTGTCGGCGCGTGCAGGATCGCATCAAGCGGATAGAGCAGATTGAGGTTGAGGCGATGAACGGGTGCCTCCCCCGCCGGTGAGGCGCGCACATTCTCCTTCAATCGATCTCCATCCACGGCAACGTTTCCTCCATCGGCATTTGAGATGATGGCAGATATTCCTCTGTCAGAAATCATTTTTCGTGAGCGACGGCCAGTGGCATCGGCTGGCCGGCGCATCCGATCCGGCAGCGGCATGCGCCGGAAGACATAACCGCAACGGAGCGCTATGAGCGAAACATGCCCCGGCTGCTCCTGTTCAACAAACCCTTCGGGGTCCTATCGCAATTCACGGACCGCGGATCGCCGACGGTTCGGTCGACATTGTCGGACTTCATTGCCGTGAAAGGCGTCTATCCTGCCGGGCGGCTGGATCGGGACAGCGAGGGCCTGCTGCTGTTATGCGACGATGGGCGGTTGCAGGCGCGAATTGCCGATCCCCGCTTCAAGATGCCCAAGACATATCTTGTGCAGGTCGAAGGCGATCCGCAGGACCGGGACCTGGAGCCTTTGCGGCAGGGCCTCCGGCTCAAGGAAGGCATGACCCTGCCAGCCGAGGTTGCGCGTATCGACGAACCGGACCTGTGGCTGCGCGATCCCCCGATACGGCAGCGCAAGGCCATCCCCGACAGTTGGCTGAAGATCACCATCCGCGAAGGGCGCAACCGGCAGGTACGCCGAATGACGGCGGCGGTCGGGTTGCCCACCCTGAGGCTGGTCCGCTGGTCGATCGGCGACTGGTCCGTCGCCGGGATCGCGCCCGGCCAGTTCGAGGTGCTCTCCGGCCCGGGCGACGTTGCCGGCCGCACCTATGACCGATGACACCATTTGGCGGGGAAATGTGAAACGGCCGGCGGGATTGCGGATCACGGCCGTACCTGTTGCCGGTTGCCGCCGACCGTGAAAGCTGATTTGAGGCCTCTCCCAGAGGAGGCTTTGACGCCTTCCATCCGGTTCCTATGCGCTCTGGATGGGTTGCCTCGATCGCGGCGCGACCGGCTTCCTCACCTGAAAGTTCGTATAAAGGCCAATCGGCAGGGTTCTGGATTTCAATGAATTATCGTCACTCCTTCCATGCCGGCAACAGCGCCGATGTCGTGAAGCACAGCCTTTTGATCGCCCTTGTCCGCGCCTTGCAGCAAAAGCAGGGCGCCTTGACCCTGATCGATACCCATGCCGGCTGCGGGCTCTACGATCTTGGCGGCGAGCAGGCCCAACGCACCGGCGAAGCCGCGCAAGGCGTCCTTCGCGCCTTTGCCGACCCGAACCCCTTGCTGGACGACTATCGCGCCGCCGTGCGGGCGGTGAATGTTGGGGCAGAACCGCATCTTTACCCCGGCTCGCCGCAGTTCCTGGCGCAACTCCTGCGCCCGCAGGACGCGCTGATCCTCAATGAGAAGCATCCCGAGGACGCCAGGGCCCTGCGCGGCGCGATGCGCGGTACGCCTGCTGCCGTGCATGAGCGGGATGCCTATGAGCTTTGGCTGGCGATGCTCCCGACCCGTACCGGCCGCGGCGTGGTCGTGGTCGATCCGCCCTATGAGCAGACGGACGAACGCGCCCGCATCACGGCCACCCTCGCCGCGGCTCACCGCAAATGGGCGCATGGCGTGACGGTCATCTGGTATCCGCTGAAAGACCGCGCGACGCATGACCGCTGGAAGGGCCAGTTGCGCAGGCTCGGCATCCCGAAATTCTTGTCGGTGGAGCATTGGCTGTATGATGCCGATCAACCCGGCATTTATAACGGCGCGGGCCTCTTCATCGTCAATCCGCCCTATGCCTTCACGCAGGCGCTGCCGCCCCTGCTGGAAGCCCTCCGCGCCGCGCTGGCGCCGGAAGGGCATAGCGGCGAGATCACAGCGTCCTGGTTGAACGAGTGAGAAGGCGCATAGCCCTAAATCTCGTCATCCGGGCCCATTGGCAACGCTGGTCTGCCTCCAGGTGATCGGCAGGCCCGCAACAACGATCGCGTACCGTCCGTTCGGGCATGGCCGCGAATGCATGGTCGGTCGGCACGGACTTGGTCAGGGGTCGAGTGGGTCCGTCGGATCGACACGCAGCGATCCACGCGAAGGCTTCATCGCGAGCGCGGTAGGAGCGATACGTCCATCGGCTATCGCGGGTTGATAGCCGAGATCCCGCTGGTTGCGTTCGACGAACGCCCGGCTGGCGATCGCGTCGAGATGGGCGGCGTTGCTGACCACCAGCATGTTCCGATCGAGCGGTGCGCCCATGGCGATCAAGAGCCGCGTGGCATTGCGCAGGTTGGTGGTGGTATGCCGGGCATAGGGGTCGACCACGATCGCGTCCGCCGGAATGCCATAGCGCTCCATCAGGGCGCGCCGCATTTCCAGCGCCTCGACATGCGGCGTATCGCGCGGATGCACGGCACCACCGCTGACGATCAGGAACGGCGCCAACCCTTGCGCATGATATGCGGCGGCCACGCGGACATTGACCTTCCCCTTCGCGCTGAGCGGCGTGGTCAGGTCATCCGGCCCGATCCCCAGAACGAGGATCGCCGTATAGCGATAGCGGCGCCAGTCGATCGTTCGCGCACGCTGGAAAGCGGCGGCGTTGTCCCGCTTGTCCAGTGGCTCGAACGCGACCGCCACGTTCTTGTCATTGGCGTCGAGCAAGGCGAGCGCGAGTGACAGGCTGACGTCACCCCCCACGGCCGGATCGCCGCGTTGCGCCTCAGCCATGGTGACCGCCTCGGCGACCCTCGCCGCAAAGGCATCGCTGCCGAACGGCACATCGGGCCCGTCGATCAAGGGGTAACGCGGCAACTTGCCGACGCCGTACACCCGTAGAATCTCGTTCAGCCCGTCCACCTGGCGCCGGACGTCATCGCCATCTTCGCCCGACCGTGCGGCCAAGGCGTCGCGTTCGTTGTCGCGCAGGATCGCCGCTGCGACGACACAGGCCGACACTCCGGCGCAGGCCATGATGCGGCGGTCCCGCGCCTCCCCCGCGAGCGGATGTCCGTGCAATGCAGGAAACAGCCGTGACGCCATCGCCCCCAGTTGCGCATCGCGCACCGGGGCCTCGGCGATGGTGGCCGACGGCAATGCGACGGCGATCGCCATCACCAAGGCCCCGATCCGCATCATGCGGCTCACCAGGCCTTGCTGATGACGAAGCGGACGCTTCGCCCGAAGATCGGACGGCCATAGATCGCATCACGCGAAGTCTGGCCGCTCAGCTGGTCGGTGCGTGGATTGCCCTCGGTCAGCCCCTTGTTGTTGAAGATGTTGTCGCCGACCACCTGGAACTGGAACCCGCCATGGGTCAGCGTCGCCCCCAGCCCGAACGTGTTGTAGGCGGGCAGGCCGGTGTTGTTGAACAGGTCGACATAGCGGCGCCCGACATATTCGTAGCGGCCATAGACCTCCACCTGATCGCCTCCCGCATCGAAGGCAAAGGTCGGGCGGATATTGCCGAACACCTTGGGCTCGCGAATGATCTGCTTTCCGTTGACCGCCGAGGGATCGGCCCCCGAGCTGTTCTGAAGATTCTTATACTTGGGCTCCTGATAGGTGAACGAGCCCGAGACGAAGAACCAGGGCACCGGTGCCAGCGTGCCGTCGACTTCTACGCCCTTGACCTCCGCCTGGCCGATAAAGGGCACTGCCTGGTCGTTACGGCCCGTGGTCGGATTGAAAGCGACGAACGAGGCGTTGAACGGATCGAACTTCGTGTAGAAACCGGTCACGTACAGATAGTTGCGGCCGAAGGACGCCTTCAGCCCGGCCTCATATTGGTCGGCCTGGGTCTTCACCAGCACCGGGTTGATATTGTAATAGCTGGCCGACTGTGGCGGCACCTCCAGATGCGACGCGCGCAGATAGCCGCCGAAATGGGTGCTGACGTCGTAATTGATGCCGATCGTCCAGTTGGTCGCGACCGGGCTATCCTTGCGCGACTGGCGCCCGCCGTCGAAGCTGCGGACATTATTGTCAGCCAGCGTGGTGGGATCGCCGAGATTGGCCGAGGTGGAGGTCAGGCCATAGCCGCTGATATTGTACCATTCGTGGCGAATGCCGCCATCGATGCGCAGGCCCGGCGTCACCTCCCAGGTGTCGTTGGCATAGACCGCATAGACGGTGGAATCGACATTCCCCTGGTTCAGCGTGGTGCCGTAGCGCAGCACACCCTTGTCGGTGACATAGCCCAGCACCGCCCCGCTCGCCGAATAGGCGACGAGGTCCAGTGTCCGGGGCTGGCCGCGCACTTCCATCAGATAGTCCTGATAGACCGCCTTGTTGGTCAACCCATAGGCCGAGGCATAGCCGCCCAGCCGCAGGTCATGCGTGCCGAAGCCGGTGTCGAACTTGCGCGTGACGCTGATATCGCCCTGCCCCGAATAGAAGCGCGAATCGACACCACGATACTGCGCCTGCACGACCAGGCCCGACGCGGCATAGGGGTCATAAACCGACGCGCCATTGGTCGCCGACAGCGCATAGCCCAGCCGCGCCACGGAACCGAACGCGGCATTGGCCGCATTCAGGAAGCCATTGGCGAAGCTGTTGGCATCGACCGGGTTGGAGGTCGAATAGAGCGCGTCGAACGTCAGCTTGCCCTGCGTGTAGCCGGTCTTGGCCGAAAACTGCCAGCCGCCGAACTCGGCGTCATATTGCAGGCCGATATTGCCATATTCCATGTGGCGCCCATCGGCCAGATCGCGCGTCTCGCTCCGCACGACCCCGGCCGAATCCCGGTATTTCAGCGTCACGCCGCGGAAAGCGGGCGAGTTGAGCGTGCCGTGGAAGAAGTCGATATAGGGGTTGAGCGACACCGACGGATTGCGCGGATCGGCGATCGGGATCGGCAGATAGAAGGTGTTGTGGTCGTTCACATAGTTGACGCTGATCTTCAGCGTGCCGTTGTCGAGGTCGCGCTTGATGTTGGCGCGGATCTGGCCGCCGCGATCATTGGGGAAGCCGTTGTCCCGCTGGCCGCCATCCCGACGCAGATAGCCGCCGACCGCATAATAGGTCCGCTCGCCCAGCGGCCCCGCCTGCATCACGTCCAGGCGATAGAGGTCGGTGGTGCCCAGCGTCGCCTGCACCTTGCCGCGCGTGGTGTCGGTGCCGGTCACCGTGATCGAGTTGACGATCGCCGCCGCCTGGCTGGCGAAGATCGGGGCCGGGCCGCCGCGTACCACCTCGACCCGCTCGGTCATCAGATCATAGCGGTTGAGGCTATCGCCGCGGAAGAAATTGCCGTTGATGTCGTTGAACAGCGGCAGGCCGTCCTGCTGGAACACGGCATAGCCGTCATCGGTCGGGATGCCGCGCACGCGGGTGATGTTCTGCACCTCGCCGCCGGTCGCCTCGACCTGGATGCCGGGCAGCTTGCCGAGCAGATCGGCGAAATTGAGCGGGGCCAGCCGCTTCACATCGTCCTGCCCCAGCGAATTGACCGCATAGGACACGTCGAAACGCCGCTGCCGCCGGGCCGAACCGGTCACGATGACGTCCTCGCCGGTCGCGGCCTGCGCCTCGGGTTCGGCCGGGGCGGTATCGGTGGTCGCCGCGCTTGCGGTCTGGGCGGAGGCCAGTTGCGGTGCGGTGATCAGCGCAGCGCTCAAGGCAGTCGCGCACAGCAGCGCCGCTCTGGAAAAGATCATGATGTCCCCCGTTTTGGATCGATTGGCGGTCCCGATGCCAAGCTATCACGACAAATTTATGAAACGGTGGGATTTATCATCGATCCAGATCAACGGGCGCGCGTCGTGACCGTCAACGTGCCGCCTTCCAGCAGCATCCGGTGAGCCACACGCCAATCGTCCAGCGCGCGGCCATTCCAGTCGGCGCGAAGGATGGCACCGTCACGCGGGCCCTGCCGGAGGACCGTCACGCGTCGCCCATGGCCCATATCGATCGTCGCCCGCGAAAAGCTCGGCACCGTTACCATATACCAGGGCTCGCCAGGCACCAGCGGATACAGGCCGAGCGTGGCGAAGACATACCAGGCGGTCATCGCCCCCGCGTCATCGTCCATGCCATCGGCGAAACCCTGCGGCGCCAACGCGAAGCTGCGCCCGATGAAGGGCTGTGGCAACTTGCCAGCATTGGTATAGGGATGCGCCATCGGCCGGGTGAGTATGGTCCGAACAAGATCCGCGGTCGCCTGCGGTTCACCCGCCGCCGCGAACAGCCAGGGCACCTGGATATCCGGCTCGTTGGTCATGTTGAACAGACCGGCGTCGAAAAAATGATGCAGTTGCGCCAGCCACTCGCGCTTGCCGACCGTCGCGACCATCCAGTCGAGATCGAAGACGGGCGCCCAGCGATATTGCCACAGCGTCCCCTGATACAGTCCGCGTGCCTTGACCGTGTCACCGTCCGCCCCCGGCGTCTCGAACACGGAGCGCCACATCGGGCGATAGCCATAAGCCTGCGTCAAAAATCGCCGGGCGGTCGCCTCGTCCCCCAGGTCATGGGCCAGTTGCGCGGTGGCCCAGTCGTCATAGGCCGCCTCGATCTGCTGGTCAGGCGTCTCGCGTTGCAGCGTCGCGCTATCGGCGACCATGCCCTTCAGCGCGGCCGGGGCATCGAAACCGGCGATGCCCTTGCGTCGCATGTCCAGCAGCGCGATCCCGGCATGTTCGGTACGGACCGTCAGAAACGGCTCGGCCATCGTCGCCCATTGCGCCTTGCCACGGATATAGAGGTCGGCGAGCGAGCGGGCGATATCCTGGCTTCGGTCCGGTTGCAGCAGGGCGAGCAGCGGCAATTGCGTCCGGTAATTGTCCCATAGCGACCAACTGGCATAGCGCGTCTGCCCGGCAGGTGAGCGGGCGACCGTCCCGTCATTCTCGCGGTGACGGCCATCGGGATCGTCGATCGCCACGGGTGTCTGGAAGACGCGAAACAGCGAGGTGTAGAAGAGCGCGCGCTCGGTCCGCGTACCTTCCGGGCGGACCTTTCCAAGAACATCGTTCCAGGCAATGCGCGTGGCCGCCGCGATGGTTTGGAAACGCCGGCGCCCCAATTCCCGCTCGCGAACGCGCGCGGCACCATCGTCGTCGACGCTTGACAAGCCTGTCGCCAGCTCGATCACGTCGCCCCGCCGCACGGTCAGATCCAGTGTCGCGAGGCCGCCTTTCACGGCCATTGCGCGGTGAAGCGGACGACCGTTCAACGTCACGCGGCTGGACGAAAAGAGGCGATAGAGCCCTTTGTCGCACACCGTGCCCGCCGCCATCTCGGCGCGCAGATCGTCGCTGTTGGTGGTGCGCCACAAGGCGGAGGCGCGCTTGGCATAGCTATGCTGTGCATCGATCCGCAGCACCACCTGTCCCGAGCGAGCGGCGGTAAAGCGCAGGAGCCCCGCCCCTCGCGTGGCGGTGACCTCCGCCGTCAGGCCACCGTCATAGGCCACCCGGTAGAAGCCGGCCCGGGCACGCTCGCTACGCTTGTCCATCACCGCCGGGCCGCTTGCGCCTGCCGGACGCAACGACACGAGCAGGTCGCCACCCCCACCCCCGCAACCGACGCCGACGCCGCGCGTGAAGGAGAAACCGTGCAGCCGATCCGCTGCGAAATCATAGCCTGCGTGATTGGCGGGATCGGTATCTGGACCAAGCTGCACCATGCCGAACGGCGCCACCGCGGCGGGCGTCAACTGCCCGAAATCCGCCAGCGTCCCGACAAACGGATCGACCAGATCAGCAGGATCGTCGCGCCCCAGCGCAGGCGTTGCGACCATGACCAGCGCGGCCGCCATCATCGATCTCATGGGCATGATTCCTCGTTCGTCGCTTCGTCGCGCCAAACGTAACGTGATAGGGGCCTATCTTGACAATGCCATGACCTGCTGGCCGAGTTGTCTCGGGATCGGCACCCTGCCCTCTGACTCTGCGCCACGACGCGGGCGCATCTCGACCATATCCTCAAAGAGCGCCCTCCATTCGGGGCCAGCTATGCTTGGTCCGGGTTGTCAGCTCGTGCATTACACATCTTTGACAATTGGCGGCCTTTCACGAGCGCTCAAAACCCCTGGCTGAGCGCCCCGTCCTCATCGCACGACCGTCCTGCCGGCATTCCACAGCAGGATCGTTGACAACGTATAGACGATGAAGAACCCGACATTGAGAACGGCCGCGAAGAACCATTGCCCGACCGGCGGCGGTAGCGCCGCGCCGATAGCCGAGAACAGCAGCGGCGTGATGGGATTGAGGATGATCGCCGACCAGCGGGGATAATGGGTCGGGCGAGCAAGGATGGTGGCGCACAACAGCGCCATGCCGAGGGCAAGCGGGATCACCGCAAGAAACCACGCGGCAGCTTGCATCTGGCTGAATTGCGCCCCCAGCGTCAGCAGCGTGGGATGCGCGCCGGCAGGAAGCGCCGGGATCGCCTTGTACACCATGGCGGGGTAGTAGAAGGACGCATGGCCGAGCGGCGACCAGGCATTGGCGCAGAAGAGCAGTCCAAAGGCGGCGAAGGGCAGGATGCCCCCCGCCGGTTTCAGGCCCTGATAGAGATGCCAGCTCCCGGCAAGATACAGCGGGATCGACAGGTTGGCGATCATCGCTCCCGCCGCGAGCCTGGGCTCGTCGAATGGCAGCATCCATGCCAGCGCCTTGAAGGGTATGCGGTCGGCATAGTCGCGCAACAACAACGGGAATTGATCGGGCGATGCCGTGCCGCCGACCAGCAGGACATCGCCGATCGCCCAGCAGATCGCACCGAGGACGCCGGCGATACCGGCGGCTCGGATCGCGAGAATGTTCATGCCATGCTCCTTTCGTAAGATGGTCCTGTCGCAGCGACGGTCATGCCACGGCGACACGAGGAATGGCCCAGACGCTGTCGCGCGGCCCCGCCACGGACCGCCGCCGGGCGGCGCGCGCCATCATGGCGAAACCGCCCGCGCCGAGGATCGCGATCAGATCGACCAGTCGGCTCGCACCGGGATGGTTCCAGCCATGGGCGATTGCGGGCGACAGGAGCGTGGTGAGCGGAATGGCGGCGGTCGCCCCGGCGGCGAGCCACAGCAATTCCGATCCGCTGCGCGCCGCACCGCGTGCAAGCGCCCAGATGATGGCGGCGGCGAACACCAGATAGTAGATGCGGCTATGCCATGCGGCGAGATCGCCTCCGTCGGCGGGCAGCCACTTGGCAGCGGCGATCGTCAGCGAGATTCCGGCGATGCAGCCCAGCGGTACGCCCACCGTCAGGCTCCCGAGGATGCGGGTGGCGCGGGTCTGCGTCACCGCGCCCGCCTTGCGCTCCTTGCGACGGCGGCTCTCGATCCACAGCAGATTGCCCGAGTAGAACAGGAACGCACCGGCAAGACCGAGCAGGAAATAGGACCAGCGCACGGGCGCACCGCCAAAACTGCCGAAATGCAGCGTGAAGAAGGACGTGACCGCCGCGAACCACGGCCCCTGACGCCCCGGCATATAGTCTGCCCCGGTAATCGCACCCGTACGGGTATCGATCTCCGCCAGGCCATAGGTCGGCGCGCGCATCCCGTAGCGCGAGTCGACCCCGGTGATATCACCGTGCGCGCCCTTCTTCGCGTCGTGCCGATACGTGATCGAGCGCAGCGCAAAGCCGGGCGCCTGCGCCGCGATACGCCGTTGCAGTTCAGCGGGCGACAATGTGCCGCGCACCGCCTCGAACGCAGGCGGCTGCGGCGGACGGGGCGGTGCCGGGGGTCGCCGCTCGACCTTGGCCGCGCCGACCTGATACACCGCGCCCTGCATGTCGTAGATCTGGTCGTGAAAGGCGAAGATGACGGCGCTGATCGCCATGACGATGTGGAACGGCAAGCTGAACAGCCCGAGCAGATTGTGCAGGTCGAGCCACATCCGCTTGACGTTCTTGCCGAAGCGCAGCGCGAACAGGTCCTTCACCAGACTGGGCAGCAAACAGATGACGCCGGAGATGATCGCGACGGCATAAAGCAGCGAGATCACGCCCATGACCGGCATCGCCGCGCTGCGGCTGAGCGGCAGACCGACCTTCTGGTGGAGCACGTCGACGAATTCCGCGATCGGCGAGGCGTCCTGCCGCACCACCTGCAACGCCCCATCGGGCGCCAGCGCGGCGAGGAAGGTCGGGCCGGGCGCGCGGCGGTTGCCGGTGGTCCAGCTCAGCCGGGCAGGCTGATCGGGGCCGGTCTCGAAATGCACGGTATAGGCGGAGCGCGCGTCGGGACGGGCGCGCAACACCGTCTCGATCAGCGCGGGCGTCCGATCGAGCGAGGGCGGGGCTGGGATGCTGGTCGGCGCGGATGCCCAGCGATTCAGCGGCTCCGCGAACATCGTGATCGCCCCGGCATAAAAGGCGATGAACAGCGCCAGCCCCGCGATGATGCCGACCCAGCTATGCACGTCCTTATAGGTCTTTACGATATCCGTCCGCATCGGCGATCACCCGAGAAGAAGGCGCGCGGCGACATAGAGCGCCCAGGCCAGCAGATTGGCGAGCGCGAGCCAGCCCCATGCTCGCGCGCCGCTGCGAAACAGGAAGCAGAGACCGAGGATCGCGCACCACATCGGCGACGCCAGCCACATGGCGAGTTGCCGCTGCGCGCCGAACACATCGTCGTCGGTCGCGCAAAGGGTCGCGAAGGTGCAGGTCAGCGCCAGCGTCAGGGTGAAGCCGAGGACGGTGGCGGCCGATGCCTTGCCGAACCAGTCGCGACTGGTGAGCGGTGCACGGCTCATCGCGCGGCCTCCCGCCGGAACCGCCACCAGCGGACGACCGCTGGCACGATGCTCCACACCAGCATCGCGCCCGTCGCCCAGGTGAAGACCGCGGTCGCCGGGCCCTGTACCGTCAGCAGCAGGACCAGCGCGGTCAGCAGGAGCAAGGCTCCGACCACCCGACAGAGAGGACCGGCGACGTCGTGCCGCACCAGCACCTGATGCGGCGCGCTGGCATAAAGGCACAATGCCCCGCCAATCGTGGCCAGGGCGGCGCACCACCCGACGATCATCGTTCCGCTCCCGCAAAAGCGAAGCGGATCGCCGGTGCCATGGCGACCAGCATGGTCGTTCCGTGCGACTGACCCGGCAGCGACAGGAATTGCGCCCGATCCGCGCGCGCGCCACGCGCGAGCGACCGGGTCAGTTCGGCGGGCGACGCGGCGGCATCGTCGCCCTCGGCGATCAGGATACGCGGTGCGTTTGTCGCGGCAGCGGCTTCGCGTGCAATCAGACCATCACCGAACCACAGCGACGGACTGACCGCGACGACGCCATCGAACATCGCCGGTCGCGTCAATGCCGCATGCAGCCCGAGCAGACCGCCGAAACTGTGCCCGAGCAACGTCTCCCGCGACGGATCGACCCGCCACCGCTGGCGGACCATCGGCTGCACCCGCCGCTCAACGAAATCGAGAAACGCTTCGGCTCCGCCCGTTGCAAGGCCGCTGGCAGGTCGGTTCGCGGGGATCGCCCAGCCCGGCGTCGCGGGCGTATAGTCGCGGGTGCGGCGTGGCAAAGGCCCGGCCGCGATCCCGACGACGATGCCCTCGGAGACGCCCGCCCGCGCCCCCGCACGGGCCAATCGGCGGGCCGTGAGCGCAGCGATCGCGAAATTGTCCTCGCCGTCCAGCACGTAGAGGACCGGATAGCCGGCGGGCGGTGGAGGTCCCTCCGGCCAGGCGATCATGATGTGATACGCCTCACCGTTTTCGGCATGAACGACCTGCTCGACGCTGCGTGGCAGCGTGTAGGGCGTCTCCGCCGGTGCCTTCTCCGCCATCGGCACAGCGGGCGCTGCCAGCGCAAGCATGACGGCCGCGAACACGCTCACCACCGGTATTGCAGCCGCAGGTTCAGCGTCCGTCCCGACCCGTAATAACAGGAGGCCGCCGACGAACACAGCGCGACATAGCGATGATTGGTCAGGTTGCGCGCATTGACCGACAGGATGATACCGCTGGCAAAGGCCTTGCGCAGGAACAGGTCGTACAGCGTGTAGCCGGGCACGCGGTACGCATTGGCGGTGTCGCCATAGGAAATGCCGACATAGCGCACCCCGCCGCCCAGCCCGAAGCCGCCCAGCAGCCCGTCCTCGGCAAAGCGATAGTCCGCGAACAGCGAGCCCATCCACTCAGGGACCTGCGTCAACCGGTTACCCTGTTGCCCCCGAGGGCCCCGCGTGATCTCGCTGTCCATGTAGGTGCCGGTCGCAATCATGCTGAGGCCGCCGACCAGCGTCGCCTTGCCCTCCAGTTCGATCCCCCGGATGCGCCCCTGCCCGGTCTGGACCTGGCAGGTGCTGCCGGCGCAGACATGGCTTTCGTCGGGGTCGGGGCTGGCGAGATTGTTCTGGGTAAGCTGATACACAGCCGCGGTGAGCAGCGCGTTGCTGCCGCGCGGCTGATATTTGACGCCCGCCTCATATTGCTCGCCCGTCGTCGGCTTGAACGGCGTGCCGTCGAAATACTGGCCGGTCGTCGGCTGGAACGACGTGGAATAGCTGGCATAGGGCGCGATGCCGCTCGGCGAAACCCAGGTCGCGCCCGCCCGCCATGTCAGCTTGTCGGCCTTGGTCAGCGTCACCGGGTCGGTGGTGCCGGTGGCCAATTCGTTCACCTGATGGTTCTTCGCCCAGTCGTAGCGCGCGCCCAGCGTGACATGGAGCTGGCCGAGCTTGATCTGATCCTGGCCATAGGCCCCGACCTGCTCCAGCCGTGCGTTCATATAAACCTGCGGAGCGAGCGCCTGGAATATCCGGCCCACCCCCTGCGACACGGGGTTGAAAATGTCGGGCATCGGCGGAACGTTCGTCGACAGGTCGCGCAGGTGCCGCCATTCGGTGTCGAGCATGTCGACGCCAACCAGCACGCGGTGCGCCAACGGACCGGTGTCGATACGGCCTTCCAACTTGGTATCCAGGCCATAGCCGTCGGAATGACCGATACCCCGTACAGCGCGACGATTGATCGTCTGTCCGTTGGCCAGCGTTCCCCCGCGCAGCACGGTGCCTTGGAACAGCGTCTCGACGCGGGTGTAACGGCCATTCTGCTGGAGTTCGAACTGGTCAGAGAAGGCGTGGCGCAACTCGTACCCGAGCAAATACTCGTTGCGGTCATAGGTATTGAATTGCGGCTCGCCCAGGAATGCGTCGAGGCGGATATGGCGCCCGCCCGCACCCGGCTGCTGCGACCCGACATAGGGCAGGAACTGGAAGGTCGATCCCCCCTCGTCGCGCTGATACTGGCCCATCACCGTGATGCTGGTGGCGGCATCGGGCACCCAGGAGAAGCTGGGTGCGATATAGTAGCGCCCGGTCTTGATCGCATCGATCTGGGCATCGCCATAGCGCGCGAGGCCGACGAGCCGCGCGCGGATCGTGCCGTCGGCGTTGAGCGGCCCCGACACGTCCGCCGCGCCCTGATACTGCCATTTTCCGAGGTCGGTGAACCCTGCCCCCTGCAGCATGATCTCGCCACGCGGTTTCGCGGTCGGGCGCTTCGTCACGAGATTGACGATGCCACCGGGCGCCACCTGCCCGAACAGGACCGCCGAGGGGCCTTTCAGCACCTCGATCTGCTGGAGCGCGAAGGGATCGAACGCAGTGCGCGTCCATTGGCCGCCCGCGGGCAGGCGAATACCGTCGAGGAAGAGATTGTCGCTGAAGCTGCCGGCCGCAAAGCCCCGCACCGAGAAGCTGTCGGCGCGGCTGTCGATGCCGTCCTGCTCGGCCTGGACCCCGGCGGTATAGGCGAGCGCCTCGGTGACGCTGTGGACCGCCCGGACGTCGAGTTCCTCGCGAGTGATGACCGAAATGGATTGCGGCACCTCGATCAGGCGGGTCGCGGTCTTCGTGCCCGACGTCGCCTGGGTCTGTCCCGTCGCCGTCACCACGATATCCTTATCGCGCAATGCGTCGCCGTTATTCTCCTGCGCCACGACCGGCGATGCCGCCGACGACAGCAGCAACCCAACACCCCAATAAATCTTCATAGGTCCCCCGCCCCTTTGATGCCCGCCGTCCCCGGCGGTGCTTCCCTGAAAGCAACGAGCGCTCCCTAGCTATTACGGATAATGCAAGTCAATCGCATTTGACAAGTTGATGTGATGGTTGGGATGTTTGGAACCGCGCCTGCCCTTCCGGGGCCCCTCGACCGACCGGCGTGTTGACGATGGGTAGCAGCGGTTGTCCGATGAGCGGCAAACCGTCCACTTGAAGCCGCCCGATCACCAGCGCGGTATAACCCGGTGTCCAACATTACAGCCGGAGCGCGAGTTGCGGCTTCACATCGTCACGCCAGCGCCCTCAGACCTGGCACACGTCTTCACGTCCGCATTCCGATCCCCCCCTTGATGCCGCGGCTTCGTCGAACCCGTCTTTGTGACATGCTGCATCAACGTGATCGTACAGCTCGGACTGACATCGAACCGGCCTACCCTTTGCCTGATGAGCAGAACACATCAGAACATGACAGATTTTCGCTTGGACGGCCCCGTAACGACATGCGAGCCTTGGCTTTGTCGTTCTGGAGGCCCGCCATGTCCCGCCCGTTTCGTTTTCCCGCCTGGTTCGCGCTGGCCATCGCACTATTCGCCGCCCTGCCCTCCGCCACCCTGTCCGCTGCCCTGCCGGACGATCCGGGAAACCGGATCGATGGGTCGCCGGTGATCGAGAAGCTGGATGTCGCCGCCCTGCCACCTGGCAAGACGCGACTGTGGCTTCGGGTCGACGACAATGACATCGGACAGGGATATTACGTGCCGATCGTGGTGGTGAAGGGTACGCAGCCCGGCCCCCGCTTCCTGCTGACCGCCGGCATCCATGGCGACGAACTGAACGGCATCGGCGTGATCCACCAGTTGGTCGAAGGGCTCGATCCGGCGGTCATGAAGGGAACGCTCATCGCCGTGCCGGGCCTGAACGCGCCGGGCCTGCGCAATTCGACGCGCGCCTTTACTGGCAGTCACCATGGTACGGGCGAAAATCTTAACCGCCTGATCCCCCAGGATCCCTATGCGCATGGCGACGAAGGAAATGCGGCGCAACGCTATGCCCGACGGCTATGGTCGCAGCTCTTCATCGGCAACACCGATTTCGCGATCGACCTGCATACCCAGTCGCGCGGGGGCGCCTATCCGGCCTATGTCTTTGTCGCAACCCCCGCCGCCAAGCGGATCGCGATGATGCTGCGGCCCGACAGCGCCTATGTGAATGCCGGCATCAACGGCGCGGTGGAGGACATGCTGAACGCCAATGCCATCCCCGCCGTCACCTATGAACTCGGCGGCGCTGAGGTGTTCGACAGCGCCATGATCGCGCGCGGCCTGCGGGGCGTGCGCAACGTGATGATCGACCGGGGAATGCTGCCGGGCAAACCCGACCTTCGCGATCCAGAACCGTTCCTCGGCAATGTCGTCACCAATGTCGACAGCCCGCGCGGCGGATGGGCGCAGGTGCGCGTGCAACTGAACCAGTATGTGAAGAAGGGCGATGTGCTGGCGATCGTCACCGACCCGTTCGGACGGACGATCGCCACGCTGACCGCGCCGCTCGATGCACGGGTCGCAGGCATGGGCACCGACCCGCGCACCCAGCCGGGCGACATGGTCGTCCGCCTGCTGTCCTGGGACGACAGCCTGCCGTGCAAGCGCGACGGGTGCCCCTCGACCGTTACGCCGATCGAGACGCATTGAGGCCATTCGCTTCATTCCCATCCGTCATCAACAGATGATGCCATTGCGTTTGTCCACGCCCTATTCCGGGTCCAGTAAGGCAATCGCGTGAACCGACTGCACAGGCCTGGCGCTGAAGTGCCCACCTGCCGCCGGATTACCGAATCGATGATAGGAGCCATCATGACCGACCCGCTGATGAACCTGTACAACCGCGCGCCGATCGCGGTGGATCGCGGCGAGGGCGTGTGGCTGATCGATACCGAGGGGCGGCGCTACATCGACTGCGTCGCCGGCATCGCGACCGACGCGCTGGGCCATGCCCATCCGGTGCTGGTCGATGCGCTCACCGAACAGGCGCGCAAGCTCTGGCACGTCTCCAACATCTTCCGCATCCCGGGGCAGGAAGCGCTGGCACAGCGGCTGGTCGATGCGTCGTTCGCCGACTGCGTGTTCTTCGCCAATACCGGCACCGAGGCGGTCGAATGCGCGATCAAGACCGCGCGCCGCTATCACCATGTGAACGGCCAGCCGGAGCGGATCGACATCATCGGCTTCGACGGGTCGTTCCACGGCCGTACCTATGCCGCGATCAACGCCTCGGGCAATGCCGGCTATATGGAGGGGTGCGGGCCCCGCCTGCCCGGCTTCGTCCAGTTGTCGATCGACGATCAGGCGGCGATCGAGGAAGCGATCGCACGTCGGACCACGGCGGCCGTGATCGTCGAGCCGGTTCAGGGCGAGGGCGGCGCGCGCGCCTTGTCGGGCGAATGGCTGCTGCGGCTGCGTGAATTGACCCGCCGGCACGGCGTATTGCTGATCCATGACGAGGTACAGAGCGGCATGGGGCGCACCGGCAAGCTCTTTGCGCACCAATGGTTCGACGGTGCCGCACCCGATATCATGGCACTGGCCAAGGCCCTGGGATCGGGCTTCCCGATCGGCGCCTGCCTTGCGACCGCAGAAGCGGCGAAGGGCATGACGCCGGGCATCCATGGCACGACCTTTGGCGGCAATCCGCTGGCCATGGCGGTAGGCATCGCCGCGTTCGATACGATCGCCAGGCCAGAAACGCTGGCTCATGCCCGCGCCGCCAGCGCCGATTTCTTCGAACGGCTTGAGGTGCTGCGCGCCCGTTTCCCCGACGTGATCGCCGAAGTGCGCGGCAAGGGGCTGCTGATCGGCCTGAAGATGATCCCGAACAATCGCGCGTTCATGGGTATCGCCCGCGACCACGGCATCCTGGTCGCGGGTGGTGGCGAGAATTGCGTACGCCTGCTCCCCTCGCTGCTTATTTCGGCCGGGGAGATCGGCGAAGCGATCCTTCGGCTCGAAGCCGCCTGCATCGCCGCGCGCCGTGATATGGCGCAGGCGGCATGAGCATGCTGACGTCGACCTGCCCGGCGACGGGCGAGACGGTCTGGACAGGCCCGACCGCGAGCCGCGCCGAAGTCGATGCGGCCATCGCCCGCGCCCGCTCGGCGTTCCGCGACTGGCGGGGCATCTCGGTCGAGGACCGGGTGGCGATCGCCCGCGCCTATGCCGCGGTGCTGAAGGCCCGCACCAACGACCTTGCCCGACTGATCGCGCGCGAAACCGGCAAGCCGCTATGGGAAGCCACGCAGGAAGTCGGCACGATGGTCGGCAAGGTCGAGCTGTCGATCGCTGCCCAGGCCGAACGCGCCGGCGAAAAGCGCAGCGCGATGCCCTTCGGCGAGTCGGTGCTGCGTCACCGGCCGCATGGCGTGATGGCGGTACTGGGACCGTATAACTTCCCCGGCCACCTGCCCAACGGCCATATCGTCCCCGCGCTGCTGGCCGGGAATACGGCGGTGTTCAAGCCGTCCGAGCTGACCCCGGCGGTCGGTGCGGCAATGGTGGAGGCCTGGACCGAAGCCGGGCTGCCGGACGGCGTGTTGCAGGTCGTGCAGGGTGCGCGCGAAACCGGCGCGGCGCTGGTCGAGGGCGATATCGACGGGCTGCTGTTCACCGGATCGGCGACGACCGGCGCGCATTTCCGCCGCGCCTTTGCCGAGCGGCCCGATGTGATCCTCGCGCTGGAACTGGGCGGCAACAACCCGCTGATCGCATGGGACGGCGATGTGACGGAGGTGGCGGCGCTGATCTTACAGTCGGCCTATATCACCACCGGACAGCGCTGTTCCTGCGCGCGCCGCCTGATCCTGCCGCACGGAGCGTTCGGCGACGGGGTGATCGATGCCGTGGCCGCGCTGATCCCGCGCTTGCCCATCGGGCGCTGGGACGAAAATCCCTATATTGGCCCGCTGATCTCCGACGCCGCCGCCGCGACGGCCCAGGCGCAGGTCGCTGCCCTGGAAGCCGCCGGTGCCCGCGCCATCGTGCCGTTCGGCGGGATCGAAGGGCGAAGGGCCGCCTTCGTCACACCCGCGCTGCTCGACGTGACCGGCCTGTCGGTGCCGGACGAGGAGATTTTCGCCCCCGTCCTTCAGGTCATCCGGGTCGCGGATTTCGATGCGGCGATCGCCGCCGCCAACGACACCCGCTTCGGCCTGTCCGCCGGGCTGCTGACCGACGACGACATGCTCTGGGAGCGGTTCGTGCTGGAGGCGCGCGCCGGCGTGGTCAACCGCAACCGCCCGACCACGGGAGCGGCGGGGGCGCAGCCGTTCGGCGGAATCGGCGATTCGGGCAACCACCGGCCCAGCGCCTATTATGCCGCCGACTATTGCGCCTATCCGATGGCAAGCTTCGAGGCGGGCAGCGCAGCAGGCAACTGGGACGCGCTGAGGCCCGTGCTAGGAGCCGGTCCGGCGTGACGATCCTGTTGCGGGCCGCTGGTGGGCACGACCTGACGGCGCTCTATGAAATGGCGCAGACCACCGGCGGCGGGTTCGTCAACCTGCCGCCGGACAAGGTGAAGCTGGGCGAACGGCTGGCCGCCGCCGATGCCGCCTTCGCGCGCGATAGCGACAGCTTTGGGGTCGATCGCTTCCTGTTCGTGCTGGAGGACGATGCCACCGGCGCGATCCATGGCACGTGCCAGATCTTCTCGCACATCGGCACCGACGCGCCATTCTACAGCTACCGCATCGACCGCCATGGTGCCGATCATGCGGTGCTGGGCCGGTCGGTCGATCATGGCACGCTGACCATCTGCACCGACCATGCCGGGTGCAGCGAAGTGGGTGGACTCTTCCTGCGTGCCGATGCGCGTGCGGGGGGTGCCGGCACGCTCCTCGCGCGCAGCCGCTATCTGTTCATTGCCATGCACCGCGCCCGCTTCGCCGATCGCACCATCGCCGAACTGCGCGGCGTGGTGGACGATGCGGGGGAGGCGCCATTCTGGGACGGGATCGCCGCGCGCTTTTTCGGCATGGGCTTTGCCCAGGCGGACACGTTCAATGCCGAACATGGCACCCATGTCCTGGCCGGGCTGATGCCGACCACGCCGGTCCTGCTGGCGATGCTGCCCGAACCGGCGCGTGCCGTGCTGGGCGTGCCGCATCCGTCCGGGCGTCCGGCATTGCGGCTGCTGGAGAAGGAAGGGTTTCGTCACGACGATTATGTCGATCTGTTCGACGGCGGCCCGACCGTGACCGCCGCGACCGACGACATCGCCACCGTCCGCATGTCGCGCACCGCGGTCGTCCGCGCCGTCAAGGACCGCGACGACGCCACCCCCTGCATCGCCGCCACCGGCCGGCTGGCGGGGTTCCGCGCCTGTTTCGCGTGCATCCTCCAGCAGGACGACGGCGTCGTCCTCGATCCCGAAGCCGCCCGCGTGTTGGACATCGGGATCGGCGACTCCATTACATATGCCGCGCGCTGACCCTATCTGTCGAAGGTAGCCATGACCCACAGCTTCACCTCCCCGAACGCCATCCGCACCCGCTTTTCCGAAGCGATGTCGGCGATGTACCGCGCCGAAGTGCCGCTCTACGGCGACCTCCTGTCGATCGTCTCCGACGTGAATGCGCAGATACTGGCCGAGCAGCCCGCGCTGGCCGCCGAAATGGCATCGGCCGACGAACTCGACCGGCTCGATGTCGAACGGCACGGCGCGATCCGACTGGGTACGGCGGCGGAACTGAGCATGATGCGCCGCGCCTTTGCGGTGATGGGCATGTATCCGGTCGGCTATTACGACCTGTCGGTCGCGGGGGTGCCGGTCCATTCGACCGCCTTCCGCCCGGTCGAGGACGCGGCGCTCGCCGCCAATCCGTTCCGGGTCTTCACCTCGTTGTTGCGCCTCGAACTGATCGAGGACACAGGCCTGCGTGCCGAGGCGGAGGCGATCCTGTCGACGCGGCAGATCTTCACCGATGAAGCGGTCCGCCTGATCGAAGCGAACGAGGCGCAGGGCGGACTGGACGATGCCGATGCCGAACGCTTCGTCCTGGCGCTGCTCGATACCTTTCGCTGGCACGGCGATGCGCGGGTCGATGCCACGACCTATGACCGGCTGCACGGCGCGCACCGCCTGATCGCCGATGTCGTGTCGTTCCGTGGGCCGCACATCAACCACCTGACGCCGCGCACGCTCGACATCGATGCCGCGCAGGCCGCGATGCAGGCACGCGGCATCGATGCGAAGGCGGTGATCGAGGGGCCACCGCCGCGCGCCGTGCCGATCCTGCTGCGCCAGACCAGCTTCAAGGCGATCGAGGAGGACGTGACCTTCCCCGGCGGCCAGCCCGGCCAGCACACCGCCCGTTTCGGCGAGATCGAACAGCGCGGAGCCGCGCTCACGCCAAAGGGCCGCGCGCTGTACGACCAGTTGCTGGCGACGGCACGCGGTGAGGCTGGTTCGCAGGGGGCAAGCTATGCCGACCGGCTGGCCACGACCTTTGCCGCCTTTCCCGATACGGTCGAGGCCTTGCGCGACGAGGGGCTGGCCTGGTTCCGCTACGACGTGACCGATGCCGGGCAGCGGCTGATCGCAACCGGCGTGCGTCCGGCAGGCGATATCGATGCATGGCTGGCGGCAGGCTATGTCCGCGCACTGCCGATCGTCTATGAGGATTTTCTGCCGGTCAGCGCGGCGGGCATCTTCCAGTCGAACCTGGGAGGTGCCGAACAGCGCCACTATGCGGCATCGGCGGCGCGGGCTGCGTTCGAGGCGGCTATGGGGGGCGCTGTACAGGACGAGCTGACGCTCTACGCCGCTGCGGAGGCACGATCGATGATGGAGGTTCGCAAGGCTTTGCGCGGGGTGGAGACGGCCTGATGACGGTGGTCGCCCGCCTGCTGCGCGATCTGGATCGGGCGGGGTTCACCGGCGATATCGAGGACGGCATCGGCGCACGGCAGGTCGCGTCGACCGACAACAGCATCTATCAGGTCCGCCCGGCCGCGATCGTCTATCCGCGCCACGGCGACGATGTGACGCTGCTGGTCCGCGCCCTTGCCGATACCGGCCTGTCGCT
This sequence comes from Sphingomonas sp., assembly GCF_039594485.1. Taxonomy (GTDB): domain Bacteria; phylum Pseudomonadota; class Alphaproteobacteria; order Sphingomonadales; family Sphingomonadaceae; genus Sphingomonas. The sequence continues at coordinate 9,777 of NZ_JBCNNI010000003.1, read as the reverse complement.
GACCGCGCGCGGAGGCAATACCGGCACCAACGGCCAGTCGCTGAACGACGGGATCATCGTCGATTTCGCCCGCCACATGCGCGGCATCGGCACGTTCGATCCGAATGCGAACATTGTGACGGTCGAACCGGGCGTCGTGCTGGATCAGCTCAACGCCTTCCTGAAGCCGCATGGCCGCTTCTTTCCGCCGATGGTGTCCACCGCCAGCCGCGCGACGATCGGTGGCATGGTCGCGACCGATGCGTCGGGCAAGGGATCGCGCCGCTGGGGCAAGACGTCGGACTATATCGTCGCACTCGACCTGACCCTGTCCGACGGCACCCCATGGCGCGCCGAACCGATGACCCGCGCGGAGGCCGAGGCCTTCGCGGCGGGCAGCGGCATCGTCGCCGAAATCCACCGCGAGGCGCTGCGCATCGTCACGACCCGCGCCGACGACATCACCGCGATCTTCCCGGAGATGAACCGGGGACTGACCGGCTATAACCTGCAAAAGACGTGGGACGCGGGTGCCGACCGCTTCTTCCTGGGGTTTCTGCTTGCCGGCTCCGAGGGCACGCTGGCGGTCACCCGTTCGATCACGCTGCGCGTCGCGCATCGTCCGAAGAAGCGCGCGCTTGCGGTCATCCGCTATGCCGCGTTCGACACCGCGATGCGCGATGTGCAGCGGTTGATCGCCGCCGATCCGGTCGCTGTCGAGATCCTGGACGACAAGGTGCTGGGCGTCGCGCGCAGCGACGTCATCTGGTCGAGCGTCGAGGGGCTGTTGGGTGGGGCAAGCGATATCCCCGTCGCGGCGATGAACTTCGTCGAATTCACCGCCGATGACGATGCAACCATCGCCGCCGGTCTCGCCGCGCTCGCCGAGATCGGCCCGCAAGGCGATATGCAGATCGTCCGCGACGACGCCGCGATCGGCCAGCTCTGGACCCTGCGCGAAAAATCGGTCGGGCTGCTCGCCCGGCTGGGCGGCGCGCGGCAGGGTATTCCGTTCGTCGAGGATACCGCCGTCCCGCCCGAAAAGCTGGCGGATTTCGTGGCCGAGTTCCGCGCACTGCTCGACGGCCATGGCCTCAATTATGGCATGTTCGGTCATGCCGATGTGGGTTGCCTGCACGTTCGCCCGTTTCTCGACCTGCGCGATCCCGAACAGGCCGCGCTGATCCGCCCGATCTCCGACGAAGTGGCGCGGCTGACCAAGGCCTATGGCGGGTTGCTATGGGGCGAACATGGCCGCGGCTATCGCGGTGAATTCTCGCCCTTCTTCTTCGGCAGCCTTTACCCGGAGCTGGAGCGGCTGAAGGCGGCGTTCGACCCGCAGAACCGCTTCAACCCCGGCAAGCTCGCCGCTGCCGCGGGGCAGCCGATCGACCGGATCGATGGCGTACCCCTGCGCGGCGAGTCCGATCGCCGGATCGACGCGGCACGCTCCAAGGCGTTCGACCGCGCGGTGGCGTGCAATGGGAATGGCGCCTGTTTCGCGTGGGATTCGCTCGACGTGATGTGCCCGTCCTACAAGGCGACGCGCGATCGCGCACAATCGCCCAAGGGCCGCGCATCGCTGCTGCGCGCCTGGGCACGGCTCGATTCGATCGCCGACCCGACCCCGGCCGAGATGGCCGAGCGCGATGCGATGGCTGCCGATACCCATGCCTCGCTCGCGACCTGCCTGTCGTGCAAGGCGTGTACAACGCTATGCCCGGTCAAGGTTGACGTGCCGACGATGAAGTCGCGCTTCGCCGAACGCTATTGGGCCAGGCGAGCCCGCCCGATCCGCCACCACATCGTCGCGCAGATGGAATCGATGCTGGCCGCCGGACGCGCCTTGCCCGGCATCGCCAACCGCGTCGCCAGCAGCGACCGGGTACGGGCAACGCTGGAACGCAGGCTCGGCTATGTCGACCTCCCCGCCTTCGCGGTCGCCGATCCACGCGCCATGCCCCCGATCGTCTCGCTCGCGCGGATCAGGAACATGCCGGCCGACGCGCTCGCACGCACGGTCATCCTGGTGGAGGACAGCTTCACCGCCAGCTTCGATGGTCCGGTGGTCGCCGCCGCCAGCCGCGTACTCGCCGCTTGCGGCCATAGCGTGCTCCGCCTGCCGCCGCGCAGCAATGGCAAGGTGCTGCACTTGCTGGGGATGCGCGACCGCTTCGCTCGCATCGCCCGCGCCCGCATGGCGGAAGTACGCGCACTCGCCGATCTCGGCGTCCGGCTGGTCGGGCTGGATGCCGCGACAGCGCTGATGTTCACGCAGGAATTTGGCGAGATGACCGGCGACAGCGTCGAGGTCGCGGGGCTGGAAATGCTGCTGGCCGAGGCGGTGCGACAGGGTCGCACGCCGACCGCCACCGCTACCCCCACCCCCACCATTACCCCGCAACGCCTGCTCGGCCATTGCACCGAACAGGCGCTACGGCCACAGGCGCTGGCAAACTGGGCGGAGGCGCTGGCGGGTTTCGGCATCGCCGCCACCCCCACCAAAACCGGCTGTTGCGGCATGGCCGGGCTGTTTGGCCATGAGGCGCAGAACCAGAAACTGTCGCGCGACATCTTCGCGCTCAGTTGGGCGGATGTGACGCAGGACGATGCGATGCTCGCCACCGGCTTTTCCTGCCGCTGCCAGACCAAGCGACTGACCGGCCGCCGCCCGCTGCATCCGGTGGAATTGATCGATCGGGTCCTTGCGGGATAGGCGACCCGTTGCGGACCGTCACGGGCTACGGTCGAGAGGACGAAATCCCTACCGCCGCAACCGTGTCGCCAGCACGACCGCCGACATGGTCCGCCCAATCCCTTCCAGTCGACCAATCGCATCGATCACGTCGTTCAGCCTCTCCAGGCTGGGCGCCTCGACCGTTGCGATCAGGTCATATTCGCCAGCAATGGCATATATGCCGGTCAGTTCGGGGATCGCCGCCAGCGCCTCGTTCGTCTCGTCCAGCAACTTGGGCAGCGTCGTCATCATCACATGCGCACGCACCATGCGTCGATCATGCGCGTCGCCAAGCCGCACGGTATAACCGTCGATCGTCCCGTCCTGCTCCATGCGCGCGATGCTGGCATAGACATGCGCGCGCGACACGTTCAGCACATGCGCCAGTTCCGACACCGGAACGCGCGAATCCTGTCGCAACAGCGCCAGCAATCGCGTGTCCAGTTCGCGCTTGGAAGGGGTCGGACTATCGGCCGGCATCCATTTCTCCCGCATAGATGGCGGTACGTGGGGGTTTATCATCCGACACGCTGCCACGATACATGCCGTCGCTGTTCATCGCAAAGGCGATGTGTCCGTTGCCGTCCATCGCGATCAGGCCACCATCGCCGCCGATCTCGCCCACTTCCTCGATCGTGTCGCTCGCCGCCGTGGCGATGTCCTGCCCCTTCCACTGGACCCGGTCGCAGACCTGACGTGCGGCGACCTGCCGGATGAAGAATTCGCCGGTGCCCGTCGCCGATACCGCGCAGGTCTTGTCCATCGCATAGGTGCCAGCGCCGATGATGGGTGAATCGCCGATCCGGCCCCAGCGCTTTCCGGTCAGTCCACCCGTAGAGGTCGCGGCAGCCAGATGCCCGCGCTGGTCGCGCGCCACCGCGCCGACCGTGCCGAACCGATGCGTCGGGTCGAGCGCCGCATGCAGCTCGTCGCGCTTCCATTCCAGATATTCGCGCCAGCGCTTTTCGGTGCGGAAATAGGACGGATCGACCTGCTCCACCCCCTGTTCGCGCGCGAACTGGTCGGCGCCCGCGCCGGTCAACAGGACATGGCGGCTATGCTCCATCACCGCGCGGGCCAGCACGACCGGGTTCTTCGTGGCGCTGACCCCGGCGACCGCCCCGGCACGCAGCGTCGCGCCGTCCATGATCGCCGCGTCGAGTTGGTTCTTCCCCTCCGCATCGAACACCGCGCCGCGCCCGGCGTTGAAGTTCGGATCGTCCTCCAGCACCCGCACCGCCGCCTGCACCGCGTCGAGGCTGGTGCCGCCCTTCGCCAGCACCGCCGACCCGGCCGAGAGCGCGGCGTCCAGGCCGGCGCGATAGGCGCGTTCCTGTTCGTGGGTCAGCGACCCCTTCGGGATCACCCCCGCCCCGCCATGGATCGCCAGCGACCAGTGACCACCGGGCGGCAACGGCGCGTCGATCACCCGCCCCGCGATCACCTTTGCCATGCCGACAAAGGCCGGCTTCGGCACGGTCAGCGTGTCGAGATCGATCGTGCCCCCCGGCGCGATGCCGGTGATCCTGATATCGGCCCAGTCGAGCGGCTTGCCCGGCATCAGCTTCGGCACCCCTGGCGGCTGCACCAGCCAGGCATGGGTATTGGCCGGCCCGCGATAGGTCGCCCGCCCGTCGCCATCGACGCACAGCGCGCCCTCCTCATCGATACCCAGCCCGATTGCGGTCGGGTCACCCGTCGCACGCGCCTTGGCGACGAAGGCGATCAGCCGCCCCAGCCGGTCGCGCTCGTTGAAATGCGTGTCCGTGACGACATGGGCGAGGCGCGGCATGTGCAGGAAATCACGGACCAGCGTCACCGCGTCGCCAAGCGGATCGGACAGCGCCTTGAACGAATCGATGCTGCCGCCGTCCATCGCGCCATAGGCGATACCGCCCAGCACGGCGAGGCCGGCACTGGTTCCCGCGATCGGCTTGCCCGCCGCGACATGCGCGTCCAGCGCACGGGCAACCGGCGTCCCCTGCCAGAAGCGGACATATTTCGCCTGATCGCCACCCGCCAGGAAGATTCCGTCCGCCTTGGCGATCGCCGCCAGCACGCGCGGATCGGTCGATGCGGCGCGATCGGTGAACAGAATGGTCGACACCGACTGGACCCCCGCCATCTCGGCGAACATCTCGCGCCCACCCTCGCCATCGCCCGACGCGCGCAGGATCAGGATATGGCCATAGCCCGCCTTCTTCGCGAACCACGGGAACGCCTGTTTGTCCCAGTCGCCGCCACCCATCAGCATCAGGCCCTGCGACGTGGCGGCAGGCCGCGGCTTGGCCGGATCGCCGGTCACGAAAAAGCGTGCCCCGGTAACAGCAGCCGGTGCCGCCTGCTGCCCCGCCGCCGGCACCGCCGACGCAATTCCTCCGCATATCAATGCGATGCCCAAAGCATAGTGTCGCAAGGCCACGCCCCCCATCAGAATAATCAAACGCCCATTCAACATGGCGTTTTTATGTTTCAATTTGATATAAGTCCATGCCATTATGATTGCTTAGAGGGGCATAAACGGGGAGCATTTATAATGCGGGGGAGTTGGGTCGCACGCTGGCTGGCGGGGGCAGGCATGATGGCGATTGCCGGTAGCGCGATGGCGCAGGACCTGCCTGACACCGCCCCGACGACGGGCGCATCGGATGAAATCACCGTCCTGGGATCGCGCATCCCGCGCGTGCAGAAGGAAGGACCGGCGCCGGTCACCGTCGTCACGTCGGAAGATATCCTGAAGGGCGGCTTCCTCAGCGTCCCCGACGTGCTGCGCAGCCTGTCCCAGAACAGCGGCGAGACGCAGGGCCAGCAGAGCGCCTCGGGCGCCAGCTTCAGCCCCGGCGCGCAGCAGGTCGATCTGCGCGGGCTCGGCCCCAATCATACATTGGTGCTGGTCAACGGGCGTCGCATCGCCGACTTCCCGCTACCGTTTCAGGGCAACAGCAACTTCACCGACATCTCGAACATTCCCGTCGGCCTGATCGATCGGGTCGAGGTGCTGAGCGGCAGTGCCTCGGCGATCTATGGGTCGGACGCGATCGCCGGGGTCGTCAATTTCCAGTTGAAGACCAAGCCCGACGGCACCCGCATCGACCTGCGCTATAGCGACACCGAACATGGCGGTGGCGCAGCGTACCGGCTCATGGCGACGAGCGGCTGGGAAACCGGCAGCTTCCACGGCATCGTCGGGGTCGAATTCCTGAACCAGCGCCCCTTGTGGCAATATCAGCGCAAGCGGCAGGATTCGACCGCCGACAACCCGACCACCGCCACCCCGCTGGCGCAGCGCACCTTCCTGCGTTCCGACGAGGATGCGAATTACATTGATCCGGGCCAGGCGACGTGCAGTGCGCTGTCGTCGCTGAACCAGGGCACCACCTATTACGCCAACCGCCGTCGCTATGGCCATTTCTGCGGCAGCAACGAGTCGGTCGCATTCGGTACGATGATTTCGGACCGCAAGTCGGTCACCGCCTATAGCGCGATGGGCTATGACCTGGGCGGCGGCACCGAACTCTTCGCAGACCTGCAATTCAGCTATTCCAAGCTGAAGCTCTTCCGCCGGGTAAAGAGCTGGTATTATGTGTCACCCGATGGGAATGAAGAGGGCACCTTCTTCAACCCGAACCTGTCGCCCGACGCGACAGACAGCGGGCTGCAACTCGATAACTGGACCCGCCAGTTCACGCCGGAGGAAATGGGCGGGTTCCAGAACGGCATGACCCGCAACCGGTCGATCACCTTCAACATCACGCCCGGCATTCGCGGCCAGTTCGGCACGAACGACAAGTGGAAATATGAGGTGTCGTTCAATCATGCGCAGTACACCTCGCGCGTCACCTTCCCCGAAATCGTCATCTCGAAATCGAACGCGTTGTTCCTGGGACAGCAGCAGGGGGTCGATCCGGTCAGCGGCTATGCGATCTTCAACGCCGATGTCCGCCGTCTCTACACGCCGCTGACACCGGCGGAATATCGCTCGATCTCGGTCGATTCGCTTTACCGGCCCCGGTCGTGGACCGATACGCTGGCTGGCTCGCTGAACACGACCGACCTGTTCCAACTGCCCGCCGGCCCCGTCGGCTTCGCATTCGTCGCAGAGGCGGGCAAGCAGGGCTATGACCTCAAGCCCGATCCGCTGACGCTGACCAATTATTATGTCGGGCTGGTGGATTCGGACGGCAGCGGATCGCGCAGCCGCTGGGGCCTGGGCTATGAATTCCGCGTGCCGGTGCTGTCCTTCCTGCAACTCAGCACGGCGGGCCGGTACGACTCGTTCCACATCGCCGGTAACACGTTCGGCCGCTTCACCTATAATATCGGCAGCGAACTGCGCCCGACCCGGCGATTGCTGCTGCGCGCAGCCTATGGCACCGGCTTCCGCGCGCCCGACCTGAACTATGTCTTCCGGGGGCCGGGCAACACCCACCCCTCGGCCACCGATTATTATCTGTGCCGCGTCGAGGAGCCAAACGAGACGATCGGCGACTGCAGCTATTCGGACCAGACGATCATCGCCCGCAAGACCGGCAATCGTCAGCTTCAGCCCGAAACCTCAACCTCGCTCAACGCCGGTGTCGTGTGGCAGCCATCGAGCCGCATCGACCTGTCGGTCGATTACTTCCGGGTGAAGATGAAGGATCAGGTTCGCGACATCAGCATCGATTCGGTGCTGCGCGACGAATCGCGCTGCCGCACCGGCGGCGGCGCGGATCCCTCGTCGCCGACCTGTCGCGACGCCCTTGCCCGCGTGATCCGCTACACCAGCGGCGCGTTGGCCGGACAGCTACAGGCGGTTGCGGTCAACCCGATCAACGTCGCGGAAGAGACGACCGACGGGATCGACATTGCCGCCAATTTCCGCCTGCCCACCGCCGCGATCGGGGCGTTCACCCTGTCGGGCGGCTACACCTACGTCTTCAACCACACGGTCCGCCAATATCCGGGCGATCCCATCATCAACAAGTTCGCGGTCGACAGCAATTTCGACATCCCGCGTGAAAAGGGCACGGCCAGCCTGACCTGGAGCCTCGGCGATTTCTCCACCACGCTCACCGGCATGCGGCTGGGCAAGTTGCCGAACTACGATCAGGATGCTTTCATCAAGGCGAGCTACCTGTTCAACCTGTCCATGCGCTACGACCTGAACGAACGCCTCCGCCTGACCGGAACGGTAACCAACCTGTTCGACCAGGCGCCGGGCCGCGACCCGACCTATGCGTCTTATCCCTATTACGACATTTCGTGGTTCGACGGGATCGGCCGCAGCTATGCCGTGCAGTTGACATGGAAGATGGGCGGAAAGCCGCTCTGATCCTTTACGATAAAGCCTGATCCGCTCGAACCAGTCCCCCTCACGCCTCCGCCCTGGCTTCATCCAGCAGCCAGTGGCGGAAGCGGTCGAACAACGGGCTGTGGCTGCTGCTGCGCGGCCACACCAGATAATAGGCTTCCGAAGCGTTGAGCGTGACGTCAAGCGGCGTCACCAACGCGCCCGATTCCAGTTCCGGGCGGATCAGGAAGGACGGGATCAGCGCCATTCCCATCCCCGCCGCCGCCGCATGGGCCAGCATCAGGAAATGTTCGTACACCGGCCCTTCCCCGATCGCCGCATCGGCCATGCCGGCGGCGGTGAACCAGCGCCGCCAGGCGTCAGGCCGCGCCTCCAGCGACAACAGCGTGTGCGGCAGCAGGTCGGCAGGCTTCGTCACCGGATTGCGCGCCAGCCAGTCGGGCGAACAGACCGCCACGACATCCTCATGGAACAACAAGGCATGGTCCGCGCCCGGCCAGTCGGGCAGGCCGAAATGGATCGCCGCATCGAACCGCTCCTCGGCGAAATCGAACGGATAGGAGCGTGCGGCGAAGTTCACCAGCAATTCGGGATGCCGTGCCGTAAGCCCCGGCAGGCGCGGCGCCAGCCAGCGCATCCCGAAACTGGGCAGCGTCGCAATCGTCAGCGCGCGGTCGGCAACCGGGGTCAACAACCGCCGCGTGGCGCTCCGCAACCGCTCGACCGCCGGCCCCACCGCTTCGGCATAGGCGAGCGCCGCCGAGGTCGGCGTCACCCGCCGCCCGCGCCGCTCGAACAGCGCCACCCCCAGCCAATCCTCCAGCAACGCGATCTGCCGACTGATCGCACTCTGCGTCAACGCCATGCGCTGCGCCGCGCGCGAAAAGCTGCTGGTCTCCACCGCCGCCAGGAAACTGGCGAGCGCCGGCAGTGGCGGCAGCTCGCGACGATGGATGTCGTGATGATCATTTGGCATGAAGGGCGAACCGGATCCGGTAGCATTACGTCAGGGCAACGCTGACATTCCTCGTTCCAAACGGCAAGGGAATCATACCAAGAGCGCATCGAACAGCCGCAGTTCCCAACGTCGGTATCCAGTCACGGCATCTGGCGGATCGGGTTCGCGCCGATGGCGCCAAGGAGGTGGGCACTCCCAATAGCTCTGGCGTGAGTTGGCCGAAGGTGATTAACTTCGCGTGACGATGGGAGGGGGCGAACGCGTCAGAGCGCACGCAACGTCACGTCCGGCTTGCTCGCCAGTCGCTCCAGCAGCCAATCGCGCTCGGCGGCCAGCGAACGCGGCTGCTTGTGGCCCAGCGGTCGGGCCGCTGCGCTGCCGGTCGCCCGACGCCGTTGCAACCACTTCACCGCACTCGCCACGCTGACGCCAAACAACTCAGCGGTTGCCCGGCACGACCCGCCACCCAAAACCGATGCCGCTACTCGCTCACGCAAATCATCTGAATAGGCTCGACCCACCGCTGCCGACCTCCACACGGCACAGACCTTGAATCAGACTTCATGCCCCTTGGGAATCCCCTGTCGATTCCACTCAGACTCTAGCTTTGAGGCCAGAGCACCAGTGCCGGATCGCAACAAAGAGACAGATATTGCCGGTCGTATCAGGATGAAGCGCCCCGGGTTTCGCGGAGGCATTTTCGTTTGGGACATGCCGCGATAGCAGATGGCTCCTTTACGGCATAGTATGCGGCCTCGGCTTCTGCCGGTGTGATGTATCCGATGGGACCGAAGAGGCGATGGTTGTTGA
>NZ_JBCNNI010000029.1:0-52469 GCF_039594485.1 Sphingomonas sp. | reverse complement strand
TTCGGCCCCGTCAGAAACGGTGTCCAGATACACCACCTTTTATGGTGGAGCCGCCGGGTACTGCCCCCGGGTCCGCTGCGTCTATTACTCGCCGCAGTTTATCGTCATAGCCGGGTGAAACCCGGCACGAAGCGATATAGGAAGCCTCGGGCCTTTACGCAAATGCCTTTCGCTCGCCGCATTTTAGGTCCATGGGGAGCCCATGTTGACCCAGCGGTCCCGTTATGCGCTGCGCGCGATGCTGTTCCTGGCGGAAATGCCCATTGGCGGCCCGCCCACCTCGATGACTCGCATCGCGACCGAGGCGAATGTGCCGCGCAAGTTCCTGGAACTGATCCTCGCCGATCTGAAGGGCGCGAATCTGCTCGACAGCCAGCGGGGCAAGATGGGCGGATATCGCCTCGCCCGCGCCGCGCATCTGATCTCGCTGGGCGACATCATCCGCACGATCGAGGGGCCGCTGGCGCTGGTCCCCTGCGTCAGCCGCACCGCCTATCGCCCCTGCAACGACTGCAAGAGCGAGGCGGATTGCGCCATCCGCCACGCCATGATGCGCGTGCGGGACGAAACGGCGCGGATCCTCGACGGCACCAGCCTGGCGGACGCCACGGCCAAGAAGCTGGCCGCGGCCTGACATCCATCTCGCGACGCCACGCCGGTAAGAGGCCCGAGGCCCGTCGCGATGGAACGGCGAAGGCGGGACGAGCCTGCCTCCCATGCAACACGGTGACGCACCGCTGACCTGTTGGCACCCGGGCCCCGGCTTTCGCCGGGGTCGGGCCCTCCGTTACGAACGCCGCGCGCGCAGTTCGTCGCGGATCTCGCGAAGCAGCGCGATATCCGTCGGCTCGGCCTTGGGTTCTTCCGCCGCCTTGGCCTTTTCCTTCTCGAACAGGGTCGTCGCGCGGTTCACCGTGCGGACCAGCAGGAAGATGATGAAGGCGACGATGACGAAGTTCACCGCCTGCGTCACGAATGCGCCGTAACCGAGCAATGGCACCCCCGCCTTCTTCAGCGCGGCATAGTCGCTCAGCGATCCGGTGTAATTGGCCGGGATCGGCCCCATGCGCAGGAAATAGCTGGAGAAATCCAGCCCCCCGAAAAGCTTGCCGATGATCGGCATCAGCACGTCATCGGTCAACGAGGTCACGATCTTGCTGAAGGCCGCGCCGATGATCACCGCCACCGCCAGGTCCAGCACATTGCCCCGCGCGATGAAGGCCCGAAATTCCTTGAACATCGCCAACTCCCTCTATTCGACGAACTTTCAGGCTATCGTCGCTTTTGCCCTTCGCCAAGGGACACAAGCGTCTTATATGACCGAGACAGTTGACGGAGGAATATTCGAATGCGTCGTCCCGTTCTTGCCCTGACCCCGGTCGTGATGGCCGTCGCCCTGTCCGGCTGCGGCATGAACAGCGTGCCCACCGCCGAGGAAAATGCAAAGGCGAAATGGGCGGATGTCCAGGCCGCCTATCAGCGCCGTGCCAACCTGATCCCCAATCTTGAGGCGACCGTGAAGGGCGCCGCGGCCTCGGAAAAGTCGATCCTGACCGAGGTCGTCAACGCGCGCGCCAAGGCAACCTCGGTCCAGGTGACGGGCGAGGACCTGTCCGACCCCGCCAAGATGCAGCAATTCGCACAGGCGCAGGGCCAGCTCAGCGGCTCGCTGGGCCGCCTGCTCGCCAATGTCGAGGCCTATCCGAACCTGAAGAGCCAGGACAATTTCCAGACCTTCATGAGCCAGCTCGAAGGTACCGAGAACCGCATCAACATCGCGATCGGCGATTACAACAAGGCGGTGCAGGATTATAACACCCGCATCCGCACCTTCCCCGACGCGATCGGCGCCAAGGTCTTCTACGGCGCCAAGCCGATGACCCCCTATCAGGCGACGACTCCGGGAGCCGAGAACGCGCCGAAGGTCGATTTCGGTAGCTGATCGTCGCCTCATGACCCGGTTCACCCGGTTGCTTCGCCCGATCCTCGGGCTCTGGCTGATCCTCTGCGCCGTCCCTGTGATGGCGCAGACCTTTCCCAAGTTCGATGGCCTGGTCGTCGATGCGGCGAACAGGATCGACCCTGCCACCAAGGCGCAGATCGAGGCGAAGCTGGAGGCCCTGCAAAAGGATACCGGCCGCCAGTTGGTGGTCGCGACGATCCCCGACCTGCAAGGCTATCCGATCGAGGATTATGGCTATCGGCTGGGTCGCGCCTGGGGTGTCGGGCTGAAGGATGCCGATAACGGCGCGATCCTGTTCGTCGCCCCCAATGAGGGCAAGGGCCAGCGCGGCCCCAGGCTGGAGGTGGGACGCGGGCTGGAACCGATCCTGACCGACGCCTGGTCGTCGCAGATGATCCGCACGCTGATGCTGCCCCGGCTTCGCGAATCGAACGATGTGTCGGGGGCGCTGAGTGCGGGAGCGGATGCCGTGATCGCGCAGCTTCGCGCCTCTCCCGAGGAAGCGCAGGCCAAGGTCGCCGAGGCTGCGAAGCAATTCGATCGCCAGCATCGCCGGGGCGGCGGTGATTCCAACGGCTTTCCGATTCTGATCGTGCTGGTGATCTTCGTCGGCGGTTTCGTCGTCCTGACCATCCTGCGCCGCAAACAGGGCCAGCGTTTCCACGACGATGACGACGATGATCGCGGCGGTGGCGGACGGCGCGGCGGAGGCGGCTGGCCGATCATCCTCTGGGGCCCCGGCTGGGGCAGCGGCGGCGGCTCCGGCGGCGGCTGGAGTTCGGGCGGCTCGTCGGGCGGCGGCAGCGACGGATCGTGGTGCGGGGGCGGCTTTACCGGCGGCGGCGGGGGTGATTTCGGCGGCGGCGGCGCATCGGGGGATTGGTGAGATGTTGAGCGAAGCCGATAGCGATCTGGTGACCGCCGCCGTCGCGCGCGCGGAGACGACGACCGATGCCGAGATCGTCACCATCGTCGCCCCCCGATCGGACGAGTATCGCGACGTGGCGGTCTGGTTCGCCGCGCCTGCGATGCTGCTGGTGCCGCTGTTCGCCGCGCTGTTTCCGGGTCTGGGACTGAAGCTGCTCGCGCTGGTCCACGACGGATGGAGCGCGCCGGGCGAGGACCTGATTCTGGGCGTGCTGATGATCGCGCAAATTCTGGTCTTCGTCTTGGTGTTCGCGGTGCTCGGCCCTGTCGCGCGCCGGATCGCCCTCGTACCGCGCAGCATCCGCCACGCCCGCGTCCGGGCGCGCGCGGTGCTGTTGTTCCGGGTCTCCGCCGAAAGACGGACCGACAGCCGCTACGGCGTGCTGCTCTATCTCTCCGAGGCCGAGCACATGGCCGAGATCGTCGCCGACTCCGGCCTTACCGGCAAGGTCGGTCCCGAAACCTGGGGTCGCGCCATGGCGGTGATGCTGCCGCATGTTGCGCAGGGCCGTGTCGGCGAGGGCATGAGCGCGGCGGTCGAGCGGATCGGGCTTGTGCTGGCGACCCATTTCCCCAAGACGGCGGCCGATACCAACGAATTGCCGGACAGACCCATCTCGCTATGACCGATCCCCGTATGGATGCCCCCCTCGAAACCCTGGCCGAGGGTCGATTCCTGGCGCTGCGCAAGCGCGGCACCTGGGAATATGCCGATCGCCCGCGCGACATCCGCGCCGCCGTCATTCTCGCGATCGAGGACGGGCATATCCTGCTGGTCGAACAGTTCCGCGTTCCGCTCGGCGCGCCATGCCTGGAAATGCCCGCCGGGCTGATCGGTGACGACACCGAGGGCGAGGAGGTCCTGCACGGCGCCGCCCGCGAAATCGAGGAGGAAACCGGCTATCGCCCCGCCCGGATCGAGGCGCTGGGCGAATTCTGCTCCTCGCCCGGCATGACGTCGGAGCGCTTCACCCTGGTCCGCGCGAGCGGGCTGGTGAAAGTCGGCGCGGGTGGCGGCGATTCGGACGAGCAGATCATCGTCCACCGGGTAAAGCTGGCCGACATAGCCGACTTCGTCGCCGAGCGCCGCGCGGCCGGCGTCGTGGTGGATGCCAAGATGCTGTTGCTGCTGGGCGGCGGTATCCTGGGCCGTTGAGTTCACGCGAAGACGCGAGGGCGCGAAGAGAAGGTGTGTTCGCGCGGAGGCGCGGAGAACGCGGAGGGGGCGTGTCCGAGGGCACCGTCCCCCCTTCATCCTCGGCCGGTTGAAAGAGGATTTCGCTGCCGCGAGCGATCGCTCTCTGCGTCCTCCACGCCTCCGCGCGAGAAAAATCTCTAATTTTCTTCGCGCCATCGCGGCTTCGCATGGATCAAAATGCGCCCCGGCCCCGGCCGGGCAGGTCGGACCTCAACGGAAACTGGCCGCGCGCCGCTGGCGTTGTGTCTGTGCTGCTAGGCAGCGATATCCTGAGCTTTTGAGTTCGCGCGAAGACGCGAGGATGCGAAGAAAGGGTGTGTTCGCGTGGAGGCGCGGAGAACGCGGAGGCGACGTGTCCGGGGGCACCGTCCCCCCCTTCATCCTCGGCCAGTTGAAGAAGGATTTCGCTGCCGCGAGCGATAGCTCTCTGCGTTCTCCGCGCCTCCGCGCGAAAAACAGAATCCTCGCGCCATCGCGGCTTCGCGCGAACCAAAAAGCGCCCCGGCCTTGACCGGAGCGCTCACAGCTCAACGAAAATTGTCGGCGTAGCTCTGTAGCTTGAGCGTCTTTTGCGGCGTCGGCACGACATGGTGGTCGAGCCCTTCGCGCTGACAATAGGCGATCGCCTCCTCCAGCGTCGCAAAGGTCAGGCGCACCTGCTCGCGCGTGTCGCCGCTCCCGGCCCAGCCGGTCAGGGGATCGGGCTGTTTCGCCTCGGTCGGTTCGAATTCGAGTTGCCAGCGATCGGTCCGGTACTTGCCGGATTGCATCGCGTTCTTGGGGCGCTGGAAGATGCGAGCAGTGGCCATAATATGTGTCCCTTATCGCGAACCGGCGGCTCTTGCATCCGCCTTTTTCGTGCGCAGCGTCGCGGACGCCTCCGCGGGCGCGTCGGGCCAGGGATGGCGGGGGTAACGACCGCGCATTTCCTTGGCGACCGCCGCCCAGCTTCCCGCCCAGAAGCCTGGCAGGTCGCGCGTCGTCTGGATCGGCCGACCGGCGGGCGAGGTCAGGCTGAGGACCAGCGGGACGCGTTCGGTGCCGATCACCGGATGCGTCGCCAGACCGAACAGCGCCTGGACGCGGAGTTCGACGCGCGGGCCACCTTCGGCCGCATAATCAATCGCATGGGTGCTTCCCGCCGGGCTGGTGAACTGGGCGGGCGCGATCGAATCGATCCGCCGCTGGTCGTTCCAGTCGATCAGGTTGCGGACCGCCTCGGTCAGCGCGCCGGAAGCGATGGCGTCCAGCCGCCGCTTGCCCGCCACCAGCGCGGGCAGCCAGTCGTCCAGCCGTTCGATCAGCGTCGCATCGTCCAGCGCTACCCCCGCATAAGCCGCCCGCGCACGATACGCCCCCGCCCCGTCGCTCCACGGCAGCAGCGACAGGCCATGCGTCCGAACCCCCTCGACCAGCGCGTCGGCTATCGCGTCGGACGACGCACCCGAATCAGGGCCGCTCGACAGGCGCAGACCGCCCAGCCGCCGCTCGCGCAGCGTCTCCACGCCGCCGGTCGCCGGGTTGAAGGCAACGGTGCGCCGGGTCTCGATCCGGTCGGCGAACAGCGCCTCGATGGTCGCCAGGTCGAGCGGTGCGGCGGACAGGATACGCGCGCCCGACGCCGCGCCCTGCGTCTCCCCCACGGCCAGCCACTCCGACCCCGCCAGCGCCGATGCCGGATCGAGACGAAAGCCCCGCCCCCCGACGCTGGCCCAGTGCTCGCCGGTCGAATCGCGCCGCCGCGCCACCCGATCGGGATAGGCCAGCGCCAGGCACACGCCAGCGGGGTGATCCCATGCCTCGCGCTCGAGCGCTTTGGGCGCGAGGCTGGTCCAGCGCTTCGCCATACCCCGCGCCGCTTCCGCCTTGGGACCACGCTCGGTCCGCCAGCGGCGCAGGCGCTGCTCGACATCGACATCCTGCCCACCGATGCCGCGCTCGCCCAGCAGGACGGCAATCTCGGCCGCGGTGGAGGCCAGGCCCCGCTCGCCGCTGCGGATCAGCATATGGGCCAGGCGCGGCGGCATGGGCAGCACGGCGATGGCCTTGCCATGCGCGGTCGGACGGCCGGTTTCGTCCAGCGCTTCCAGCGCGGTCAGCCGGGCGCGAGCCTCGTTCACCGCCGCCTCGGGCGGCGGATCGAGCCACGGAAGCGCGCGCGGGTCGCTCACCCCCCACAAGGCGGTGCCGAGCAACAGCGCCGACAGGTCCGCCTCCAATATCTCGGGCGGATCGAAGCGGGGGAGCCCCGCCGTGGCGGCTTCCTCCCACAGGCGATAGGCGACACCGGGGGCCTGTCGCGCGGCGCGGCCCGCCCGCTGGGTCACGGCGGCCTGGCTGGCCCGCTCGGTCACCAGCCGGGTCATTCCCGCCGCACGGTCATAGCGCGGCCGTCGCGCCAGCCCCGAATCAACCACGATCCGCACGCCGTCGAGCGTCAGGCTGGTCTCCGCGATCGAGGTCGCCAGCACGATCCGCCGCCGCCCGTCCGGGTCACGCCGGATCGCCGCCCGCTGCGCCGCCGGATCGAGCGAGCCGTGCAGTTCATGGACCGCGATATCGGACGGCAGGTTCGCCAGCCGTTCGGCGGTGCGCGCGATCTCGGCGGTGCCGGGTAGGAAGGCGAGGATATCGCCCTCCATTTCCTCGCTCAGCGCACGCCGGATGGCGGAGGCGACCGAATCCTCGATCCGCGCCTCCGCCGCCCGACCGAGATGGCGCAGGGTCAGCGGATGGCTCCGCCCCTCGCTCTCTATGACGGGCGCATCGCCCATCAGGCTCGAGAAGCGGCGACCGTCGAGCGTCGCGGACATGGCGACCAGGCGAAGATCGGGGCGAAGCCCCGCCTGTGCGTCGAGCGCGAGCGCCAGGCCGAAATCGCCATCGAGGCTGCGTTCATGCACTTCGTCGAACAGCACGGCGGAGACGCCGTCCAGCTCGGGATCGGCCTGGATCCGCGCGACGAAGATGCCCTCGGTGACGACGGTGACGCGGGTCGCGGCACCGACCTTCGTATCCATGCGGGTGGCATAGCCGAAGCTGTGGCCGACCGGCTCCCCGGCCAGCGCCGCCATCCGCTCGGCGGCGGCACGCGCGGCGAGACGGCGGGGAGAAAGGAGCAGCACCTCGCCGGTACACCAAGGCTGGTCGAGCAGGGCCGGCGCGACAGCGGTGGTCTTGCCCGCGCCCGGCGGCGCCACCAGGACCGCATTGGGTGCCTCCGCCAGGGCGGCCAGCAGGTCGGGCAGGACGGCGGTGACGGGCAGGGTCATCGGAATGCGATACGGGTTTTGCCGGGCGGGGTGAAGAAGCCCCTCATCACCGACCTCGGTTCAGGCAGAACGGGAGATTCGGGGTGCGCCCCCTGCTCAATAAGCCCGCGCCACCGCGAACTCGACCGCCTCGATCATCGCCGCCTTGGCCGGGCCATCCGCGAATCCCTTGATCGCCTCGATCGCGAGGCCGCCATAGTGCCTGGCGCGGGCCATGGTGTCGTCGACCGCGCGACTCTTGCGAACGAGCGCGATGGCGTGGGCGAAGTCCTCGTCGGAGACACGCCGTCCCTCGACCGCGTCCTTCCAGAACCGGCGCTCCTCCTCATTGCCGCGCGCATAGGCGAGGATCACGGGCAGCGTCATCTTGCCCTCGCGGAAGTCGTCGCCCGCGTCCTTGCCCATGGTGCCCGCATCCGAGACATAGTCGATCGCATCGTCGATCAACTGGAACGCGATGCCCAGGTTGCGGCCATAGGCCTCCAGCGCCAGTTCCTCCGCCTCGGGCCGCTCGGCGACGACCGCCGAGATACGGCAGGCGGCGGCGAAGAGCGCGGCGGTCTTGGCGTCGATGATCGCCAGATAGCGTTCCTCGGGCAGTTCGACCTGCCGCACGGCGGTCAACTGGTTCACCTCGCCCTCGGCGATCACCGCCGACGCCCCCGACAGGATGCCCAGCACCTTCAGGCTGCCTGCATCGACCATCAACTGGAACGACCGGCTGAACAGGAAGTCGCCGACCAGCACGCTGGCCGGATTGCCCCAGATGATGTTGGCGGTCCGCCGCCCGCGACGCAGGTCGGAGCCGTCCACCACATCGTCGTGCAACAGCGTCGCGGTGTGGATGAACTCGACCGCCGCCGCCAGCACATGGTGGCTGGTCCCACGATACCCCAGCAACTGCGCGCTCGCGAGCGTCAGCATCGGCCGCATCCGCTTGCCGCCGCCCGAGATCAGATGTCCCGCCAGTTGCGGGATCAGCGGGATCTCCGATCGCATCCGGTCGATAATGACCTGATTCACGGCGTTCATGTCGTCGGCCACCAGCCGGATCATCGGGTCCAGCGAGGGCGCAGGCTTGGCGAGGCGGGTGGCGGTTACGGTCATGGGCAGGTAAGAGCCTCTGGCGACAACGCTTGCCGAACGCAAGCCTAAGCGCGAAAGGGCCGGCGCGAATTCATGTGCCGCGCGCATGCCAGAGGGAGATACGCCAATCATGTCCGACACCGTGCTGACCGGCTATCGCCAGTCGATCGACAATATCGACGCCGCGCTGGTCTTCATGCTGGCCGAGCGGTTCAAGGTCACCCAGGCGGTCGGTCGTTACAAGGCGGAGAATGAACTCCCTCCCGCCGATCCCGGCCGTGAAGAGGCGCAGATCGCGCGCCTGCGCCAACTGGCCAGCGATGCGCAGCTCGATCCCGAATTTTCCGAGAAATTCCTGCGCTTCATCATCGACGAGGTGATCCGCCACCACGAAAAGCTGCGCGGCTGATGGCCTTTCTTCTCGCGATCGAAGGAGCGGACGGCGCCGGGAAGGCGACCGCGACGGCGGCCGTCACCGAACGGCTGAACGCCGCCGGACTGTCGGCGGCCGCCCTGTCCTTTCCCCGTTATGCCGAGACGATCGGCGGCTGGGCGCTGGGCGAATATCTGGCCGGGCGCCTGCCCCATGCCGCCGCGCCGGAGACGGCGGCCACGCTCTATGCGCTCGACCGATTCGAATCGCGTCCGCATCTGATGGAGCTTGCCGAGCGCCACGACGTCATCGTCTTCGACCGCTATATCGCGTCCAACATGGCCTATCAGGCCGCCCAGGTCCCTGCTGAACAGGCCGAGGCGCTGCTGCAATGGATCGAACAGTTGGAGACGGTCCAGTTTCGCCTGCCCGCGCCGCATCTGTCGGTCTATCTCGACACGCCGCTCGACGTTGCGCGCGACCTGATCGCCCGCAAGCGCAAGCGCAGCTACACCGACGAGACCTATGACGCGTACGAGGCGGATCTGGGGCTTCAGGCGCGGGTGCGGGCCAATTACGCCGCCATGGCGGACGGCGCGATGCTGGGCGAATGGGCGACGGTATCCACCGTGGCGCATGGGGCCTTGCGGGATCCGGGCGAGATCGCGGACGAAATCGCGGCGCTCGCGATGGAGCGGCTGGGATAGTCTCTCCATTTCACGCGAAGACGCGATGACGCGAAGAATTTGATTTCGCGCGGAGGCGCGGGGAACGCAGAGAGGCATTGCGTGCGACGGCGCGCAGCCCTCTTATCCCCATCGCGCACGGAAGAATGGGGTGCATGAGCGGCCGGGCACAGGTTCTCCGCGCCTCCGCGCGAACCATTCTCCTTACCCTTCGCGTGAACAGATTCACGCCGGGGCGACGCTCTTCAGTTCGACGCGCGGATGGTCCCCGCCAAGGGTGCGAAGCGGGCGACCTGCTGGCCGACCAGCCGCAACTGGCCCTCCACCGTGGCATCGCCGATCCGCCCCTGGTCATCGAAGCGGGTATGTTGCGTGTTCACCGCCGCCGCAAAGGGCGTCGGCCAGCCCCGCAGCGCATGGACGATCGAGCGCAGCGCCGCGATGGTCGATCCCGTCGCCTGCCAGCCATAGGCGGTGGCGATCACCCCGACCGGCAGGTCCGCCAGATAGGGCCGTTCGTCCTTCGCCGTTTCCTCCAGCAGGTCGAGCGCGTTCTTCACCAACCCCGAAATGCTGCCATGATAGCCCGGACTGGCGATGATGATCGCCGAGGCTTGCCGGACCGTATCGACAAAGACCCGCTCCGCTTCGGTCCGCTCCGCGGTACGCGGATTATAGAGCGGCAGGCGCGCCAGATCCTCGCCACCGAAGACATGGGTGCGGAACCCCTCGTCGGCGGCGGCCGTCATCGCGATGCGAAGCGCGCGCTCGGTCGAGGAGACGCTGCCGATCGTGCCGCCGATACCGACGACGAGCGGGGATGAGGAATGACTAGCCATGTTCGCCTTTCACCCCGGACCGCGCGGCTGGGCAAGGATTAAGTTTCAGAACGGCACCTCCCGTCCATGCATTTGGGGAACCGCAGGTCCAGCGACACACCGGGGTTTTTGGGAGGCTATTTCGGGACCGCAGGCGGCGAGGCGCTGATCGGTCCGACCCAGAACACGCCGTCATAATCCGGGTCGGGCTGCTGTCCCGGCAAAGCGCCCAATGCGATGAAGGGAGCACGCTGGAGGTCGGCATCGGCCGTTGTCGGATGGGAGCCACAGTCGATATCGGCGTTGGTGATGGGCATATCGGGCTTCGGGACCACTCCCGGCTTCACGCCGCAATTCCAGAACGTACCTGCCGCCGATTTCATGTTGAGGGTGACGACATTCACCGACCGGCCGAGCCGCATTGCCATGGGCTCGAACGCAATGGGCGTGTAGGTTACGAGACGTTTACGGGCATGGGTGTTGCCCACCAGCACCAGCACATGATCATAGAGCCGCAGCGCGGCGGCCTCCCTGATATTCTCGGCTTGGGCGGCATCGTGCGGCCCCTGACCGGCCAAGCCTGCGAATTTGCGCTGTTGGGCCTCATCTTTCACGCCGCTAAACGCGACGATGTCGATCTTGCGCCCCGCCTGCGCCAGCCGGTGAAGCCGTACCAGCATGGCCAGCATCGCCTCGCTGCCGACACCATCGTCTCGCTCGGCCCAGCCCGCCTTGGTCAAGGCAGGAACGAACTCGGCGTCCGGCAGGGCCCAGGCCTTTTGAAAGTCATCATTGACGATCGAGAAATGCTCGACCGCAACCAACAGGCGTTCGCCCTTGACCGCCAACGCACACGCAACGTTCCCGACAAAGGCAGGTGATTCGCGGGTGCCATGCATTTCGCCAAAGACCACGAAGCGCGCGCCGCGCGCCGCAACCGCACCCCATCCTGGCGGCAATCGGCATTCGGATGCTTGCGTCGACTGCGATACCGACTCGGCACGACCCGCCGTCCAGGCGGCCAGCGAAGCCCATAGCCCCAGCATCATGACGGTCTTAAGCATATCGCTCCTCCCTATCGCGCCCCCTGGCTGGCTCAGGCGTGCGACATGCCGATGGGTTGACGCAAGTGGCGATATCCAACGCCACCCCTTGCGATTTTCGGGGCTGGCACGCTCTTTTCGGCGGGTTAGAAGGGAAATCAAAAGCATAACAAGAGGACCGGACGGGGCATGACGAAACACCTCCCCTGGATCGCGCTGGCGATCGTCGGAGCGGGCGCCTTGGGCGTGGTCGCGAGCGCTCGTGGCGAACCCATCAATGCGCTGTGGATCGTGGCCGCCGCAGTGTCGGTCTATCTGATCGCCTATCGTTATTATGCGTTGTTCATCGCGCGGGTGATCGGGATCGACCCCGGCCGCCCTACCCCCGCCATTCGCCGCGCCGATGGCCTCGACTATGTCGCGACCGACCGGACGGTGCTGTTCGGCCATCACTTCGCGGCGATCGCGGGCGCCGGGCCTTTGGTGGGGCCGGTGCTGGCGGCGCAGATGGGCTATCTGCCCGGCACCTTGTGGATTCTCGCGGGCGTGGTGCTGGCGGGCGCGGTGCAGGATTTCCTGGTGCTGTTTCTGTCGATGCGGCGTGACGGGCGCTCGCTGGGCGAACTGATCCGCATGGAGATGGGCCCCGTGGCGGGCACCATCGCGCTGTTCGGCGCCTTCATCATCATGGTCATCATCCTGGCGGTGCTCGCGCTGATCGTCGTGCGCGCGCTGGCCGAGAGCCCCTGGGGCCTGTTCACCGTTGCCGCCACCGTACCACTTGCGATGCTGATGGGCGGCTATACCCGCTGGGTGCGGCCGGGAAAGATCGGCGAGGTGTCGATCATCGGTTTCATCGGCCTGATCCTCGCCATCGTCTATGGCCAGTCGATCGCGCAGTCGGCGGTCCTCGCACCGCTGTTCACCTTCACCCCGGTCCAGCTCTGCTTCCTGCTGATCGGGTACGGCGCGGTCGCCTCGGTCCTGCCGGTGTGGCTGCTGCTCGCACCGCGCGACTATCTGTCGACCTTCCTCAAGATCGGCGCGATCGTGGCACTCGCCATCGGCATCGTCATTATGGCCCCGCCGCTTCGAATGCCCGCGCTCACCAAGTTCATCGACGGCAGCGGGCCGGTCTGGGCGGGGCCGCTCTTCCCCTTCCTGTTCATCACCATCGCGTGCGGCGCGGTGTCGGGCTTCCACGCCCTGATCGCCAGCGGCACCACGCCCAAGCTGATCGCCAGCGAGAAGGATGCCCCCTTCATCGGGTACGGCGCGATGCTGATGGAAAGCGCCGTCGCGATCATGGCGCTGGTCGCCGCCTCGATCCTCGATCCGGGCGTCTATTTCGCGATGAACGCCCCCGCCGCCGTGCTGGGCACCGATCCGGCCAGCGCCGCCGCCGCCGTGACCGCGATGGGCTTCCCGATCTCGGCCGACACGCTGGCGCAGGTCGCGCAAGACGTGGGGGAACATACGATCATCAGCCGGGCGGGCGGCGCACCGACGCTGGCGGTGGCGATGGCCGAAATCTTCAGCCACCTGTTCGGCGGACAGGCGATGAAGGCCTTCTGGTATCACTTCGCCATATTGTTCGAGGCGCTGTTCATCCTGACCGCCGTGGACGCAGGAACCCGTGCCGGGCGGTTCATGCTCCAGGACCTGATCGGCCTTGTCGTCCCCGGCTTCCGGGGATCGAGCAAGGTCGCGCCGGGCCTGATCGCAACGGCCTTGTGCGTCGCGGCCTGGGGCTTCTTCCTCTATCAGGGCGTCACCGATCCGCTGGGCGGGGTGAACACGCTGTGGCCGCTGTTCGGCATCTCCAACCAGATGCTCGCCGCGGTCGCGCTGATGCTGGCGACGGTGGTGCTGTTTCGGATGAAGAAGGACCGTTTCGCCTGGATCACGGTCATCCCGACCATGTGGCTGCTCGCCTGCACGCTGACCGCCGGATGGTTGAAGATCTTCTCCAGCGATCCGCGCGTCGGCTTCCTGGCACATGCCGAAAAATTCTCCAGCGCGGCGGCCGAAGGTAAGCTGCTCGCCCCGGCCAAGACCATGGCGGAGATGGGACGGATCGTCTTCAACGATCGGATCGACGCTGGGCTGTGCGCGATCTTCCTGGGCGTGGTGCTGGCGATCCTGGTCTATGCCGTGCGGACCTGCCTCATCGCCCGTCGCATCGACCGGCCGAGCATCACCGAAATCCCGCCCGAAATGGCGGCGGCCGAATGAGCTGGCTCGCCCGCCTGCGCGAGATCGGCAACGCCATGGTCGGGATGCCGAGCTATGACGCCTATGTCGCGCACATGGCCGCCAGGCACCCCGACCGCGAGCCGATGGACGAGGTGACCTTCTTCCGCGAACGGCAACAGGCGCGCTACGGCGGCAAGAATGGCGGGCGCTGCTGTTGATTCACGCGAAGCCGCGATGGTGCGAAGAAGGAAGAAACTCGGTTCGCGCGGAGACGCGGAGGCGCGGAGGTGTTGGACCCGGGCGACAGGCCAGCCATTTTCCAACGCCTGTCCGATCGCCTCCCGATCGCCGGGGGCAGGTCATCACCCTCTGCGTCCTCCGCGCCTCCGCGCGAACAAGACTCTTCGCGCCATCGCGGCTTCGCGTGAACAGAAAAGCCCCGCACTTGCCTTTTGAGCAAGCCACAGCTACATCGCGTGCCCATCCGAACAGCGCGGACGGACCTTTCGTCGCAGGCCCCTTGGGTCAGCGGCGGCGGACCCATGCCTCGCTGACAATATTTCAACGCAGGTGCGGGAACGGCACGAGTGGCGAAGACGACCCCCATCGAATTCTTCAACCAGGTCAAGACCGAGACCAAGAAGGTCGTCTGGCCGACGCGGCGCGAAACGGTGATGACCGGCGTGATGGTGGTCGTGATGACCACGATCCTGGCCATCTTCTTCCTGGCGGTCGACTCGTTCTTCGAGACGCTGGTCCGCACCCTGCTGTCGCTCGCGAAGTAAAAGGGTTCCCATGGCGCGCTGGTACATCATCCACGCTTATTCCGGTTTCGAAGGCAAGGTCCGCGACTCGATCATGGCCGAGGCGACCCGTCTGGGCCTCGACCATCTCGTCGCGCAGATCGAGGTGCCGACCGAGACCGTGACCGAAGCCCGTCGCGGCAAGAAGATCGCGGTCGAGCGCAAATTCATGCCCGGTTACGTGCTCGCCAAGCTCGATATGAACGACCAGGTCTATCACCTCGTCAAGAACACGCCGAAGGTGACCGGCTTCCTGGGCGCGATGGGCAAGCCGCAGGCGATCAGCGAGGCCGAAGCCACGCGGATGCTGAATTCCAAGGAAGAAGCCGCCGCCGCTCCGAAGCACAAGGTCAAGGTCGATTACGAGATCGGCGACGCGGTCAAGGTGCTGGAAGGCCCCTTCGCCAGCTTCAACGGCGTGGTCGAGGAACTGGATTTCGACAAGTCCAAGGTCAAGGTGTCGGTGTCGATCTTCGGTCGCGCGACCCCGGTGGAACTGGATTTCGAGCAGGTCGAACGCTCGAAGTAAGGCTCTTCGGATCGACGGAAACAGGGCCGGGGCGGCGACGCCACCGGCCCTTTTCGTATCTACTGCCCGATCTTGCCTTCCATCCCATTTTCCGCTATCGGCCCGCCCTTCCCTAGCATCATGCGACGGAACCCTTGCGGGAGGGTGCGCTGGCTTGTGCCTTGCGTGCCCGTCACGACCGCTAGACTCGAAAAGAGAGTGACATGGCAAAGAAGATTACCGGCTATATCAAGCTGCAGGTCCCTGCAGGCGCCGCCAACCCCTCGCCGCCGATCGGCCCGGCGCTGGGTCAGCGCGGTGTGAACATCATGGAATTCTGCAAGGCGTTCAACGCGCAGACCGGCGAAGTCGAAAAGGGCACCCCGCTGCCCACCGTCATCACCGTCTATGCCGACCGTTCGTTCTCGTTCGAGACGAAGACCGCGCCTGCGACCTACCTCATCAAGAAGGCCGCCAACCTGAAGTCGGGCTCGAAGGAGCCGGGCAAGGTGTCGGCGGGCAAGATCGCGCGCTCGAAGCTCGCGGAAATCGCCCAGGTCAAGATGAAGGATCTGAACGCCAACGACATCGAGGCTGCGACCAAGATCATCGAAGGCTCCGCCCGCGCGATGGGCCTCGAAGTGGTGGAGGGCTGATATCATGGCGAAGCTGACCAAGAAGCAGAAGGCCGTCCAGATCGATTCCGAGAAGCTGCACGGCATCGACGAAGCGATCTCGCTGGCGCGCACCAACGCGACCTCGAAGTTCGACGAGACGATCGAAGTCGCCGTGAACCTGGGCGTTGACCCGCGTCACGCCGACCAGATGGTCCGCGGCGTCGTCACCCTGCCCAAGGGCACCGGCAAGACCGTTCGCGTCGGCGTGTTCGCCAAGGGCGCGAAGGCCGACGAAGCGCGCGCCGCTGGCGCCGACGTCGTGGGCGCCGAGGACCTGATGGAAACCATCCAGGGCGGCACCATCGATTTCGACCGCTGCATCGCGACCCCGGACATGATGGGCGTCGTCGGCCGCCTCGGCAAGGTGCTGGGCCCCAAGGGCCTGATGCCGAACCCGAAGCTGGGCACCGTGACCATGAACGTCGCCGAAGCCGTCAAGGCGGCCAAGGGCGGTCAGGTCGAGTACCGCGTCGAAAAGGCCGGCATCATCCACTCGGGCATCGGCAAGGCGTCGTTCCCGGCGGAAGACCTGCGCGCGAACTTCGACGCGCTGGTCGACGCTCTCATCAAGGCCAAGCCGTCGGGCGCGAAGGGCAAGTATGTCCGCAAGATCGCCGTCTCGTCGACGATGGGCCGCGGCATCAAGGTGAACGTCTCGGAAGTTCCGGGCGCGTAATCTCGCCGCCAGCCATCAGGCTGACAGGACCAGGGGGTCGGGACCAGAGGTTCCGGCCCCCTTTTTCATGGGCGCCTCACCCCGCCCTCCGGCGGACTCCCTCGCTTGGAGCAGGATGGCGTCGGATCGACTCCCCCTCCCCATCGGCTTGAGGCGCATCGGCAAGCCTGCGGTTCACCGCCGGATAGCCGAGCGATCGCCCCCCCATATCGCCCTCGCAAACCCCATAACCGATATGACCAATTGAATCCGAAGCCCAATGACGCTTGGGAGTCGCGGAATATTAGCCGCTTGATGCAATGAGCAAGCGCCCGCAAGCCATGAGCAGGGCCTGCCATGACATATTACTCACTAGACTATTGCATTCTTTTAAAACGATAATTTATCCCGGAAAATCGACCTTACCAATTTTGCCGCGCAACCAATTTCCCGGCCATTGACAGGTCTGACCATTTTATGTCACCGATAAGACCATAAGATAACAACACCGTGATGCAGGAAGACAGTTTCGGTCCATCGACGCGACCAACCGGACGCAGCCCAAAGGCTGGACGGAAATCGTGGCGGCGGGCTTCGGAAGGTTGCGCCGTTTCGACGTAGCATGAGGCGCTCGTCCCATCAGGGTCCGTGAGCCGATGCGTTGCGGCCGGGGGAAACGCCCCCGCCCGCGCCGATCCTGCCAATCCTCCGGCGGACAGAATCGGGGCGACCGACGCGATGAGCGCGCGTCGGGACAAGAGGGAGGAATGAGCATGACTATGTCACTGCGGAATGGCGTTCGGCGTCTGGGGCGCAAGCATCTGCTCCAGACCACGGCGCAGACGGCGACGATGCTGGCCACGATGATGGTGGCCATCCCCGCCCTGGCGCAAAGCGCGGGAGGAAGCGTGGCGGGCGCCGCCGCCGATATCGGACAGGTCGCCGGCCAGGCCGACACGGCGGGGGATTCGAGCCAGAACGAAATCACCGTCACCGGCTATCGCCAGAGCATCGCCTCCGCGCTCGCCGCCAAGCGCAACGATATCCGCATCACCGACGGCATCTCCTCCGAGGATATCGGCAAATTCCCCGCCCAGAACATCACCGAGGCGATCCAGCGCATCGCGGGCGTCCAGATGTCCAATATCAACGGACGCGGCTCGACGATCAGCATCCGGGGCCTGGGGCCGCAATATGCGCGCACCACGATCAACGGCCAGACCTTCGCCAGCGCCGACTTCAAGGACGGCTTCCGCTACGACATCATCCAGACCGATCTGGCGAGCGCGATCCAGGTCGTGAAGTCGCCGACCGCCGACATGGACACGGGCGGCCTGGCGGGCACCGTCAACATCGATACGGTCAAGCCGCTGGCCTATAAGGGCCCCAGCTTCATCGCGGGCGTGAAGGGTTACCACTCCGACTATCGCGGCGGCGTCACGCCCAAGGTCAACGCCGCCTATATCAAGCGCTTCGCCGACGACACGATCGGCGTCATGCTGGACGTCGGCTATCAGAAGCTGAAGGATCGCGGCGACTATCTGTTCATCAGGAACTGGTATCAGCCGGGCACCGTCGCGGGCGCATCCGATGCGCAGGTACCGGGCAACCTCCGCTATCGCCGGATCGATCGCGACACCGAACAGCTGATGGGCAGCGGCGCGATCCAGTGGAAGCCCCAGGACAATTTCGAGGTCCTGCTCCAGGGCGAATATTCGCGCGACCATACCCGGTACGACACCCGCCAGATGGTGTTCGGCCGCTGGGCCGCCTCGGCCGTGACGGTCAACCATGTCGCCAACGGCGTCGCCGACAAGATCGCGATCAGCAACTTCAACGTCGACAACAACGACCAGCCCGAACTCCGCAAGCTCCAGACCCAGGCCTATACCGGCACGATCAACTGGAGCCCGACCGACACCACCCATATCCGGGCGATCGGCCATTATACGCAGGGCGATGCCAAGCTGTACGAATGGGCGACCATCGACGAGGTGCACTTCGCGGGCGGCGGGACGCTCGACATTTCCGATCCGTCCAACGTCAAGTGGAACACCGCCAGCCTGACCGACGGTTCGATCTACAATATGGGCAACCGCACCTGGTATGCCTTTGTCGACGGCGCGACGCATATCCAGTCGGCCCGCGACCGGGCGGTTCAGGCCGACCTGACCCAGGATATCGACTGGCACGGGATCAAGGCGCTGGTCTTCGGCGCAAAATATCATCACGAAAGCTTCGACACCAAGGCCTATCGCCACGATCGCGACGCCGATGTCACCGATCCCGTCACCTATCCCGAATTCGCCTGGATTCCCGACCTGGCGCAGACGGGCGTGACGGTGAACAACTTCCTCGGCGGGTCGATGGGCATTCCGCACAGCTTCCTGTCGGTGAACGCCCCGCTATGGCAGCAGATTCTGCGCGACAAGGGCATCGCCGTGCCCGACACGCCCGACTGGCCCAACACCTATCGGGTCGATCGTTACATCCCGGCGGTCTATGCGATGGCCAATATCGAAGGATCGCTGTTCGACCTGCCGCTGCGCGGCAATGTCGGCGTCCGTTACGAGCATACCCACCAGAACGTCACCAGCAGCCTGACCAACGGCACCGACAGCAGCGCGACGCTGCTGGGGCAGCAGCATGTCGTGCAGGATTATGGCAACGTCCTGCCCAGTGCCAGCTTCGCGCTGGACCTGACGCCGCGTCTGGTGGCACGCATCGCCGCGGCCAAGGTGCTGGTCCGCCCGCTGCTCAACAGCCAGACGCAGATGGCCGACACGATCACCCGCGTCACCACCAGCCTGCGCCCCAGCGTCTCGGTGGCGCAGGGGGAAAGCCGCCTGAAGCCGCTGACCGCCAACCAATTGGACCTCAGCCTGGAATTCTACCACGGCAAGGGCAATTCGATCAGCGTCGCCGGTTTCTACAAGGCGGTGAAGAACGGCACCTTCACGCAATTCTACTGCCCCAGTTCCTATGACGGCGTGGCGCTGAACGGCGTGGTCAGCGATTGCCAGTCGGCCGATCTGAAGACCGATTACAGCTTCAGCCGGGTGCAGAACGACAACCGGGTCATCCATATCAAGGGCGTGGAATTCTCGGCCTCGCAGAATTTCGATGCGATCCTGCCGGTCAAGGGCTTCGGCGCGGTCGGCAATGTGACCGTGGTCGACACCGATGCCAGCGCGATCGGCACCGGGTTCAACCTGCGCGACCTGTCCAAGCTGACCTGGAACCTGACGCCCTATTGGGAAAACGAGATGTTCAGCGCGCGACTGTCGGTCAATCACCGCAGTTCCTATGTCCAGGATGCCGCGTCGAGCTTCTTCGTCAATGGCGGCCTGACCCATGTCGTGCGTCCGCGCACGCAGTTGGACCTCGCGCTGGGCTTCACCCCGGCCGAATATCTCAGCTTCACGGCCGGGATCATCAACCTGAACAACACGCACGAGGACGCCTATCAGACGACCTCCGACACGTTCCAGTTGGCCAGCCGGACGGGTCGCACCTTCTACCTGTCGGCATCGACGCGATTCTGACGACAGACTGATCAAATCATCAACGGGGAATGCCCGGCGCGATGGGGTCGTGCCGGGAAACGGGGGAATAGGAAGACGATGACGATGACAACGCGGTACGGCACATGCCTGCGGCGCAGGGGCCTGTTATACACTGCGCATACCGGCCTATGGCTGACCCTGTTGCTGGCAGGCACACCGGCGGCGGCGCAGGATATGACGCCCGGTACGGCTGCGGACGCGTCCGCCGAGACGACGCAGAACGAAATCACCGTCACCGGCTATCGCCAGAGCATCGCCTCCGCACTGGCCGCCAAGCGCAAGGATATTCGCGTCAGCGACGGCATCTCCGCCGAGGATATCGGCAAATTCCCCGCCCAGAATATCACCGAGTCGATCCAGCGCATCTCCGGCGTGCAGATGCAGAATATCAACGGGCGCGGCGCGACGATCAGCATCCGGGGCCTGGGCCCGCAATATGCGCTGACCACGATCAACGGCCAGACCTTCAAGAGCGCGGACTTCACCGACGGCTTCCGCTACGACATCATCCAGACCGAACTCGCCAATGCGGTACAGGTCATCAAGTCGCCGACCGCCGACATGGACAGCGGCGGCCTGTCCGGCACGGTCAACATCAACACGGTCAGGCCGCTCGACTATGCGACCCGGAAAATCGTGCTGTCGGCCAAGGCGCAGAATTCGGAATATGCGGGCCGCGCGATCACGCCGAAATTCGGGGCCAGCTATGTCGATCAGTTTCTGGGCGGGACGCTGGGCGTCTATCTGAACCTCGGCTATCAGAAGCTGAAGGACCGGGCGGACTATCTGTTCCAGGATCGCTGGGCGACCCAGACCGTGGGCGGCGCGACGATCGCCGTGCCCCGCCGCCCCCGCTATCGCCGCATCGACCGCTCGATCGACCAGATCATGGGCAGCGGCGGCGTGCAGTGGCGCCCGAACGACCAATGGGAGGTCGACGCCAACGCCATCTATGCGCGTGACGACACCCGTTACGACGTCAACCAGCAGGTGTTCCTGTTCAATACCGCGCGGCTGACTCCGGTCAGCATCGCCAACAACGCGTCGATGGTCACCACCGCGACCAACTTCACCATGGAGAACAACCGGCAGGAGGAAAGCCGCAAGCTGTCGAGCCAGGGCTATACGCTGAGCGCCAGGTGGAAAGGCGAGGATGGCTGGACCGCACGCGCCATCGGCAACTTCACGCGCGGCCATGCCTATTCGCGCGAGGATGCCGCGATCCTGGGCATCACCATTCCCTCCGCGACGCTCGACATCAGCGATCCGTTCAACGTCAAGTACAACGTCGCGGCCAACCTGTCCGATCCGTCGCTCTACAATCGCGCGACGCTGGTCCGAAACGAGTTCCCGGTGGGTGCGACGCGCAACACGACTGGCAAGGAAATCTCCGGCCAGGGCGATGTGACCAAGGACGTCTCGCTGGGCCCGATATCGCAGTTCGCGGTCGGTGCGAAATATCGCCATGAGAGCTTCGTTCGCAATGTCGGGCGTCACGATCTGGCCTCGCTCGCCAACCGGCCCGGCGCCACCGCGACGGTCTTCCCCGCCCTGTCGACCACCAGCTACGGGGTCGGCGGGTTCCTGAACGGCATGGGCGGCATTCCGACCGCCTGGATCGCGCCCGATATCGCCGCCTATCAACAGGCGCTGTCCGCCGCCGGGATCAGCGTGCCCGACCTGCCCGCGCCCGAGTCCAGCTATACCGTCGACCGCTATATCCCGGCGATCTATGCGATGGCGAATATCGACACGACGCTGTTCGACGCGCCGTTGCGCGGCAATCTGGGCGTGCGGTACGAACACACGCTGCAGGTGGTGAAGGGCAATATCACCGCGCCGCGCACCGGCTCCTATACCAATGTCACCAACAAGATCGGCGACTATAGCGCGCGCCAGGATTATCAGAATGTGCTGCCCAGCCTGAACCTCGTGCTGGAGCCGACGCGCAAGCTGCAACTCCGCTTCGCCGCCGCCAAGGTGCTGGTCCGCCCGATCCTCGACGCCAATACGTCGATGGCGCAGACGACCTCATCGGTCGCCAATACCTTCCCGGCGGGCACCAACACCATCACCGTCGACCTAGGCCAGGCGGGCCTCAAGCCGCTGACCGCCGATCAGATCGATCTGGGTGCCGAATGGTATTATGGCACCGCCAGCGCGATCTCGATCAACGGCTTCTACAAATGGGTGAAGAACGGCACCTTCTCGTCGCTGGTCTGCCCGGCGTCGTTCCGGGGCACTGCGCTCAACCGGGCATCGAGCGGCGACTGCGTCGATGGCTTGGGCAATATCTATAACGTCACCCAGACGTCGAACGACCCGCGCATCATCCGCATCCGCGGCGTCGAGTTCAGCTGGAACCAGTCGCTCGACCGCATCCTGCCGTTCGACGGGTTCGGCTTCATGGCCAACTATACCCGCGTGATCCCGACCCAGGTCGCCATCGGGACGGGCTTCACCGTGCGCAACCTGTCGAAAAACACGGTCAACGTCACGCCTTACTGGGAAAACCGGCATTTCAGCGTGCGCCTGTCGGCCAATTACCGCAGTTCCTATGTCCAGAACGGCGCGGACAGCTTCTTTGCGACCGAAGGGCACACGGTACGCGGCCGGACGCAGTTCGACCTGAGCACGGGCTATACGCCCAACGAGACGCTGAGCTTCGCGGCGGGCATCATCAACCTGAACAACAGCCGCGAACAGGCCTATTACAACAACAATCCGGCGATCTGGCAGGAGACGAGCTTCTATGGTCGCTCCTTCTACCTGTCGGTTTCGACAAGGTTCTGACTTCCCCCCCGAAGGGCGGATCGCCAGCCGGTCCGCCCTTCCCTTTTCGGGTTTTCTTGCGGACAAGGATGACCGTGACGACCACATCCAGAATACGGGTCCTGATCGGCGCCCTGCTCCTCTCCGCCACCGCCGCGCATGCGCAGCCCCGGACGGACGAGGGCGGGCAAGCCGCCCGCGCCGCACTCCAGCGGCTGGGCGTGCCCGAGCGGCAGCTATCCGTGACGATCCAGCCTTCGGCCACCTCGCGCTACCGGGTCAGGATCGATCATGACCGGCTGGACGTCCTGGCGTCCTCGCCCGTGGCCGCGGTGCGCGGCGCCGCCGCCATGCTGAACGCGCAGGGGCGGCTGTCGGTCAGCTGGGAGGGGCGACGCGTCGGCCCGATGACCCGGCTGGCGGCGCGGGACAGCGGCTGGATATCCTCGCCCTTCGGCTTTCGCGCCTATCTGAACACCTGCACCTATGGCTACACCACGCCCTGGTGGAATTGGACGCGGTGGGAGCGGGAGATCGATGCCATGGCGGTCAACGGCGTCGACATGCCGCTGGCCATGGAGGGACAGGATTATGTGTGGCGCCGGCTCTGGCGCGAACAGGGCTTGAGCGAGGCGCAACTGGCGCAGCATTTCTCCGGCCCCGCCTTCCTGCCCTGGCAGCGCATGGGCAATATCGAGGGCTATCGCGCGCCGCTGCCCACCGGATGGATCGACAAGAAGCATGATCTGCAAAAGCGCATCCTGGCGCGGATGCGCGCGCTGGGCATGACGCCGATCCTGCCCGCCTTTGCCGGTTACGTGCCCCAGGCCTTTGCCGATGCGCATCCCAAGGCCCGTATCTACAAGATGCGGTCATGGGAGGGGTTCGAGGGCACCTATTGGCTCGACCCGTCCGATCCGCTGTTCGCGCCGCTCGCCAAGCGATTCCTGGACCTCTACACCGCCGAATATGGGCCGGGGCAATATTACCTCGCCGATGCCTTCAACGAGATGGTGCCGCCCATCGCCGAGGATGGCAGCGACACCGCCCATGCGGCCTATGGCGACGCGACCGCGAACACGCCCGCGCTCGATGCCGCGACCAGGGCGGCGGCCCTCCCCCGCGAGGTCCGCGACGCGCGGCTGGCGGCCTATGGCCAGCGGCTCTACGCCTCGATCGCGGCGGCGCGACCCGATGCGACCTGGGTGATGCAGGGCTGGCTGTTCGGCGCGGACAAGAAATTCTGGACGCCGGATGCGATCGCCGCCTTCCTCAGCCACGTGCCGGACCAGAAGATGCTGATCCTCGACATCGGCAATGACCGCTATCCCGGCATCTGGAAGACCACGAACGGCTTCGACGGCAAGAACTGGGTCTATGGCTATGTCCATAATTATGGCGGCAGCAACCCGGTTTACGGCGCACCCGATTTCTACCGCCGCGACATCGCCGCGCTGTTCGCCGACGGCGGGCGCGGGAATGTGCGCGGGTTCGGCATGTTCCCGGAGGGGCTTCACAGCAACAGCCTGGTCTATGCCTATGCCTATGACGTGGCCTGGCCCGGCGGGGACATGGGGCTGGAGCCCTGGCTGACCCGCTACATCGCCGCGCGCTACGGCCATGGCGATCCGGCGATGGTCGCGGCCTGGCGGGACGTGATCGCAGGGGCGTATGACGTGCGCTACTGGACCCCGCGCTGGTGGAACGAGCGGGCCGGGGCCTATCTGTTCTTCAAGCGACCGGCCGCCGATGCGCCGACCTATCCCGCCGCACCCGGCGACCGCGCGAAGCTGCGCGCCGGGATCGCGGCGATGCTGAAGCTGGCCCCCGCCTATCGGGGCAGCGCGCTCTATCGCTACGATCTGGTCGACCTCGTCCGTCATGCCGCCAGCCTATCGCTGGACGACAGCGTCAAGGCCGCCGTCGCCGCCTATCAGAAGGGCGACGTCGCCGCCGGGGATCGGGTCACGGCGCGGATGCGCGACATGGCGCTGCGCATCGATCACCTGATCGGCGGGCAGCAGGAAAGCCTGGCGAGCTGGATCGCGGACGCACGGGCCTATGGCGACACCCCCGCCGAGAAGACCGCCTATGAGCAGAATGCCAAGGCGCAGGTAACGATCTGGGGCGGCCGGGGGCATCTGGGCGATTATGCGTCCAAGGCCTGGGCGGGCATGTATGCCGATTATTATCTGCCGCGCTGGACCCGCTATCTGGCCGAGGCCCGCGCCGCCGCGCTCGCCAAACGGCCGGTCGACGATGCCGCCTTCACCGCCAGACTGCTCGACTGGGAAAAGGCGTGGGTCGCAGATCCCCGCACCTATAAGGCCTCCGCGCCCGCCGATCCGGTGGCCGAAGCCCGCGCCCTGATGACGGAGACCGCCCAGTGACCAGTCCGCGCGCGACGACAGCGACAGCCAAGCCGGAGCGCTTCGCCTCGCTCGACATGTTCCGGGGCGCGACCATCTTCCTGATGATCGTGGTCAACACGGCGGGCGCGGGCGGTGCCTTCAGCCAATTGCAGCATGCGCCCTGGATCGGCTTCACGCTCGCCGACCTGATCTATCCCAGCTTCCTGTTCGCGGTCGGCAATGCGATGAGCTTCGCCCTGACCCGGCCGATGCCCGAGCCCGTGTTCCTGCGCCGCGTGTTCAAGCGCGCAGCGCTGATCTTCCTGCTCGGTGTGCTGATGTACTGGTTCCCGTTCGTCACGCATCAGCCGGACGGGAACTGGGTCGCCAGGCCCTTCGCCGACACGCGGCTGACCGGCGTGCTGCAACGCATCGCGCTCTGCTATCTGCTGGGCGCGCTGTGCGCGCGCTATCTGCGGCCCAGCCATCTGGTGATGGTCGCGATCGGGCTGGTCGCCGCGCACTGGGCGATCCTGCTGGGCTTCAGCCCGTCGGGCGAGGCGTTCGGGCGGTACAAGAATGCCGGCGCGCTGTTCGACCTGTGGCTGATCGGGCCGGAGCATCTCTACAAGAAGGATCATGGCTTCGATCCCGAGGGGCTGCTCGGCACGCTGCCCGCTACCGCCAATGTCATTGCAGGCTATCTGGCGGGCCTGGCCATTCAGCGCTGGGGCAAGCATGGCGCCACCGTCGCCAAGCTGGCGGCGATCGGGGCCGGGCTGGTCGTCGTCGCGCTGCTGCTGTCCCCGGTCCTGCCCATCACCAAGAAGCTGTGGACCGGATCCTTCGTCGCGCTGACCACCGGGCTCGACCTGATCCTGCTGGGTGGCGTGATCGGGCTGGTCGAGGTCCGGGGGGTGTCGTTGGGGCGATCCTTTCTTCAGATGCTGGGGCGCAATCCGCTCGCCATCTATCTGTTCTCCGAATTGCTCGTCGTCGCGCTGGAGCTGATCCATGTCGACGGCGTCGGACTGTACACATGGATCGGCCTGCACGGGTTCCAGCCGATCGCGCCGGGCCCGGTGGGCTCGCTGCTCTGCGCGCTGGTCTATACGCTGGTCTGTTGCGCGTTCGGCTGGGCGCTGGATCGCAAGGGAATCATCCTGAAGGTGTAAATCACCGCTCCCGCACCGACACCGTCCGCCCCAGGCCGGACGCCTTGCCCGGCTCCGCCTCGACCACCAGCACCACCTGCCGCTCGCCTGTCCCGGACGGGAACGGCACCACCAGTGGAGCGCCCGCGAACGCCGTCTTCTCCGCCCGCTTCACACCGTCCACCCAGGCCTCTGCCCGTCCGACGACCTCGGCAAAGACCACCGCCCCGCCCTGCTCGGCCACCCGGCGGCGCGGCGTGAAGCTCGTGCGATAGGTGGACCAGGGCCCCTCGCCCGGCCCCTCCAGCCGTCCCGGTCGCGCATAGACCAGGCTGTTCATGTCGTTGCCCGCATAGCGACGCAGCGGATCGGGCCGGCTCGCAGTGAAGTCGCTCCGCTTCCAGTCGGTCAGCATCGCCACCGGCCGCGTCGCGGGCAGCGCCGGCAGAGCTTCCGCCGCGATCACCCGCACCGAAGCACGGGCCGGGATCAGGCCCGGTGCGCTCGCGGTAATGGTCAGCGTGCCCGCCCCCGCCTCGGCGCGGACCAGCGCCTGTGCCAGTCCGTTGAACAGGCGACGGGCGGGGATGGTTTCGGAGTCATGATCGTTGGGATCGCCATTACCGACGCCGATCACCGCCCCGCGCATCACCGCGAAACGAACAGGCGCATTGGCGGTCGGCACGGTCCGTCCCCGCGCATCGACCGCCATCACGGTGAAGGGCTGCACGTCGCTTCCCGTACCCAGCATCCCGCGCCGGTCGGCGACCAGCCGCAGCGCCACCGGGGGCCCCGCCGTCTCGATCCGCGTGCGCGCCACTTCGCGCCCGCCGCGATAGCCGACCGCCTCCAGCCGTCCGGGCTGATAGGGCACCTGCCACTCCGGCATGGCCAGACGATCCACCGGCTTGGTCCCCAGGCTTTTGCCATTGAGGATCAGTTCGACCGTCTCGGCATTGGTCATCGCGATCACCCGGATCGCCTCCCCCTCGCGCCCCGGCCAGGTCCAGTGCGGCGCAAGTGCCAGCACGGGGGCATCGTCCACCCATTGCGCGCGGCGGAGGTGGAACGCCATCTTGGCAAAACCGCACAGGTCCATGATGCCGAACACGCTGCTGGTCGTCGGCCATTCGAACGGCGTCGGCTCACCATGATAGTCGAAGCCGGTCCACACGAACGTCCCCGCGACAAAGGGCCGCGTGTCGATCATCCGCCAGCTTTCGTGATGGGTCAGCCCCCATTCCGCCGCGTCGGTGTCGTAGGAACTCACCTCGTGCCGCGCCATGTCGGTCTTCCACACGCCGCGCGTCATGAAGGCGCTGGTATCCTCCGAACTCGTCATCGGCTTGGTCGGATGCGCGGCGTGGAAGCCGTCATAGCGGCGATGCTGATAGTTGAAGCCCATCACATCGACCGCGTCCGAGACGTTGAGCGGGGAGAACATCCCGTCATTCATCGCCGCCGTGACGGGGCGGGAGGTGTCGAGTTCCTTCACCGCCTCGGCCATGCGGCGGACCATCTCATAACCCTGCTCGGTGCCCTGCATCGGTTCCTCGTTGAACACCGACCACAGGAAGACGCTCGGCCGATTACGGTCGCGGCGGACCAGCCATTGCAACTGGCGCAGATAATCGGGGCTGGGGTTGAAGTTGCGATTCTCGTCCATGACCAGCATCCCCAGCCGGTCGCAGGCATCGAGCAGTTCGGGGGCGGGCGCATGGTGCGAGCAGCGCAGCGCGTTGCACCCCATCGCCTTCAACCGCCGGATGCGCCATTCCCACATCGCATCGGGCATGGCGACGCCGACCCCGGCATGATCCTGGTGGACGCACACGCCCTTGATCTTGGTCGCCACGCCGTTGAGATAAAAGCCGGTCGTCGCATCGAAGCGGATTTCGCGAAAACCGATCCGGGTCGCGCGGGTGTCGATCGCCTTGCCGCCCTCCATAAGCCGCGTCTCGACACGGTACAATGTCGGGCGCTCCACCGACCATGTTTGCGGATCGGCGACCGGGATCGTCACCTTCGCCTCGGCGGTCTTCAGCGGATCGATGGTCAGGTCGGCTTCCGCCCGGCCGACGGGACGCCCCGCCGGATCGAACACCACCGCCTCGGCGCGGACGGTCGCCGCCGTCTTTCGGATGTTGGAGACGGTGAGCGCGACCGGCACCGCCCATCCCGTGCCATCGCGTCGGGGATCGGCGTGAAGCCCGTCGGTGACGATGCTGACCGCATCGCGCACCGCCAGCCAGTTGTGGCGATAAAGCCCCGCGCCTTCATACCACCAGCCCTCCATGGTGTCGGCATCGACGCGGACGGCCAGCGTGTTCAGTTCCTCGCCGAACCGGGCATAGGGGGTGATGTCGATCAGGATCGCGGTATATCCGCTGAAGCTGTGCGCGACGAGGACGCCGTTGA
Source organism: Sphingomonas sp. (assembly GCF_039594485.1). Lineage (GTDB taxonomy): Bacteria > Pseudomonadota > Alphaproteobacteria > Sphingomonadales > Sphingomonadaceae > Sphingomonas. Next base: position 24,003 of record NZ_JBCNNI010000029.1, on the reverse strand, counting down.
ACCAGACCTTCGCGTTGGTCGCCGCCGCGCCCAGTTGCACTTCCAGATAGCGGCCCCGCCATTCGGCGGGCAGTTTCAGCGTGCGGCGATACCAGCCGATGCCACGCCGCCGATAGCCTTGCGCGACATTGGCGGCGGGATCGACCACCTCCTCCATCGCCCAGTCGTGCGGCAGTTGGACCGCACGCCAGTCGCTGTCGTCATAACCGACCGCCGCGGCGCCTTGCGCGATCCCGGCCTTGGCGTTCTGATAGCTTTCCTCATGGCCCAGGATCGGCGGCACCACGATATCGCCCTTGTGGAACAGCCAGCCATCGTCGAGCCGAAGCAGGCCCGGATCGGCGACGAAGGGCGGCTCCGGCATCGCCTCGAACGGCGCGGGCGCGTCGCCGCTGTCCAGCGCGACCGCGCGGTTCGCCGCCCGGCCAGGCATAGCCCATGCCGGCGCGGCCAGTCCGGTGGCGATCAGGGTGCGGCGGTTGACGGTCATCGGGCAGTCTCCGGCGATGATAGGGCGGGCAAGGGCGCATAGAGCGGACGCGCGCCGTCGAGCACCAGTTCGATCCGATCGATCAGCAAGCCGGGGTCGAGCGGCACGATCGCCACGCGGTGCTGTCCGGCCGCGATAGTCTTGACCGGCAGCGTGGCGATGGCGGTGTTGGTCAGGACATTCTGCCGCCACTGGTCGCTTCGCCCGGCCGTCGCGAAATCGACCGTCTGCCAATCGCCATCGTCCAGCTTGACCGCCGCGCGCAGCCCATGCGCCGGATCGCGGGGATGGGTCGGCAGCGCGACGACGCGCAGACTCGCCCCCGCCTCGGTCATGGTGGCGAAGCGCCAGGTGGCGGGCGTTCCTTGCGCCGCCATATTGCGGGTCGGCAGGGCGAGTTTGGAGCGCAGCGCGCCATGCTGGCTGCCCAGGTCCGAAATAGCCTCCCAGTCCGTACCGAACTGCGCCGCCAGCGCCGGCATGGTCACGCGCCGCTCATCCTCCAGCACCACGGCGGGATCCACTTTGGCCGGGGTCAGTGCGGTCGCGTGGATCGTTTCCGTCCGGTCGTGACAACGCAGCGTGACGGGCCCGACCTCCCCCTTGCCATCATAGGACAGGGTCAGCCGCTGCTCATAACCGCCCTCGACGTTCAGCATTCCCCGGTCCTGCGACAAGGTCAGCCCGTTCGGCAGGTCCGTGACGGCCCAATCCATGTACCGCGACTGATGGGTGTAGAGGGTTACCGGCCGTGTCGCGGGCACGCCCTTGGTGAAGGTCAGGACATTCTCGTCCCCGATCCACGCCCCCCACAGGCCAATGCCGCAGCCCGGCTGGGTAGATCCTTGCCAGTTGGGCCATATCGGCTCGGCAAAGACGGGCAGTCGGCGCGGGGCGGCGTCCATCATCTCGCGCCACTTGCCCCCGGCCACCGCGTCATATTGCCCGGTCGCCTTGACGAGCGACGCCTGGGCCTCGCGCGCCGCCGCGACATAGCTGTTGGCGCTCGCCCGCTGATCCCGTGCATAAAGCGCGGCCAGATCCAGTGACAGGATGCGCCTGTTCAGCAGGGTCGCCCCCTGCACGGGATAGAGGACCAGTTCGTAAAAGGCGTCCTGGCGATCGCTGGGAATATGCGCACCGATTGCCGAGGCCCGATCCATCAGGGCCCGGTACGCCGCCAGCCGCGCCTGCGCTTCCTCGCCATCCGACTGGACATAGGCTGTGGGACGGTTGGGCGTGACCCATTCGGTCTGGCCGAAGCCCATGAATTCGGGCTTTCGCGGCCATGCGAGGTCGTAGAAGCGCATCATCACATCGGTGATCGCATCCGCATCGCCCTCGCCGAACTGCTCGGCCATGAAGGCGCGCAGATGCGCGCGCGGCGACTGGTCGAGCAATCGCGCATCGAAGGCGAGGTCGAGGAAATATTGCGACAGATATTCGATCGGCTTGATGTCGCCGACATTCACCACCCAGATGCGCCGCGCATCGGTCGCCCAGGCCCGCCCCATCTGCTCGCGGATCAGGGCCGGGTGGGTGGTGCCCAGCCACAGATAGTCATGCGGGCGCCCCCAATAGGACAGATGATAATAAACCCCCGCCCCGCCCGACCGCGCCTGCTCCGCCGGCGTGCTGAGGCGGCGCAGATAGCCGTAATTGTCGTCGGTCCACATCAGCGTGACGTCATCCGGCAGGGTCAGCCCGGCGTCATACGCCTCCTGCAGTTCGTGATAGGCGACATAGAGTTGCGGCACCCCCGCCGCCGGCCTGCCCAGCGTATCGGACAGCAGCGCGCGCTGCCGCCCCACCACGTCCTCCAGGATGGAGCTCCGCGCCTGGGTGGTGGTGACGCCCTGCATCGGCCCGTCATGCAGGCCGCGCAAGCCGACGGTATAGAATGCCTCCTGTCCCTTGGTCTCGGCCACCCGCGCGCGCCAATAGTCGAGGATCGCCCGCGGCCTGCGGGTGAAGTCGAAGCCGCCGCGCCGGGTCTCGTCCCATTCGCGCAGATTGTTGCGCAGCATCGGTTCGGCATGCGAACTGCCCACGACGATCGCATAGCGGCGCGCCAGCGGCGCATTGCCCGGATCGCCGAAGAACGGCGTCGACACCGAATGCATGGCGGGCCACAGCGTATTCGCCTTGAGCCGCCACATCAGCTCGAACACACGGGCATAGGTCTTCGGCCCGATATTGCCCTTGGCGCGATCGAAGGTCTTCGCCGCCCAGGGCTGAAGCCCCCAATCCTCATCGTTCAGGAAGATGCCGCGATAGCGCACCGAGGGCTCGCGCGAGACGATCATGGCGTCATCGATCGCGATCCGGCTGCGGCGGCGCGGGGTGACATCGGCCCACCATTCCCAGGGGGACACACCCAGGGCACGCGACAGGTCGGTCACGCCGTACACCGCACCGCGCGCATCCGATCCGGCGATCAACAGGTAACGCCGCCCGGCCACCGTCATGCTCGCGCGGACATAGCGTTCCCAACCGCCGGTCAACGGCGACAGGTCCACGCCGCCTTCCCTCGCCAGCCGCCGGACGATCGGCGAGGACGCCGGGCCGATCACGATACAGGTCGCCGCGCAGCTCGCCGCGTTGCCGACGATCCCCGACGGTCGGCCGCCCAGGCTGGTCAGATCCTGCGCCAGTAGTTCGGCGGCGCTCCGCATCGTCCCTTCGCCATCGTCCACCGCGAACAGCCCGGCGCGCGTCAGGTCGAGATCGGCGGCCGATGCCGGAGCCGCCATCGCCAGGCCGACGACGCACGGCCATACCCGACGCCAAGCCATCGCCATGGATTTCCTGCCGCGCATCGCCTGTCCCCTGCCCCGTTCAATCGTCCTCCAGCTTAACCGGCACGGTATGACTGTAAAGCCAATTTGCCTGACCAATACCGAACCGATTCCTGACCAGCCGCCATCGACCCGGACGCGGCGTTCACGCGATGGCAGGCGGAAGCCAAGGCATTGGTCTTGCGGTGACTGGTAAGGCCGCTTAGACATCGTGTATGGCCGAAAAGACCGAGAACAGCCGTCTGTACGAGCGGGTCGCCCGGGCGATCAGCGCCCATATCCTTTCCGGTGACTATGCGGTGGGACAGCGCCTGCCCTCGGAACGCGATCTCGCGCAGCTTCATTCGGTGTCACGCCCGACCGTGCGCGAGGCGATCATCGCGCTAGAACTCGACGGACTGGTCGAGGTCCGAATGGGATCGGGCGTCTATGTGATCGCAACCGCCCCCAATGACGGCAAGGCGGGCGAGACCGATATCGGCCCGTTCGAGCTGCTCGAAGCCCGTCGTGCGATCGAAAGCGAGGCCTGCGCCCTTGCCGCCACCCGGATCGATGACGAGACGCTGGCCGAATTGCGGACGCTGATCGACGCGCTGCGCGGGCCGGATGTCGAGCGGGCGGAGGAAGCCGATCGCCGGTTCCACGAAACCATCGCGCGCGCGACGCAGAACAGCGCGATGGTCGCCAGTGTCGAGATGCTGTGGAACGCCCGTGCGCGCTCGCCGCAATATCGGCTGCTCAGCGACAAGGCGCATGGCGCGGGCGTGGTGCCACGGCTGGAGGATCATCTGGTGATCTACGAAGCCCTGGCCGCGCGCGATGCCGAGGCGGCGCGAGGCGCGATGCGCCAGCACCTGACCAATGTGCTCGATGCGATCCTGGCCGCGACCGAGGTGCACGAGATGGAACAGGCCCGCGCCCGGATCGCCGCCCACCGCCAGCGTTACGCGGTATAGAGCGGCTTCCCCGCCGCTTTCGGCAAGCCCCGCCCCGCCAAACCCCGGTCCTTTCGGGCCGGTGACGTGGCGGCGGCCGCCGGCCCGGACATCACGCCGGATCGGGAACGCTGCCCTCCACCAGCCCGCGCCCCGACAGGATGAGCGGCACGCCGATCGCGTTGCGATGCCGCGGCGGCAAGGTCACCTCCAGCGCCTTGTCGGTCCGGCGGAAATCCAGCGGGGTGCCGTCCCCCGCCCCCGCCCCCGCCCCCGCCACCGTGACGCGCCGGATTTCGCCCCGACCGACCGGATGATCCTTCGCCCATAGCGTCAGCCGCGCGACGCCATCCTCGGGCCAGCCGAGCAACAGGGCATGAACGTCCTCGCCCTTGCGGACATAGCGGATATCCCGCGCATCATAGACCGAGGCGCGCTCCTGGAACATGCCGCCGCCGCTCTGATGCTCTCCCTCGCCATGGAGTCGCCAGGGGCGCGTGGCATAGATTGCCGTGCCATAGCGATTCATCCAGGCGGCGATCTCCTCGACGATCCGTTCCGCCTTCTCGTCGATCGTCCCGTCGCCGCGCATCGGCACGTTGAGCAGCAGGTTGCCGTTCTTCGACACCACGTCGCACAGCGTATGGATGACGGTCGCGGCGCTCTTATATCCGTCGCGCTCATACAGGGCGCGGTCGTAATGCCAGTTGCCCAGGCAGGTGTCGGTCTGCCACGGATAGGTCTCGATATAGGGCTTGCCGCCACGCTCGACATCGTCGACCAGCGCCATGCGCCGGTGCGGGGGCGTCGTCTTGCTGGTGATCACACCCTCCAGCTGCCCGCCATTCCAGGCCTGATTGGCGTTGTAATAATGCGCCGCGATGTCCAGCCCCGCCTGCTGGAGAGGCAGGTCGAAATTGTCGAAATAAAGCAGGTCCGGGTGGTAATTGTCGATCAGCTCGCGGCACCGCCGGGTCCAGCTTTCGACGAACGCCCCATGCCCGGGGGGCACCCCTTCGTTCCACAGGCCGTCATTGCGGTCGTGAAAGGCATTGGCTTCGGCGATGGTGGTGATGCCGTCGGGCATCGGCATGATCCGACCGGGATAGAGTTGCTGCGGGTCGAGCCCTTCCCAGGCGGTGCCCCGCCCATCGGCACGCGTCCGCCACCATGCGTCATAGCGCTGGCCCCGCATCGGCCCCTCAAGGTCATAGCCATAAGCGGGCTGATACCAGTGCCAGCTATGCGCGCCGTGATTGGAAACGCCGAAGCGCAGGCCACGCGCGCGGGCCAGCTTCGCCCAGGTGCCGACGATATCGCGCTTCGGCCCGAACCGCGTCGTGTTCCAGGGATGCGAGGAGGCGAAGGTATCGACATTGTCGTGGTGATTGGCCAACGCGACGAAGTATTTCGCACCCGCACGGGTGTAGAGATCGATCAGCCGCTCGGGGTCCCAGCGCTCCGCCTTCCATTGGCAGGCCACGTCGAGAAAGCCGACCTTGCTGGGATGGCCATATTTGCGGACATGCGCCGTATAGGCGCGGGTGCCCTGAATATACATGTCGCGGGCATACCAGTCGCCTTCCTCTGGCACGCATTGCGGCCCCCAATGCGCCCACAACCCGAACTTGGCATCGCGGAACCAGTCGGGCGCACGGTAGCCGGCGGCCAGAGACGACCAGTCGGGCGTAAAGCGGCGCGCCGCGTTCGGAACCGCTCCTGCCGCCGCCGCCCCCAAAGCCGATGTCGCCCCCGCCAGTCCGACCGCGCCCAGCATACCCCGCCGATTGATCTTCACGCCCTTCTCCCGTCCGCGACTGTATTGTCTGACTTAAGCTGTCATCGGATCGGATGGCTGGCAATCCCCCCGCATCGCCACCTTGCGCCCGACGACAGGGCCGCATCCTAGCGATCAGCAGCACCACCATGATGCGGCGGATCGCAAGAATGCTACGAAGGTAAAGCCGGTATGTCGATAGTGGTAAGGCCAGACATAGCATTCGCCATCATGGCGCCTGGAACGGCATGGCGGCGTCACGCGGCGGGATGGCGCCGGCGCGCATCACGGTCCAGCCCGCCAGGCGATGACCGTGCACCGCCGCTTCGGCCGGGGAAAGACCGTCGAGACGCGCCGCCAGATAGCCCGCGTTGAACGCATCGCCCGCCCCGCTGGTGTCGCGCGGGGACAGGCGCTTGGGCGGCGGGACGACCCCGGCCCCTTCCAGCAGGCACCCTTCCGCCCCCAGCTTGACCACCACTTCCGCCGCGCCCAGATCGCGCCAGCGGGCCTGCACCGCCTCGGCCGAAGCGGTGCCCTCCAGCATCAGTTCATCCTCCAGCGTCGGCAGGCCGATATCGCAGACCGCGATTCCGGCGCGGCAGATGTCGCGCGCCTGTTGCTGGTCGGCGAAGAGGCGGGGGCGGTAATTGCCGTCAAAGGCCACCCGTCCGCCGCTCGCCCGAACGTCACGGGCCAGATCGAGCAGCCGCTCTCGCCCTTCCGGCTCCAGGATCGCCAGCGTGATCAGCGAGAACAGCAGAAGATCCGCCTGCCCGGCCTCCGCCACCACCGCGTCGCTGCCCTCCAGCGACAGGGTGCGACGTGCCGCGCTCTGCCCGCGCCAATAGGCGAAACTGCGCTCGCCCGCCTCGTCCGTGGTGATCGCATAGAGCCCCGGCATCCGCGTCGGGTCGGCCAGGATCAGCGAGGTGTCGATCCCTTCCGCAGCCCAATCGTGGCGGAGCGTCGCACTGAAGGGATCGTCGCCCAGCGCGGTGACATAGCGAACGTCGCGGCCCATGCGCGCCAGATGGATCGCGGTGTTGAGCGTGTCGCCGCCATGGCCCAGCCGCCAGCCATCGCCATCCGCCCGCGACAATTCGATCATCCCCTCGCCGACCACCACGATCCGCATGAACTTCGTCTCCTCACCCTTCTCGTCCGCCATCCATCCGACCGATAGTGGCAAGACCAAATTATGTAACTGGTCAATCCGAAACGCCAATGCTAACGCTACCGCATAAGCAGAAGACTTTTAGTGAGCGGGAATGGCGCCGTGTTCATGATCCAGACGATGCGTTGGTTCGGCCCGGCCGACCCCGTCTCCTTGTCCCATATCCGTCAGGCGGGTGCTACCGAAGTGGTCACCGCATTGCACGACATTCCCAACGGCCATGTCTGGCCACGCGACGCGATCGCCGCGCGGCGGCGGATGATCGAAGCGGCGGGGCTGGGCTGGAGCGTGGTGGAAAGCCTGCCGGTGCATGACGCCATCAAGCGCGGCGAGATGACCGACGCGCTGGTCCAGGCCTATGGCGACAGCCTGCGCCATCTGGCGGCGGAGGGGGTGCGCACCGTCACCTATAATTTCATGCCGCTGCTCGACTGGACCCGGACCGATCTGGACTGGGCATTGCCGGACGGCGCGACGGCGCTGCGCTTCGAATGGGAAGCGGTCGCGGCCTATGACATCCACATCCTGCGCCGCCCCGGGGCCGAGGCGGATTACTCGGACGCGATCCGCCGCCGCGCCGCCGCGCGTTTCGCGGCGATGACGGCGGAGGAGCGCCACCGGCTGGAACGCACGATCATCGCCGGCCTGCCGGGCAGCGAGGAGAGCTTCGATTCGCCCGCCTTCCTGCGCGCGATCCAGAGCTATGCCGGGGTCGATGCCGAACGGTTGCGCGCCAACCATGTCGCCTTTCTGCGCGCGGTCTGCCCGATCGCGGAAGAGGTCGGCATCACGCTGGTCGTCCATCCCGATGATCCCCCCTTCCCCATTTTCGGCCTGCCGCGCGTGGTCAGCACGGCCGACGATCTGGAACATCTCTATGCGGCGGTGCCCTCACCCGCCAATGGCCTGTGCTTCTGCACCGGATCATTCGGCGCGCGCCCCGACAACGACCTGCCCGCCATGGTCCGCCGCTTTGGCGAGCGGATCGACTTTCTCCACCTGCGCGCGGTCGCCTGGGAAGCGCAGGAGCGCAGCTTTCACGAAGCCGAGCATCTGGGCGGCGACGCGCGCATGGCCGAGGTGCTGCGCGCCGTGGTCGAGATATCGCATGCGCAGGGGCGTGCGATCGCGATGCGCCCCGATCATGGCCACCGGATGATGGACGACCTCCACCGCCAGGCCAATCCCGGCTATTCGCTGCTCGGCCGGATGCGCGGGCTGGCGGAACTGCGCGGGCTGGAGAGAGGAATTGTACATATGCTGGGTTTGGACCGGTCCTCGGCGCGCGAGGATCATCCGGTATCGGGCCGGGCGGCATGGGAGATGACGGAATGACCCGGCCGCTGGTGCTGCATCCCGATCGGCTGTTTCCGGCCGATCCGACGACCCGGGCGATCGCGCGGACGCTCTATGCCGAGGTCGCCGACCTGCCGATCGTCAGCCCGCACGGCCATACCGATCCGCGCTGGTTCGCGACCGATGCGCCCTGGGGCGACGCGACCGAACTGCTGCTTGCGCCGGACCATTATATCTTCCGCATGCTCTACAGCCAGGGCATCGCGCTCGACGATCTGGCGATCCCCAGCAAGGCGGGCCGTCCGGCAACCGATCCGCGCGCGGCCTGGCGGTTGTTCGCGGAGCATTATCATCTGTTCCGCGGCACGCCGTCCCGCATGTGGCTCGACCATGTCTTCGCCGAGATATTTGGCCTCGACATCGCGCTGGAGGCGGCGACCGCCGATCGGTATTTCGACGCGATGGGCGAGAAGCTGGCGACCGACGCCTTCCGCCCCCGCGCGCTGTTCGAGCGGTTCCGCCTCGACTGCCTCGCCACCACCGAGGGAGCCGATGACGCGCTGGAGCATCATCAGGCGATCCGCGCCTCGGGCTGGCAGGGGCGGGTCATCACCACCTATCGCCCCGACAGCGTGATCGATGTCGAGCATGAGCAGTTCGCGGGCGCGATGCGGCGCTTCGCCGAACTGACCGGCGAGGATGTCTATCGCTGGTCCGGCTATCTGGCCGCCCATGCCAAGCGTCGCGCCGCCTTTCGCGCGATGGGCGCGACCGCGACCGATCACGGCCACCCGACCGCCGCCACCGCCAATCTGTCGACCGTGGAGTGCGAGGCGCTGTTCGCGCGGATCGTCGGCGGCGACTGGACGCCCGCCGATGCCGAGCTGTTCCGCGCGCAGATGCTGACCGAGATGGCGAAGATGAGCGTCGCCGACGGCATGGTGATGCAGATCCACCCAGGATCCTTCCGCAACCACAATGCGGGCCTCTTCGCCAGCCATGGTCGCGACAAGGGTGCGGACATGCCGATGCGCACCGACTATGTCCACGCGCTGAAACCCATGCTGGACGCGGTCGGCAACGAACGCGACCTGACCATCATCCTCTTCACGCTGGACGAAAGCGTCTATGCGCGTGAACTGGCGCCGCTTGCCGGGCATTATCCCTGCCTGAGGCTCGGCCCCGCCTGGTGGTTCCATGACAGCCCGGAGGGGATGCGCCGGTTCCGCGAGATGACGACCGAGACGGCCGGTTTCTACAACACGGTCGGGTTCAACGACGACACCCGCGCCTTCCTGTCGATCCCGGCGCGGCATGACGTCGCGCGGCGGGTCGATTGCGGCTTCCTCGCGCGCCTCGTCGCCGAGCACCGGCTGGAGGAAGCGGAAGCGGTCGATCTGGCGCACGCACTGACCAGCGGCCTTGTCCGCGCGGCCTATCGCCTGTGACCGATCGGCTGAACGAACGCAGCGCCGCCGCCCTTCCCGGCGGCGTGGCGCGGCCCGCCTATGACCGTGCGGGGCAACGGATCGGCATCGTCCATCTCGGGCTGGGTGCGTTCCACCGGGCGCATCAGGCGGTCTATACCGACGACGCCATGGCGGCGGGTGATCGCGACTGGGCGATCGCGGGCGCATCGCTGCGATCGGCGGGCGTGTGCGACGCGCTCGCCCCGCAGGACGGGCTCTACACCGTCACCGAGCGCTCGGCGGAAGGTGAGGCGACCCGGCTGATCGGCGCGGTCCGGGCCGTGACGGTCGCGGCGCAGAACCCCGACCGGCTGGCCGCTCTTCTCGCCTCGGCGGATACCCGGCTGGTCACGCTGACCGTAACGGAGAAGGGCTATTGGAGGCGCCCCGACGGGACGACCGACCTCCCCGGACTCGTCGCCGACGGGAACAGCATCTATCATCATCTGGCGACCGCCGTGACCGCGCGGCGGCGGGCGGGATTGTCGCCGCTCAGCCTGGTCAGTTGCGACAATCTGCCCGATAATGGCCGGGTGTTGCGCGCCGGGGTGACGGCGTTCCTCGACCATCTGGGCCATGCCCAGGATCGCGACTGGTTCGAGCGCACATGGCGCTGCCCCAATACGATGGTCGACCGGATCGTCCCCGCCGTGACCGAGGCGGACCGGGCGCGGGTCGCCGCCACGCTTGGCCTGACCGATGCGGCCGCCGTCATCACCGAGCCCTATCGCCAATGGGTGATCGAAGACGACTTCGCCGAAGGCCGCCCCCGCTGGCAGATGGGCGGCGCGCAGTTCGTGAGCGACGTCGCGCCCTATGAGACCGCCAAGCTGCGCATGCTCAACGGCGCGCATTCGGCGCTCGCCTATCTGGGGCTGGAGCGGGGCCATGACTTCGTTCACCAGGCGGTCGCCGATCCGGTCATCCGTCCGGTGGTCGAGACACTGATGCGCCAGGAGGCCGCGACCAGCTTCACCCCCGCCCCCGGACAGGCGCTGGATGCCTATGCCGATGCGCTCCTCCGGCGCTTCGCCAACCCCGCCTTGCCCCACCGGCTGGCCCAGATCGCCAGCGACGGGTCGCAGAAGGTCGGCCCGCGCTGGCTGGCCTCGCTCGCCGCCCATGGCCGACGCGGCGAGACCGCCCCCGCGACACTGACCGCGCTGGGCGCCTGGCTGCGCTTCATCCGCACGGGCAGCGCCGCGTCGCCCGACCCGATGGCGGAGGCACTTGTCGCCCTGTGGCAAGAGGCCGGAACGGCGGGCATCGTCGACCGCCTGTTCGGCCATGACGGCCTGATGGCGCACGACTGGCAACCGACCGCCGGGCAGCGGGCCGTGCTGCAGGATCGTGTCGCTTCCTGACGCGACGGAGCGGCGAGCCATTCGGGCGGGCCGCCAATTGCGCCTTTGGCGAACAGGACCGCGCGCTGTTCCTGGCGGCGAACGATCGTATCCTGCGCATCGCGCTCCGCCCCGGCTGGGCGCACTGACACCGGCGGCCGTCCGAATGGCGAGCGGGCCCCAGGCGGTTCGATGTCCCGTCCTGCGGCCCGCTCCTTGCGGGAATTACCGACTTGCGTCGTTGCCGGCCACCGAAAGGACGGCGAGGGTCAGGGTCTCGACACCGCGCCGGATCGTGGGTTCAGGAACCGGCGCGAAGAAGGGCGAATGGTTGACCGGCAGCGGCTTCTTCTCGGCCGCATATTGCGCGATCGTCTTCGGGTCATAGCCACCGACCATGAAGAAGACCGATTTTGTGACACCGGCGGATACGAACTCCGAATAATCCTCGCTGCCATTGCCGCCCGGCACGGTCGCGGGCACGAGCGTCACCGCATCCGCGCCAAACGCCGTCTTCAGCATGCCCGCCGTCGTGTCGGACAGGGATATGTCGTTCACGACCTGGCTGGTCCCGAACATATGCTTGATTTCGGGCATCGGAGCGTTGGCCATGGTCGCAACGGCCTGGGCGGTGGTCGTGACCCCGTCGATCAGCAGCTTGCGGACATCTGGATCGAAGGACCGCAGCGTCAGTTGCAGGTCGGCGTGATCGGGAATGATGTTCGCGACGGTTCCCCCCTGGAAGGAGCCCACCGTGATGACCCCGAATTTCTGCGGGTCCTTCTGGCGGCTGATGACGGTCTGGACATCATTGACGAAATGCGCGCCCTCGACGATCGGGTCGATCCCCTTATCCGGCATCGATCCATGCGCGCCGACCCCCTTGAACGAAACGTACAGCGTGTCGCTGGCGGAGGTGGTCACCCCTTGCTTCACCGTCACCGTTCCGATGGGGGATGGCCCGACATGCGCGGCAAAGCCGTAATCGGGCTTGGGAAAGCGGGTGAACAGCCCGTCATCGAGCATCGCCTTCGCGCCAGAGATGATCTCCTCGGCGGGCTGGCCGATGAACATCAGCGTTCCGTGCCACTTGTCCTTCATCGCCAGCAAGGCTTCGGCCGTGCCGACCCACCATGCCATGTGGCTGTCATGACCGCAGGCATGATCCACATAGGTCAGCTTGCCGTCGACCGTCTGCTGCGCCTTGCTGGCATAGGGCAGGCCGGTCTTCTCCTCCATCGGCAATGCGTCGAGTTCGGTGCGGACCAGCACCACCGGCCCCGGTCCATTCTTGTAGATCGCGACGATCCCGGTCTTGCCGACATGCTCGGTCACGGTGAAGCCGAGCTTGCGCATCCGCTGGGCGAGCAGGGCCGCCGTGCGAGTCTCCTGAAAGCCGACCTCCGGGTGGGCGTGGATGTCCTTGTAGAGCGTATCGAGCGCCGGATAGGTGCGGTCCAGCACCGCGTCGATCGCGGTCTTGGCGGCAACCGGATCGAACGTCTGGGCCGATGCGGCATGCGACAGGGCCAGCAATCCGGCCGTCAGGACAAAGCGGAATTTGCGCATCTTCTTTCCTCCTCAAAGACCAAAGCGGATGTTCAGGCCAACGGTACGCGGCGGGATCGAGAAGGTGAGGTTGGAGTAACCGAAACCGCTGTTGCGGCCCGTCACGCCCACCGTGTCGCCCACATTCTGAATGAAGACATAGGCGCCCCAGCGCTTGCCCTCGACGCCGGCGCGCAGATTGACCGTCGCGTAATCGCCATAGGTGGTGAAATAGGGATCGGTCGTCCGAAAGCTGGACTGCATCTTGCCCGTATAGGCATAGTCTGCGCGCAACAGGCCGTTGAGCCCGTTGCCGATCGCCCAGTTGTAGGAGCCCGAGGACGACACGGTCCAGGCGGGGGTGTTGGGGATCGGATCCCCGGCCTTGCCGGTCGACGCGGTGATGAGAACCGAACTGTTCGACTGGTCCTGCGTCAGCTTGGCATCCGAATAGCCCGCCGCGACGCTGAGTGTCAGGCCATGATAGGGGCGCGCGGTCAGGTCCACCTCGCCGCCGCGAATGCGCGCCTTGCCCGCATTGGTCAGAAAGGCATAAAGCCCGTCCGACGTGCGCGCCTGGGTCTGCATGTCGCTCCATTCGACATCGAAGGCCGCGGCGTTGAACACCAGCGCGTTGTCGAGCCAGCTGGACTTGAAGCCGATCTCGTAATTCCAAAGGCTATCCGCCTTGTACGCGATCAGATTGGCGGGCAGCACCGGAATATTGTTCGCGCCGCCGGGGCGGAAACCCTTGGATGCGGTCGCGTACATCATCACGCGCGGTGTGAACTTATAGGCGATGTTGAACTTCTCGATCCAGCCATGCGCCTTGGCGGTCACGGAGGTATAGGGCGCGGCGAGGCTGCCGGTATAGATGTTGGTCAGATAGGATTCGCCGCTGGTCCGCTTGTCATAATCATAATAGCGCGCGCCGCCGGTCAGGCTCAGATTGTCGACCGGCGTGATGGTGACTTCGCCAAATCCTGCGACCTGGCGCTCGTCGGTCTCGACATAACGGTGCGAGAAATAGCGAAGCGGCACATACACATCGCCATTTGCGGGATTGGCACTGACAGTCTGGCTCTCGATATGGTCGTGCCGCTGTTCGTAATAGGCGCCGACCGTCCATTGCAGCCAGCTGGGTCCCGCGTCGGAGGACAACCGAATCTCGGCATTCTTGGCGCGAACGAAGGCGGGCTGGAACCCGACCGCGGGCAATTGCGCCAGCCCATTGTCGCGATAGGCAGCGAACTGGGCCGAGGTGCAGGCCGCGGTGATGCCGTAATAGCTTCTGCAGGCGGCCGTCGAATTGGCATAGGCATAGGTGCTGGGCGTGAAGTCGAACGCGCGCAGATAGGAATAGCGATACCAGCTTCCCGTCGCGGTCACCGTCGCGAAACCGAGCTTGCGCTCCCCCTTGAGGTTGTAGAGCTGCATCTCGGTGTTGAACGGCAGCTTGACCGGCGAGTTGGTCTGATACCGCCCGACGGTCGAATACCAGCCCTGCTGATCGGCGGCGTCGGCCTTCTGATAGATCACCGTCGCGACGATGTTGGTCAGCGCATCGGGCTTCAGTCCGATCAGGCCACGCACGCCCCAATTGGTCTGTCGGTTCACGTCGGTCGTGCCGAACTTGACATTGTCGACCCAGCCCGGCCGCTGTTCATAATAACCGACCAGCCGGACGGCGAGCACATCGCTGACCACCGGCGCATTGACCATCGCCTTGGTGAACCAGCCGACATTGCCATGCGCGGTCGACGAAATCTGTTCCTCGGTGGCCGCGTCGAACGCATTGAAATCGGGCTTATTGAAGATCACGCGCAACGTGCCGGCCATCGAACTGGAGCCATAGAGCGTCCCCTGCGGCCCGCGCAGCACCTCGACACGCTCGACATCGAACAGGTTCAGGTCCCCCGCGACCGCCCCGGAATCCTGGGTCGTCCCCGACGGCCCCGTGACCGGCGTCTCGTCATAGTAAAGGCCGACCGTGGCTTCGCCGGCCGAGTTCACGCCGCGGATGCTGATCCGGGCATTGCCGCCCTGCCCCGCCGTGACGTTGAGGTTGGGAATCTGGCGGAAATAGTCGCCGAGCTGGGTCGCCCCGGTCTTTGCCAGCGTATCCCCCGATAGCGCCGCGATGCTCAAAGGAGCGGATTGGACGGTGGACTGACGGCGCAGCGCGGTCACGACGATATCGCCATTATCGGCCTTCTGGTCGATTTGCGGATCGGGTTCGGCCGCCGTGGCGAGGGTCGCGGCCGTCGGCGCGGTCTGTGCGCTGGACTGGGTGGCGACGAGGATGCCGGCGCTCAACACGGCCGTACAGGCGATAAAGGTTTTCACGATGGAGGCCCCCCTTGGACTTCGTGGTTCGATCTGGTCTCCCCTCTCCTGGTCGCGACTCGTCGATGCGTCCGCTTATCCAGCCAGACGCAATGAAAACGTCACACCTCACCATCATCGTGAAGTTTTTTGGCCATGCTAAAGACCGTGACGAACGGAAATACCGATCGTGCGCGGCCTCATTCTGCTGACATAGGTCTGGCCGGGCAGCTTTCCGGTCCACTGGATCGGTCGCGCATCGCCGATATTCTGCACATAGACCGAGAGGACGGCAGAGCGCCGCTTGATGCCGAGATCGATATCGGCGCTGGTCGCATTGCCGACCGCCGTGCGCGGATCGCCGCCCGTTCCGGGAAACGCGGCATAGCTCTTCCCCGTATAGTGCAGGATGGCGGTCGCGGAGAGCGAGCAGGTCGATCCCAGTTCGCGGTCATAGGACAGGGACGCAGCGGCGGCGATCGGCGCGACATTGGGCAGCCGATCCCCCGCACGCCCCGGCGACGTCGCCGTCATGCTGGTCTGATCGCTGGTCAGCCGGGCATCGGTGCCGGTCGCCTCGATCCGGGCCTTGAGCCCCGGCAGGATGCGCCAGCGCATCGACAATTCCAGACCATCGATCCGGGCGCTGCCGATATTGCCGATAAAGCCATAGGCGCTGTCCAACGTCTGCACGGCATATTGCATCCGCGACCATGACTGGCGGTAGGCCGAGAGTTCGACCTGCACATGGTCATGCAGGAACGTGCCGCGCGTGCCCCATTCGATGCTCGTCAAACGGTCATCGCGATAGGAGGCGAGGCCAGAGGGGAGCCCGGGCACCACATTGATCCCGCCGGGCCGAAAGCCGCCGGATATCTGAAGGTAACTCAGCATTCCCGCCGCCCATCGGACCTCCCCCCGCAACCGGCCGACGGAACCCCCGGCCCTGTAGCTCTGGTCGAATCCACTGGGATCGAAGGGGCCCGTGATCGGGCTCGGCGTCTCGATGAAGCCCTGCGCATGGCGACGATAGTCGAAGGTGCGCAGCCCCGCGGACAGGGTCAGCCAGCCGCTGGTTCGCCATTCCCCATCGGCGAAAGCCGCGAACTGGTCGAGATTGCCGCCGAACGTCCGGGCCGCCGTGGCGGGCCGGGCCCGATCGATCATCCCGGTCGCCGCATCCACCGGTCGGGTCCAGGTGTTCCCCTGATCGCGACGACGGCTGGCGAACACGCCCGCTGTCCAGGTCATGGCGCCGCTCCCCGACAGACGCGCCTCGACATTGTCGGTGGTGACGGAGAATGGCTGATCGAGCACGCTGGGGCTCTGGCTTTGGACATAGGCATTGAAGTCCGCCATCCGGGACGCGGAACAGCCCGAACCCTCCACCGAAAAATAATGACCGCAGGCGACGGCGTCGTTTTCATGCGATAGCGTCGTCGCGGTGAAATCGATGATGCGGTGCGTGCGCCATGACGTGTGCGACAGCGTGGCGTCGAACGACAGGCCCCGCCAGATCTCTCCGTGCAGGTCCGCCGCCAGCAGCAGGAAATCATCCCGAAACGGTGCACGGACCCGGGCCGCGGTCTGCCCGATCCCGCTGCCCGATGTCTGCGCGCCGTTATCGATGGTGCGTCCTGCCTGATATGTGCCGATCAGATCGAGCCGCCAGTCCTTCGCGGGCCGCCATTGCAAGGCCAGCCGCCCCCCGGAGCGGATGCTCCGGTCGACATCGGTGATATGGAGCACGCGATTGTCGATCGTGCCGCCCCGGACCTCGCGCCACAGCACCGCCCGAAGCGCGGCATGGCCGTCGTCGGTCGGACGGTTCACCATCAGCGTGACGGATGACCCCGGTGCGCCATCGGCGACCGAATTGGCCGAAACCTCGACCGATGCGGCCCGGCGGGTCGGATCGGCCGGGTTGAACAGGATGCGCAACGTTCCCGCCAACGACCCCGCTCCGTAGAGCGTCCCCTGAGGCCCCCGCAGCAGCTCGACACGCTCGACATCGACCAGCGCAAGATCGGGGGTCATCGCGCTGGGATCGGAGGTCGTGCCGCTCGGCCCCGCAATCGGTACATTGCCGTAATATAGGCCGACCGTCGGCTCGCCGGCGGCATAGGCCCCACGAACCGACAGCCGGGCAAGGCTGTTGGCGCTTTCCGTCACCGTCAGGCTGGGGGCGAGACCGGCCAGTTGTCGCAAGGCGGTGACATGCGCGCGTTCCAGCTCGTCGCCGCCGACCACCACCATGCTGACCGGCGTATTCCCCAATATGGTCGGGTGGCGCATCGCCGTGACCACGATATCCGCGGGCGTCACGGCCGGCGACGGAGGCGGTGCGGAAAGCGCCTCGACGATGAACGACCGGCTGGACAGCCGCCGCGCGCGCAGGCCGGACCCGGCGAGCAACCGCCCAAGCCTCGCGGCGACATCCCCGCCGCGACCGATGGTCGGCGCGCGGCGTCCCGTCACCAGCGCAGACGGGAACAGGATCGACACGCCACAGCGCAGCGCTTCCTCGCGAAGCGCCTCCGACAACGTCAGCGCCTGCGCAGCGCCCGGTCGTTGCGGGTCATGCGCCCCGCCGCCCCGCCTGGCTTGTGCCGCCACGCCTTGGGGCAGCAAGGACGCCGCAACCGTTGCTGCGACGCAAAAAATCGGGGATGCGGGAAGGCGTGGCCATGCCATTGCGCGCAGCTTGCCAAAAAGCCGATGGGTTGCCTAGATTGCCCTATCGCGGACGCATTTCGCGAATTCCTACGAGACAAAAGATGTGACGGAAACCTTCAGGGTCGCGATTCCTGCGTTGCGCAAATGGTTCGGGCGACGGCTGCCCAACCCGGCCGATATCGATGATGCGGTGCAGGATGTCTGGATTCGCGCGCACAGCCACCTGGCGTCCGGCCATGTGATCAGCGCGCAGGCCTATCTGTTCCAGACCGCGCAAAGCGTCCTGCAGGACCGGGCCAGGCGGGCCTCGACCCGGCAGCAGGCATTTCACGAAACGCTGGAAGACCATCATCATCCCGTTGAGGGGATCACGCCGGATCGCGTCTTGCTAGGTAAGGATGAGGTCGCGCGGATCGCCGGGCGCCTCGCCGAGTTGCCAGAGCGTCGGCGGGACATTTTCATACTCCATCGGTTCGAAGGCATGAGTTATGGCGAAATCGCAAAGGCCCATGCCATCTCGGTCAGCGCGGTGGAAAAGCACATCATGAAGGCGCTACGATTTCTGATGGAGGATCGACCGTGAGTGCGGGCGACTTTGACGATGCGCCGGATGGGGCGGAGGGGCGCGACGCCATCGGGCGTTTCGCGTCGACCCGTCATGCCGATGGCGACTGGGCGCCACCGCGTCCCGAGGATGCCGCCGAGCTGGCCGAGGTCGCCGCCTTCTGGCAATCGCTCGACGGGATCGCACAGGATCCGGCGGTCCTGGCGATGCGGGCCGACGCCCGCGCCCGTATCGCCCCCGCACCGCATTCCCGCGGGCGATATGCCATGGTGGCGGTAGCCTCGGCGGTCGTTCTGGCGACGGTCGGGACGCTTTCGGTCGGTTGGCGATACATGCACCCCGGCGCGCCAGCCCCGGCCCTTGCCCAGGCCGATCGCGGCAGGACCATCGACAATGCCCATGGCCAGCCGCGGACGATCGCCCTCGCCGATGGCAGCCGCGTCACGCTGGATACCGAAACCCGCCTGCGCATCTATGACGCCATGGGTACGCGCCATGCCGCGCTGGAACGCGGGCGGGCGTTCTTCGCGGTACGACACGACCCCCGTCGACCGTTCCAGGTGGATATCGGCAGCGCCCGCATCACCGATATCGGCACCGCCTTCGAGGTCAGCATGATCGGCGACGCGCCATCGGTCACGCTCGTCGAAGGGGCCGTTCGCGCCGAAGCCCCGGGGATCAAGGCCCTGGACATGACGCCGGGATCACGTCTCCTGCTGCGGGCGAGCGGATGGACGCTGCTCCAGGACGATGTCAGGCGGCGGACGGAATGGCGCGACGCGATGATCAGTGTCGACAATCGTCCGCTGGGCGAAGTCGTGGCATCGCTGAACCGCTATCTTCCGCATCCCCTTGTCGTCACGGATCCCGATGTCGCGAAGGTCCGAATCAGCGGAACATTCCAGACGGACGATCCCGAGGCTTTTGCCCAGGCGGTGACCGCCATGGGATATGGCGGGGCCGTCCGCCTGAAATAGTCCGAGGATCGCGCGCTGGCCCCGCTGGCAGGGCAGCCGGATCGCCATTACCCATCGCGGATTTTCCATCGACCTTCGCACGACTTAAGGGAAATTCGCGCAACCGAGGCCATTCGTGACGGAAAAAGAACATCTGATCCTGGACATGACCGACTATCGGCTATTGCAGGAGATCACGGCCGACGGTCGCATCTCGGACGTGCTGTTGGGCGAGCGCGTCCACCTTTCCAGCACGGCCGCTGCGCGCCGCCGAAAGATCCTGGAAGAGCGCGGCGTGATCGCCAACTACACCGCAAATCTGGACATGGAGCGGCTCGGCTACGGCGTTACCGCGCTGGTATCGTTCGAGCTTCAATCCCAGGCCGAGGATATATTGAACGCGTTCGAGGAAGCGGCGCTTCGCTGCCCCTCGATGAGCTTCTGCAGCTTCGTATCGGGCGATACCGACTTCATCATGATGATCCATGTGCGTTCGTTCAAGGATTATGACCGCGTCTATCGGCGCGAACTGTCGAAGCTGCCGCACGTAGCCAAGATCCGCAGCAGCTTCATCATGCGTCAGGTCGTCCGCCGCAACGCTCCGCCGGTGGTGTTCGCGAATCAGGACTGATCGGCCGTGGATCGTCGATGCGATCGGCGCTCTTGATGATGGATTCCATCAAGTATCTCTCATTTCACGCCGGAATCACGCCCGCACAAATCATAACGCCCTCGTCATTTGCGAGGATCATGCGCTCCGCTTTGTGCAATATTCCATTCACAGACAGCGATGATGGGAAACATCCTGTCGATGAAATGGGGTTTGGCGAAACAAGTCCGGCACCATGTGGCGAACCGGATTCTTCACCGGCATGGGGGGAGCGGCGGGCACACGGGCGCCCGGCCATGATCGCCATGCCACCCGGATAAACAGGGGGAGAGCGATGCCCGACAGGCTTCTTGGGAAGCTTCGGGGGTAAGACATGGCGAACGCGCAAACGGGTAAAAGAGTAGTGGCGGGATTGGCGAGCCGGTGCGGCAGCGTCCGCGCCATGTGGCTGGCAACGGTGGCGGCGATCGCAGTTGTACCAACCCCTTCATCGGCGCAGCAGACGACATCACCCGCCGAGGCACTGGCGGCTGCGGCTGCGGCTGCGGCGACAACCGCGCTTGCCCCCCAGACTCAGGACGCCCCCACGACCGCAGACGCCGAAGCCCCGCCCCAGACCGGCGAGGTCGTCGTCACCGGCAGCCGCATCGTTCGCGATGGCTATAGCGCACCGACCCCCGTGGCGGTGCTGGGCGCCGCCGACATCCAGGCGCAGAAGCCCGCCAATATCTCCGACTTCGTCAACCAGCTTCCGGCGATCGGACAGGGCAGCACGTCCGGCAACAGCTCCGGGTCGCTGTCCAACGGCATTGCGGGCATCAATTCGGTCAATCTGCGTGGCCTGGGGGCCGGACGCACGCTGGTCCTGCTGAACGGCCAGCGTTCCGTCGCCTCGGCTGTCAGCGGCGTCGTCGATATCAACACCTTTCCACAGGATCTGATCGAACGTGTCGAAGTCGTCACCGGGGGCGCCTCCGCGCAATATGGATCGGATGCGGTCGGCGGCGTCGTGAACTTCATCCTCGACGAGAAGTTCAAGGGGCTGAAGCTGTCCGCCGACCAGGGGGTGACGACCTATGGCGACGGCCGCAATTATCGGCTGGCCGCGACGATCGGACAGTCGATGCTCGACGATCGGCTCCACGTCCTGCTCAGCGGCGAGTATTTCAAGCAATATGGCGTCGACACGATCGACCGCGACTGGAACGACAGCGGCACGTTCCAGATCAACAATCCCGCCTATACCGCCACCAACGGCCTGCCGCAGCGCCTGATCGTCTCGGGCGCGGGGCCCGCCACCTATACCGCGGGCGGGCTGGTCACGGCCGGGCCGCTTCGCGGCACCTATTTCCTGGGCAATGGGCAGACGCGTCAACTCGCCTTCGGCACGACCAACGCCACCTCCTCGCCCTGGATGATCGGCGGTGACTGGCAGACGACACTGTCGGGTCATGTCGGCACCAACTCGCTGATCCCGCATGAGGAACGGATCAGCTTCTTTGATCGCATCGGCTTCGACGTCACCGATGCGGTGCAGGTGTACGGCCAGTTTTCGTACAATCGCTATCGCGGCCAGAGCTTCTATCAACAGACCCCCAGTACCGGCGTCGTGATCCGCAACGACAATGCCTATCTGCTGACGCAATATCCCACGGTGGCGGCCGCGATGGCGGCCAACGGACTTTCGTCGATCACGATCGGCACGTCCAACGCCGGTTTCCCGGTGCCCGGTAGCGACAATACGCGCGAGGTCTATCGGTATGTCTTCGGTGCGAAGGGCAAGTTCGGCCTGTTCGGACAGCGCTGGACCTGGGACGCCTATTACCAGCATGGCGCGACGAAATCGCATGAGGAACTGACCAACACCTGGAACAATGCCCGCATGGCGCTGGCCCAGGACGCGGTGCTGTCGAACGGGCAGATCATGTGCCGCTCGACCCTGACCAACCCGACAAATGGCTGTGTGCCGATCGATCGGCTCGGCACCGGCGGCGTCTCCTCCGCCGCGCTCGCCTATATCTACGGCACGGCCCAGCCCCAGCGCGACCAGACGATCAAGCAGGACGTCGCCGCCGTCAGCGTCAACGGCGCGCTGTTCAAGCTGCCCGGCGGGGTGGCGGCGATCGCCTTCGGCGGCGAATGGCGCAAGGAACAGATCGACGGCCGCGTCGATCCGCAATTCTCGTCCGGCTGGCTCTACGGCAACTATCTGGTCAATCGCGGTGAGTATTCGGTGAAGGAAGGCTTTGTCGAGGTCGACCTGCCGGTCCTGCCAGGCGTCGCCCTCAACGGTGCGGGGCGCTACACCGACTATTCCACCTCGGGCGCGGTCCAGACCTGGAAGGTCGGGGCGACATGGGAACCGATCCCCGACATCAAGGTCCGCGGCACCTATAGCCGCGACATCCGTGCCCCCAATCTGCAGGAGCTGTTCGCAGCCGGCACCGCGCGCACCAACACGGTCATCCTTCCCTCGAACGCGCCCCTGACCGGGTCTCAGCCGTTCCTAGAGACGACCATCGGCAACACCGCGCTGAAGCCGGAACGGGCCAAGACATGGACGGCCGGTGCCGTGGTCAGCCCGCGCTTCATCCCCGGTTTCACCGCGTCGTTCGACTATTTCGACATTCAGATCAACGACGCGATCGGCACGATCACCTCGCAGAATACCGTCGATTTCTGCTATTCCGGCTCGTCCCAATATTGCGGCAACATCGTTTACGCGGGCGGGGCGCTGTCGCGGATCATCATCCAGCCGTTCAACTTCGCCAGTCAGCATGAGCGCGGTTTCGATATCGAGGCCAGCTACCGGACCGATCTTTCGGCGGTCAGCGAGTCCCTGCCCGGCAGCGTCAGCATCCATGCCGCCGCGACGCACTATATCTCCAACGTCATCGACAACGGCATCTTCCCGATCGACTATGCCGGGGTGAACGGCGGCAGCCTGTCGGGCTCCTACTCGGTCCCGCTATGGCGCTATCGCGTCAGCGCCTTCTACGATGTCGATCCCTTCAGCTTCAATCTGGTCGCACGCGGCTTCGGCAGCGGGGTGTACGGTAACGACTATGTCGAATGCACCAGCGGCTGTCCGACGTCGACGACGCGCTATCGCACGATCAATACGAACAGCATCCCGGGGATCATGTATCTGGACGCGGCGATCGGTGTGAAGCTGCGCAGCGGCGGTCATGAGGGCAGCCTGAACTTCATCGTCAACAATCTGCTGAACAAGGATCCGGTGATCGTCGGCAACGGCCCGGACGGCAACAACGTGCCCGCCTACGCGCAGACGGCGCGATCGATGTACGACGTCATCGGTCGCACCTTCCGCGTCGCCTTCACGATGAAATTCTGAACCAACGCGATTTCGGACCACACAGGGGAGTGACATGATGACCAAGATGCGCACGACGATGACCGCCCTGCTCTTCGCCGCCACGGCCACTGCCGGGGTCGCTCCGGCCGCCGCGCAGGCGCCGCGCGCCCTGAAGGCGGAGGCCGAAGCCGGGGTCGACGCCCAGGCGAAGCAGATCCAGGAAATGGTCGATACGGTCTTCAGCTTCGCGGAGCCGGGGTTTCAGGAGGTGCGCACCTCCACCTATCTCGCCGATGTGCTGGAGAAGAACGGATTCACCGTGACGCGCGGCGTCGCGGGCATACCCACAGCCTTCACCGCGACATGGGGATCGGGCGGCCCGCTGATCGCCCTGGGCAGCGATATCGACGGATTGCTGGGGCTTTCGCAGTTTCCGGGCCTGCCCAACGCCAAGCCCATGGTGGCCGGGGCCCCCGGGCATGGCGAAGGCCATAATTCCGGGATGCCGCTGATGATCGCCGCCGCCATCGCCGCGAAGCAGGTGATGGAGAAGAACCATATTCCGGGCCGCCTGCTGCTATGGCCGGGCGTGGCGGAGAGGTGGCTCGGTTTGTCTGCACAGGCTCGCGGCATGGATAAGTGGATTGCCGCTGGTTGATCATGCCGCTGCGAGAAGCGGCTGTGCGAAGTATATCTGGTCGGGCGTACGGCGGCCAAGCGCA
>NZ_JBCNNI010000028.1:0-54536 GCF_039594485.1 Sphingomonas sp. | reverse complement strand
TCAAGGGGGCCAAGACCGAATCGCGGCGGTCGCGTTGAGCGTTCTCGTCGCGCGCCCCGCCGGAACGCAGCGCACCGCCGGCCAGCGCCATGCGCTGGTCGCGACGACGCATATGCGGCTGATGATGCTGATGATGCTGTTCGCCGCGGCGGTGGTCGTGGTGATCGGGCGTCTGATGCTGCTGGCGATCTTCGCCGGGCCTGCCGATGCGGCGGCGCGGACCGCGACGCTGGCCGCGCGAGGCGATATCGTCGACCGCAACGGGGCACCGCTGGCCCGCACGATCGACAGCTGGACGATCGCGGTCCATCCCAAGAAGCTGCTGGGCGATCCGATGGAGATCGCCGCGCGGCTGGCGGCGCTGATGCCCGATCGTGGCGATCAGGCATGGTTCTACAACCAGCTCACCCGCAAAGCCAATTTCGTCTATCTGCAACGCCGCGCCAGCCCCGCGCTGGTCGAGCAGGTGAACGCGATCGGCGAACCCGGCCTGGTCTTCGACCGCGAGACGCAGCGGCTTTATCCGCAATCCAACCTGGCCGCGCATGCCCTGGGTTTCCTGTCGACCGACGGCCACGGCATGAGCGGGATGGAGCGCGTGCTCGACGAGCGGCTGCTCAACCCCACCCAGGCGGGCAAGCCGGTCGCGCTGTCGCTCGATACGCGGGTTCAGGCGGCGCTGGAGAGCGAGCTGGGCCGCGCGATGAACACCTTCTCGGCGCGTGGCGGCGGCGGAATCGTGCTGGACGTGGCGACCGGTGAGGTGATCGCGATGGTCTCGTTGCCCACCTTCAACCCCAACCGGGTCGGCATGGCGGGTACCGACGAACTGCGCAACATCACGACGCAGAGCGTGTTCGAGCTGGGGTCGACCTTCAAGCCGATCACCATGGCGACGGCGATGGAGAATGGCGTCGTCACCTCCATGGCACGGCGTTTCGACGCGACCCATCCGCTGAAGGTCGGCGGCTATACGATCCATGACGAGGCGGGCGACCCGAAGCGTTGGCTGAACATGGCCGAGACGCTGATCTATTCCTCCAACATCGCGACCGCCCGCATCGCCGACGAGATCGGGCCGCAGCGGATGCAGGCGATGTTCCGCAAGCTGGGCTTCGATACCAAGCCCGATATCGAACTGCGCGAAAAGGGCCGCCCGCTTCTGCCCACCTATTGGGCGCGGACCACAACGATGACGACGGCTTATGGCCATGGCATCGCGGTTACGCCGCTGCACCTGGCATCGGCCTATGCCGCGCTGGTCAATGGCGGCATCTGGCGGCCCGCCACGCTGCTGAAGGTCGAACCCGGCCATGCCGCCGCCGGACGGCGGGTGCTGAGCGAGGCGACGAGCGCGCGGATGCGCCAGATGCTGCGCCTGGTCGTGATGCGCGGTACGGGCCGCAAGGGCGATGCGCCGGGCTATCGCGTCGGCGGCAAGACTGGTACGGCCGAAGCGGCGGTGGCGGGCGGCTATGATCGGTCGCGCAACGTGGCGACCTTTGCGGCGGCCTTTCCGATGGACGCGCCGCGCTATGTCGTGCTGGCGATGCTGGACTCGCCAAAGGGGACGAAGGAGACGTTCGGGTGGAAAACCGCAGCCTGGAACGCCGCGCCGGTCGTCGGGCGGACGATCACGCGGGTCGGGGCGATGCTGGGCGTGGTGCCGGATGCGAACCGCGACGTCGACGTTTCGGACATCCTGCCGACGCTGTGGCAGGATCCGACCGCGCCGCCGGTGGACGGGCGATGAGGGCGGCGGCATGAAGCTGAACCAGTTGACGGCGGAACAGATCGACGAGGGCGGTGACGTCCTCGTCTCCGGTTTTGCGATCGACCATCGCAAGGTCGCGCCCGGCACTGTTTTCGGCGCATTCCAGGGCGCGCGGGTGAATGGCGAGGATTTCATCGCCGATGCGGTGCGCAGCGGGGCGGTGGCGGTGGTCGCACGGCCCGACGTCACGGTGGAGGGCGCGGTTCATATCGCCTCCGACGAACCGCGCGCCGCCTTTGCCCGGCTGGCGGCGGCGTTCTTCGCGCCCTTCCCGGAAACGGCGGTCGCGGTGACCGGCACCAACGGCAAAACCTCGACGGTCGAGATGACGCGCCAGTTGTGGCGTATGGCAGGCCAACACGCCGCCTCGATCGGGACGCTGGGCGTCACCACCGCCGATGAGCGCACCTATACCGGGCTGACCACGCCCGATGTCGTCACCTTCCTGTCGAATGTGGCGGGCCTGGCGCGCGAGGGCGTGACCCATCTGGCGTTCGAGGCGTCGAGCCACGGCCTGACCCAGTATCGGACCGAGGGGCTGAAGGTGTCGGCGGCGGCCTTCACCAACCTGTCGCGCGATCATCTCGACTATCATGGCGACATGGGCGCCTATCTGGCCGCCAAGATGCGGCTGTTCTCCGAGGTGCTGTCGCCCGAGGGCACGGCGGTCGTCTGGGCCGACGATATCGAGAGCGGCCGAGTGATCGATCTGGCGCGCGCGCGCGGCAACCGGCTGGTCACGGTCGGCACGCGCGGATCGACCTTGAAGCTCGTCGAGCGGCATCCGACCCTGTTGGGGCAAGGGCTGGTGATCGAGGACGAGCATGGCGTGGCCCACAGGGTCCAGTTGCCGTTGATCGGCGCCTATCAGGCGGCCAATGCGCTGGTCTCGGCCGGGCTGGTCATCGCGACCGGCGGGGACGTGGCGACGACGATCGCCAATCTGGGCCGGTTGCAGCCGGTGCGCGGGCGGCTGGAGCGCGCCGCGATCGCGAAGAGCGGCGCGCCCGTCTATGTCGATTACGCGCATACGCCCGATGCGGTCGAAGCGGCCATCGCGGCGCTCAAGCCCCATGCGGGCGGACGCCTGATCGTGGTGATCGGCGCGGGCGGCGACCGCGACCCGGGCAAGCGCGAGGTGATGGGACAGGTCGCCTCGATGCATGCCGACCGGGTGATCGTGACCGACGACAATCCCCGCACCGAAGACCCCGCCGCGATCCGCGCGCAGGTGATGCGCGGCGCGACCGGCGCGATCGAGATCGGCGACCGCCGCGCGGCCATCGCCGCCGCGATTGCCGAGGCGGGCGAGCAGGACATCGTGCTGATCGCGGGCAAGGGGCATGAACAGGGCCAGATTGTCGGCGACCTCGTCCTGCCCTTTGACGACGTGACGGTCGCGCGGGAGTGCGCGGCATGAGCTCACAGGCCCCCACCAAGACGCCACCGGTCGACAAGGCCGACACCGTGCCGCCGGCCGCCCCCGTTCGGACGCGGCCCAAGCTGTCGCTGCATTACGGTGCCAAGTCCCCCGAGGAACGCAAATGACCCTGTGGACCGCGCAGGAGATTGCGGCCGCGACCGGGGGCATTGCGTCCGCCGACTTCACGGTCTCGGGCGTCGCCTTTGACAGCCGCGAGGTAGGGCGGGGCGACCTGTTCGTCGCGATGGCGGGCGAGGCGACCGATGGGCACCGCTACCTCGACCAGGCTTTTGGGCAAGGGGCGACCGGCGCGCTGGTCAGCGCGGATACCGATCATCCCCATGTTCGCGTCGTCGACAGCTTCCGCGCGCTGGAGGACCTGGGCCGTGCGTCGCGGGCGCGCACCGATGCGACGATCATCGGTGTCACCGGCTCGGTCGGCAAGACCAGCGCCAAGGAGGCGCTTTACGCCGCGCTCGAACGTGGCTGGCGTGGGCGCGTGCATCGCTCGGTCAAGAGCTACAACAACCATACTGGCGTTCCGCTCAGTCTGGCGCGGATGCCGCGCGATGTCCGGGCCGGCGTGTTCGAGATGGGGATGAATCACGCGGGCGAGCTGTCGGCGCTGACCGCGATGGTGCGCCCGCATATCGCGATCGTGACGGCGATCGCCCCGGCGCATACCGAATTCTTCCCCGACGAATCCGCGATCGCCGACGCCAAGGGCGAGATCTTCCGGGGGCTGCAGCCCGGCGGCACCGCGATCATCCCCTATGACAGTCCGCACCGCGACCGCCTGATCGCGGCGGCCCGGCCCCATGCCGATCGGATCGTGACCTTCGGCTTCGATCCCGCGGCGGATGTCCGGGCGATCGAAGCGATGCGCGGGGCCCATGGCGGCAGCTTCGTCACCGCCCGGATCGGAGCGCGCGAACTGAACTTCACCCTGTCCCAGCCGGGGCAGCATTGGGTGTCCAATGCGCTGGCCGTGCTGGCGGCGGTCGATGCGGCGGGGGGCGATCTGGGGCTGGCGGGGCTGGCGCTCGCCGAACTGGGCGGGCTGGCCGGGCGGGGCGCGCGGTTCCGGGCCGGAAACGGCGCGCTCGTGATCGACGAAAGCTACAATGCCAATCCCGCCTCGATGCGCGCGACGCTGGCCGTGCTGGCCGAGGAGCCGGGGCGGCATGTCGCGGTGCTGGGCGAGATGCGCGAACTGGGCGAGGATTCGGCGGATTATCATGCCGGGCTGGCCGAACCGATCCTGGCCGCGCGCGTCGAAAAGGCGCTGCTCGTCGGTGAATCGATGGCGTCGCTGGCGGCCGCGCTTGAGGGGCGGGTGGATTTCGTCCATGTGGCCGATGCGAAGGCCGCGCGCGAGGCGCTGGCCACGATTGTCGCACCCGATGACGTGGTGCTGATCAAGGGATCGAACGGGGTGGGGTTGGCGCGTGTCGTCGCCGCACTGCGTGATGAAACCCGAACGGGCGGGGCGTGAGTTAGATGCTGTACTGGATCGCGGAGCATCTCGGATTTCCGGGACTCCTCAACCTCATCCGCTATCAGTCGTTCCGCACCGGCGCGACGGTGGCGACCGCCTTGTTCATCGGCCTGATCATCGGACCGCGCTTCATCGGCTGGCTGCGCGTCCGTCAGGGCAAGGGACAACCGATCCGCGCCGACGGGCCGCAGACCCATCTGGCCAAGCGCGGTACGCCGACCATGGGCGGGTTGATGATCCTGACCAGCATGGCGCTGTCCATCCTGATCTGGATGAACGTCTTCAATCCCTATGTCTGGGCATGCCTGTTCGTGACGCTGGGTTTTGGCGCGATCGGATTTCTCGACGATTATGACAAGGTGCGGAAGGCCTCGACGGCGGGCGTGTCAGGGCGGACCCGGTTGCTGCTGGAATTCGCGATCGCGGGGATCGCGGCGTGGATCATCATGGGGCAGAATGGCCCGCATCTGTATCTGCCCTTCACCTCGCGCATGTATATCGATCTGGGCTATTTCTACCCGCTGTTCGCCGCCTTCACGATCGTCGCATTCGGCAATGCGGTGAACCTGACCGATGGGCTCGACGGCCTGGCGACCATGCCGGTCATCATCGCCAGCGTCGCGTTCATGGTCATCGTCTATCTCGCTGGTAACGCCAAGTTCGCGGACTATCTGGGCATTCCGCATGTGCCGGGCGCGGGGGAACTGGCGATCTTCTGCGGCGCGGTGGTCGGCGCGGGGCTGGCCTTCCTGTGGTTCAACGCGCCCCCGGCGGCGGTGTTCATGGGCGACACGGGCAGCCTGGCGCTGGGCGGTGCGCTGGGCACCATCGCGGTGGTCGCGCATCATGAAATCGTGCTGGGGATCATCGGCGGCCTGTTCGTGGTCGAGGCGATGTCGGTCATCATCCAGGTCTTCTTCTACAAGCGCACCGGTCGCCGGGTGTTCCGCATGGCCCCGATTCACCATCATTTCGAACAGCTCGGCTGGTCGGAGCCGACGGTGGTGATCCGCTTCTGGATCATCGCCTTCGTGCTGGCGTTGGCGGGCCTTTCGACGTTGAAGCTGCGATGATCGTCGCAAGCAACTGGGTAGGCAAGACTTTCGCGGTGCTGGGGCTGGCGCGCTCCGGCGCCGCGACCGTTTCGGCGCTGCTGGAAGGCGGGGCGAGCGTGATGGCGTGGGACAGCGATCCCGCCAAGTGCGAGGCCTTTGCCGCCCATGACCGGCTGCGGATTTCGCCGCTCGACGACCTGTCGGGCATGGACGCGCTGATCGTGTCGCCGGGCGTGCCGCTCAACACCCATCCGCTGGCCGCCGCCGCGCGCGCGCTGGGGGTGCCGGTGATCGGCGACATCGAACTCTTCGCACAGGCGCGGCACGACCTGCCGCCGCACAAGGTCGTCGGCATCACCGGCACCAACGGCAAGTCGACCACCACCGCACTGGTCCATCACATCCTGAAGACGGCGGGCGTGCCGACGCTGATGGGCGGCAATATCGGCCTGCCGATCCTGGGGCAGGCGCCTTTGCCCGAGGGCGGGGTCTATGTGCTGGAGCTGTCCAGCTATCAGATCGACCTGACGGAAAGCCTGGATTGCGACGTCGCGGTGCTGCTCAACCTCACGCCGGATCATCTCGACCGCTATGACGGTTTCGCGGGCTATGCCGCCTCGAAGGCGCGGCTGTTCGCGATGCAGTCTGCGGGGCATGTCGCGGTTGTCGGCATGGGCGATGAGGCGTCCGCCAATATTGCGCAAGGACTGGCGGGGCGGGCCGACGATCTGGCCACGATCATGCCCGATGCGACGCTCGACCAGAGCCGCTGGCCGGCGC
Organism: Sphingomonas sp.; assembly: GCF_039594485.1. GTDB lineage: Bacteria > Pseudomonadota > Alphaproteobacteria > Sphingomonadales > Sphingomonadaceae > Sphingomonas. The sequence continues at coordinate 48,006 of NZ_JBCNNI010000028.1, read as the reverse complement.
TGCAAGGTCCGCACAATGCACAGAACGCCCAGGCCGCGATCGCCGTCGCGCGCGCGCTGGGTATCGGTGAGGACGCGATCTCGGCGGGCCTCGCCAGCTATGCCAGCCTGCCGCACCGGATGCAGCATGTCGCCACCCGGAACGGCGTGGCGTTCGTCAACGATAGCAAGGCAACCAATCCCGAATCCACCGCGCCCGCGCTGGCGGCGTTCCCGCGCGTCCACTGGATCGTCGGCGGCAAGCGCAAGGGCGACGATCTCGACGCCTGCGCCGCGCATCTGGATCATGTCGTCGCGGCCTATACGATCGGAGAGGCGGCACCGCTCTTCTTCAACTTGTTGAAGGACAAGGTGCCGGTGGTCGAGCAGTCGGGCACGCTGGCGGCGGCGGTCGCCCATGCGGCGGCGGCGGCTTTGCCGGGGGATACCGTGCTGCTGTCCCCGGCATGTGCCAGCTTCGACCAGTTTCGCGATTACGAAGCGCGGGGCGACGCCTTTCGCGCGGCGGTGGAGGCTCTGGCGTGAAGGACCGCACTCCCAAGGCCGCCCCACGCCCCGGCCTGATCGGATCGATCAAGGGACGCGGCGGGCGCGGCGACCGATCGCCGCTCGGAACCTGGTTCTGGGATATCGACCGTGTTCTCCTGCTGCTCACGCTGTTCCTGATCGCGATCGGGCTGGTCGCGGTCGCGGCGGCGAGTCCGGCCACCGCAATGCGCTATTCGGGCGAGCACCGGAAATTCGCCCCGCTCTATTATTTCTGGCGGCAGGTGATGTGGGTCGGCGTTTCGCTGCCCGTGCTGTTCGGCGTCTCGATGCTGCCGGTCGTCACGGCGCGGCGGATGGCGGTGCTTGGGACGGCTATCCTGATCGTCATCCTGGCCGTCACCCCCTTTATCGGGGTCGAGATCAACGGCGCACGACGCTGGATCGGCTTCGGCATCGCCCAGTTCCAGCCATCGGAATTCCTGAAGCCGATGTTCATCGTGACGACGGCCTGGCTGTTGTCGCTGAAGGCCAAGGAGCGCGATCTGCCCGCTACGCTGATCACCATGGGCATGACCGGGCTCGTCGCGGGGCTGCTGATGATGCAGCCCGATTTCGGCCAGACCATCGTCTTCTGTCTGGTCTGGGCGGCGCTCCTGATGATCTCGGGCACGCCGATGCGGGTGCTGCTGGGGCTGGCGGCGATGGTCCCGGTGGGGCTGACCGCCGCCTATATGTTCTACGGCGTCGCGCGCAGCCGTATCAATGCCTTCCTGTTTCCCGATGTCGATGGCGAGGGGGCGGCCGACCATTTCCAGGTCAACGCGGCGCACAACACGCTGACCGCGGGCGGCTGGACCGGGACCGGGCCGGGCGGCGGCACCGCCAAGTTCGGCCTGCCAGAGGCGCATACCGACTATATCTTCTCGGTGATCGGCGAGGAGTTCGGACTGATCGCCTGCTCGATCATCGCACTGGTCTTTCTGGCGATCGTCGTGCGGGTGTTCGTGAAGCTGCTTGACGAGCAGGACGAGTTCAAGCTCTACGCGGCCTCCGGGCTGGCGGTGCAGTTCGGTGCGCAGGCGCTGATCTCGATGGCGGTAAATACGGGGCTGGCCCCGTCCAAGGGCATGACCCTGCCGTTCATCAGCTATGGCGGCTCGTCGATGATCGCGCTGTCGATCGGGATGGGGTTGTTGCTGGCGTTCACGCGGCGCAACCCGTTCCTGACGCGCAGCCCCTATGTAGTCAGGTGGAGCGGGCAATGAGCCGTCACTTCGTCCTCGCCGCCGGGGGTACCGGCGGCCATATGGTCCCCGCCGCGGCGCTCGCGGCCGAACTGACCCGGCGCGGGCACCGCGTCGCGCTGGTGTCGGATGCGCGTGGGGTGCGCTTTCCGGGGCTGTTCGACGATATCCAGACGCATGTCCTGCCCGCCGGGCGTTTTGCCGGCGGGCCCGTCGGCTGGGCCAAGGCGATGCGCGAGATGTGGCGCGGCCGGCAGATGGCGCGCGACCTCTACTCGACCTTCCGTCCCGCCGCCGTGATCGGTTTCGGCGGCTATCCGGCGATGCCCGCGCTGCTGGCGGCGTTCGCGGAGCGGATTCCCACCGCCATCCACGAACAGAATGCGGTGCTGGGTCGGGTCAATCGACTGGTCGCGGGGAAAGTCGATGCGATCGCGCTATCCTATCAGGATACCCAGCGGTTGAACGCCAAATATGCGGGCAAGACCCGGCTGATCGGCAATCCGGTGCGCGATCAGGTGCTGGCGCTGCGGTCGCGTCCCTATCCGCTGCTGGAGGAAGACGGTATCTTCCGCGTCCTCGTGACGGGGGGCAGCCAGGGGGCGAGCATCCTGTCCAAGGTGGTGCCCGATGGCCTCGCCATGCTGCCCGTCACCTTCCGGCGGCGGTTGCAGGTGACGCATCAGGCGCGGATCGAGGATATCGACGAAGTCCGCGCCAAATATGCCGAGCATGAGATTCCGGCCGAACTCGCCACCTATCTGCCCGACCTGCCCGAGCAGCTCGCCTGGGCGCATCTGGTCATTGCACGGGCCGGGGCGTCGACGCTGGCCGAGCTGACGGTGGCGGGGCGGCCCGCGATCCTGGTGCCGCTTCCCTCCGCGACCGACGATCACCAGACGGTGAACGCGCGCGAGATGACCAGGGCGGGCGGCGCGCGGACGATCGCGCAGAAGGATTTCACGCCGGTCGAACTGGCCAAGCAGATGCAGAAGCTGGGCCTCGACCCGGCGGCGCTGGAGAATGCGGCGGGTCGGGCACGCGGTTGCGGACGGCCCGAGGCGGCGAGCGATCTCGCCGATCTGGTCGAGAGCCTGGATGCACCGCGCATGGTCTTGCCGGTGGGCAAGGCGCAAGGAACAAGGAATTTGGCGGGGATGGGCGCATGAAGGGCGTCGCGACGGATATCGGCACGATCCATTTCGTCGGGATTGGCGGCATCGGCATGTCGGGCATTGCCGAGGTGATGAAGAATCTCGGCTACCGGGTGCAAGGCTCCGACGTGGCCGAGGGTTATGTCGTGCAGGGGCTGCGGGACAAGGGCATTCCGGTCGCGATCGGCCATGCCGCCGACAATCTGGGCGATGCGGCAGTGGTGGTCACCTCGACCGCGATCACCCGTTCCAACCCCGAGGTCGAAGCCGCGCTGGAACGCCGCATCCCCGTGGTGCGCCGCGCCGAGATGCTGGCCGAGCTGATGCGCCTGAAGTCCACCGTCGCGGTGGCGGGCACGCACGGCAAGACCACGACCACCTCGATGGTCGCGGCGCTGCTCGATGCCGGGGGCGTGGACCCGACCGTGATCAATGGCGGCATCATCAACAGCTATGGCTCGAATGCGCGTCTCGGTGCGAGCGACTGGATGGTCGTCGAGGCGGACGAGAGCGACGGCAGCTTCCTGCGGCTCGACGGGACGATCGCGGTCGTCACCAATATCGATCCTGAGCATCTCGACCATTATGGCTCGTTCGAGCGGGTCAAGGATGCGTTCGTCGAGTTTGTCGAGAATGTGCCCTTCTATGGCGCCGCGCTGCTCTGCCTCGACCATCCCGAGGTGCAGAACATCCTGCCGCGCGTCCGCGACCGCCGCGTCGTGACCTATGGCTTTTCCGCCCAGGCGGACGTGCGCGGCGTCAATGTCACGCCCATCCCCGGCGGAAACAGGTTCGAGGCGATCATCCGCAATCGCGACGGTTCCAGCCGTTCGATCGAGGGGATCGAACTGCCCATGCCCGGCCGCCACAATGTCCAGAACGCGCTGGCCGCGATCGGCGTGGCGCTGGAACTGGGCATCGACGACGCGACGATCCAGCAGGGCTTCGGCCAGTTTGGCGGCGTCAAGCGGCGCTTCACCAAGGTCGGCGAGATCGCGGTCGATGGCGGCGTGGCGACCGTGATCGACGATTATGGCCACCATCCGGTCGAGATCCGCGCGGTGCTGGCCGCCGCTCGCGAAGGCGCGCGCGGCCGGGTGATCGCGGTGGTGCAGCCGCACCGCTTCTCGCGCCTCGGTAATCTGATGGAGGAGTTCCAGACCGCCTTCAATGATGCCGACCGCGTGCTGGTGACGCCGGTCTTCGCGGCGGGCGAGCAACCGATCGAGGGCGTCGATGCCGATGCGCTGGTCGAGGGGCTGAAACGGCGCGGACATCGCTCGACCGCGACCGTGGCGGATGCGGATGCGCTGGCCCAGGACCTGGCGGGGTCGATCCGGGCGGACGACATGATCGTGTGCCTGGGTGCGGGCGACATCACCAAATGGGCGGCCGGATTGGCGGCGGCGGTCGAGGCGCGCCGATGACCCTGCCCGACACCGCCGGTCGATTGACCCAAGGCGCGCCACTGGCGCCGCTCGTGTGGTTCAAGGCGGGCGGGCCGGCCGAATATCTGCTGGAGCCCAGGGACGTCGATGACCTGTCGGCCTTCCTGAAAGCGCTCGGGGCCGAGGTGCCGGTCATGGCGCTGGGACTTGGTTCAAACCTGATCGTGCGCGACGGCGGCGTACCGGGCGTCGTCATAAGGCTGGGCAAGCCCTTTTCCTACGCTCGGGCGGGGGAGGGGCATCTCGTCACCTGCGGCGGCGGGACGTCGGGCATATTGGTTTCGTCCAATGCGCGTGATGCCGGGATCGGCGGACTGGAGTTCCTGCGCTCGATCCCCGGCACGGTCGGCGGATTCGTGCGGATGAATGGTGGGGCCTATGGCCGCGAGGTGGCCGACGTCCTGGTGTCCGCTACGGTCGTTCGGCGGGACGGCAGGGTTGAGACGCTGGACCCGGCCGATCTCGACTATAGCTATCGTCACTCGAACCTGACCGACGGGACCGTGGTGGTCGAGGCGACCTTCCGCGGTCACGCCGCCGAACCCGCCGATATTCAGGCGGAGATGGACCGCATCGCCGCCGCGCGCGAGGCGTCGCAGCCGCTACGCTCCAAGACGGGCGGCTCCACCTTCAAGAATCCCGAGGGGCACAAGGCCTGGGCGCTGGTCGATGCGGCGGGGTGTCGCGGGCTGACGCTGGGCGATGCGCAGGTGTCGGAGAAGCATTGCAACTTCCTCCTCAACCTCGGCAGCGCGACCGCCGCGGAGATCGAGGCGCTGGGCGAGGACGTGCGGGCGAGGGTGAAGTCACAATCGGGCGTCACGCTCGAATGGGAAATACAACGAGTGGGAATCGCGAAGTGACCAATATTCTGCATATCGCGGTTCTGATGGGCGGCTGGTCGGCGGAGCGGCCGATCTCGCTGATGTCGGGCGCGGGCGTCGCCGATGCGCTGGAACGGAACGGCCACCGCGTCACCCGGATCGACATGGACCGTGACGTGGCGGCGAAGCTGGTCGCGGCCAGGCCCGACCTCGTCTTCAACGCACTGCACGGTTCACCCGGAGAGGACGGGACGGTGCAGGGCATGCTCGACCTGATGGGTTTGCCCTATACCCATTCGGGGCTCGCCACCTCGGTCATCGCGATCGACAAGGTGCTGACCAAGCAGGCGCTGGTCCCGCACGGCATCCCCATGCCCGGCGGCCGGATCGTCAAGTCGGAGGAGCTGTTTGCCGGTGATCCGCTGCCGCGCCCCTATGTGGTGAAGCCGGTCAACGAGGGCTCGTCGGTCGGGGTCGCGATCGTCACCGATACCAGCAACCATGGCAGCCCGATCGCGCGCGACGTGGCAGGGCCCTGGGGCGAGTTCGAGGAACTGCTGGCCGAGCCCTATATCCGTGGTCGCGAACTGACGACCGCCGTGCTGGGTGGCCGTGCGCTCGGTGTGACCGAACTCAAGCCCAAGAACGGCTGGTACGACTTCGACGCCAAATATACCGACGGCCTGACCGAGCATGTCTGCCCCGCCCATATCCCCGACGAGATCGCCGAGGCGTGCAAGTCGCTCGCGCTCGAAGCGCACCGGATCCTCGGGTGCCGGGGCGCGTCGCGCTCCGACTTCCGCTGGGACGACGAGCGTGGCGTCGACGGCCTGTTCCTGCTGGAGGTCAACACCCAGCCGGGCATGACCCCGCTCAGCCTGGTGCCCGAACAGGGCCGCCATGTCGGCCTGGATTACGACATGCTGGTCCAGGCGATCGTCGACGAGGCGATGGCCTGGTATGGGGCCAACCCGATCGAACGGGAACGCGCGGGATGAGCCGCACGATCAAGCGCGGGCCGTCACCCCGCCGCCCCGTGCCGCGTCGCCGCCAGCCGGTGCGTCGCGAGACGCTGGCGCAGCGATTGCTCGCCCGCCTGCCGGTCAGCGAAGAGACGGTTCGGAAGGCGGTCACCTGGACGATCCTGGGTGGTGCTGGGGCGGCGGCGCTGGCGGTCGCCACCTATGTCGGCGTGCCCGGCATGATCGGCACCGCCATCGCGGAACAGGCGGGCCATGCCGGTTTCCGCGTCCAGCAGATCGAGGTGACCGGCCTGAAGCGGATGGACCGGATGACCGTCTATGCCGTTGCGCTCGACCAGCAGAGCCGCGCGATGCCGCTCGTCAATCTGGAGGATGTGCGCGCCAAGCTGCTCCGCTATGGCTGGATCAAGGACGCGCATGTTTCGCGTCGCCTGCCCGACACGTTGCTCGTCGATATCGAGGAGCGGACCCCGGCGGCAGTCTGGCAGGACAATGGCCAATTGACCCTGATCGACGCGGGCGGCGTCTTGCTGGAGCCGGTGCGGCCGGAGGCGATGCCCGACCTGCCGTTGATCATCGGGCCGGGCGCGAATTTGCAGGAGCCCGCCTATCAGGCGCTGCTGTCCGCGGCCCCCGCCCTGAAGCCGCGCGTGAAGGCGGCGACCTGGATCGGCAATCGCCGCTGGGACATCACCTTCGACAGCGGCGAGACGCTGGCCCTGCCCGAGGAGGGGGCGGGGGCGGCGCTGATGCGCTTTGCCGCCATGGATGGATCCAGGCCGCTGCTCGGCCGCGGCTGGTTGCGCTTCGACATGCGGGACCCGACAAAGCTGGTTGCGCGAAAGCCCGGTTTGAATCAGAATCATGCCCTGGCCGAACCCGCCAGTGCGGGGGGCGCGACGGGCAAGGGTGCCGCCGGTGACGGGGCGGACGCGGCGCCCGTCGACAAGACATCACAGGGGTAGCAAGACCATGGCGAAAATGGCACCCGAGGGGCTGATCACCGCGCTGGACATCGGATCGTCCAAGGTTTCCGCGCTGATCGCGCGCAAAGGCGACGGGGGCGAGTTGATCGTGCTGGGCACGGGCCAGCGCGAGAGCCGGGGGGTCAAGCGTGGCTATATCGCCGACATGGGCGCGACCGAGGCGGCGGTGCGCGAAGCGGTCGAACAGGCCGAGCGGATCGCGGGCCTGAACATCGAGAATGTCTGGGTCGGCTTCTCCGCCGGCGGGCTGGTGTCCGACGTGGCCGAGGTCGAGTTCGAACTGGGCGGCCATCAGGTCGAACAGGGCGATATCGACGCGCTGCTTGCCGCCGGGCGCAACTCGATCGACCCGCAAGGGCGGATGGTGCTGCACGCGCAGCCCGCCCTCTATACGCTCGACGGGCTGACCGGGGTGAAGAAGCCGCTGGGCCTCCATGCCGATCGGCTGGGCGTCCACATCCATGTCGTCGCCGCCGACGGGTCGCCGGTGCGCAACCTCGACCTGTGCGTCCGCTCGGCGCATCTGGAGGTGAAGTCGATCATCGCGGCCCCCGTGGCGACCGGCCTGGCCTGTCTGTCGGATGAGGAACGCGAACTGGGCGTCGCGCTGGTCGAAATGGGGGCGGGGATCACCAATGTCTCGCTGTTCGCGGGCGGGATGCTGGTCGGGCTGTGCTCGCTTCCCATGGGGGCGGCGGACATCACCGACGACGTGGCGTCCGCCTTCGGTACCCGGCGGCAGATGGCCGAGCGGATGAAGTGCTTCCACGGTTCGGCCAATGCCTCGCCGCGCGACAATCACGACATGATCCAGGTGACGCCGATCTCCGCCGAGGATGGCGGCGACACGATGCAGATCACCAAGGCGCAACTGATCGGCGTGATCCGCCAGCGGCTGGAGCATCAGATGGGCGAAATCCGCAAGGCGCTCCAGCATCTGAAGTTCGAGGGGCCGGTCGGGCGACAGGTCGTGCTGACCGGCGGCGGTGCGGAGTTGAAGGGCATTGCCGACTATGCCCAGCAGGCCTTGGGCCGCTCGGTTCGGATCGGTCGGCCGCGCGGGCTGTCCGGGCTGCCCGATGCGCATGGCGGACCGGCTTTCGCGACGCTGGCGGGACTGGCATTCTACGCCGCAACCGATCCCATCGACCTGCGAAGCATCGCACCGACGAACCAGACGGTGCACCGACCCAGCGGAATGGGGCTGTTTCGAAGGCTGATTCAGGCGGCGAAGGCGAATTATTAAGACAAAGCATCCGAAAATCGACGCTTTTGGGTTGGCACCAGGCCTTTGACTGGTGCACTACAGTTAATTCAGGGGCCCGATCTCAGCGTATCGATCGGGAACGGCGGAGTAGAATTGGGATGAGCATCGAATTCATCGCACCCGAGGTCGACGAACTGACGCCGCGTATCGCGGTGATCGGTGTTGGCGGTGCCGGCGGCAACGCGATCGCGAACATGATGCGCGCCGAGGTGCAGGGCGTGGATTTCCTTGTCGCCAACACCGACGCGCAGGCGCTGAAACAGTCGATCGCACCGCAGCGTATCCAGCTTGGCGCCAAGATCACGCAGGGTCTGGGTGCGGGCAGCCGTCCTGAAATCGGTCGCGCCGCGGCCGAGGAGACGATCGACGATCTGTCGAAGCTGCTCGAGGGAAGCCATATGTGCTTCATCGCGGCGGGCATGGGCGGCGGCACCGGCACCGGTGCGGCCCCGGTCATCGCCAAGGCGGCGCGTGACATGGGCATCCTGACCGTCGGCGTCGTGACCAAGCCCTTCGCGTTCGAGGGCAATCGTCGCGCCAAGTCGGCGGACGGCGGTATCGAGGAACTGCAGAAGTACGTCGATACGCTGATCGTCATCCCCAACCAGAATCTGTTCCTGATCGCCAACGCCAACACGACCTTCAAGGAAGCGTTCGCGATGGCGGACGAGGTGCTGCAACAGGGCGTGCGCGGCATCACCGACCTGATGGTCATGCCGGGCCTCATCAACCTCGACTTCGCCGACGTCCGCTCGGTGATGCAGGAGATGGGCAAGGCGATGATGGGCACCGGAGAGGCCACCGGCGACAATCGCGCGATCGAGGCGGCGCAGAAGGCGATCGCCAACCCGCTGCTCGACGGCGTGTCGATGCAGGGGGCGAAGGGCGTCATCATCTCGATCACCGGCGGCGACGACATGCGCCTGCTGGAGGTCGACGAGGCGGCGAACCATATTCGCGAACTGGTCGACCCGGAAGCGAACATCATCTGGGGCTCGGCGTTCAATCCCGAACTGGAAGGCCGTATCCGCGTATCGGTGGTCGCCACCGGGATCGACGCCGACGTCAAGGCCGCGCCGTCGCCTTCCGAGGCACAGCGCAGCAGCTTCAGCACCGGCGGCATGGCCCGCAGCAAGACCGAGGACACGCCCAGCTATCGCCCGAGCGAGCCTGCCGCCGCGACGCCGGTTCCGGCGGCTCCGGTCGAGCAGCCTGCGGCTACTGCGCCGCGCGTGACTCCGGGCGCGGCGGTGGCCGCTCCCGCGCCTGCGGTGACCACGACCTTCAACACCACTCCGGCCCCCGCTCCGGCGGCGAAACCCGCCGATGAGGACGAACTGGTCCTAGGCGCGGATACGATCGTCCCGGCACCTGCGCCGACCGCTCCGACCCAGGCGGCGGTCGAGCCCGCCCCCGGCAGCGAGGAAGCCCGCCGTCGCTGGCTGGCTCCCGGCAGCGAGGCGGGCGACGTGCCCGCACAGCCGGCTCCTCGGGTCAAGCTGGGCGGCACGCTGTTCGAGCGGATGTCGAATGCGGCCCGTGGCGCGCAGCGTGACGAAAACGCGCAGGGGGGAGGCGACTCGTCGCTGGACATCCCGCGTTTCCTGCATCGCCAGAACAACCAGTAATCGACGCCATCGGCCCGCAGCGGCGGGCCATGGTCGGGAAGGCCCGTGCGACCTGTCGCGCGGGCCTTTTTCGTGTCCGCTGCAAGAGAGGGAGGGTGGGGTCGCTGGTCCCTTCCCCACAAGCCGCGACGCCCCTCCGTCTGCCACCTTCCCTTCCAGTGGGACGGACGTGGCGCGCCGACAGCGTGTGGGAATGGGGGCGCGCACAGGATGCGGACGGGTGCAACGTCGCCATGGTCCGCCACCCGATTTGCGCGTCCCTTTGCCTCATCCCTGTTGGTCGACGGCAGGGAGCGATCGGCCGCGTGAGGGGTGCAATGCCCATTGCTGTTCGGGTCGAAACACGCTTTATGGGATAAAGTCCCATGACGTTCCCATTCCTTTCCCGCGCCAGGCTGGCGCTCGCACTGGCGCTGTCGACCGCGCCTGTTCCTCTCCTCGCACAGGAGGTCGTGCAGCCGCTGCCCGGCACGACCGACGCCGATCGGCTGGGCGACGTGATGCGTCGCGTCGCGCAGAATCCGCGCGATGTCGGTGCGCTGGTCGAAGCCGCCGAATTGTCGATCCGGCTCGATGACCTGTCGGGCGCGGCGTCGCTGCTGGCGCGCGCGGAAAAGGTCGACCCGCGCGATCCCCGGATCAAGGCGGGGATGGGGTCGATCCTGGTGCGTTCCGAACGGCCGGGTGAGGCGCTGCGCTATTTCGCGCAGGCCGAGAGCGCGGGGCTGTCGCCTGCGACATTCGCCGCCGACCGGGGGTTGGCCTATGACCTGACCGGGGACCAGCCGCGTGCGCAGCGCGACTATCGCCTGGCATTGTCGACCGCGCCTGACGACGAGGTCCTGCGGCGCTACGCGCTGTCGCTTGGTATTTCGGGACAGCGCGAGCGTGCGCTGGAACAGCTCGATCCGTTGTTGCGCAAGACCGATCGGGCGGCATGGCGCGCGCGCGCCTTCATCCTGGCGATGGGCGGTGACCTGGGCGAGGCCACGCGAATCGCCAATACGATGATGCCCGCGCAACTGGCGCAGGGGCTTCAGCCATTCTTGCAGCGCCTGCCGACCTTGCCCGCCGTCGACCGCGCCTTCGCGGTGCATTTCGGCGAGACGCGTGCGACGCCGGAGCGCCTGGCCGATGCACGGCTGGCCCCGACGCTCGCGCCGCTGGCCCCGGAAGCGCCGGTGGCGCTCGCCGCCGCATCGACCACGCCGGTGGCAGCAACCCCGGTCCGGGCGGGCGAGTCCCGTCGCGGCGGTCGCCGATCGGGGCGTGAGGCACGCGGTAGCACCTTGGCCGACGCGCGCACCGTCGCTCCGGTCGTGGCGGCGACGCCTGCATCGACGCAACTCGCCTCGACCGTGCCGCCACGCGCCGTCCAGCCGCAGCCGGGCTTCGCCACTGCGCTGCCCGCACCCACCACCGGGTCGAGCGCTCCGGTTGCGGTCGCCGCGACGACGGGCCCGATGATCCAGCCGCTGCCGGCTGCGCCGGTCGCCGCACCGCCGAGCCGGTTGGCGCAGACGACCGCGACGGTGCAGCCTTTGCCCGCCACCGCCACCGCCACCGCCACCGCCACCGCCATGCCGTCCCAGTCGCCGCCCGCTGCGGTCGCGCCGATGCAGATGGTGCAGGCGATTCCCGTCGAGCCCAAGCCTGCCCCCGTGGCCACCACCCCGGCCGAGCCGGTCAAGCCCGCACCTGTCGCCGTCGCGGCGGCACTTCCTGAGCCGCCCAAGCCCGAGCCGGTGACGCGTGCGAGCCGTGGCGGCGGGCGTCGGCCGTCGCTTGCGGCGGCGCGGGCCGTGCGGGAGGATTCGGTGCTGGCGCGGATCGTGGCGAACCTGTCCATCCCGGCGTCCGAACTCGGCGTCGAAGAGCCTGAGCGTCGGGCCGCGCTCGCCGCCAACGCCTCGATGGGCAGCGGATCGCAGCGTGTGCTGGCGGAGGCGCGCGCCAAGGTCGAGCGCGATCATGAGGCGCGCGAAAAGGCGGCCGAGGCGATCGAGCCCGCAGCGCGTCCATCGACCCGCGACGCCAAGACCGCCGCCGCCGACCGCAAGGCCCAACAGGCCAAGGCGCTCGCCGACAAGAAGGCCGCCGCCGCCAAGAAGGCGGAGGCCGAGAAAAAGGCCTTGGCCGACAAGGCCGAGCAGGAGGAAAAGCGGCGCGCCCGCGCCAATCCCGAACGCATCTGGGTCCAGGTGGCGGGCGGCGCGAACGAGGATGATCTGTCCAAGGCCTGGGCGGCGACCAAGGCCAAGGCACCCGCCGTTTTCGCCGGCAAACAGGGCTATAAGACCCCGTTGCGCGCGACCCACCGGGTGCTGACCGGCCCTTTCAAGACCGATGCGGAAGCCCGCGCCTTCGTCAACAAGCTCGCCAAACAGGGTGTCTCGGCCTTCCCGGTGACGAGCGAGGCGGGGCAGGCGGTGACGCGGCTCGACGCCAAGTGATCGGACGGCGGAGCGCCGCGTCATGACGGCTTTCGCGCCCTGGGCATCCTATCCCGACCGGAGCCGTGGCCGTCGCCATGACGAACCCGGTGGCCTGGAGCGGGGGCCGCGCGATGCGTTCCAGCGCGACCGCGATCGGATCATCCATTCGATCAGCTTCCGCCGGCTGCGCCACAAGACCCAGGTCTTCATGGCGCCCGATGGCGACCATTTCCGCGTCCGCCTGACCCATAGCCTGGAGGTGGCGCAGATCGGGCGCACCATCGCACGGACGCTGGGGCTGAACGAGGATCTGACCGAGGCCCTCTGCCTGGCGCATGATATCGGCCATCCGCCCTTTGGTCATGCGGGGGAGGATGCGCTCAAGGCCGCGCTCGCCGATCAGGGCGGGTTCGATCATAACGGCCATACGCTGCGCACCCTGACCAGGATCGAGCGACCCTATCCGCGCTGGGACGGCCTGAACCTCAGTTGGGAGACGCTGGAGGGACTGGCCAAGCATAACGGGCCGGTCCGTCATCCGGGTTGGGCGCTCGTTGAGGCGGATGAAGGCTTTCCGCTCGATCTTGGCAGCCACGCCTCGCTGGAGGCACAGGTCGCGGCGCTGGCGGACGATATCGCCTATGACAATCACGATATCGATGACGGCCTGCGCGCCGGGCTGCTGACGCTGGACCAGATGCTGGCGGTGCCGCTGGTCGCGCGGGGGTGGGAGGCGACCTGTGCGCGATTCCCCGATGTCGCCCCGAAGCGTCTGGCGAGCGAACTCATCCGTTCACAGATCGGCGTGATGGTGAACGATCTCGTCGCCGAAACGCGGGCGCGCATAGCCGAGAGTGGGGTGGGGGACGTCACCGATGTTCGCGCGGCGGGGCGTGCCCTGGTCGGTTTCTCCGAGTCGATGCGGACCGAGGAGCGCGACCTGAAGCGGTTCATGTACGCCAACCTCTATCATCACCCCCGGCAATTGGCGGCGGCCGATGCGGCGCACGGGATCGTCAAGGGGCTGTTCGCCGCGTATCGCGACGACCCGACGCAATTGCCCGCGGAGTGGCGCGAGCGCCTGCCAGAGGCCGAACCCGCGCGCAGTCGGCATATCGCGGATTTCATCGCGGGGATGACGGACCGTTATGCGGTGCGGCGCTACTGCGAGATCGTGGGCGAGATCGACCTGCCCGAAGGCTTTTGAGGCGGGTCGGTTCCATCGTTCGCCGGGCGGGATCGCGTCCGATGACCGATGCAGAACGGCCCGCCCTTCCGGTCGGAAGAGCGGGCCGCCAGCCCCGTCAGGGGAAAAGGGATTAGCGTGCGGTCGTGTCGACGCCCGCGCCCAGCGCGCCCTTGGCTTCATAGGTGCTGAACGACACCGGGGTCTGGCCGGTGAAGCCGGTCACCTGATGACCGCGCACGATGAAGCGGAACGTCTCGCCACCTGGATAGCGACGGCCCTGGATCACCGGATTGCCGTTCTCGACCGTCCGGGTGTAGACATAGGTGCTGCCCTCGTGGACGAAACGCTGTTCGCCCTCGGCGGCGACTGCGCCGATGGTGGGAATGGCGGCGATGGCGGCGGCCAGAATCAGAATGGTCTTGCGCATGATCGAAACTCCCGCGTTGTGCGTTGAGCCGGATCAGGTCCCCTCGTGTGCTTTCGTATACGGATTTATTGCGGTGCAGCAGGGGTCGCAACTGCAAAGGCATCCCTCAAAGATGCAGTCTGTGCAATCGTGCGGCGTGACCGGACAAGCAAGATTTGAAGCGGTCGCCCGATTTCGCTAGAGCGCAACGCTTTCTCACCCGATCGGACGATGTGATGACCCTCTACACCCGCTTTGCCGCGCATATCGATGCGGCGCTGGACACGCTGGTCGCCGCCGGCACGCTGCCCGGCGGGCTGGATCGCCGCAACGTGACGGTCGAGCCGCCGCGCGATGCCAGCCATGGCGACCTCGCCACCAACGCCGCGATGGTGCTGGCCAAGCCCGCCGCGACCAACCCGCGCGCGCTGGCGGAGGCGCTGGCGGCCGAGCTGGGCAAGCTGGACGAGGTGGAGAGCGTTTCGGTCGCCGGGCCGGGCTTCCTCAACATGCGGCTGACCGATGCGGCGTGGCGCGACGAACTGGCGGCGATCCCGGCGGCGGGGGGCGATTATGGTCGCTCGACGCGTGGGAATGGCGTGACGGTCAACATCGAATATGTCTCGGCCAATCCGACCGGGCCGATGCATATGGGCCATTGCCGGGGGGCGGTGGTCGGCGACGCGCTCGCCACCCTGTTGGAGTTTGCGGGTCATAAGGTCATCCGCGAATATTATGTCAACGATGCGGGCGGACAGGTCGATGTCCTCGCCCGTTCGGCGCATCTGCGTTATCGCGAGGCGCTGGGCGAGACGATCGAAATCCCCGAGGGCCTCTATCCGGGCGAGTATCTGAAGCCGGTGGGCGAGGCGCTCGCCGCCGAGTTCGGCGACCGCTATGTCGACGCGCCCGAAGGCGACTGGCTGATCCTGTTCCGCACCCGCGCGGTGGCGGCGATGATGGCGATGATCCGCGAGGATCTGGCGCTGCTCGGCATCCATCACGACCTCTTCTCCTCGGAGGCCGAGTTGCAGGCGGCTGGCAAGCCCGAAGCGGCCGAGGCCGAACTGCGCGCGCGCGGCCTGGTCTATGACGGCGTTCTCGAAGCGCCCAAGGGCGAGACGCCCGAAGACTGGGAGCCGGTCGAGCTGCCGCTGTTCCGTTCCAGCCAGTTCGGCGACGACCAGGATCGCCCGATCAAGAAGTCGAACGGCGCCTGGACCTATTTCGGCGCCGACCTCGCCTATCACTATCAGAAGGCGCAGACCGCCGACCAGTTGATCGACATCTGGGGCGCGGACCATGCGGGCACCGTCAAGCGCATCGTCGCGGCGGTCGAGGCGCTGACCGGCGGCAAGACCAAGTTCGACGTGAAGCTGGTCCAGATGGTCCGCCTGCTGCGTGGCGGCGAGCCGGTGAAGA
Organism: Sphingomonas sp.; assembly: GCF_039594485.1. GTDB lineage: Bacteria > Pseudomonadota > Alphaproteobacteria > Sphingomonadales > Sphingomonadaceae > Sphingomonas. The sequence goes on along the minus strand of NZ_JBCNNI010000028.1, from coordinate 32,532 downwards.
TGTCCAAGCGCGCGGGCAATTTCGTGACGCTGGCCGATGTCGTGCGCGAGGTCGGCAAGGATGTGGTGCGCTTCACCATGCTGACCCGTCGGGCCGATGCGCAGATGGATTTCGACTTCGCCAAGGTGGTCGAGGCGTCGAAGGACAATCCCGTCTTCTACGTGCAATACGCCCATGCCCGCATCGCCTCGCTGAAGCGTCGCGCGGCGGAGGCGGGAATTGAAGGCGGCACCGCCGACCTGTCGCTGCTCGACGCCGAGGATCTGGCACTGGTGAAGCTGGCCGCGCAGTTCCCCCGCATCGTCGAGACCGCCGCCGCCGCCCGCGAGCCGCACCGGATCGCCTTCTATCTCTATGACCTGGCGGCGGCGTTCCACGCGGCCTGGAATGTCGGCAACGACCGCGTCGATCGTCGCTTCCTGATCGCGGAGAACGCCGATGTCACGCGCGCGCGTCTTTTCCTCAGCGAGGGGATCGGGCAAATCATTCGTAACGGTTTGGCGCTCATGGGTGTCGAAGCGGTGTCGGAGATGAAGTGATGGCGAACGAGATGGACCTGCGGGGATACGACCAACAGGAAGAGGATCGTCTTCCCTGGTTGGAAACCGTCGAGGCCGATGAGCCGGAAGGCGTGAGCATCGGCAAGGTGGTGGCGCTGGTTATCCTGGGCCTCGCCATCCTCGCTGCGGTCGGCTTCGGTCTCTACAAGTGGCAGGCGCGAACCGCTGCGGCGGACGGTGACGGTGCGCTGATCGCCGCGCCCGAGGGGGATTACAAGGTCCGCCCGGCCGATCCGGGCGGCCTGAAGGTGAAGGGTGAGGGCAATACGGCCATCGCGACCAGCGCGGGCAAGCCGGGTGGCAGCGGCGCGATCGATCTGCGCGCGGTGCCCGAGGCGCCGATGAACGGCACCCGCGTCGTCCAGAAGCCTGCCGAGCCCAATGGCGGCCGCAATGCCGTGGCGCAGGTGCCCGAATCGGGCGGCAAGCTGGTCGCGCCCGCCCCCGTCACCGCGCAACGTCCCGCCAATGCCGGGTCGATCGGCAGCGGATCGATGGTCCAGCTTGGCGCCTATCCCAGCGAGTCCTCGGCCAATACCGCCTGGGATCGCTTCTCCAAGCGCTTCTCCTATGTCGCGGCGCTGGGCAAGGTGGTTCAGCCGGTCGCGTCGAATGGCAAGACCCTGTATCGCCTGCGCGTGAATGCCGGGTCCGCCAACCAGGCCGCCGATATCTGCGGCCGCCTGCGTGTGGCGGGCGAGAGCTGCTTCGTCGCAAGCTGATCGATCACGCCCCCTGGCCATGCGTGTCACCGCGCATGGCGGCACGGGGCCGGAGCGCATGTCATGATCCCCGTCATTTTTGGCCTGTCCGGCCCGGTTCTGACCCCCGACGAACGAGCCTTCTTCGCCTCGGTCGAGCCGGCCGGCTATATCCTTTTCAGGCGCAATATCGTCGATCGGGTACAGCTTCGCGCGCTGACCGATGACTTGCGCGCACTGGCGGGGCGGGACGATCTGGCGATCCTGATCGATCAGGAAGGGGGGCGGGTCGCCCGCATGGGGCCGCCCGAATGGCCCGCTTTCCCCGCCGGGCCGGTGTTCGCCGCGCTGTATGACAAGGCGCCGATGTCGGCGATCCAGGCGATGCACGCCAATGGACAGGCGCTGGGTGTGATGCTGCGCGAGGTGGGAATCACCGTCGACTGCGCGCCGCTGCTCGACGTGGCGCAACCCGATACCACCGAGGCGGTCGCCTGCCGCGCCTATGGCTCGGCGCCGATGCAGGTCGCCGCCCTGGGCCGTGCGATGCTCGACGGGCTGGCGGCGGCCGGGGTGGTCGGGGTGGTCAAGCATATGCCGGGCCATGGCCGGGCGCTGGTCGATTCGCACCACCTGCTGCCCACCGTCACCGCCGACGAAGCAGCGCTGGAGGTCGATCTCGAACCCTTCCGCACCCTCGCCGCCGCGCCGATGGGCATGACCAGCCATATCGTGTTCGAGGCCTGGGACGCCGAACGCCCGGCAACCCTGTCGCCCGTTGTGATCGAACGGATCATCCGGGGGCGGATCGGGTTCGATGGTCTGTTGATGACCGACGATATCGACATGAAGGCCCTGAGCGGCACGGCGGGCGAAAAGGCGGTCGGCGCGCTGTCGGCGGGATGCGATCTTGTTCTCGATTGCTGGGCGCGCATGGACGAGATGGTCGAGATTGCGGGCCGCGTTCCCCCCATCACGGATGCTGCCCGCGCGCGGCTGGACCGGGCGATGGCCAGTGTCGGGCCGGGGCAGGGCGACTTCGCCGAACTGATCGCACGCCGCGACGCGCTGCTGGCATTGGCCTGACCCGCCCATCATCCTCCCCATCCCGGATGGGGGATCGTGCGCGCGTCAAGGGCATCTCGCCATCGTTCGGCATCGCCGCTAGGGTCTTTCCCGATGACGGGGGAGCAGCTTACACTGGATCTGGACGGGTGGGAGGGACCGCTCGACCTGTTGCTGTCGCTGGCCCGGTCGCAGAAGGTCGATCTGCGCCAGATTTCGATCCTCGCGCTCGTCGAGCAATATCTGCGCTTCGTCGACCGGGCGGGGCGGATGCAGTTGGAGCTGGCGGCCGATTATCTCGTGATGGCGGCGTGGCTAGCCTATCTCAAATCCGCGCTGTTGCTGCCCCGCCAGCCCGAGGAGGAGCCCGATCCCGAGGACATGGCGCTGCGCCTGCAACTCCGGCTGGAACGACTGGCCGCGATGCGCGAGGCGGGAGCGCGGTTGATGGCGCGCGACCGGCTGGGTCGCGACGTCTTCGCCCGGGGCGCGCCGGAGGGGCTGGCCGTCCAGCGCAAGGCGTTGTGGCAGGCCGAGTTGTACGACCTGATCGCCGCCTATGGCCGGATCAGCGCGCGGACACGGCCGGTCATGCACGTCGTCGCCGATCGGCAGGTCATGACGCTGGAGGCGGCGCTGGAGCGTGTGTCCATGCTGGTCGGCAGCCGCATCGACTGGTCGGCGATCGAGACCTTCCTGCCCGATGGCAGCGAGCGGCTGCGGCGTTCGGCGCTGGCGTCCAGCTTCCTCGCGGTGCTCGAACTCGCGCGGCAGGGGAAAGTGGAACTGCGTCAGGCGGCGCCCTTCGCTCCCTTGCTGATCCGGCGGCCGGCATGAGTACGCTCGACCCCACGGTGCGCGCGGTGGAGGCCGTGCTGTTCGCCTCGCCCGAACCGATGAGCGTGGATTCGATCCGCGCCCATGTCGGTGTGGGAAAGGGCGGAACGGACATCCGCGCCGCGCTGGAGCAACTGGAGGCGCAGTATCGCGGGCGCGGCATCGCGTTGGTCCGGCGCGGCGACCGCTGGCATTTCCAGACGGCGCCGGACCTCGCGCATCTCTTGCGCCGCGATCGCGAGGAAACCCGCCGCCTGTCGCGCGCCGCGATCGAGACGCTGGCGATCATCGCCTATCACGAACCCGTCAGCCGCGCCGAGATCGAGGCGATACGCGGGGTCGCCATCTCCAAGGGCACGCTCGACGTGCTGATGGAGGCGGGCTGGGTGCGTCCAGCCGGGCGGCGCGAGGTGCCTGGGCGACCGCTTCTCTATGCCACCACCCCCGCCTTTCTCCAGCATTTCGGGCTGACCAGCCGGCGCGACCTGCCTGGCCTGGAGGATCTGCGCGCCGCCGGACTGCTCGATCCCGTCGATCTTGCGCTGGAACGGCTGGAGGATGAGCGCGAGGCGGCGGAGGAGCATGAGGCCCGAAATCGGGACGATGGCGCGTGAACGCTTTCCTTCGCGTCGCCGTCGCGTCACAATGGCACGGCAAGGTCGGGCTCGACCTTTGTAATCCCATTGCAATCGGGACCGCTGTGCACCGCTGAACCATTGCCGCTGGCGACGCCAGGGCCTAGATAGACTATAAATTCCAGGAGACGTGCCATGGGCAGCTTTAGCCCGATTCACCTGCTTGTCCTCGCGATTGTCGCGATCCTTCTGCTCGGCGGCGGCCGTTTCTCCAACCTGATGGGCGACGTCGCCAAGGGCGTGAAGAACTTCAAGAAGGGCATGGCCGAGGAAGACGAGAAGCCCGCCAAGCCGTCGGCGCGGATCGAGGCCCAGAAGTCGGCCGAGCCCGCCTTCGACCGTGACGGCGAGCGCGTGCGCGACGATCGTTGATCCGCTCCGCGAGCTGATACCGGAGTTCCATGTTCAACATCGACTCGAGTGAGTTCCTGCTGGTCGCCATCGTGGCGCTGGTGGTGATCGGACCCAAGGACTTGCCCAAGGCGATGCGCGTCGTCGGCTATTGGGTCGGCAAGGCGCGTGGCGTCTCACGCCAGTTCCGCCAGGGCTTCGACAATATGGTCCGCGAAGCCGAACTGGAAGAAATGGAAAAGCGCTGGGCGGCGGAGAATGAGCGGATCATGCGTGAGCATGCCGCCGATGCGCCCCCCAGCATCGACCTGGCCGCCACGCCTGCGACGACCGAGCCCGTGCCGCATGACGGATCGCAGGCACCCGCACTGCCCGCGCCTCATGGAGACGCTACCCCGCCTCACGATCACAGCGACCAGCCGGTGATGGTGGAAAAGCCCGTGGTCGCGCCCGCGCCCGCCGATGCCACGCCGTCCGCGCCGCGTCCCAATGAAGGGGCCGCCTCGTGAGCGAGCAGGACGAAATCGACGCCAGCCGCGCGCCGCTGCTCGATCATCTGATCGAACTCCGCCGCCGGCTGCTCTATTGCATCGTCGCCATCGCGATCGGCTTTGGCGTGTCGATGTATTTTTCGGAAGCGATCTTCGGCTTCCTGGCCAGGCCGCTGCTGGCGGCGGGACAGGGCACGCTGGTCTATACCCAGATCTTCGAGGCGTTCTTCGTCCAGGTGAAGGTCGCCTTCTTCGCGGCGATGATGATCTCCTTCCCCGTCATCGCCAACCAATTGTGGCAGTTCGTCGCGCCGGGGCTGTACCGCCAGGAGAAGCGGGCGCTGCTGCCCTTCCTGCTCGCGACGCCGGTGCTGTTCCTGATGGGCGCGGCGATGGCCTATTATGTTGCCATCCCGATGGCGCTGCACTTCCTGCTGGGCTTTGACGGCATGGTCGGCGGCGTGCGGCGCGAGGCGCTCCCCGCCATTGGCAATTATCTGTCCTTCATCATGCAGTTCCTGTTCGCGTTCGGCCTGGCGTTCCTGCTGCCGGTGCTGCTGATGCTGTTGGAGCGGGCGGGGATTGTGACCCGCAAGCAACTGATCGCGTCGCGGCGCTATGCAATCGTCGCGGCGACGGCGATCGCGGCCGTGCTGACCCCGCCGGACCTGATGTCGCAGGTCCTGCTCGCGGTGCCGCTCATCATCCTCTACGAGCTCGCCATTATCGGCATCTGGTTCACCGAACGCAGCCGTGCCAGGCATGCGGCCGATGAGGCGGACGAGGGGGAAGCAGACGCTACGGTTTAGCGCCGGCGGCTGCATCGCTTGTTCGGCAAGGCCTCGGCGGTAGCCGGGGCCTTTTTTCGTTGCCGGGAGGTGCGATCTTCGACGTCGTTCAGGCCCGGCGGCAATCCAAAGAAAAAGGGCCCAGGCGCAACCGCCAGAGCCCTTTTCCATCAGCCGGGTGAATGGCTTACTTTGCGCTGTCCGCCGTCTTGGCGACGGTGTTGCCTGCCGAGCTCACATCGCGGCCTACGCCCTCGACGGTATTGCACGCGCTGACCAGAAGCGCCCCGGCGACGATTGCCAGACCCATGAGCTTGCGCATTCCTTATCTCCTTGTTGAAATCCGTAGACGCCCAATGCGCCAAGGAGTTTTTCGTTCCGGGCCTGTCACGGCCCGAAAAAGGAGAAAATGGGGTGGAAAAAATTTAAGGCCTGGAAGCGTCACCGGGGGGGGAGGGTGGACGCTTCCAGGCCTATGGATTGGACAGCGAGAGCGGGGGGGCATAAGTTCGCTATCCGAAGAGCAGAACCCGCTGATCGGGCAAGGGTTCCCGGCTTTTTTGGTCCTCGAATCTTTTTTCGACGAATTTTCAGTCGCGTCCCACAATGGCGACGGAAATCTCATAGGCGCCGGTCAGCGGGTCATGGTGCAGCGGCGCGCGGAGCTGGCGTGCCAGCCCTTCCATGACCCGGCCATAGCGTTTGCCGATCAACGCGCGAAGCTGGTCGGTCTCGACCAGTGCGCGGGATACGACGCGCACCACGGCGCGGCCTTCCTGTTCGGCGGGTTTTACCGCCACCCGGATCTGGGCGGCGGGGTCGCAGTTCATCGCGAGTTCGATCGTCTCGGTGACGAGGAAGGCGACGGCGACGGCAACGTCCTGATTAACCAGCAGCGGCGCGACATCCAGCGAGATGCCGATCCCGGCGGCATTGTCCGGTGCGGTGGCGCGGATATTGGCCGCCAGTTCGCCGATCATGGTCCGCAGGTTCAGCCCGCGATTTTCCTCCAGCTCGGCGAAATGATGGCGGTGCACCACCGCCAGCGCGTCGACACGCCGCTGGATCGAGGAATAGGCCGCCATCGCCTCCGGCCCTGTCGCGCCGCGGGCGTGGAAGTTGATCAGGCTGGAGATCACCTGAAGATTGTTCTTCACCCGGTGATGGACCTCGCGGGTCAGCTTGGTCTGGCGCACCAGCCCCTCGGCCAGCCCCGCTTCATGGGTGGCGACGGTCTGGGTGATCGCCTTGAAGGTATCGGCCAGGTCGCGAATCTCCTGCGCGGGCGCGGCCTCCACCAGCGAGATATCGAGCGTTTCGCCGGGCTGATAGGCGGCGACGATCGCCCGGAGCTGGCGCAAGGGGCGGATCAGCAGCCGGTCGACGATGAACCATCCGATCACCACCGCCGCCAGCCACATCAGCAGCGGCAGCGCGAGCGCGACGATCAGCGAGGACGTGATCGGCGCGCTGGGCGCAGACGTGCGCAAGACCAGCCCGGCGATGCCCAGATCGGTCCGCAGGGTCTTCATCCGCTCCAGCGAACCCTGACGCGGAATCTGGGTTATCGGCAGCGATTCGCCGTCCAGTTCCAGCACCGTCTCGATCGGGCTGACATGGTTGTTCTGTTCGACCAGCAGCCGCAGAAAGGGGAGCGGGAAGAAGGCGCGGGCCTGGGTGCGGCCGTCCTGATTCGCGACCGCCAGCACCAGGCCCTGGCCGGCCAGGATGTCGGCGCCGATGGGCGAGCCATCGACCGGCGTGGGCAGGGCGGCGGGCAGGGGGTCGCCGCACAATGTCCTGCCCGAGCGATCGGTAATCAGAAAGCGGGCGCCGGTCAGCGACTGCTGTGCGAAGACGCCCTGGGCGCGGGCGCAGCTCGGCATGTCGAGCGGATCCTGGCCCAGCGCGCGCACCGCGACGCGCAGCGCCGTCATGTCGCCCATCAACTCGGTCGTGACCGCGCGGGCATCTTCATTCGCGGCGATCCGCAACCGCCCGCGCGCCTCACTGTCGGCAAGGCGTGTGGTCTGGAGCGTGGCGAAGATCGCGATCGCGGCGAGGACGAACAGAGTGCTGCCGAGCACCAGGACGAGCTTGGCGCCGGTGGTCAGGCGTGACAGAGCCGACGCGCGCACGCGCGCTACGTGGGAATCGGCGGCGTCGACGTCGGCGGGTGTGGTGGGAGCGTTGGCCATGCGGCCGAATCGTCAGCCCAGCTTGCTGAGCAGGTCAAGCATCTCGTCGGGAATCTTTTCGTCGACGGTCTTCTGATAGGCTTGGCGCAGTGCCGAGCCCGTATCCTTGTCGCCGCCCACCTGGGGCGTCGGGGAAGGCGTCTTCTTCGTCTTGTTGCCCAAACTCAAAATATCCCCCTGCACGACCCACTAGCGGGGCAACCGACGTGGTGGCAAATCTCCGGTGCCCCCGTTCGGCAGACGCCAGAGCCATAGTTGATGTGGCGATGAAACCAAATTCGATCTTGTTGGTTCCCGAAGCGATACGAAAAATCCGACGGGTGTGCCGCTATGGTATCACCGGCCGGGCTTTTCGGGAAACGGCATTGAAAACAGGCGCGGTGGCCAGCACATGAGTCACTGCGAATACCTCAGGGAGTGATCATTACCCATGTCGCTTGGACAGCAGCTTGCGCCCCATCTTCCCTTTCTGCGGCGCTATGGCCGGGCCCTGACCGGCAGCCAGATGCACGGCGACAAATATGTTCGTGCCACGCTGGAGGCGATCGTCGCCGCCCCCGACCAGTTTCCGCGCGATGTCGATCCGCGGCTGGGTCTCTATCGCATGTTCCAGGGCATCTGGTCGTCGGCCAATTACGACGAACTCGATACGGAAGGCGCCGATGCCGACGGTAACGAGGGTGTGGCCCGGGCGCGCCTTGCCCGGATGACGCCGTTGTCGCGTCAGGCGCTGCTGCTGACCGCGATGGAAGGCTTCACGCCCGAGGATGCCGCCTATCTGATCGATGTCGAGCCGAGCGAGGTCGAGGCCCTGGTGTCCGAGGCGCTGGCCGAGATCGAGAAGCAGACCCGCGCCCGCGTCCTGATCATCGAGGATGAACCGATCATCGCGATGGATATCGAGACGATCGTGCGCGACCTGGGTCATGAAGTGACCGGCGTCGCCGTCACCCGCGATGAAGCCGTCGCTCTGGCGATGGAGGACCGTCCGGGCCTGGTGCTGGCCGACATCCAACTGGCCGACGACAGCTCGGGCATCGATGCGGTCAAGGACATCCTGGCCGAGTTTGAGGTGCCGGTGATCTTCATCACCGCCTTCCCCGAGCGGTTGCTGACCGGAGAGCGGCCGGAGCCGACCTTCCTGATCACCAAGCCCTTCCAGCGTTCGACCGTGAAGGCCGCGATCAGCCAGGCGCTGTTCTTCGACCAGAGCACCGTCCCGGCGGAATAAGGCCGGGGCCGGGGGTGCCGCCAGCACGAAAGATCATCGGTTACGGACCCAAAACGGTTGACAGGCGTTGAGGCAGGCATGGTTGATCCCGAGCACCCCATTCATGTCTCCAGAGAGGACGCCCGGGCAGGATCGACGCCGCATGTAACGCGGTACATCCTGCCCATATCGCTGGTCCTGGTGATCGCGATCTTCGCCTTTCTGGTGTTGCGCTGATCCGCGTGCGACCGCCGGGGGGCTCCATTACGACCTTGGTATGGCTGGCATTCACCGGCCGACAACCCTATATTCCGAAGCGGTCGTACCGTCGGCCGTTTCCGACGATCGGATTTTCATGACGCAGCCACAGACGCGGGACGATATCGAAGCCGACGCACCCGTCGAGCACGTCGCCCTGCCCGATTCCGAGTTCAAGACCGAACTGGCGCGCGTGATCCCGCATCTTCGCGCTTTCGGGCGTTCGCTGTCCGGCAGCCGCGATCTGGCGGACGATCTGGTGCAGGAAACGCTGCTTAAGGCCTGGGCGGCGCGGAAACGCTTCCAGGCGGGCACCAATATGCGGGCCTGGACCTTCATCATCCTGCGTAACCTGTATCTGTCGCAGATGCGCCGCGCGCGTTTCAAGGGCGAGTGGGACGATCTGGTCGCTGATCGCATCCTGGCGGCCCCTGCCAGCCAGGATCGCCATGTCGAACTGGGCGATATGCAGCGCGCGCTCATGCACCTGCCGCAGCCGCAGCGTGAAGCGTTGATCCTCGTCGGCGCGGGCGGTTTCGCCTATGAGGAAGCGGCCGAGATCTGCAACGTCGCGGTCGGCACGATCAAGAGCCGCGTGGCACGCGGCCGCGTCGCGCTGGAGGCGATCCTGACCGAAGGCGCCTTGCCCTCGCGCCGACTGCACGAAACCGACAGCAGCAAGACCGCACTCGACAGCATCATGGGTGATGTCGACCAGTTGAGCGGCGGGCGGTAAAAACGCTCCCTCGACAAGAAGCGGCCGTCTCGACCCTGTCGAGGCGGTCTTTTTTTACGGGTGGGATTCCTGGAAGAAGGGGGGAGACGTGAGGGATGATCCGTCGGCGGGGTGGGAGGCGGCGGCTGCATCATTCGCTGCCCTTCGGTCCCCCGTCGGTGTAGACGCCGTTCTTCGCTGGTCCAGCCATGTCCGGCCCGGTGGTGCCATTCTCGACATCGGTTGCGGGACGGGTGTTCCAATAGGGACCGCGCTGTCCGCCCGGGGATTTGCGATTCACGGTATCGATGCGTCCCCGACGCTTCTCGATACGTTCCGCCGTCATCTCCCGGACGCCAAGGCGGCATGCGAAACGGCCGAAACCGGTCACTTTTTCGATCGTAAGTTCGACGGAATCATCGCGATCGGACTGATGTTCCTTCTAGATGAAGGGCGTCAGCGCGCCCTGATCGCACGGGTCGCCCAGTGCCTGGAGCCGGGCGGGCATTTGTTGTTCACCGCACCACGACACTCATGCCACTGGAATGACAGCCTGACCGGACGGCATTCCCATTCGCTAGGATGGGAAACCTATCGCCGATTGCTGTGGCAGGCGGGGCTGGAGCCGATCGGGCACGACAGCGACGAGGGCGGCAACGACTACCTTCATGCCAGTTCCGTCCCATAAGGGGCGGACCCTGTGGGTCAGCGGCTCTCCGATCGTCGATCGATCCGCGAGAGCAGCCGGACCCAGGCGTCCGGCAGTCGCGGCGACTCCGAAAAGGCCGAACGCAGCGCATGGCCAACATCGTCCACACGCCGAGGCGCCGGAACGATGCGCAGATCGCTGGTCCAGATATCGTTGCTCATCATGATCCTCTAACGGATCAAGGCTTGACAAGTTTCAAAAATTATGAAGGGGCGAAATTAACCTAAGCGAAAGTCTTTTGTCCGCGGCCCCAGGCACGGGTAGAAGCGGGCCATGACCGCGTATCTTTCCGACAATTTGCCCGATGCCGTTGCCCGAGCACGGCGCTACTCGCCCTTCCTCGCGATGCTGCTCGACCGGGAGCCTGCGATCGAGCAAGCCGCGCTGGCCGGACATCTGGTCGATCCGGTGGTTCCTGATCCCGATCTGCCCGTCGGTGTCGCCCTGCGGCGTGAGCGGCGGGCGCTGGCACTGACGGTCGCGCTGGGCGACCTGTCGGGGGCCTATGACCTGACCGAGGTGACGCACCGGCTGACGGACTTCGCCGATCATGCGCTCGACCGGGCGATCCGGGCCGCGATTCGGGAGCGGACGCCGGATGCCGAGCCGCTGGGCTTCGCCGCGATCGCGCTGGGCAAACAGGGCAGCCGCGAGCTGAACTATTCCTCCGACATCGACCCCATCCTGATCTTCGATCCCGCGATCCTGCCGCGCCGCCCGCGCGAGGAGCCGGAAGAAGCGGCCGTGCGGATCGGCAGGCGAGTGGTCGAACTGCTCCAGGCGCGTGACGGGGAGGGCTATGTGCTGCGCGTGGACCTTCGCCTGCGCCCCTCGCCGGAAGCGACGCCGATCGCGATTCCGGTGGAAGGGGCGATCGCCTATTATGAGAGCCAGGCGCTGACCTGGGAGCGGGCGGCGTTCATCCGCGCGCGGGCGGCGGCAGGCGACATGGCCCTGGGGCAGCGATTCCTGGACGCGATCCGCCCGTTCGTCTGGCGGCGCGCGCTCGATTTCGGGGCGGTGGGCGAGATACGCGACCTGACCCGCCGCATTCGCGATCATCATGCGCAGGGGCAGGCGCTCGGCCCCGGTTACGACCTGAAGCGGGGGCGCGGCGGGATTCGCGAGATCGAGTTCTTCGCGCAGATCCACCAACTGATCCATGGCGGCCGCGACCCCGCCCTGCGGGCCCCCGCCACCCGCGATGCGCTGGCGCGGTTGGCCGAGGTGGGGCGGATCGGCGCGGACGAAGCGGCGGCCTTGTCCGACGCCTATGTCCTGCTGCGGACGATCGAGCACCGGGTGCAGATGATCGACGACCGGCAGACGCACCAACTGCCCCGCGGCGAGGGGCTGGACCGGGTCGCGCACCTCCATGGCCTGCCGGACGGCGCGGCGCTCGTGGACCGGCTGGCCCCGGTGACGGCGAAGGTCGGGCAGCTTTACGACGCCCTCGACGCCGATGAGCGGTCGCGCCTGCCGCATGATCCGGTGTTGCTGACCGAGCGGCTGGTCGCGGCGGGCCTGCGCGATACCGAGGCGGCGACGCGGCGGATCGCGGCATGGCGGGGCGGCGACTATCCCGCGCTGCGCAGCCCGGCGGCCCGCGAGGCGCTGGACGCGGTGCTGCCCACCCTGGTCGAGGCCTTGGGCGAGGCGCCCGATCCCGATGCTGCGCTGCTCAAGCTCGATTCGCTGTTCGAACGGATGACGAGCGCGATCAACATCTTCCGCCTGCTGGAGGCGCGGCCGGGGCTGGCCAGCCTGACCGTCGCGATCCTCAGCCATGCCGCACCCCTGGCGGGGGAGCTGGCGCGTCGGCCTGCCTTGCTCGACGGGCTGATCGATGCCTCCGCCTTCGAGGCTCTGCCCGCCGTGCCATTCCTCGAACGCGCGATGCGGGGCGGCGAGTCGGGGCAGGATTATCAGGATCGGCTTGACCATGTGCGCCGCGTGGTCGGCGAGTTGCGGTTCGCGCTGGGTGCGCAGATCGTGGCGGGGCGGGCCGATCCGCTGGAGGTGGCGGGCGGCTATGCCCGCGTGGCCGAGGCGGCGGTCGGCGTGCTGGCACAGGCGACGATCGACGAATTCACCACCGCCCATGGCCGGGTGCCGGGCAGCGAACTGCTGATCCTGGCGCTGGGCCGGATGGGCGGCGCGGCGCTCACCCATGCCTCCGACCTGGATCTGGTCTATCTGTTCACCGGCGATTTCTCCGCCGAGTCCGATGGCCCCAAGCCGCTGGGCGCGACACTCTATTACAACCGGCTGGCGCAGCGGGTGACGGCGGCGCTGTCGGTGCCGACCCAGGCCGGGCCGCTCTATCCGGTCGATACCCGGCTCCGTCCGTCGGGCACGCAGGGGCCGCTGGTCGTCTCGGTCGAGAGTTTCGCCCGCTATCAGCGTGAGGACGCCTGGACCTGGGAGCATATGGCGCTGACCCGTGCCCGACCGATCTTCGGCTCGGCAGAGGCGCGGGGCATGGTCGCGGGGATCATCGCCGATGTGCTGACCGGCTGCCGTCCCCCGCGCGATGTCGCCGCCGAGGCCGGCGAGATGCGGGCGGAGATGGCGCGGCACAAGCCGCCGCAGGGGTCGCTCGACGTCAAGCTGCTGCCCGGCGGGCTGGTCGATCTGGAGTTTGCGGTGCACCGCGTGCAACTGGTCGCGCGGACCGGCTTCGACCCCGATCTGGGGCGGGCGATCGCGGCGCTGGTGGGGCAGGAGCTGCTGCCTCCCAGCATGGCGCAGGCGCATGACGTGCTGACCCGCGCGCTCGTCGCCTTCCGCCTGCTGGCCCCCGATGGACAGGAGCCGCCGCCCGCGACCCGTCCGCTGATCGCGCGGGCGATGGGCCTGCCCGACTGGGATGCGGTGGTTGCCACGCTCGCGGCGACGCGGCAGGAGGTGGCCCGTGTCTGGCAGCAAGGATAGGGCGATGGAACAGGGTGACGGCATCCCGGCGGTGACGGTGACGATGGCGGCGGGGCAACCCCTGGCGCTGGGTGATGTGGCGGGGCCGCTGGTCGTCTATTTCTACCCCAAGGACGATACCAGTGGCTGCACGCGGGAGGCGCTGGACTTCACCGCGCTGGCGGGTGAATTCCAGGCGGCGGGCGTGCGCGTGATCGGCATCTCGAAGGACAGCCCGGCCAAGCATCAGAAATTCGCGGCCAAGCACGGCCTGACCGTCGAACTGGCGAGCGACGAGGACGGTGCGGCGTGCGAGGCGTTCGGCGTGTGGGGCGAGAAGAAGCTCTACGGCAAGACCTATATGGGGATCGAGCGCGCGACGTTCCTGTTCGGGGGCGACGGCCGACTGGCGGCGAGCTGGCGCAAGGTGAAGGTGCCGGGCCATGCGCAGGCGGTGCTGGAGGCGGCGCGCGCGCTTTGACGATGGCGATCGCGGCGACCACCCTGGCCCAGGCGTGCGCGGCGGTGCTGCGCGAGGGCGATCCGCTGGCCAAGATACGGCTCGCCCGCGCGGTGGCGCGGGGCTGGCGGCGGGGCGACTTGGCGCATCGGTTCGACGTCGCCATGCCCGACGCGCCGGGGCGGCCCGACCGTCCCGAACTGCTGCCGCCCAACCGCATGCCCAAGCGTGGGCGCGGCGGATCGGAAAAGGGGCGGATCGCGTTGCTCCATGCGCTGGCGCATATCGAGTTCGCCGCGATCGACCTGGCGTTCGACGCGGCAGGACGCTTTGGCGGCCAGTTTCCGCGAAGCTATGCCGATGACTGGATTTCGGTTGGCGCGGACGAGGCGATGCACTTCGCCGTGCTCCACCGGAGGCTGCGGACGCTGGGCTCGGGCTATGGCGAACTGCCCGCCCATGCAGGGCTGTGGGAAGCGGCGGCGGAAACCGCGCATGACGCGATGGCGCGGCTTGCCGTGGTGCCGATGGTGCTGGAGGCGCGCGGGCTGGACGTGACACCAGAAACGGTGGCGCGCTTTCGTGCCGGGGGCGACGAGGTGTCGGCCCGCATCCTGCACCGCATCTTCACCGACGAGATCCGTCATGTCGGATTCGGCGCGAAATGGTTCGGATATCTGGCCGATGGGCATGACATTGCCCCCGCCGAACAGTGGCAAATGCTCGTCCGCCGCCATTTTCGGGGCGCGGTTAAGCCACCGTTCAACGTTTCGGCGCGCGAGTCAGCCGGTTTGACGCGAGATTTCTACGAACCTCTTGCCGACGGGGAACCCGAAAAGGCACAAGCTGCCCGTCTGTAACGCGGTGGGGCTGCGAAACAGCATTGGATGGACGAAAGCCGGGCGATCCCCACTCTGGGTACGTTCGGCTGCAATATGCCGGGGTTCGATGAAGCAGCGTCATACGTTTGGTAAATCGATTGCGGCCTTTGTCGGAATCCTGACCGTCAGCCTGTCCAGCCAGGGCGCGATCGCCGCCTCCGGCCCGGCCGCTGCCCCGGCCAAGCCCGCCGCAAAGGCGATGGGCGGCGAATATATCCCGGCCGCCAGCGCGGAAGCCGCCGCCGATATCCGCGCCGATCATCAGTTCCGCACCCTCTTCCAGACCTGGAAGAAGATGGACTCGGTGCAGAAGGGCGTGATCGCCATCCCCTCGGTCCAGCCGGTCGAAAAGCTTCAGTTCACCAGCAATTTCGGTATCCGCACCGATCCGTTCCGCCACACCGCCGCAATGCATGCCGGTGTCGACATTCCCGGCCCTGTGGGCACCCCGATCTACGCCACCGCCGATGGCATCGTCGATCATGCCGGTTGGCAGGGCGGCTATGGCAATCTGGTCGAGGTCAATCATGGCAAGGGTATCGCCACCCGCTATGGCCATTTGTCGAAGATCCTGGTCGCCGACGGTGCGCGGGTGACGCGCGGGCAGTTGATCGCGCTGATGGGTTCGACCGGCCGTTCGACCGGCTCGCATCTCCATTACGAGGTTCGGATGGACGGTCATGCGGTCAATCCCGTGCCCTTCCTGACCACCGGCGACTATCTGATGGCGTCGCAGGACCAGGCGATCCACCAGATCCCTGTGTCCACCGACGGCCCGGCCGCGCAGGACTGATTCCCCAAACCTCCCCGACACTCTGGATGGGCGGTCTCCTGGGCCGTTATGCACAGGCTCCTGGCCTGCAGGGAAGGACAGGGGGGATTGCTCCGGCCACCTGCCACGCCTATCTGACCGTCATGGCCACCAGCATTTCCGATATCGCGCTGACCCCGGCCGCCGCGGCCCGCGTCGCGACGATCGCCGAGCGACAGAATAAGCCCGCCATCCTGCGTCTGTCGGTCGAAGGCGGTGGGTGTTCGGGTTTCCAATATCGGTTTGGTCTGGCCGATGGTCCTGCCGAAGACGATGTGATCGCCGAAACCGATGGCGTTCGGCTGGTCGTCGACAGTATCAGCCTGGATCTCGTGCGCGGCGCGGAGGTCGATTATGTCGAGTCACTGGGCGGCGCGGCGTTCCGGGTGACCAATCCCAATGCGGCCTCGGGCTGCGGCTGCGGCACCAGCTTCGCCATCTGACGTGAAGATCACCACCTACAACGTCAACGGGATCAAGGCCCGTTTGCCCCGCCTGCTGGAGTATCTGGCGGAAGCCGATGCCGATATCGTGTGTCTTCAGGAGTTGAAGGCCAGCGACGAGACCTTTCCTATCGCCGAGATCGAGGCGGCCGGATATGGCGCGGTCTGGCATGGGCAGAAGAGCTGGAACGGCGTCGCGGTCCTTGCGCGGGGTACCCAGCCGGTCGAGCGGCAACGCGGGCTGGCGGGCGAGGTCGAGGACGAGCATAGCCGTTATCTGGAATGCGAAATCGACGGGCTGGTCGTCGCCTCGCTCTATCTGCCCAACGGCAATCCCCAGCCGGGACCGAAATTCGATTACAAGCTGCGCTGGATGGAACGGCTGGCGGCGCGGGCGCGCGCCTTGCTGGCGGAGGAGGTTCCGGCGGTCCTGGCGGGCGACTATAACGTCATTCCGAACGATGACGACACCTTCTCCGTCCCGGCCATGGCGAGCGACGCTTTGATGCAGCCGGAAAGCCGTGCCGCCTATCGCCGTCTGCTGGCACAGGGGTGGACCGATTCGCTTCGGACTCGCGCGCCCAAGGGTGGCGTCTGGACCTTCTGGGACTATCAGGCCGGGTCGTGGCAGCGCGATGCGGGGTTCCGAATCGACCATCTGCTGCTCAGTCCGCAGGCGGCGGACCGATTGATCGATGCAGGCGTCGACAAGAGCTATCGCGGTCGTGAAAAGGCCAGCGACCATGCGCCGACCTGGGTGACGCTGCGCCGCGACTGAGCGGGGTGAAGGCCGACCCCCATTTTGCAAGGGGCCCGTTGCGGTCGAGGCAGGCGGCATATTTGCCTCAGACCTTTGTGTGCCACACTCCATTCTCTACTGTTGGATGAGGATGCTCCAGACGTGCAAATGGCCTTTCCGGCGGCTGGGGGCATGGCGGAATTTTCGCGGCTGATGGCGTAGAACGCCGGAATGTAGTGAAGCGCGCCAAGTTGTATCGCGCTAAGTCATTGAATTTGCGGAAATTCAGTGTATGGCATGACTAATGCAGTAACTCACCCGTCGGCGTCGATCCGACGCAAAAGGGAGTTACCGTCATGCTGCTTTCATTGTTGCTCGCTTCCGCTCTTTCCGTCGCCGCAAAGGACACTGTCGCTCCTGCCGCGCCTGTGACGCAGGTCGGCGCGCCCGTCGCTGCCGCCGCCGTGCCGGGCCGCGCGCCGGTCCGCTATTGCGTCATCACCGAGCTCACCGGGTCGCGCCTGTCGCGGAAGATCTGCCACACCGCAGACGAGTGGATCGCGTTGGAAGGCGCGGTCCCGACCCCGCGCGGCACCGCTCGCTGAACCCCGGGAGAGAGACGATGCTGTTCAGCCTGATCGCCGCCGCCCTGGTCGCCACCGTTCCGCCGCACGAAGGGGCGGCCAAGCCCATCGTCAACCCGACACCGGCCAGCACCTCCGTCGCGGTCGTCGCGGCCATGCCGGTCAAGCCGACCCGCTACTGCTTCCTGCACGTCCAGGAGGACAGTATCTATCGCGGCAAGGTCTGCAAGACCCGCAAACAATGGCTCTGGCAGGGCGTCGATCCGTTCGACTATCCCGCCCGCAAGAAGTGAGCCCCGGGGGAGGGACCGCCCGACAGGACGGTCCGGTCCCGCCGTGCCTCAGCCCAGGTCGCGGGCGTAGATATTATAGGTCTTGTTGACGTTGCTCTTGATGGTCTCGGCGATCGAGCGCATCCCCTGATTGTCATCGAGGATCCAGCCGATCTCGCCCCGCGACGCGCCATATTTTGTCACCGAGGCGCGGCGGATATATTCGATCATCATGAAGGCCAACTGGCTGGCCATGCGCGACGACTGAAGCTCCTTGACCACGCCCATCAAGGGCACGCGCATCGTCCGCACCCGGGGCGCGCGCAGCCATAGCAGCAGCTTGGCCCAGCCGAAGGGCAACAGGCTGCCCTTCAGCGGCTTGATCGCCTCGTTCAGGTCGGGAAGCGTGATCATGAAGGCGACCGGCTTGCCGTCCAGTTCGGCGATGCGGATCAGGTCGTTGAACACGATCGGCTTCAGCTTGACACCGACATCCTTGATCTCGGGCGGCGTCAGCGGAATGAAACCCCAATTGTCCGACCACGCATCGTTCAGGATGCCCAGGATGATCGCGGCCTCTTCATCGAACTTGGCCTTGTTCACCTCGCGCACGCGGATACGCTCGTTCTTCTCGCCCGATTTGATGATCCGCTGGACGATCGGCGGAAATTCCTGCGTGATGTCCAGCTCATAGGTGAAGAGCTGCTTGATCGTCGCGTAACCGGCGGCTTCGATCCAACCCTGATATTCCGGTCGGGCATGGCCCATCATGATCGTCGGATCCTGGTCGAACCCCTGGACCAGCAGGCCGGGTTCCTCCCACACCGATTGCGACACCGGGCCGATCGCGCGGGTCATTCCCTGTTCGCGCAGCCACCCCTCGGCGGCGGCGAGCAGCGCGCGGAACACATCCTCGCGTGTCGCATCCATCAGGCCCCAGAAGCCGGTGCCGGGCCCGAACCCCTTGGACGGGTCCATCTCCAGCGCCAGCGTGTCGAGATGCGCGGAGATGCGCCCGACGACCTGGCCATTGTCCTCCGCCAGGAAAAGCTGGGCCTTGGCATGGCTGTACCAGCCATTCTTCTCCGGGGTGATCAGGCCCAGCGCCTCGCCCTTCAGCGGCGGCACCCAATGGGGATCGTTGGCGTAGAGCCCGAAGGGAAAGTCGACGAAGGTCTTGCGATCGCGCTTCGTGACGACGGGACGGATGGATGGGGCCATGGAGCGATGTGATCCGACTTTGGATGCCAAAGCCGCTACCTAACCGGCTTGGTCGATCATAGCGAGTGAGGATATCATCATCCCCCGCCGTGGGAATGCCACCGTGTCGCCACTATATGATGGCAAAGGATATGCCCATGGAATCGACCCTTTCTTTCGAGCGTGCTCCCGCCGCAGAGACGGCCGCCCGGTCTGCGCGTGCCCCGATCGCGGATGACAAGGCGATGCTGCGCGCCGCCGCCGAGCTGACCCGCGACCTGATCGCACCCCGCCCGGGCCTCTACTGGGCGGACATGGTGGGCAGCGCGCTGCTCGGCTATGCGGCGCTGGCCGTGGCGGTCACGGCGTCGTCGACCGGTGTGATCGTGGCGGCGGCCGTGGTGTCGACGCTGGCCCTCTACCGCGCGCTGCTCTTCATCCATGAGATCAGCCATATGAAGCATTCGGCCCTGCCGCGCTTTCGCGAGGGCTGGAACGCGCTGGTCGGCGTGCCGTTGCTGACGCCCGCCTTCATGTATGAGGGGGTGCACAATCTGCACCATGCCAAGACGCGCTATGGCACGGCCGACGATCCCGAATATCTGCCACTGGCGCTGATGAAGCCATGGACGCTGCCGGTGTTCATCCTGGTTTCCGCGCTTGCGCCCCTGGGGCTGCTGATCCGGTTCGGGATCCTCTCGCCGCTGTCCTGGGTGATCCCCGGTCTGCGCAAGATGGTGGTGGAGCGTTACTCGGCGCTCGCGATCAATCCGCAATTCCGCCGCCGCATGCCCGAGGGCGAGGCGCTGGTGCGGTTCAACCGGACCGATGCCGCCGCGTCGATCTGGGCCGTGGTGCTGATCGCGATGGTGATCACCGGGATCATCTCGCTGCACGGCTTCGCCATCGGTTTGGCGATCGGCTCGGCGGTCGCCGTCCTCAACCAGGTGCGCACGCTGGTCGCGCATCTGTGGGAGAATGAGGGCGAGCAGATGACCGTGACCGCGCAGTATCTGGATTCGGTCAACGTGCCGCCGCCTGCGCTGTTGCCGGGGCTGTGGGCGCCGGTTGGGCTGCGCTATCACGCGCTGCATCACCTGCTGCCCTCCTTGCCCTATCATTCGCTGGGCGAGGCGCATCGCCGGATCAGCGCGGCGCTGGAGCAGGACTCGCCCTATCACAAGGCCAGCTACAAGGGGCTGCCGGGGTTGGTCGTCAAGATCGGGCTGAGCAGCATCCGTCGGGGCAGGTGATCCCCGGCGCTGGGCGAGGGGTATGCGCCTCGCCCAGCGCGACCCCCAGCGTTTGAAATAAGACCCGGCCTTCCGTTCACTCGGGTCGGACCGAGCCCCTTATTCCTCCGTTCGGAACAGAACCGCTTCACCGATCAGGAAGAACAGCAGGATTGGCGCCCAGGCGGCAAGGAAGGGCGGGTAGGCACCCAGGTCGCCCATCGCCATCGAGAAATTGTCCGCCACGAAATAGGCGAAGCCCAACGCCACGCCGATCACCGCACGGATCAGCAGCTTGCCCGACCGCGCGACGCCGAACGCCGCGACCGCGCCGAGCAGCGGCATCAGCATCGCCGACATCGGTGAGGACAGCTTGTGCCAGAGGGAGCCCTCCAGCGACTTGGTCGGCCGCCCCGCCTCGCGAAGGTCGTCGATCGCGCTCGCCAGGGCGCCGAAGGACAGGTTGTCGGCGCTGACGCTGGCCAGGGTCAGTTGCTCAGGCGACACGCCATGCCCGATGATCAACGAGGAAAAGGAGGTCAGCTTGCCCGACCCGACCTCGAACCGGGTGCCCGGTCCGATCCGCCAGCCATCGCCCGCCCGCGCGCCCCGTGGAGCCTGGATGATCGCGCGAAGGCTGCCCCCGGTCCGGTCGTAGAGGGTCACGCCCCCCAACTGGGTCCTGGCCCCGCGCCCCTGGATCAGGTCGACCGAGATCAGGTCGTCACCGTCGCGCACCCAGACATTGGATCGGTCGCCGCTGTCGATGGGCAGGGGGCCATATTGCACCTTCTGCCAGGCGCTCAGCGTCGCGCTGGCACGCGGCACGATCCGGTCGTTGAACGCGAAGCTGAGCGCCGCCACGCCCGCGCTGGCGATCAGCAGCGGTGCGAGCACCTGATGCGCCGACATGCCCGCCGCCTTCAGCGCGATGACCTCCGAATTCTGGTTCATCGTGAAGAAGGTCAGGATGGTGCCGAGCAGCACCGAGAAGGGCAGCAGGAAGGAAATGATCTGCGGCGCCCGGAGCGAGACGTAGCGCCAGACCTGTTCCTGCCCATTGCCCGGGACCGCAAGCACCGCGCCGGATTCGCTGAGCACGTCGAGCGTCTGGAGCACCAGCGCCACCGCGAACAGGATCGCGAAGGTGCGGACCAGGAACATCCTGGCCATGTAGATGGCGATGGTCCGCGACGGGAAGATGTTGGACAGGCTCATGCCGTGACGGCCTTTTTGCGGCGGCGGCCGGGCAGCCAGCGGCCGATCGCCTTGGCGAGCTTCGCCACCCCGCGTTCCAGCGCGCCGATCGGCTGGCCGCCGGGGACATAGGCGGTGACGTAATACATCCAGAGGACAAGCCCCGCGAAGACGGTAAATGGCACCCAGAGCGCGATCAGCGGATCGACCCGGCCCAGCGCGCCGATATCGGCGGCATATTGGTTCACCTTGAAATAGGTCACGAGCATCACGATCGACAGGAAGACACCCAGTGCCGAGGTCGATCGCTTGGGCGGAATGCCCAGCGAAACGGCCAGCAGCGGCAACAGGAACATGGTCACCACCTCGACCACGCGGAAGTGGAATTCGGCCCGGCTCCCCGCGCGTGCCTCGGCGCTTTGCGCCTCCTGTCCGTGGCGGGCGAGTTCGGGCAGGGTGAACTCCAGATCGCGGCCACCGCGCTTTCGGAAATTGTCGAACTTGGGCAGGTCGATCGGCAGGTCATGGCTGGAGAAGGTCAGCACGCGCGGCGCGCGGAATTCCGGCCGGTTGTGGATCAGCGTGCCGTTGGTCAACCGGAAGATGATGACGTTGGGATCGTCGGTCGCCAGGAAGCGGCCGCGCTCGGCCGTGACGCCGATCCAGTCGCCCTTGGATGTGTTGGCATGGACGAAGATGCCCGACAGGTCGCGCCCATTCTCCCGGCTTTCCTCGATGCGCAGGGTCATGCGGTCGCCCAGATGGGTGAACTCGCCGACCTTGATCGATGCGCCCAGCGCGCCGGTGCGCAGTTCGTAGCGCAGCCCTTCGTAATAATAGCGGGCGACCGGCTGGATATAGCCGACGATCGCCAGGTTCAGCGCGGCCAGCACGATGGCGTACATGTACGGCACGCGTAGCAGCCGCGTATAGCTCATGCCCACGCCGCGCATCACGTCCAGTTCGGACGAGGTGGCAAGGCGACGAAAGGCGAGCAGGATGCCCAGCATCAGCCCGATCGGGATGCCCAGCCCCAGATATTCGGGCAACAGGTTGGCGAGCATCCGCCACACCACGCTGATCGGCCCGCCCTCGGTCGCGACGAATTCGAACAGGCGGCGGATGCGATCGAGCACCAGCAGCATCGCCGAGATGATCAGCGTCGCGAAAAGTGGCAACGCGATCAGCCGGGCCATGTAGCGATCGATGGACTTCATGCGGGGGACATCACTCGCGCGATAAAACGGCCATGGCTATACGAGGGCGGGCAGGGTCCGTCACCCCCCGATATGGCCTGCGCGAATGCCGCTGTCCCATGGCCTTTCTTCACGCTGCCGCGCAGACGGGCCCTTCCGTATGTCGCGCCAGTGCCGCAGCCATTGCCCGTTCCAGCCCGACCAGGGTGAAGGGCTTGCGCAGGACCTCATGCCCCTCGAACCCGGCCGCCTGCGCCTCGCCCGCAAAGCCGGTGACGAACAGCACCGCGATATCGGGGTAACGGGGGCGCAGCATGGCGACCATTTCCGGCCCGGTCTGGTGCGGCATCAACACATCCGACACGATCAGCCGCACGCCGGGATGACGCGCGAGCACGCTTTCCGCCTCGCGCGGGTCGTCGCAGGAGACGGGATCATGCCCCAGTTCCGACAGCGCGGCCATGGTCGCCGCGAGCACCCTGGGATCGTCTTCGACGACCAGGATGCGCAGTCGGTCCGCTTCCTCGCCCGCGGCTTCGGTGGCGGGCATGGCGTGTTCCGGCACCGGGGGCGGGGTGTCGACCGCCTGGTGCCGGGGGAAATAGAGATGAACCGTCGTGCCCGCGCCGGGCGCGGTGCGGATGGTGACGTCGCCGTTCATCTGCCCGACCAGACCGAAAATCTGGCTGAGCCCCAGGCCGGTGCCCTTGCCGGCGGGCTTGGTCGTGAAGAACGGCTCGAACACCCGCTCCGCGACCTCGGGGGACATGCCCGCGCCGGTATCGGTGACCGATAGAAGGACATACTCGCCCGCCGCGGCGCGGGGAAGCTCTTCGGCCGCCACCCGTATCTCGGCGGTGCGGATGGTCAGCTCGCCTCGGCCTTCCATCGCATCGCGCGCGTTGACCGCCAGGTTCAGGATGGCGTTCTCCATCTGGGTCCGGTCGCCGAACAGCGTCCAGCCGCTGCCCCGATCCTCGATCGTCACCTTGATGCCGTCGCCCAGCGTCCGGTCGAGCAGATCGCGCATTCCCGCGACCAGTTGGCGAGCATGGAGCGGTTCGGGGCTCAGCGCCTCCTCGCGGCTGAACATCAACAGGCGGCGGGTGAGGGCGGCGGCGCGGTGGGCACCCTCGGTCGCGCTGTCGAGATGGCGGTGCGTATCCTCGATCCTGTCGGCGCGCCGCGCGAGTTCCAGCCCGCCCAGAACGACCGCCAGCATATTGTTGAAGTCATGCGCGATGCCGCCGGTCAACTGGCCCAGCGCATCCATCTTCTGCGCCTGGCGCAGCTTGGCTTCCTGGACCTTCAACTCCTCGGTCGCTGCATCGACCGCGCCCGCCAGTTCCTCGGCACGGGCGCGTTCGGCATGGGCCTCGGCCCGCGCCTCGGCCCGCTCGCCCTGGGTGCGGACGGTCAGCCAGGCGAGCAGGACACCGCCCAGGGCCAGCGCGACGCCGAACAGCGCCAGGCCCCCGGCGATCCTGTTGGAATGCAGCACGGTCGCCTTCGCGTCCGCCGTGCGGTGGTCGAGCAATCGTCGCTCGCCTTCGATGAGCGCGTTCAGCGTCTGGTTGATGCGCAGCAGCGCGGCGGCCTCGCTCGCCTTGTAATAAAGGCCATAGGCCTGCTGGTTGCGATGATAGGTGGTCGACAGGGCGATGGCCGACAATTCCCGGCCCCGTTCGTCATAGGCGCGACGCAGGCGTTCGATCAGCCGCTGCTGGTGAGGCTCGTCGATAATCAGGTCCAGCCGTTCGAGCTGGGCATCGGCCAGCGTCCATTCGTCGGAATAGAGCTGGCCCAGGCGGTTGTCCCCGGAGATGACATAGCGGCCGAGCGACGCTTCGGACCGGGCGATGGTCCCGGCCAGGGTGCGGGCCAGGATCATCACATTGTAGCTATGCGCCTGAAGCGCCAGCGCGCGGTCGCGTTCGCGATTGGCATGGCCCAGCGTGACGATCAGCATGACGAGCGTCACCATGCCGGTCACCGCCAGCGCGATCAGCGCGAAGGTCCGCCAACGGCCGACCCTTCCCTGGTCCTCCTGCTCGATCACGGCGGCCACGCTATCCCCAAGTCCCGGATTTTGTAAAGACAAGGGCGCGGCGGGCGGGAAGGCGTCGGCGTCAGGCGATGACGCCGACCGCCTGTCCTGCCGCTTGGAACATGCCCAGCACGGTCTGGATCTGCTCCGGCGTATGCTCGGCGCAAATCGAGCAGCGCAGCAGGAAGGTCCCCGCCGGGGTCGCGGGCGGACGCGCCATATTGACGTAGAGGCCGCCGTCGAGCAGCGCCTGCCACATCATGGCCGCCTGTTCCTGATCGTCGAGGATCACGGCGACGATCGCGCTGTCGCAGGTATCGGTGCCCAGCTTGAACCCCATGGCCTTCAGCCCGCCGTGCAGCGCGCGCGCGTTCGACCACAGCCGTTCGCGCTTCGCGTGCGCGGTCATCAGCTTGCGGATCGAGGTGGTCGCGGTCGCCACCACCGATGGCGGCAGCGAGGCGGTGAAGATGTAAGGACGGCAGGCGAGGCGAACCGCCTCGAACTTCGGGTGGTTGGATACGACGAAGCCGCCCACCGTGCCGACCGACTTGGAGAAGGTGCCGACGACGAAGTCGATCTGACCTTCCAGTCCCTGCGCCTCGTACACGCCGCGCCCGTTGGGGCCGAAAAAGCCCATCGAATGCGCCTCGTCGACCAGCACCATGCACCCGTGCTTCTTGGCGACCGCGACCATCTCCTTCAGCGGGGCGATGTCGCCCAGCATCGAATAGACGCCCTCCAGCACGACCAGCTTGGCGGGCTCCTTGGGCAGGCGGCCGAGCCGCTTGTCGAGATCCTCGACCGAATTGTGGCGGAAGCGGACGATCTCGGCATTGCCCTGCTGGCAACCGTCATAGATCGACGCATGGCTGTCGGCGTCGAGGATGACATATTCCCCCTTGCCCGCCAGCGTCGAGATGATGCCCAGATTGGCCATATAGCCGGTCGAGAAGACGATCGCTCCGGTCGTGCCGTAGAAATCGCGCAGCGCCTGTTCGACCTCGACATGGTCATGGAAGGTGCCGTTGAGCATCCGGCTGCCGTTCGTGCCCGACCCGAAGCGTTCCAGCGCCGTCTTGCCCGCCGCGATCACGTCCGCGTCGAAGGTCATGCCCATATAGTTGTAGGTGCCGAGCAGGATCGTGTCCTTGCCCCGGATCACCGCCTCGGTCGGCGACTTCACCTGCTCCATCACGATCGCGAAGGGATCGGTGACGCCCGAGTCGAGCAGCTTCTGTCGCTCGGCGATCAGGCCATCGAACTTGGAGAGCAGGTCATGCTCGGGCGCGACGACGGGGGCATCGGCGGGCAGGGCGTGGGACTGGGCGGCGGCTTCGGTCATGGGAGTGTCCGTCTGGGGCGCTAGGAAGGTCAGGCTTGCTTCAGTTTTTCGACCGCGTCGACCAGCTGGCCGACATTCTCGATCTCGGCCTGCATGTTCATCGTGATGATGATGTCGAATTCGTCCTCGATCGCGGCGACGAAATCCATCACGGTCAGGCTGTCCCACTCCAGGTCGCCCTGGAAGGTCGTCGCCTCGGTCAGTTCCACACCCTTCTTGTTGAAGGGGGCGATCTGGGCCGCGACGGTGTCGAAAATGGCTTGGCGGTCGCTCATGATGATCCTTTCGAGGGGCCAGTGGCACCCAAATGCGGCGGCTTTTCGGCCGCGATATGTCTGCCGCTATAGCAAGCCGTTGGCGCGATACCACCGCGCCGTGTCGGCCAGCCCCTTGGCAAGCGGAATCGCGGGTTCCCAAAGTTCGGGGGACGGGCGCCTGGCCGGATCGGCGGTCCAGTCGGGGTGGCAGAGATAACCGACCCGGTCGGGGGTCAGTTTCGCCGCATTTCCCCGCAGCTTGCGGTCGATGCGCGCGCCGAGTTGCAGCAATCCCCGGGGCAGATGCAGGGTCATCACCCGCCGCCCGACCGCCGCGCCCATCGCGCTGGCGAGTTCGGCATGGGTCAGTATCTGGCCGTCATCGACCTCCAGCACCGCGCGCGGGCCATCGGCCGCGACCAGCGTGGTCAGCAGTCGCGCAAAATCCTCGACCGCGATCAGCGACAGCCTGCCCGGCGGCGGCATCAGCGCCAGGCCGAGTCTGGCGGTGCGGAACACGTCCAGCCATTCGGTATCGTGCGGGCCATAGATGCCGCTCGGCCGGACGATGGTCCAGTCGAGGCCGCTTTCCGTCACGATGTCCTCGGCCTGGCGCTTGGACCAGCCATAGACGGACAGGTCGGGCTCACGCGCGGAGAGCGAGGAGACATGGACGAAGCGCCGGATCCCCGCCGCCTTCGCCGCATCGACCATGGCACGGGTGCCGTCGATATTGCCCGCCACGAAGCCTGCGCGATCGGTTGCGTTGACGACGCCGGCGATGTGCAACACTGCGTCGGCGCCCTCGACCAGCGTGGCGAGGCTGTCCGGCTTGTCGAGCGCGCCGGCGATCCAGGTGATCCCCGCCCGCGACGGCTGGGCGCGGCGGGTGAGCGCACGCAACGACAGGCCCGACCCGGCGGCACGGTCCACCACCGCGCGACCGACGAAGCCAGTCGCCCCCGTCACGGCGACGATCATAGCAGGGCCAGGTGGTTGCGGTGAATCAGCGCGGCGCGCGGGGCATGCCCCAGGATCGCGGCCTGTTCGTCCGATCGCGTGCCGATCAGCGCGCGGGCCTCGGTCGAATCATATTCGCTGAGGCCCCGCGCGATGGTGCCGCCCGGTCCTTCGACCGTGACGAGATCGCCGCGCGCGAAATGGCCTTGTACGCCGGTCACGCCCGCCGCGAGCAGGCTGTTCCCATCGATCAGGGCTTTCACCGCGCCCGCATCGACGGTGATCGCGCCGCGCGCGGTCAGTCCCCCCGCCAGCCAGGCCTTGCGGGCCGGGGCGCTCTTCTCTGCGACGAACAGGCTGTGGCGTGCGGGTGTCGAGAGGGGGTGGTCGATCCGCCCCGACGCGATGGCGAGATGCGCACCCGCGCTGACCGCGATCCGCGCCGCGGCGATCTTTGACACCATCCCGCCCGAGCCCATGCCCGAAGCCGAGCCGCCATCGGCCATCCCGCTGACCGCATCGATCCGTTCGACCCGCGCGATATGGCGCGCGGACGGATTGGTGTGCGGGTTGCTGTCGTACAGCCCGTCGACATCGGAGAGGAGCAGCACGCCGTTCGCCCCCGCCGCCTGGCCGACTCGCGCGGCCAGCCGGTCATTGTCGCCGAAGCGGATCTCTTCGGTGGCGACGCTGTCATTCTCGTTGATGACCGGCACCACGCCGAGCCCCAGCAACCGGCCCAGCGTCGCGGCGGCGTTCAGGTAACGCCGGCGATCCTCCAGATCGTCGAGCGTCACCAGCATCTGCGCGGCGGTCAGCCCCTGCGCGTGCAGCAGTTCCGCCCAGGCCTGGCTCAGGGCGATCTGTCCCGTCGCGGCGGCGGCCTGTGCGTCCTCCAGGCTGGCGCGGCCGCCCTTGGCCAGCCCCAGCCGCCGCGCGCCCAGCGCGATCGCGCCAGAAGAGACGATCGCGATCTGCTGCCCGTCCCGCACCCGCGCGGCGATATCGGCGACGAGGCCGGTCAGCCAGTCGCGACGGACCTCGCCTTCGGGCGTGACGAGAAGGGCGGAGCCGACCTTGACGATCAGCCGCCGACAGATGGCGGGCGGAAAGATCATGCCGGGATCAGAGAGGCGACCATGTGATTTCGTCCTCACCCTCGTCATTCTCGGGAACCGCATCCGGCCCAGGCCCGATCGCCTCCAACAGCTTGTCGAGTACCCAGTCGACGCCGGTGCCCGCCGCACCCGACAAGGGGATCACGTCCGCGCCGCTCGCCTCGGCCAGTTCGGCGGACAGCGCCTCGATCAGTTCGTCGTCGAGCGTGTCGATCTTGTTCAGCGCGATGATATGCGGCTTTTCGACCAGCCCCGCGCCATAAGCCTCCAACTCGTCGCGGACGATGCGGTAGCTCTCCGCCACATCCGCGTCATTGGCATCGACCAGATGCAGGAGTACCCGGCACCGCTCGATATGGCCGAGGAAACGGTCGCCGATGCCCGCGCCGTCCGCCGCGCCCTCGATCAGGCCGGGAATGTCGGCGACGACGAATTCGCGCTGGTGATGGCGCACCACGCCCAACTGCGGGCGGGTGGTGGTGAAGGCATAGGCCCCGACCTTGGCCTGCGCATTGGTGACCGCATTGATGAAGGTCGACTTGCCCGCATTGGGCAGACCCACCAGACCGGCATCGGCCAGCAGCTTGAGGCGCAGCCAGACCCACGCTTCCTGATGCGGCCAGCCGGTGCCATGCTGGCGCGGGGTGCGATTGGTCGAGGTCTTGTAGCTGGCATTGCCGCGCCCGCCATCGCCGCCGCGCAGGAAGACCTCGCGCTGGCCGACCTTGGTGAAGTCCATCAGCACCTCTTCCTTGTCCTCGGACAAGACCTGGGTGCCGACAGGGACCTTGATGACCAGGTCGTCGCCGCCGCCGCCGGTGCGGTTCGACCCCGATCCGCCATGCCCGCGCGGCGCGCGGAAATGCTGGGTGTAGCGGAAGTCGATCAGGGTGTTCAGTCCGGCCACCGCCTCGAAGATGATGTCGCCGCCCTTGCCGCCGTTGCCGCCGTCGGGACCGCCATATTCGATGTATTTTTCACGACGAAACGAAACGGCGCCGGGGCCGCCCGCGCCGGAGCGGACGAAAATCTTGGCCTGATCTAGAAAATGCATGGGGTCGCCTTTAACCCTGACCGCGCCCGGAGACCAGCCCGCGCTTGCGACTCAGGCGACCAGCATCGCGCTGCCGCACCGCACGCCGTTCACCGTGACATCCGCCTGGCCGACATGCACGCCCAGCAGGTCCGTCACGTTGCCGATCAGCACGTCCAGCGCGGGCGCGACGGGCAACAGCGCCGCCCCCACGATTCCCGTCAGCCCCGACAGGCCCAGACCGAGCCCCAGCACCTCCAGCCGCAGGTCGACCTGATGGACCAGCGAATTGGCGATACCACGCACTGCCGAATTGGCGGTGATCGTCCTGGTCGTCGCATCGGCAATGTCGGTTTGGTTGAAGCTCAGCCGCTGCCACGCGCTGTCGGTGGCCAGGTTGAGCCGCGCCTGGCCCCAGACCTTGGCCACCGGCAGTTGCAGAAGCGGGGCCGATCCGGTGATCGGCGATTGGCTCATATCATCAAACCGGCTGCGATCGATCTGCGCGATGGCGATGGTGCCGGGGGAGGGAATGGCGTCGACTGTCACTGCCTGCCCTCCGCCGGAACAGGCCACGCCGTTCAGCCGTGCCTGGGAGGAGGCGGTCTCGACGAAGATGGGCAACTGGACATTGGCGAGCAACGGCACGCTGATCTGCGCATCGACGAGCAAGCGTTGTTGCGCGGTGCGGACGATCACCGAATTGTCCTGCGCGACCGCCAGCCAGGGGGAGGAGGCGGGCCGTTCGCCGATCTCAAGCAATATCTTGGTCGACAACAGCCCGGGAATCGAGGGCCCGAGGTCAAGCGAGACCTGCCGACGCCCATTGGCGATGGAGAGCGACTCGCGCAGCATCGAATAGGCGTCGAAGCCGACCAGTTCGCGAGACGGGGCCTTGGTCATGTCGCCCAGCGGACCCAGATCGATCAGCCGGGTCAGCGGCACCTTCGATCCCGGCACCCGCAGCGACAGGTTGCGCAGCAGCGACGCCGCGCCCGTATCGCCCGTAGCATCCGCCAGCGCGCTCAGCAGCATCGGCAGGGTCACGTCTGCGGCCAATATGTCGTTGAACGTCGCGCCCGTCAGTTGGAGCCGCGTGCCGAGCGCTTGCGACATGCGCAGAAGGTCGATCCGCGCCCCGATCAGCGCCTGATAGTCGACCAATGACAATTGCAGGTCGCTGCCCGCCAGGCCGTTGAGCAGCGCAGCGGGCAGTCCCCCCTGGACCTTGGCCAGTCGCGTACCGAGCGAGAAAGCCACCAGGTCGATCCGCCGCGCCACCGCGCTGGCCGCGACGGGGGAGGTGTTGCGTCCGGTCAGCACGCGGCCGAAGAACAGCGGGACCGGTTGGCGCAGGACGACGCGGATCGCGCCCGCATCCGCCCCGCTGACAAAGCGATTCTCCGGTGCGATGGTGGCGTCCGCGCGATAGCTGCCCGGTGTCAGCGTGCTGGTCACGTCGGTCAGGGCGTTGCTGGCGATGATCTTCTGCACCGCCTCGGTCCTGCGGTCCGGGCTGGAGGAGGCGGCGGCCAGGGCAGCCTCGTCGGCCACGCCCTGGAGCTTGCGCTGCGACAGGGTCAGCATGCCGATATCGATACCCATCGCGGCAAAGCCGATCATCGCCATGGCGACGATCGCGGTCAGGATGCTGACCGCGCCGCGACGATCCTTGCGGAGTCGATGAAGGGTTGCCCGGAGCGGCATCACAGACCGCCGATCATCGCCACCCCCTTCGCGGTCAGCAGACGACCTGGCGTAGGTATGAAGGGGAGTTGGAGCAGGGGATCGCCCGATGCGTCGTAACGAATCGACACGGTGATCAGATTGTCGTTTTCGACCGCGTCCACCTGGCCCAGTTCGCGTCGCAGCATCCCGCTGGCATCGAGGAGGCGTCCGGCCGTCTGTACCGCGATCGTCTGGCGTTCGTTCCTGTCGATTCCGGCGAGCGCCGCACGGGCGGCGTCATTGGCTGCTTGCTGCACCAGATGCGTGGTCAGGAAATAATCGCCGTAGCTGATGATGCCCATCAGTACCGCCAGCAGGATGGGCAGGACCAGTGCCAGTTCGACAGCCGCAACGCCGCGACGATCCCGTCGAAGCGAGCTGTGAATCTTTCGAACAGTTCGGCATGGTCGAACCGACATCGTGAAAGCCGTGTAGCGAACCACCGGATTTCTCCTGCGCATGGAGAGTGTGTCGGCCTAGGAAATGGGTCAAACCCTTATCAAATGACTAAAATTCCATTCGCGGAAGCAATAATGGCCAATGTTTCCGCTGGTGTGACCATTACGGATATACCATGTTGATATCCTATGCAAGTTGACGGCCATTTTGGTCAGGTCTTCTCCCGGATCCTGCAAGGGGATCGCGCAAGACCCAGCCGCTGGTGACTGATTCGCTGCCGCTTCCCGCAGCCATTTTTGCGAGTCGGGGCGTGGCACCAAGGTCGGGCGGGCGACATGAAGAGCATGATGGAGGGGTGTCCCCGGCGTGACAGGGAACACCTCTCCCGGCCTGATACCGCCCCTCCGGGGAGGAACGGAAACCAGGCTCAGGTCGAGTGGCGATCGGACCTAGGCGGCGAGCGGCATGTCCGAATGTCGTTCGTCTTCCAGGTCGAGGGCGTGGTGCAGGCTGGGCGACGGAGCATCGCGTCCGGCCGAGACGCGCGGCATGTGCTGCCCGGTCGGCTGGAAGCCGAGCTTGGCCAGCACCCGACCCGATGCGGGATTGTCGGCAAAATGCCACGCGCTCAGTCGGGAAATGGGCAGCGCGTGGCGGGCGATGCCGACGACCGCATGGCCCGCCTCCGTCGCATAGCCGCACCCCCAGGCCGATGGCGTAAGCCAATAGCCCAGTTCATGCCCCGTATCGCCCCGGGTGATCCCGATCCCGCCGATCAGTTCGGGCGGCCCGTTCCGGTCCAGCGCGGTGATCAGGAAGCGGGGCTCGGTCGGCCCGCAGGGCTGGGCCAGCCAGCTTTGGGCATCGTCATGGGTATAGGGATGCGGAATGCGCGCCGCCATGCGCGCAATCGGCTCATGTCCGATCGCTTGGACAAGGGCGGTGGCATCCTCCGGCCAGGCCGGCCTTAACAACAATCTTGGGGTCCGCGCGAACATCACTCGACAACTCCTCGTCACGCCCGGCGTCTGTGACACGTCCCGATGACGGGACGGAGACAGGCGCCCTGTGTGGTGGAGGGAGCACGAAAAAAGGGAGCCGGGGTGACCCGTCTCCCTTTTTTGCTGGTTCCTGCGCGGAACCCGGGTCACCCTGGTGGGCAACCCGGCGCGGTTGCCCGATTATTCGGCCGCTGCGGC
>NZ_JBCNNI010000027.1:0-54585 GCF_039594485.1 Sphingomonas sp. | reverse complement strand
GCCAGCTTTGCAGGAAGACGAACATGACGATGACGACGAGGATGATCGCCTCGATCAGCGTCTTGACCACCTCGTCGATCGACAGCTTGATGAAGGCGGTGGTGTCGTTGGCATAGGCGACCTTCAGCCCTTGCGGGAAGGTCTTGGCGACGCGGGCGATCTCGGCCTTCACCAGTTCGGCGGTCTTCAGCGCGTCGGCGCCCGGCGCCATCAGCACGGCGATACCCGCGCCCGGATGCTGGTTGATCCGGCTGACCGCGGCATAGCTTTCCGCGCCCAGCTCGATCCGCGCCACGTCGGACAGCTTGACGGTCGCGCCGTTGTTCAGGGTCTTGACGATGATCTGGCGGAACTGCTCGGGCGTCTGGAGCCGGGACATGGAGGTCACGGTCGCGTTCAGCATCTGGGTGGTGGCCGACGGGGTGCCGCCGACCTCGCCCGCCGCGACTTCGGTATTCTGGTTCTGGATCGCGGTGGTCACGTCCGACGGCATCAGTTGGTAGGATGCCAGCCGTTCGGGGTTGAGCCAGATGCGCATCGCATATTGCGAGCCGAAGACGTTGGTGTCGCCGACGCCCTGGATACGCCCCAGCGGGTCCTGGAGGTTGGAGACGAGATAGTCGGCGACGTCCTGGTTCGTCATCCGGTTCGTCTCGTCATAGACGCCCGCGATCAGCAGGAAGTCGGGGTTCGACTTGCGGACGACCAGCCCTTGTTGCTGCACCTGTTGGGGCAGGCGGGCGACCGATTGCTGGACCTGGTTCTGGACCTGCACCTGCGCGATATCGGGGTCGGTGCCCTTGGCGAAGGTCGCGGTGATCGTCACCGATCCCCGGCTGGACGAGGACGACTGGAAATAGAGCAGCCCGTCGATGCCCGTCAGCTGCTGCTCGATGACCTGGGTGACCGAGTTCTGCAGCGTCTGCGCCGAGGCACCGGGGAAGGTGGCGCGGATCGAGACCTGGGGCGGTGCGACGTCGGGATATTGCGCGATGGGCAGGCCCATGATCGCGCCCACGCCCGCCAGCATGACGATGATGGCAAGGACCCAGGCGAAGATGGGACGATCGATGAAGACGCGGCTGAGCATGGTCCGGTCAGCCCGCCTTGCCCTTGGCGGCCTGCATCTTCTTCATCTGTTCGGGTGAGGGTGGCTGGACCTTTTGCGGGCTGTCGGCGGGCACCGCGCGCACGCTTTGGCCCGGGCGCAGATTGGCCAGGCCCTGGGTCACGATCCGGTCGCCGGGCTTCAGGCCGTCGGTGACGACCCAGAAGGCACCCTGGGTACGCTCGGCCTTGACCGTCTTCTGCCGGACCTTGTCATCCGCGCCGACGACGAAGAGCGTCGCATTGCCCTTCGGATCACGCGAGATCGCCTGTTGCGGGACCAGATAGGCGCTGGTGTCGATCGCCTGCGCGAACCGCGCGCGGACGAACATGCCGGGCAGCAGCAGCCCCTGCGGGTTCGGGAAGCGGGCGCGCAGCGTCACGGTGCCGGTCTGCGGATCGACCACGGCTTCGGCGAACTCGACCGTGCCGGTCTGGCCGTAATCGGTCCCGTCCTCCAGCCTCAGGCTGACCCGCGCGCTGGCGGGGATCAGTCCGTCGCGCGCCGACAGGCTGCGCCGCAGCGACAAAAGGTCGCTGGCCGATTGCTGGATATCGACGAAGATCGGATCGAGCCGCTGGATCTGCGCCAGCGGATCGGTCTGGCCCGAACTGACCAGCGCGCCGACGGTGAAGAGCGACCGCCCGATCCGCCCGGTGATCGGGGCGGGGACGGTCGTGAACTGCAGGTTGACCCGTGCGGTCTCCAGCGCGGCGCGGGTCTGCGCGACCTGCGCGGCGGCCTGTCGGGCGGAGGCCTGGGCGTTGGTGTAATCCTGCTTCGAAATCGCCTCGATCTGCGCCAGCGGGCGATAGCGTTCGGCCTGGATCCGTGTCGCCTCGGCATTGGCCTGTGCGCTCTGCAGGTTGGCGGCGGCCTGGTTGGCGGCGGCGCGATAGAGGCGCGGATCGATCTCGTAGAGTGGCTGGCCGCGCTTGACGAGGCTGCCTTCGGTGAACAGGCGGCGGCGGATGACGCCGGTCACCTGCGGCCGGACATCGGAGCTTTCAAAGGCGCTGGTCCGCGCGGCCAGTTCGGTGACGATCGGCGCATTGCCCGGCTGCACGGTCACGAAGCCGACCGTCGGCGTCTGCTGGGCGCCGCCACGTCCCTTGGCCGCGTCGCCCCCATTGCCGCCGCACGCCGAAAGAGTCGCGAGGGCCAGGGTCATGGCCGTACCGGCGAGCACTCCACGCCCGCGAAAGCCTGCAAAGTTCAATTCGTTCACCTGCCTGAGATGCCAGCCGTGCGTGCGGCCCGCGCGATAATGCGCGAACTGCACGATACGTTGCCGTTTGATAACAAACTGCACGATGGCCCTTCATAAAGGCAAGCGATGATGGCCTATTTCCGCCGCCTTTATTGTCGCAAAATGTCGCGCCGCGGTCCGGCGGGAAGGGTGGGCGACGTGAATTGGACGATTAATTGGACCGGGGGGGAGCTTTTGCGCCTCTTACGCATTATCAAATCGACATGACCGATCGGGACGCCGACAAGCGCCTAGCCGCCATCGCGGCGGTGCAGGAAATTCGTGACGATATGCTGGTGGGGCTCGGTACGGGTTCGACCGCCGCCCATGCCATCGCCGCTCTGGCCGCGCGCAGGCTGAGGATCGAGACCGTGGCGACCTCGCAGGCGAGCGCAGCCCTGGCCGAGTCGCTGGGGCTCAAGGTCTTGGATTTCGCGGGCGTCTCCAGGGTCGATATCGGGATCGATGGTGTCGATGCGATCGATGCGCGTCTGCGCGCCGTAAAGGGGGCGGGGGGTGCGATGCTGCGCGAGAAGGTGGTGGCGGATGCCGCCGATCGCATGATCGTGATCGCGGACGGCTCGAAGCGCGCCGAACGGCTCGGCGGCGTCGCGCTGCCCGTGGAAATCCTACCCTTCGCACGGAGCGCTGTTATCGCACGGCTGGCGCACCTGTTCGAGCGCGTGGTCGAGCGCCCCGGCTATCGCACCGACAACGGCAATATCGTGGTCGACGGCCATGGCTGGGACGATGGCGGGCTGGAGGCGCTGGTCGCCGGATTGTCGACGCTTCCCGGCGTGGTGGGACATGGGCTGTTCCTGCACGAGATCGACACAGCCTATATTGCCGACAATGGGGTCGTTACCCGGCTGGAACGGGGGGCGAAGCCGCGCTAAGGCCCCTGGCGCATGGTAACCGGAGCGAGCGCCGACGCGTTCGATCGCACATAATAAGGATGAGGCCAGAATCCATGACCGATGCCACCACCCACGCCGTGGCCGATACCCATCTGCACGAAGACGGGTCGATCGAGCGACTGACCATCGACACCATCCGCACCCTGTCGATGGATGCGGTGCAGCAGGCCAATTCGGGCCACCCGGGCACTCCCATGGCGCTCGCGCCGGTCGGTCACACCATCTGGTCGAAATTCCTGCGATACGACCCCGCGCATGCCGACTGGCCCAATCGTGACCGCTTCGTGCTGTCGGTCGGCCATGCTTCGATGCTGCTCTATTCGCTGATCCACCTGGCGGGGATCGAAGAGATTGACGCCGAAGGCAAAAAGTCGGGCAAGCCCGCGCTGAGCCTTGAGGACCTCAAGGGTTTCCGCCAGCTCAATTCCAAGACCCCCGGCCACCCCGAATATCGCCACACCACGGGGGTCGAGACGACGACCGGTCCGCTGGGCGCAGGGTGCGGCAACTCGGTCGGCATGGCGATCGCCGAGCGCTGGCTGGCGGCGCATTTCAACCGCGAGGGTTTCCCGATCTTCGACCATGACGTGTACGTCGTGTGCGGGGACGGCGACATGATGGAGGGCGTCGCGTCCGAGGCCGCCTCGACCGCCGGCCATCTGAAGCTGTCCAACCTGTGCTGGATCTACGACTCGAACCAGATTTCGATCGAGGGTGGCACCGACATCGCGTTCAACGAGGATGTGGGCAAGCGGTTCGAGGCCTATGGCTGGAACGTGCTGCACGTCGATGACGCCAACGACGTCGCCGCGCTGACCGCCGCGCTCGATACGTTCAAGGCGACGACCGACAAGCCGACCTTCATCGTCGTCAAGTCCGTCATCGGCTATGGCAGCCCCAAGGCGGGCAGCGAAAAGGCGCATGGCGAGCCGCTGGGCGAGGATGCGATCCGCGCGACCAAGAAGGCCTATGGCTGGCCCGAGGACGCCAAGTTCCTGGTCCCCGACGGCGTGCGAGAGGCCTTCCAGGGCGCGATCGAGGCACGCGGCAAGCCGCTGCGCGACGAATGGGTCGCGATGACCGATCGTTATCGTGCGGCATATCCCGAACTCGCCGCCGAACTCGACGCGATGCTCGCCGACAAGCTGCCCGAGGGCTGGGACAGCGAGATTCCGGTGTTCGAGACGGATGCCAAGGGCATCGCCAGCCGCGACTCGGGCGGCAAGGTGCAGAACGCCATCGCCGCCAAGGTGCCGTGGCTGATCGGCGGCTCGGCCGACCTTGCGCCCTCGACCAAGACGCTGATCAAGGACGGCGGTTCGTTCCAGCCGGGCAGCTATGAGGGGCGCAACCTGCACTTCGGCGTGCGCGAGCATTCGATGGGGGCGATCGTCGACGGCATGGCGCTGTCGCATCTGCGCTCCTATGGCGCGACCTTCCTTGTGTTCTCCGACTATATGCGCGCGCCGATCCGCCTCGCCGCGATCATGGAGCTGGGCGCGACCTTCGTGTTCACGCACGACTCGATCGGCGTGGGCGAGGATGGCCCGACCCACCAGCCGATCGAGCATCTGGCGACGCTCCGCGCGATCCCCGGGCTCGACACGATCCGCCCCGGCGATGCCAACGAGGTCGCTGAGGCGTGGCGCTGCGCCGTCGAGTCGGCCAGCCATCCGACCGCGCTGATCTTCTCGCGTCAGGCGCTGCCGACGCTCGATCGCGGCAAATATGCGCCCGCGTCGGGCGTGAAGAAGGGCGGCTACGTCCTTGCGGATTGCGACGGCACACCCGACATCATCCTCATCGCAACGGGGTCGGAACTGTCGCTGGTGACGGATGCCTATGAGACGTTGAAGGCTGATGGCATCAAGGCGCGCGTCGTCTCGCTGCCGAGCTGGTATCGCTTCGAGTTGCAGGATGCGGCGTACAAGGAAAGCGTCCTGCCCAAGGGCGTCACCAGGCGTCTCGCTGTCGAGCAGGCCGGGTCGATCGGATGGGACCGTTATGTCGGGTTCGATGGCCGCACGATCACCATGTCGACCTTCGGCGCCTCGGCCCCGCTCGCCAAGTTGCAGGACAAGTTCGGCTTCACCCATGACAATGTCGTGAAGGTGGCCCGCGAAATGCTGGAGACCAAGTGATGAGCAAGTTGCAGGAACTGGGCGCCAAGGGCTGCGCTCCCTGGCTCGATTTCGTCGATCGCAAGTTCCTTGAGGCGAAGGGGCTGGAAAAGCTCGTCGCCGAGGACGGGCTGACCGGCGTCACCTCCAACCCGTCGATCTTCGAAAAGGCGATGGGGCATGGCGATGCCTATGACGGCACGCTGGCCGCGTTCGACAAGGAAAATCCCGGCGCGGCGACCATCGACCGTTACGAGCATCTGGCGATCCAGGACATCAAGGCGGCGGCGGAAACGCTGAAGCCCGTCTATGACCGTCTCGACGCCAAGGACGGCTATGTCAGCCTGGAGGTGTCGCCCTATATCGCCGACGACACCGACGCGACCATCGCCGAGGCGGAAAAGCTGTGGCACGCGGTCGATCGCCCGAACCTGATGATCAAGATCCCCGGCACCGATGCG
Source organism: Sphingomonas sp. (assembly GCF_039594485.1). Classification (GTDB taxonomy): domain Bacteria; phylum Pseudomonadota; class Alphaproteobacteria; order Sphingomonadales; family Sphingomonadaceae; genus Sphingomonas. The sequence continues at coordinate 48,730 of NZ_JBCNNI010000027.1, read as the reverse complement.
GGCGCTCCGGCGATTTCCGCGACGATCGCCAAGGGGATCAACGTCAACGTGACGCTGCTCTTCTCGAAGGCTGCCTATATCAAGGTGGCCGAGGCCTATGCGGCCGGGCTGGAAGAGCGGGTGAAGGCCGGGCAGCCGATCGACCGGATCGCCAGCGTCGCCAGCTTCTTCGTCAGCCGCATCGACTCGGCGATCGACAAGAAGATCGACGAGCGTGTCGCCGCGGGTGATGCCGAGGCGGATGCGCTAAAGGCGGTGCGCGGCAAGGTCGCGATCGCCAACGCCAAGATGGCGTATCAATGGTATCTGGAGTTCCTGAAGTCCGACCGCTGGCAGGCGCTGGCCGCCAAGGGCGCGCGGCCGCAGCGGCTGCTCTGGGCGTCGACCGGCACCAAGGATCCGTCCTTCCCCGACACGCTCTATGTCGACACGCTGATCGGGCCGGACACTGTCAACACCATGCCGCCCAAGACGATGGACGCCTTCCGCGACCATGGCACGGTGGCCGAGACGCTGACCGCCGATATCGACGAGGCCAAGCATGTTCTGTCCGAGGCCGAGCGGCTGGGGCTGGACCTGGACGGCGTGACCGACACGCTGGTCGCGGAGGGGGTGGCCTCCTTCGTCAAGGCATTCGATGATCTGCTCGGCGCGATCGGGCAGAAGCAGCCCGCCACCGCCTGATCCGACAGGCCCCCTTCCCAGAGCGGGAAGGGGGCCTTTCACTTTCTACGATATCTCAAAAACATAATGGAGTTCCGCATGAAGATCGGTCTGGTCGGCCTTGGCCGCATGGGTGGCAATATCGCTCGCCGCCTGATGCAGGCTGGGCATCAGGTGGTGGCCTGGGATCGCAGCGACGAGGCGGTGCAGACGCTCGCCAAGGACGGCGCGGAGGCAGCCACGGGTCTGGAGGACATGGCGGCCAAGCTCGCCGATAAGGCCATCTGGTGGGTGATGCTGCCCGCAGGCGCGCCGACCGAGGACACGATCGCGGAAATCGCCAAGCTCGCCAAGGACGGTGATGTCATCATCGATGGTGGCAACAGCTTCTACAAGGACGATATCCGCCGCGCCAAGTCGCTCGCGGAACAGGGCATCCATTATGTCGATGTCGGCACTTCGGGCGGCGTCTGGGGCCTGGAGCGCGGCTATTGCATGATGATCGGCGGCGACAAGGAAACGGTCGATCACCTCGACCCGATCTTCGACGCGCTGGCGCCGGGGCTGGGCACCATCGTCCGCACGCCCGGCCGCGTGGCCGACAAGGTCGATGAGCGCGCCGAGAAGGGCTACATCCATGCTGGCCCCGCCGGTGCGGGGCACTTCGTCAAGATGATCCACAACGGCATCGAATATGGCCTGATGCAGGCCTATGCCGAGGGCTTCGACATCCTCAAGTCGAAGAACAGCGACAAACTGCCCGAGGATGAGCGCTTCGACCTGAACCTGACCGACATTGCCGAAGTGTGGCGGCGCGGCAGCGTGATCTCGTCCTGGCTGCTCGACCTGACCGCGATCGCGCTGGCCAAGGACGAGATGCTGGAGCAGTTCTCGGGCCATGTCGCCGATTCGGGTGAGGGCCAGTGGACGATCGACGCGGCAATGGAGGAGAAGGTTCCGGCCAACGTCCTGACCGCCTCGCTCTTCGCGCGCTATCGCAGCCGCATCGAGCATACCTATGGTGACAAGGTGCTGTCGGCGATGCGCTTCGGCTTTGGCGGTCACACCGAAATCCCGCAATGATGAAGCCGATCCGGCTCGTCGTGTCGGACGTCGATGGCACGCTGGTCGACCCCGACAAGAAGCTGCGGGCCGCCACCATCGCCGCCGTCCGGCGGCTGGAGGCGGCCGGCGTCGGCTTCACCATCATCAGCGCCCGGCCCCGGTCGGGGCTGGGATGGCTCGCCGATGAACTGGCGATCGACGCGCCGATCGGGGCGTTCAACGGTGGGACGGTGTTCCGCCGCGACGGCAGCATCGACGCGCAGTTCCGTGTGCCGGTCGAGGTCGTGAAGGACGTATTGGCGATGGCGGCGGAAAACCCGGTCGCCATCTGGGTCTTCGCGGATGATCGCTGGTATGCCAACAGCGGCGAGGGCACGCATGTCGAGCATGAGCGCAAGGCTTCGTCGCAGGAGCCGGTCATCACCCAGGACTTTGCCGCGCTGGTCGACAAGGTCGACAAGATCACCCTGGTCAGCGACGATGCCGACCTTCTGCGTGGCCTGTTGGAAAAGGCCGATGCGGCGCATGGGGCGGTGGCGACCATCGCGCAGTCGCAGACCTATTATCTCGACGTGACCGCGCTTCATGCGAACAAGGGCGATGGCGTGGCGACTTTGGCCAAGGCGTTCGGCGTGCCGTTAGAGCAAGTGGCGGTCCTGGGCGACCAGGCCAACGACCTTCCCATGTTGACACGCGCGGGGCTGCCGATCGTGATGGCGAATGCGCCGGACGCTGTTAGGGAACAGATATCGGTACACACCCGTTCCAACGCGGACGACGGCGTGGCCTATGCCATCGACAACCTCATCATGCCCAGAATCGGAGTGCCTTCATGAAGCAACTGGTTGCGTTCGACCTCGACGGTACGCTGGCCGAAAGCAAACAGCCGCTGGGCGAACCGATGGGGGAGGCGTTGGCCGACCTTCTCGACGTCGCGCATGTCGCGGTGATTTCGGGCGGCGACTGGCCGCAGTTCGACAAGCAGGTGGCGAGCCGCCTGCCCGCGCGTGCCGACCGCAGCAAGCTGTGGCTAATGCCGACCACCGGCACCAAGCTCTATACGTTCAAGGACGGTAGCTGGGCCCCGGTCTATGCCGAACTGTTCGACGATGCGACCAAGGCCAAGATCCTGGAGGCGTTCGATGCCTCGCTGGAGGCGACCGGCTTCGTCCCCGAGCAGACCTGGGGCGAGCGGATCGAGGATCGCGGCAGCCAGATCACCTTCTCCGCGCTGGGCCAGCAGGCGCCGATCGACGCCAAGGAACATTGGGACCCCAAGTTCGAGAAGCGCAAGGTCATCCAGGCCGACCTCAAGCAGCGCCTGCCGGGCCTGTCGATCAACATGGGCGGCGCGACCTCGATCGACATCACGCGCGAGGGTGTCGACAAGGCCTATGGCCTCAAGAAGCTGCGCGATGCCAGCGGGATCGAACTCGACGCGATGATGTTCATCGGCGACGCGATCTTCCCGGGCGGCAACGACTATCCCGCCAAGGAACTGGGCCTCGACACGGTGCGCGTGCGCGACCCGGAAGAGACGCTGGCGGTCATTGCGGGGATCGTCGCCTGCCTGAAATGAGGGACAGCGCCTCGGCGGTCCTGCGCGACCGCACCGGCCCCGCGCATGAGGCCGTGGATGCCGCTTATGGTCGGTATCGGCTGGACGATCGGGAAAGCTATGCGGCGTTCCTGATCGCCCATGCGCGGGCGCTGCCTGCGGTCGAGGCTTGGCTGGCCGATCGGGCGATCGCCTTCCCCTGGCGATCACGTCGCGAGGCGCTGGCGGCGGATCTGGCGGTCTTGGGGCGGCCCATGCCCGATCCTCTGCCGTTCGCATTGCCCGATGACGATGCGGCAGGCTGGGGCGCGCTTTACGTCATCGAAGGCTCGCGGCTGGGCGGGGTGATGCTTGCCAGGCAGGTGGAGGAGGGGCTGCCCCGCCGCTATCTGGAATCGGGTTTCGGTCCGGGCGAATGGCGCCAATTCCGCCAGGCGCTCGATGCGGCGGCGGTCGATCAGGCGTGGATTGCGCGTGCGGTCACGGCGGCGGAGCAGGTGTTCGCGCTCTACGGACACGCGGCATAGGTTACCGCCTCCGCTCGGGCCGGGCGCAGCGGAGGAAGCCGCGCCATAGGGGCGCTACGGGGGCCCCGATCGCTCAATCCGCGATCGGCGCGACCACGATCGCCCGCAGGCCGGGCTGGTTGTCGGCATAGTCGATCGAGCCCGACAGACGCTGCATCATCGCGGCCATCATCCGGCTGCCGAAGCCGTGCCCGTCGCCACCCTCGCCGCTGCGCCCGCGTCCCTCGTCGGCGACGATCAGGCGCAGCCGGTTGCCATATTGCTCCAGCGTGATGATGACCGGCCCCGCCGCGCCGTCATAGGCATATTTGGTCGCGTTGATGATCAGCTCGGTCGTCACAAGACCCAGATTGACCGCCCGGTCAGTGGGCATCAGCACGGGGGCGAGGTCCAGCCGCATCACCGCCCCCCATTCCGCGCCCAGCGACTGTTTCATGTCGCCGACCAGTTCCTCCAGATAGCGGGCCAGATCGACCGTCTGGATCTGGTCGTCGCGGTAAAGACGTCGGTGGACCAGCGCCACCGCCGAAAGCCGGGCCTGGGCTTCGGCCAACTGCTCGCGCACCGGACCGTCGCCAGCCGCCTTGGCCTGGAGCGCCAGGAAGGAGGAAACAAGCTGGAGGCTGTTCTGGACCCGGTGGTCCACCTCCTTCATCAGTATGTCCTTCTGCTGGAGCAGCGCCAGCTTGTCGTCCAGCGTCCGTTGCAGCGTGGCGTTCAATCCGCGCAGCCGGTGGGTCTGGAACGCATCGTGCAGGGCACGGCGCAGCCGATGCGCGCTCTCCACTTCCTCCAGTGTCCAGCGGCGCGCGCGACCGCGCACCGTCTCCCGCCAGCTGTCGAAGGAGGCGCGCGGGGTCAGCGTCTCGTCGGGTGTCATCGCGACCGACTTGTGCGGATCGCCCGCCCATTCGATCTCCTCGACCTGCTCGGGGCGGAACCACAACAGGGTCACGCCGCCATCCACCAGCGGCAGCGCCATCAACCCGCTGGCGGTGGAGGCCAGCGATGCGGCCTCGGGCATGACGCCGCCCAGTTCGTGCGTCGCGTAAAGCTCGCCACCGCTGCGAAGCGATGCCGCCTGGGCCAGTTCGAGCACGGCCAGCGCGGGCGGGCATCGGCCGTGCGTGTGGACCTTGCCGTTTTCGACCATGGCAAAGCCCGTCGCACCCATCATCGCCATCAGTTCGGGCATCAACCGGCCGATGGCCAGGGTACTGTCGCCCGGCCCCGCGATGCGCGGCAGGATGCCATCCTCTGCCGCGCGCAGGCGCAGGCGCTCGCGATAGGCCTCCGCCTCCTGCTTCGCCCGGATCTGGCGCGCGAGACCGCCGGCCAGCGCCGCGGCGGTGGCGCGCAGTTCGGGGGACAGGCAACGCGGGCTGTCATGATGGCAGGCGATCATGCCCCACAAGACCCCGTCCTTGACGATCGAGATCGAGGCGGAGGCCCCGACGTTCATGTTCCGCAGATAGCGGACATGGATGGGCGATACGCTGCGTAGACCGACATCGCTGAGGTCCAGCGTCTCGAAGCCCGCCGGGCGCAGCGGCGCCGGGGTATAGGCGGCGTCGGGAATGCTGCGCGTCCGGTTGCGTATGTAGAGGGCGCGCGCCTGTTTCGGAATGTCGGAGGCGGGGAAATGGTGATGGAGGAAGGATTTGAAGCCCGGCGCGCGCGACTCGGCAACGACCTGTCCGGCATCCTCGTCGAGGAAACGGTAGATCATCACCCGGTCGAAGCCGGTCAGCGTGCGGAAGACCGTCGCCGCGCGCTCGCACAATCCCGACAGATCGGCGGTCCGCTCGAAGCTGGTCGCCGCGGCGTCCAGCCAGTTGAGGGGGCTGCCCGCACCCCAGGGGGTGTCGGCGATGCTTGGCTCCATCTCGATCAGGATGCAGCCCGCTGTGCGATGTGCCGTGACCGCGAAGGACTCGGAGATGCCGGGAATCGGCCGGACCGCCGTGACGGAGTTCGAACCGATCGGGAACTGCTTGGCGAGCGTGGCGACCTCGTCGCCTGCCAGCTCGGCTATGGGCAACCCCAGCCATTCGGGCGCCAGGCGTTCCTCGATCGCGCCCGCGCCGGCCACGACGGTCAGCGTGGCGGGATCGACCACCAGCAACAGCCCGTGCGGCTGTATCGCGCCGGGCATATGGATGGGTTCCCGATCGCAGGCCGTGATGTCTTGTGCAGGATCGGTCACGATGGTGCGCGTGGCCATCAGGGTCGGGCTTTCCTCTCTTCCCTGACACATGCCGGGTTTCGCCTTGTGTAGCAAATGATTGACGGCGGGAATCGATCCCCAGCGCCTGTACGAGCCCTTTCGAGCCAGCCGGTCGAGCCAGCTTGCATGGGAACTATCATTGCGCGTTCGGGTAATATCCGGTTAAGACGACGCAACGGACATCAGATCCGCTGGAGAGGACATGATCGACGATTTTGACTTCGCGCTTGGTGAGAGCGCGGACATGATCCGTGAGGCGACACGCCGTTTTGCGACCGACCGGATCGCGCCGCTGGCCGCGCGCATGGACGCGGAAGACTGGTTCCCCCGCGCCATCTGGCCGGAAATGGGCGCGCTGGGCCTGCATGGCATCACCGTGGACGAGGCCGATGGCGGGCTGGGCCTCGGCTACCTGGAGCATGTCGTCGCGATCGAGGAGGTGTCGCGGGCCTCGGCCTCGCTCGGCCTGTCCTATGGCGCGCATTCCAATCTGTGCGTCAACCAGATCCGCCGCTGGGGCTCGCCCGAGCAGAAGGCGAAATATCTGCCCGGCCTGATCTCCGGTGAGCATGTCGGCAGCCTGGCCATGTCGGAAGTGTCGGCGGGCTCGGACGTGGTCTCGATGAAATTGCGCGCCACACAGGTAGAGGGTGGCTGGCGGTTGACCGGCACGAAGTTCTGGATCACCAACGCCCCCTATGCCGACACGCTGGTCGTCTATGCCAAGACGGGCGAGGGCAGCCGGGGCATCACAGCCTTCCTGATCGAGAAGGACATGGCCGGTTTCTCGATCGGTCAGAAGATCGACAAGATGGGCATGCGCGGCAGCCCGACCGCCGAACTGGTCTTCAACGACTGTTTCGTGGGTGACGCGCAGGTCATGGGGCCGGTGAATGGCGGTGTCGGCGTGCTGATGAGCGGGCTGGACTATGAGCGCGCGGTGCTGGCGGGCATTCAGCTAGGCATCATGCAGGCGTGTCTCGACGTTGTGGTGCCCTATGTCCGCGAGCGGCGGCAGTTCGGGCAGGCGATCGGCGAGTTCCAGCTAATCCAGGCCAAGATCGCCGACATGTATGTCGCGCTCAATTCGGCGCGGGCCTATGTCTATGCGGTGGCGCGGAGTTGCGATGCCGGGCGAACCACGCGGTTCGACGCGGCAGGCGCGATCCTGCTCGCCAGCGAGAATGCGGTGAAGGTGGCGATGGAGGCGATCCAGGCGCTGGGCGGAGCGGGCTATACCAAGGACTGGCCGGTCGAACGCTTCGCGCGCGATGCCAAGCTGCTCGACATCGGGGCGGGGACCAACGAAATCCGCCGGATGCTGATCGGCCGTGAACTGATCGGCAAGCTTGAAAAGGTCGCACAATGAGCCTGGGTTTCGCGTCATGGGTGTGGTGATGTCCTCGCGGCTGTCGCGTGACGATGTGGCGTTTCGCGCCAATGCCGACCATAACCGCGCGCTGGCCGAGCGTCTCCGGGCCGATGTGGCGAAGGTCGGGCTTGGCGGCAGCGAATCCTCGCGAGACCGCCATGTCGCGCGCGGCAAGCTGCTCCCTCGCGACCGGGTGGAGCAGTTGCTCGACGCGGGTTCACCTTTCCTCGAGATCGGCCAGTTGGCGGCGAACGGCCTGTACGACGATGCGGTCCCCGGCGCTGGGCTGATCGCCGGGATCGGCCGGGTGCATGGCCGACAGGTGATGATCGTCGCCAACGACGCGACGGTGAAGGGCGGCACCTACTACCCCCTGACCGTCAAGAAGCATCTCCGCGCTCAGGAGATCGCGCTGGAGAACCGGCTGCCCTGCATCTATCTGGTCGATAGCGGCGGCGCGAACCTGCCGCATCAGGCCGAGGTCTTTCCCGACCGCGACCATTTCGGCCGCATCTTCTTCAACCAGGCGCAGATGTCGGCGGCAGGCATTCCGCAGATCGCCTGCGTCATGGGAAGCTGCACGGCGGGCGGCGCTTACGTGCCCGCCATGTCGGACGAGACGGTGATCGTACGCGGGCAGGGGACGATCTTCCTCGCCGGTCCCCCGCTGGTGAAGGCGGCGACGGGTGAGGTCATCTCGGCCGAGGAACTGGGCGGCGCGGACACCCATGGCCGCAAGTCGGGGGTGGTCGATCACGTCGCGGAGAATGACGATCATGCGCTGTCGATCGTTCGCGATATCGTGGAGACACTGCCGCTACAGACGCTGCCCGAGGTCAACCTCGCCGAGCCGGACGAACCGCTCTATCCGGCGGAAGAATTATACGGCCTGATCCCGCAGGACGTGCGCGCGCCGTACGATGTGCATGAGGTCATCGCCCGGCTGGTCGACGGATCGCGCCTTCATGAATTCAAGGCGCTGTACGGTGCCAGCCTCGTCTGCGGCTTCGCGCATATCCATGGCAAGCCGGTCGCCATCCTCGCCAATAACGGCGTGCTGTTTTCCGAGAGCGCACAGAAGGGCGCGCATTTCATCGAACTCGCGTGCCAGCGGCGTATCCCCTTGCTGTTCCTCCAGAACATCTCCGGCTTCATGGTCGGCGGCCGCTACGAAGCCGAAGGCATCGCCAAGCATGGCGCCAAGCTGGTGACGGCGGTGGCGACGGCGCAGGTGCCCAAGATCACCGTGCTGATCGGTGGCAGCTTTGGTGCTGGCAATTACGGCATGTGCGGGCGGGCCTATTCCCCGCGCTTCCTGTTCACCTGGCCCAATGCGCGCATCAGCGTGATGGGCGGCGAACAGGCGGCGAGCGTGCTGGCCACCGTCCACCGCGACGCGGAAAGCTGGACGCCGGAGGAAGCCGAGGCGTTCAAGACCCCGATCCGCCAGCGTTACGAGGATGAGGGCAATCCCTGGTACGCGACCGCGCGGCTATGGGATGACGGCATCGTCGATCCGGCACAGACGCGCGATGTGCTGGGTCTGGCGCTGGATGCATGCCTCAACGCACCGATCGCGGAGGCGCCCCGCTTCGGGGTGTTCCGCATGTAATGCCGATGGACCTGACCATCGATGGCGCGACCGTGGTGGACGAAGCCGATTTCCATGCCCGCATTCGGGAAGCCTCCGGCGTCGAATGGTATGGCGGCAGTCTGGATGCGTTGTTCGACCTGTTGGTCGCGGTGGTCGAGCCGCCGATCGCGCTACGCCTGACCAACGCCTCCGCTGCACGACGAGCGGTGGGAGAGCGCTTCGACCGTATCCTGACCGTGATCCTGGACGCCATCGCCGAACGGCCGGGCGATGCCATCACGCTGACGCTGGAGTCCTGATCCTATGATGAACAGCCTCCTCATCGCCAATCGCGGCGAGATCGCCTGCCGTATCATCCGCACCGCGCGCGACATGGGCCTGCGCACCATCGCGGTCTATTCCGACGCCGATGCGCGGGCGCTGCACGTCCGGCTCGCCGACCAGGCCATCGCCATCGGCCCGGCCCCGGCGCGCGAAAGCTATCTCGACGCCGCGCGCATCCTCGCCGCAGCGAGGGAAAGCGGCGCGGAGGCAATCCATCCCGGCTATGGCTTCCTGTCCGAGAATGCGGAGTTCGCCGAGCAGGTGATCGCGGCGGGCCTGATCTGGGTCGGCCCGAACCCCGACAGCATCCGCGCCATGGGCTTGAAGGACGCCGCCAAGGCCCGCATGATCGCGGCGGGCGTCCCCGTCACCCCCGGTTATCTGGGTGAGGATCAATCCCCCGACCGCCTTGCCGCCGAGGCGGACGCGGTCGGCTACCCGGTGCTCATCAAGGCGGTGGCGGGCGGCGGCGGCAAGGGGATGCGCCGCGTCGACGATCCCGCCGCCTTCGCCGAGGCGCTGGCCTCCTGCCGTCGCGAGGCTGCCTCCTCGTTCGGCGACGATCGGGTGCTGATCGAGAAATATATCCTCTCGCCCCGCCATATCGAGGTGCAGGTCTTCGGCGACCGCCATGGCCGGGTGGTCCACCTGTTCGAGCGCGACTGCTCGCTGCAACGCCGTCACCAGAAGGTGATCGAGGAAGCCCCCGCGCCCGGCATTGACGACGCGACACGGCAAGCCGTCTGCGGAGCCGCCGTCCGTGCCGCGCAGGCGGTGGACTATGTCGGGGCGGGGACGATCGAGTTCATTGCCGATGCCTCCGAAGGGCTGCGCGCCGACCGGGTGTGGTTCATGGAGATGAACACCCGCCTCCAGGTCGAGCATCCCGTCACCGAAGCGATCACCGGCGTCGATCTGGTCGAATGGCAGCTCCGCGTCGCGGCGGGCGAGCCCCTGCCGCTGGCGCAAGACGACCTCGCCATCCACGGCCACGCGATCGAGGCACGGCTTTATGCCGAGGACCCGGCCAGGGGCTTCCTCCCCGCGATCGGCACGCTGGAGGTGTTCGACCTCGGCGACGACCCCGCGATCCGCATCGACACCGGCGTCGAGGAAGGTGCGGAGATCACCCCCTGGTACGACCCGATGATCGCCAAGGTCATCGCCCATGGCGAGACCCGCGAGGACGCGCGGGAGACGCTGGCCGATGCGCTGGACGAGGCGGTGATCTGGCCGGTGCGCACCAATGCGGGCTTTCTGGTGGAGGCGCTCGACCATCCCGATTTCGCGAGCGGGCATGTCGATACCGGCCTGATCGCGCGCGAGGGCGAGGCGCTGATGCCGCCGACCGAGCCGTCCGAAGAGGCTCTGGCCGAAGCAGCGGCGGCGCTGGTCGGCGCGGATGATCTTTCCGGCTTCCGCCTCAACGCCGCGCCAAGGCGAAGTGCACGCTTCCTGCTCGACGGGCGCGCGATCACCGTCGATTTCAGCGAGGCGGGCGACTTGCCTCCGGCGCCAACGGACGAAGTGCTGATTTCGGAGGGTGGTCAGAGCTGGTCCTTCACCCGCTGGCGCGCCGATGGCTTGGCCGCGGGCGGTGCGGGCGACGGCGCGATCCTGTCGCCCATGCCCGGCCGGATCATCGCGGTCGCCGTGGCCGAAGGGCAGGCGGTGTCGGCGGGCCAGCCGCTCGTCACGCTGGAGGCGATGAAGATGGAGCATGTCCTGACCGCGCCCTTCGACGGCATCGTCACCGACCTGAAGGCCCGGACCGGCGGCCAGGTGGCCGAGGGCATTGCGCTGGTCCGCATCGTCGCGGAGGATGCGGCATGAGCGGGCGCTATTTCGACGAGTGGGCCATCGGCGACCGGATCGAGCATCCGATCCGCCGCACGGTGACGGAGACGGACAATCTCCTGTTCTCGACCATGACCCATAATCCCCAGCCGCTGCACATCGATGCCGAGGCGGCGAAGGCGAGCGAGTTCGGGCGGATCCTCGTCAACGGCACCTTCACCTTCTCGCTGATGGTCGGGCTGTCGGTCGGGGAGACGACGCTGGGCACGCTCGTCGCCAATCTGGGCTATGACGAACTGGTCATGCCCGCGCCGGTGTTCCTGGGCGATACGCTGCGCGCGACGAGCGAGGTGACGGCGTTGCGGGAAAGCAAGTCGCGGCCGGGCGCCGGGCTGGTGACCTTCCGGCACGAGGCGCTGAACCAGCGCGATGAGGTGGTGTGCCGGTGTCTGCGCACGGCGTTGCTCAAGAAGCGGGACGCCTGACGGGACTATAACCGGGTTCGCACGCCGATCCACAGCGTCCGGGGCGTCGCGCGCTCGATCACCCCCGCGCCGCTATAGGCCGCCTCGACCCGTGCGTCGGCCAGATTCTCGGCCCGCGCTTCGATCAGCCAGCCGCGCAGGATCGGAAGCGCGGCATAGGCGTCCAGCGTTGTGGCGGGCGCGAGTGACCGGAGATTCTGGTCGTCCTCGAACTGCCGGCCGATATGGCGCACCGTCCCGCTCAGCGTATAGCCGCGATGCGCGACCGCCAGCGTCCCCGATAGCTGGTCGCGCGGCGTCTGTGCGGGGCGCAGGCCGTCGAGCGAGGCGGCGGCGCCGGACGCTTCCACCCGCGCGATGGTGTGCGACCAGGAGCCGCGCGCGCTCACCGGCCCGGCGGTCCAGTTCGCCTCCAGCTCGAATCCCTGCGACCGGATGGCGTCGAGATTCCGGCGCATCCGATAGACGCCGTTCGCCGCGACGAAGCCGACCCCCGGAAAGGTCCCCGGTCCGTTGGCGATCGTCACATTTGCGATCGCATCGGTCAGCCGGTTGAGGAAATAGGTGCCCGACAGCCGGACGCTGGCCACCGGGGTCAGGTCGAAACCACCCTCGACGCCCTCGACATGCTCGGGGTTCAGCGCGGCATTGGCGGCGGTCGCATCGGCCCCCGCGCGAAACGGCCGGTAGAGTTCGTTGAGCGTCGGCAATCGCCAGCCGCGATAGGCGGCGGCGCGAAGGGCAAGCGGTTGGACGGCGTGGACCGACACGCCCAGCCGCCCGGTGAACTCCTGTCCCGAGCGATCGAGGAAATCGCTGTCGGTCAGGGCCGCGCCGGTTGCCAGCAAGGACTCATCCAGCCGTCCGTTGCGGATGCGCCAATCGTCGACCCGTGCGGCGGCGGCGAGGGTCAGGATGCCCGCCTCCACGCTGCCGTCGGCGAACAGCCCCATCGTCCGCGTCGCACCGCCCGCCTCGCGCCGCCGGGTGGGGGCACCGGCGGCATAGCTGTAGCGTTCCTGCGTCCGCCCGCTGGTGTCGCGAATGTCCCCGCCCAGTCGCAGCGCGATCGCGTCCCCCAGCGGCGGCGACACCTCGATCCGGGCGCCCAGCCCGGTCGCGGGGACGTTATACTGGTCAAGCGTCAGCGTCGCCGCCGTCCGCGCGGCGTTCACGCTGGCATAGCGCGAGGCGAACTGGCGCGTCTGGACATAGGCCAGCGCCGACCAGCCCCATGCCCCGCGTCCGACCAGCCGGATGCTCGCATCCGCGCCGTCCGAGCGATTGTCGGTGAAGGCGGTCCCCCGGTCGCGGGCGTCGTGAAAACCGGCCAGCGTCATCTGCAACTCGGTCGACGGCGCGATGCCGACGACACCGCGCGCCGCGCCCGAATATTGCTCATAGGGGGCGGGACGATCGGCGAGGCCACGCTGGCCCGCGATGATCGGGGTGAAGCCGTCGCCGCGCGCATAAGCCCCGGAGAGGGTCAGGAAACCGCCCTCGCGCACCACTGACGCGGCCGCCTGCGCATCGACCGAATTCCGGCTGCCATAGGACATCGCCAGATCGAGCGGGGCAAGCTGATCGGGTGTCGCGCTGTCCATCTCGATCGTGCCCGCCAGCGCGCCCGGCCCCCAGAAGCCCGATCCGCCCCCGCGCGTCACCCGGATGCGTCCCAGCCGCCCGGTGGCATAGGCGGGAAACACCACCCATCCGCCGAACGGATCGGCCTGTGGCACGCCGTCCAGCACCAGCAGCGCGCGACTGGACGCATTACCGCCCAGGCCGCGCAGGGTGATGCCCTGCGATGTCGGATGCGCCGATCGACTGTCGGAACGGCGGAACTGTTGCAGCCCCGCGACATCGGCGAGCACATTCTCCAGCCGTTGTGCGGCGTTCTGCGTGATCCGGTCGCGGTCGATCGTCACCACGTCCAGCGCCCGGTCGCCCGGCTGGTCGTTCAGGCCGCGGCCGGTGACGACCACGGTGGGCCCCGTTTCCGAAACCGTCTGGGCCATCAGGCCGGATGGAACGGCCGCCAGCGCCGTACACAGGGAAAGACACGTAAAGCGAAACATGGCGGTCGTCATTGTCGGAAATCCCCCTGATTGTCATCCATCGTCCCCTGCGCGGAGCCGGGGGCCTTCTCGGCATTGTCGATATGTCCCGAGAAATCCGGGCTTTCCGGGATGACGGAGCGGCCTTGGCGGCTGTTGTCGATGGAGTAAACCAGCCGCCGCGCGCCGGGTTGCGCGGGCGGAAAATTCTTGCGCCCAGACGGATGACGGGCCGCCAAAAGCCTCTTACAGTCCGCCTATCGTGCCCAGTATCCATGCCCTTGCGAACCCTGCGCGTTTCCTGAAGATCGCCCGTCCGTTGACCGGGATTTTCCTGGGCGCCGGCATTGTGCTGATCGCGGTCGCGATATGGGCCGGGTTGACCCAGACGCCGCCCGACTATCTGCAGGGGGAGACGGTCCGTATCCTCTATATCCATGTGCCCGCCGCATGGCTGGGCATGGCGGGGTGGAGCGGGATCGCGCTGTCCAGCCTGTCGCTGATCGTCTGGCGTCATCCGCTGGCACAGGTCGCCGCGCGCGCCATTGCCTGGCCGGGGGCGGTGTTCACCGGGCTGTGTCTGGCGACGGGGTCGATCTGGGGACGGCCGACCTGGGGGACATGGTGGCAATGGGACGGCCGGTTGACGTCGATGCTGCTGCTGCTGTTCGTCTATCTGGGTTATATCGCGCTGGCCCGCGCCGATGCGGAGCGCGGCGGGGATGGGCGGATTCCGGCGCTTTACGGCCTGGCGGGGACGGCGTTGCTGCCGGTCATCCGCTATTCGGTGGTGTGGTGGAACACACTGCATCAAGGCCAGTCGATCGGGCTGACCGGCTCCAGCATCGATGGCTCGCTGCTATGGCCGCTGCCGATTTCGCTCGGCGGTTTCACCTTCCTGTTCGCGGCGATCGTGCTGATGCGGATGCGCACCCTGCTCGCCCTGGCCAGGGCCGAGGCGCGGATGCGGCGGATGGCGCGCGCATGAACCAGATGGCATTCGTGGCGGCGGCCTATGCGGTGATGCTGGGGGGCGCAGGCGCGCTGACCCTCATCAGCTATCTGGCGATGAAGCGCGCCGAGAAATGACGCCCAAGTCCCAACGTCTCACGCTGGCGCTGCTGGCGCTCGCCGCGATCGTCGCGGCGGTGCTGCTCGCCATGTCGGCGATGAAGGACCAGGCGGCGTTCTTCTACACCCCATCCGACGCGCAGAGGCAGGGGCTGCCGCTGGGCCGCGCGGTGCGGCTTGGCGGGATGGTCGAGGCGGGTTCGGTCCAGCGCGCGCGTGATGGCGTGACGGTGCGCTTCGTCGTGACCGACGGCAAGGCGGCGACGCCCGTGACCTTCGCCGGGATCACGCCCGACCTGTTCCGCGAGAAATCGGGCGTGGTGGCGGAGGGGCAGTTCCAGCCCGATGGCGGCTTCGTCGCGACCAATCTGCTCGCCAAGCATGACGAGAAATACATGCCCCCCGAAATGGCGGGCAATATGCACGAGAGCCGGAGCCTGAAGCCGTGATCGCGGAGGCCGGTCTCGCCGCGCTCTGGTTCGCCGCGATGGTGGCGGGGTTGCAACTGCTGCTCGGCGTGCTGGGCTTGCGGCGCAGGGACGCGGCGGGGGCGCAGGCGATGGCCGCAATCGGCCCGGTCGCGATCGTGCAGGGTGCGCTGGTCGCCATCGCCATGGCGGCGTTGCTGGCGGTTTTCGTGAACACCGATCTGTCGGTCCGGCTGGTCGCCGAGAACAGCCATTCGGCCAAGCCCTGGATCTACAAATTCGCCGGAGCCTGGGGCAATCACGAAGGCTCGATGCTGCTCTGGGTGACGATCCTGGGGGCGGGCGGTGCGCTGGTCGCGTGGAAGGAGCGCGCGCTCGACCGGGCGACCCATGTCGCGACGCTGGCGGCGCAGGGGGCGATCGCGCTGGGCTTCTATGCGTTCCTGCTGTTCGCCTCCAACCCGTTCGCGCGGCTGAACCCTGCCCCCGTCGAGGGACAGGGGCTCAACCCGCTGTTGCAGGACCCCGGCTTGGCCTTCCACCCACCGACGCTCTATGCGGGCTATGTCGGGCTGTCGGTCGCCTTTTCCTTTGCGGTCGGCGCATTGGTGACGGGACAGGTCGGCCCGGCCTTTGCCCGCGCGATGCGGCCCTGGGTGCTGGGGGCCTGGGTGTTGCTGACCATCGGCATCACGGCGGGCTCCTACTGGGCCTATTACGAGCTGGGCTGGGGCGGCTGGTGGTTCTGGGATCCGGTGGAGAATGCCTCGCTGATGCCGTGGCTGGCGGCGACCGCGCTTCTTCACTCGGTCAATGTGCTGGCGGCGCGCGATGGTCTTCGGGCCTGGACGGTGATGCTGGCGGTCGTGGCCTTCTCCATGTCGATGATCGGCACCTTCCTGGTCCGGTCGGGTATCTTGACCAGCGTCCATGCCTTTGCCGTCGATCCCCGGCGCGGGGCGTTCATCCTCGCACTGCTGGGCCTCTATATCGGAGGCGCGCTTGCGCTGTTCGGGGCGCGGATCGGGCAGGTGCGCGCGGGCCGGAATTTCGCTTTCGTCAGCCGCGAGGGCGGGCTGATCGTCAACAACCTGCTATTGTCGGTGATCCTGGGCATCGTGCTGATCGGCACGCTCTATCCGCTGGTCGCGGCGGGGTTCGGGGTGCGGCTGTCGGTGGGGCCGCCCTTCTTCCACGCCGCCGCCGGCCCGATCGCGCTCGCCCTGGTTGCGGTCATGGCGGTCGGCCCCTCCTTGCGCTGGCGACAGGATCAGGCGGAGGCGGTGCTGATCCGCATGCTATGGCCGCTGGTCGCGGCGGCGGGGACGTTCGCGCTGCTCCTGACCCTGACCGGGGGCATGGGCGTGTTGTCGCTGCTAGGCCTGTCCTTCGGCGTCGGGCTGATCGTCGCAAGCGTGCTCCCGATTGCCCGGCGCAACTGGCGGCGCACGCCGCTCCCTATCTGGGGCATGGTCGTGGCGCATGTCGGGCTGGGGGTCAGCATGATCGGCATGGCCTGCGACAGCGCCTTCACCGCCGAGCGGTTGATTGCCCTTTATCCTGGGCAGGCGACGATCGTGGGGCCGTGGCGGGTGCAACTGGACCGCATCTATCCGAATATCGGTCCCAACTGGTCGGCGCTGGAGGCCAGGCTGACCGCCACCCGGGACGGCGACGGGGCGACCTTGCGTCCGCAGCAGCGCTTCTTCACCGATCCCCCGACCACCACCAGCGAGAGCGCCATCGCCACCCGCTGGGACGGGCAACTCTATACGGTGCTGGGCCAGCGTGATGCCGCGACCGGCCGGTGGCAGTTGCGGCTATGGTGGAAGCCGTTCGTGACGCTGATCTGGCTGGGCGGCGCGCTGATCGCGCTGGGCGGCGCGCTGGCGCTGGTCGGACGCTGGTTCAAGGGCTGGCAACAGCGGCGGCGGGAGGCGCTCTGGGGATGAGGCCTGGAGGGATGAAGCGCTGGCTGATCTGGGTGCCGCTGGCATTGTTCGCGCTGCTGTTTCTGGTGGTCGCGGCCGGGTTGATGCGCCCCGCCGACACCACAGTCCGCTCGACGCTGGTGGACAAGCCCTTGCCCGAATTCCGGCTCGATCCGATGGTGCCGGGCAAGCCGGGGCTGGCCAGTCACGATTTCGGTGGGGGGCACCCCAGGCTGCTCAACGTCTTCGCAAGCTGGTGCATCCCCTGCATCGCAGAGGCGCCGCAACTGATGGCGTTGAAGGCGAAGGGCGTGCCGATCGATGCGATCGCGATCCACGACCAGGGACCGGCGATCGCGGGCTTCCTGCGTCGCAACGGCGACCCCTATGCCGCGATCGGCGACGATGCCCGCAGCCGGGTACAGATGGCACTGGGCTCGTCGGGCGTGCCGGAAACCTTCCTGATCGATGGCCGCGGGCGGATCGTGCGGCAATATATCGGCGACATCCGCGCCGATCAGGTCGACCAGATCGTCCGCGACCTCGAGGCGGCACGATGACGCTGCTGCTCGCGCTCGCCCTGGCCGCCGGAGCCGCCGCGCCGGATTATGGCAACACGCAACTGCCCGATCCGCGTGCCGAGGCGCAGGCGCGGGCGTTGATGATGGAGTTGCGCTGCGTCGTCTGTCAGGGCCAGTCGATCTCCGACAGCGATGCCGACATGGCCGCCGACATGCGCGCGCTGGTCCGCCAGCGTATCGCGCGCGGCGAAAGACCGGCGGCGATCCGCGACTGGCTGATCGAGCGTTATGGCGATTATGTCAGCTATGATCCGCCCTTGTCGCGCGCGACGTTGCTGTTGTGGGCGACGCCGCTGCTGTTGCTGGCGATCGGCGCGTGGATCGCGCGCGGCAGTTTCCGAAGGGGCCGCTGATGGGGTGGCTGGTGCTTCTGGGGCTGGCGGCGGGTGCGTTGGGGCTGGCAGTGAAACTGGGCCTTCCGCGACCGCTCTGGACGATGCTGGGGGCTGCGCTGGCGCTGGGCGGGGTCGGCTATGCCTGGCAGGGCCGACCGATGCTGTCCGCCGGAGCCGCTGCGCCGCGTCCCGAGCCGCGGGCGGACAATGACGAGTTGATCGAACTGCGCGGACAGTTGCTCGGCCGCTATGGGGGCGAGGGGGCGATGTTCATGGCCGCCGATGCGCTCGCGCAATCGGGGAACAGCCGGACAGCGGTTCAGATCATGCTCGGCGCGGTCGGCGGCAATCCGCGCAGCGTCCCCTATTGGACCGAGCTGGGCAATGTCCTGTTCGCGCATGACGGCTATCAGATGTCGCCCGCCGCGCAGTTCGCCTTTCGCCGCGCGCGGGTCCTGGGGCCCAATGATCCGGCACCCTTCTTCTTCGAGGGCCTGGCATGGATGCGGACGGGCGATTTCCGCAAGGCCCGGCTGTTCTGGAACCGGGCCTTGCAACTCTCCCCCGCGAACGCTCCCTATCGCCCGGCGATCGAGCAGCGGGTGCTGCTCCTCGACCAGGCGATTCGGATGATGGGGGAATAGGGCCTATTGGCCCCGGCCGGTCTTGGCCTGAAGCGCATCGATCCGCTTGGAGGCATCGGCCTTGGTCAGCCTATCGTCGAACGCCTCGCCCGCTTCCTCGGACAGGGTTTTCAGGTAACTCGCCTGCGCCCCGGTCATCGGCTCCTCGCCGGTCGTCCAGTCGTCGGGGTCCTTCTCGGCATTGGAGAAGGGCTCGGTCTTCGGATTGTCGGTCATCGCGGATTCCTTTCGCGGGACCAACTGTTGTGTTCTCTTTGTGTTCCGTTCGGTATTGCCTTTGTCACGGTTCAGCCCGAGCGAAGTCGAAGGCGACGGACCAGCCTTTGCGGCGGAGGTCCGGCCATGTGCTTCGACTTCGCTCCAGGCGGCCGGGGCGCTTAGCCTGCCCAGGCCTCGAACGGCAGGTCCAGCGCTTCGGCGACCGCGGCGTGGCGGATCTTGCCGCCCGAGACGTTCAGCCCGCCCGCCAGATGCGGATCGGCCTTCATCGCGGCCTCGGCGCCCATATTGGCCAGCTTGACCGCGAAGGGCAGGGTCGCGTTGTTCAGCGCGAAGGTCGAGGTGCGGGCGACCGCGCCCGGCATGTTGGCGACGCAGTAGTGGATCACGCCGTCGACCTCGAACACCGGATCCTGATGGGTGGTGGCATGGCTGGTCTCGAAGCAACCGCCCTGGTCGATCGCGATGTCGACCATCACCGATCCGCGCTTCATCGTCTTCAGCATGTCGCGGGTGACGAGCTTGGGCGCCGCCGCACCGGGAACCAGCACCGCGCCGATGACGAGATGGGCGTTCTTCACCGCCGCCGCGATCGCCGCCTTCGACGCATAGGCGGTCTTGATCTGGCTGGAGAAGAACATGTCCAGCTCCGCCAGACGGTCGTTGTTGATGTCATAGATGGTCACGTCGGCGCGCAGGCCGACCGCCATCTGCGCCGCGTTCACGCCCGAGACGCCGCCGCCCAGGATCGCGACCTTGGCGGGCGCCACGCCGGGCACGCCGCCGAGCAGGATGCCACGGCCGCCCTGCTGCTTTTCCAGATAATGCGCGCCGACCTGCACCGCCATGCGGCCCGCGACTTCGGACATCGGCTTGAGCAGCGGCACGCCGCCGCGCGGGGACGTGACAGTTTCATAGGCGATGCAGGTCGCGCCCGACTTCATCAGGCCCTCGGCCTGCGGCTTGTCGGCGGCGAGGTGGAGATAGGTGAACAGCACATGGTGCGGGCGCAGCATTGCGACCTCGACCGGCTGCGGTTCCTTCACCTTCACGATCATCTCGGCCTGGTCGAAGACCTCGGGGGCGGTGGCGACGATCCGCGCGCCCGCGTCGACATAGTCCTGATCCTCGAAATCGATGCCGCTGCCGGCCTTGGTCTCGACGATCACCTCATGACCGGCGGCGACCAGTTCGGCCACCGACGGCGGGGTCAGGCCGACGCGATATTCGTGGTTCTTGATTTCCTTGGGTACACCGACGCGCATGATCGACACTCCTGAAACGGGTTGCGCCGATACTAGCGCCGATCGGGCGGGAGAGGTGTGCAAAGCTGTCCCACCTATTGCTGACGATCGGGATTTCCTTGCGTCATGGGCCGTTGTAACGGGATGGAATGTCCGACGCGATCGATCGCCGCATATTGGCGCAACTGGCCCGAGATTCCGACCTGACCAGCGCGGCGCTGGGCGAGAAGGTCGGGCTGTCCGCCAGCGCGGCGCATCGCCGGGTGGCGCAACTGCGCGAGGCCGGGGTCATCACCGGCTATCGCGCGATCCTGAGCCATGAAGCGCGGGGGCGGCCGTCGACCGTGATGGTCAATGTCACGCTGAAGGACCAGCGGCAGGACACCATGGCCGCGTTCGAGCGCGAGATCCTGCGCTGCCCCGAGATCGTCGAATGCTTCCTGATGAGCGGGGAGGCGGATTACATGATCCAGGTCGAGGTGCGCCGCGACGACAGCTACGAGCGCATCCACCGCGAGACGCTGGCGCGCCTGCCGGGAGTGACCCGCCTGGCCTCGCACTTCGTGATCCGCGAGGTGGTGCGGCGGTCATGATGCGGTCATGATGCGGGCGCGGTGCTGTCGCGACTTCTCCCCGCAGGAGGAGGACGTGTGTCGGGCATCCCCGCTTCCAACCGGGCGGTTCACCCGATAGGGAATGGCCATGGTAAAGCAGGTTTTCTCCTCCCGCGTGTTCCGCACCGCCGTCACTGCCGCCACCGCCGCACTGGCGATCGCGCTGACCCCCGCCGCCGCGTTCGCCGATGGGCTGGTCGACAATGTGACCGGCCTGACGCTGGACAAGGACGGCAAGGTCGTCCGTTTCACCGGCCTGCTGCTGACCCCGGACGGCAAGGTCGCCAGGCTGTTGTCGGCCAAGGAGAAGCGTCCCGAAAAGCTCGACTGGCGTGCGGATATGAAGGGCCGGGTGCTGCTGCCCGGCTTCGTCGATTCGCATGGGCATGTGATGGGGCTGGGCTTTCGGCTGCTGGAACTGGACCTCGCCACCACCAGGTCACTGGATGAGGCCAAGTCGCGGATCGCCGCTTATGCCGCCGCCAACCCCGATCGCAGATGGCTGATCGGCGGCGGCTGGAACCAGGAGGTCTGGGCGCTGGGACGCTTCCCGACCGCCGCCGATCTCGACGCGGTGGTCGCCGACCGGCCGGTGATCATGGAGCGCGCCGATGGCCATGCGCTCTGGGCCAACAGCGCGGCGATGAAGGCGGCCGGGATCACTGCCAAGACCGTCTCGCCCCCCGGTGGCCGGATCGAAAAGGTCGGTGGCCAGCCTTCGGGCGTGTTCGTCGATGCCGCGATGGCGCTGATCCAGAAGGTCGTGCCGCAGCCGCTGGCCAAGGATCGCAACAGCGCCTTCCTGAAGGCGCAGAACGAGCTTCTGTCGCACGGCATCACCGCGACCGCGGACATGGGCACGACGCTGGACGAATGGATGACCTATCGCCGGATGGGCGATGCGGGCAATCTGCGCGTTCGCATCATGAGCTATGGCGGCGGGGTCGAGGATGCGGTGCGGATCGGCGGCACCGGGCCGACCCCGTGGCTCTATAACAGCAAGCTGCGGCTGGTCGGCGTGAAGCTGTATGGCGATGGGGCGCTGGGGTCGCGCGGGGCGTGGTTGAAGCAACCCTATGCCGATGCGCCGGGCCAGTCCGGGCTGGGCTTCATGACCGACGACGTGATCCGCAACCTGATGAGCCGCGCGGCGATGGACAAGTATCAGGTCGCGGTCCATGCGATCGGCGACCGGGCCAATGCGCAGGTGCTGGGCGCGATCGAGGAATTGTCGGACACCTATAAGGGCGATCGCCGCTGGCGGATCGAACATGCCCAGATCGTCGATCCGTCCGACCTGCCGCGCTTCGGCAAGCATGGCATCATCGCCTCGATGCAGCCGGTGCACGAGACGAGCGACCGGACCATGGCGGAGGCGCGGCTCGGCCCGGCGCGGCTGGCGGGGGCCTATGCGTGGAACTCGATGCTGAAGGCGGGCGCGCGGATCGCCTTCGGCTCGGATTATCCGGTCGAAAGCCCCGATCCCTTTGCGGGCTGGGCCGCCGCCATCACCCGGCAGGGCCCGGACGGCCAGCCCTATGGCGGGTGGCAACCGCAGGAGATCGTCGATCGCGACACCGCCTGGCGCGCCTTCACCATGGACGGGGCCTATGCGGGCTTCGCCGAGGATCTGTTCGGACGGCTGGGAACGGGTCAGCAGGCGGACTTCATCATCGTCGATCGCAATCCGCTGGATGCCAACCCCAGCGAACTGCGCGCGACGAAGGTCGAGGAAACCTGGATCGGCGGCCAGAAAGTGTGGGAGCGTCGCTGACACGCCGGATATCGGGGGGCGGGATTCGATGCCGCCCCCACGTCAGGAAGGCAGACCCTAGAACCGCCCCTCGAAACTCAGGCCCAGGACACGCGGCTCGGTGATCGTGCCGCGCACGCGTCCGTCGAAATCGGTGTAGAAGGCGCTCGGCTGTTGCCGGTCGAAGATGTTGCTGGCGAGCAGATAGGCCCCGAAATGCCGCCCCTGCCAGCCCAGCTTGGCGTTGACCAGCGTCAGCGGGCGGATGTCGCGCACCGTCTGGTCGATCGTGTCCTGGAAATAGGCGTCGCGATAGGTCGCATTGAGGTTGACGAACAGTCCGCCCGCGCTGTGCCATGTTCCCCCGGCGGAGGCGGTCCAGTGCGGCGCGTTGGCGAACTCGTTGCCGGTTCCCGCGCCCAGCGCCGCGCCGGCCGGCAAGGTGAAGTCGAGGAATTTCGACCGGGAATGGCCCACCCCGGCGTACAGGTCCAGGGTCCGCGTCGGTCGTCCACGCAACTCCGCCTCGAGCCCATAGAGCCGCGACTTGCCCGCGTTGACCACCTGGGTATCGAACACCATGCCCGGCGTCAGCTGCACCGAGACCTGCTGGTCGCGCCAGTCGATATAATAGGCGTTGGCGTTGAAGCTCAGCTTGCGGTCGAACCAGTCCGAGCGCAGCGCCAGTTCGTAGTTCCAGGTATATTCGGGCGAGTAGGTGAAGGCCTGTCCCCGCTGCTGGTTGATCCCGGCCCCGCCCGCGCGATAGCCGCGCTGCACGGTCGCGCTGAGTCCGATATTGGTGGCGGCGTCCCAGGTCAGGCCCAGCTTGGGCAGCCAGGCGCCATAGGTGATGGTGCGGGTCGGCTGGTTACTGGTGGCGCCGGCGGCGGTCGCGAGCAGCAGCGCGTTCAGCCGGGTGACGATCGGTGCCAGCGCCGGGACCGGCAGTCGGGTCGGATCGGGTAGCGTGCCGTTGAGCGTGACCGATTGGCTGGCCCCGCGCTGCTGGCGCTCATTGTCGTAACGCAGGCCCGCGCGCAGCTTGAGCTGCTGGGTCAGCGGGAAGGTCAGGTCGGTGAAGCCCGCCAGATTGCGGGTCAGGCGCGGCTGGGTCAGGCTGTTCTTGATCGGAACCACGCCGCCATAAAACCCCAGCACCGTGTTCACCACCGGCTGCGACAGGCCGAGCGCCAGCAACTGAAGGTCGACGCCCAGTCGGGTCAGGTTCAGATTCTGCGTCGCCTCGAACAGATAGTCGCGATTGTCCTCGCGCAGATAATAGGCGCCGACCAGGCCCTGGACCCAGCCCAGATCGATGCCTAGCCGCACCTCCTGCTGGATGGTCTTGGCCGGATCGCGGGTCAGGCTGCTCTGGCCCGGCGTGGGGTTTCGATCGGGATCGGCGATGTAGCGCGCACGGACATTCGAATAATTGGTGACGGAGGTCAGGTCGAACCCGCCGCCCAGTGCGTAATGCGCCTCCAGCGTCGCGATGTCGCTGACGACGCGGGTGTCGGTCGCGACATCCTCGGTCACGATGCGATCGGTGGGCGAATAGGGGGCGTCGAACTCGACCGAGGTGGCGCCGCGAACATGGCGGTCATGGACATAGGTCGCGATGACCCGCAGCCCCGGCAGCGCATCGGGCGTGACGAGCAGCTTGCCGCGCACCGTCTCCGACCGGCGCATATCGGCGTCGCGGTGGAGCGTGGTGTTGTAGATCAGGCCGTCCGACTGCGTGACCTCGCCGCTGACGCGAAAGGCGATCTGGTCGCCCAGGATGGGGCCGCCGACCGCGAGTGCGGCGCGCCGCTGTCCGTCCGGTCCGGTCAGCATGACGCGCGCCTTGCCGCTCCAGTCATAGTCGGGATCGGTGGTCCGCACGATCACGGCCCCCGCGAGCGCGTTGCGGCCCTGCACGGTCGATTGCGGCCCGCGAAACACCTCGACCTGCGCGATGTCGAACAGGTCGAGCGGTCCGGTCTGCAGCGCAGCACGGGGCAGCACGGCACCATCGACATAGACGCTGGCCAGTGCCCCGTCGCCCGCGCCGGAAACGTTGAAGGCGTCGATGCCGCGAATGGTGAAGGTGTTCCGGTTGGCCCCGATCGAGACGTTGGGCGTGCGCTGGAGGACGTCATAGACGCTCAGCAGATTCTGGTCGTCGATGGTTTGGCCGGTGGTGACTGCGACGCTGGCCGGGGTTTCCTGAAGCGTGCGGTTGGCCTTTTCCCCCAGCACCACGATGTCGTTGCCAGTGTCCTTGTTGCCAGTGTCCTTGTTGCCGGTGTCCTTTGCGTCGGTGCCGGCCGCCGGCGGCGCGACCTGCGCAGCCAGTGGCGCCGCCGCCGAACATAACAGGACAGCCAAGGTCGATCGAATAACCATCATTTCATTCCCCCTCTGGAATGGCCCGCTAATGCGGGTGATTATGCGAGTCAATCGCAATGGAGGGTGTGTCCCAACCCTGGGAAATTCGGCGCTGCTTTCCGACTTGGAACCTGTCGGCCAGTCGCCTGTGACGCGACAGTCAGCGCGCTTTCCACAATATTGATCGCATCCGCCACCGATGCCGATTGACTTGCGCCCGGCCGCCCGGCAGAGGGCGCGGCGTCGGTGCTGGCAGTATCCAGCATGGGCGCGCGCGGGAGAGCGTCGGGTGGGTCTTTCAGGCCTTCAAAGCCCGGCCGCCGAAGGAGCAACCACCCCGGAATCTCTCAGGCAAATGGGACCGCGCGATCGCCATCGACACTCTGGAAAGCGCACCGGCGGAGACACACCGCGCGGCGCCACCGAAGGGGTAAGCCGGACATTCCGGCGAAAGCTCTCAGGTTCCGTGACAGAGGGGGATCGGATCGGGTAAGGACAGCCACGTCCCTAGCCGACACCCTTTGACGGAGACCGGCCCCGTGAGTGACGCAACCGACCTGAATGTAGAAGACGCCCCCGAGGGTCAGGAGATTATCCAGACATTGCCGCTGGACGCCTGGCACCGCGCGCGCGGTGGCCGGATGGTGCCCTTCGCGGGCTATCACATGCCCGTCCAGTATGAAGGCATCATGGCCGAGCATCTCTGGACCCGCGAGGCGGCCGGGCTGTTCGACGTCAGCCATATGGGCCAGGTGGTCTTCACCGGCGACAATGGCCTCGCCCCGG
This sequence comes from Sphingomonas sp., assembly GCF_039594485.1. GTDB lineage: Bacteria > Pseudomonadota > Alphaproteobacteria > Sphingomonadales > Sphingomonadaceae > Sphingomonas. The sequence continues at coordinate 23,082 of NZ_JBCNNI010000027.1, read as the reverse complement.
TCATCTCCGCGCTGGAAAAGGTCCTGCCGGGTGACATTATCGGGCTGGGTGATCGCAAAAACCGCTATTCGCTGCTGCTGAACGAAGAGGGCGGCATCCTCGACGACCTGATGGTGACGAAGCGCACCCTGGACGGCGCGGAAGAACTCTACATGGTCGTCAACGGCGCGACCAAATATGACGACATCGCCTATCTGCTCGATTTCATCCCCGACGATGCGACGCTGAACCTGCTCGACGAGCAGGCGCTGCTGGCGCTCCAGGGGCCGAAGGCGGTCGATGCGCTGGCGCGGATCGTGCCGGGCGTCGAGAACCTGGTGTTCATGACCGCCGCCGACTTCACCTGGAACGACGTGCCGCTGTGGATCAGCCGCTCGGGCTATACCGGCGAGGACGGTTACGAAATCTCGATCCCCGCCGAACATGCCGCCGCCTTTGCCGACCTGCTCTGCGAGCAGGCGGAAGTGAAGCCGATCGGTCTGGGCGCGCGCGACTCGCTGCGCCTGGAGGCGGGCCTGCCGCTCTACGGCCATGACCTCGACCCCGAAACGACGCCGGTGATGGCCGATCTCGGCTTCGCGCTCGCCAAGAAGCGTCGCGAGGCGGCCGATTTCCTCGGTGCCGAGCGGATCCTCGCCGAGCGGGAGAATGGTCCCGCCGTCAAGCGCGTCGGCCTGACCGTCGCGGGCCGCCAGCCGGTGCGCGAGGGCGCGTCGGTGGTCGCCGAGGACGGTTCGGTCATCGGCCGCGTCACCAGCGGCGGCTTCGCCCCCTCGATGGGCGCGCCGATCGCCATGGCCTATGTGCCGATCGAGCTGGCCGCCCCCGGCACCAGCGTCAAACTGCTTCAACGCGGCAAGACCCATGACGCCACCGTCACGGCGATGCCCTTCGTCCCCCATCGTTACGTTCGTTCAGGAGCCAAGTGATCATGAGCCGCTATTTCACCGAAGATCATGAGTGGATCGACGTCGACGGTGATGTCGGCACGGTCGGCATCTCCGATTACGCGCAGGGTGCGCTGGGCGACATCGTGTTCGTCGATGTGCCCGAGGACGGCCGCGAACTGAGCAAGGGCGACGAGGCCGCCGTGGTCGAGTCGGTCAAGGCCGCGTCGGACGTCTATGCGCCCGTCTCGGGCACCGTGATCGAGGGCAATGCCCAGCTTTCCGACGAGCCGGGCCTGGTCAACACCGACCCGGAAGGCGAGGGCTGGTTCTTCAAGATCACCCTGTCCGACGCCTCGGAGCTGGAAGGCCTGATGGACGAAACCGCCTACGCCGCGTTCGTCGCCAAGCTGTGAACGGCTTTGCCGCATTCCTCCTGCTGACGGCACAGGCTGCCGCCGAACCGGTCGATCTTTCCCCTGCGCAATTGTCGCGGGGGCTGGAAGACTGGGATGGCCGGGTGGTTCGGATTCGGGGTTGGTTGGAATGCGGCACCTGGGGTTGCGATTTGCGCTCCAGGCCGATGCAAGGCGGCGGTTCGTCTGCCTCAATTAGCATCGGCGATAATGCGGACCTGACGCCTTCGCTCGCCGATGCCGTCGGTCACGAAGTCGTGATCGAAGGGCGCGTCACCGCAGAGTGCCGCCGTGAAGTTTGTACCGACCATGGGCCGGAATTGATGCCGACCCGGATTGTTCGCATTTTCGGCGCACCGCGCGCCACCGTCAAGGATCGCTGATGCGCTACCTGCCCCTTACCTCTTCCGATCGGGCCGAGATGCTCTCGGTCATCGGTGCCGGATCGGTCGACGACCTGTTCGTCGATGTGCCCGAATCCGCCCGCCTGTCCGGCCCCATCGCGGGGCTGCCCGACCACGCCTCCGAACTGGCGGTCGAACGACACATGACCGCGCTCGCCCGCAAGAATACCGTGGCGGGCGACGTGCCATTCTTCCTGGGGTGCGGCGCGTATCGGCACCATGTGCCCGCCAGCGTCGATCACATCATCCAGCGCGGAGAGTTCCTGACCGCCTATACGCCCTATCAGCCGGAAATCGCGCAGGGCACGTTGCAGATGCTGTTCGAGTTCCAGACGCAGGTCGCGCGTCTGCTCGGCACCGATGTCGCCAATGCCTCCATGTATGACGGCTCGACCGCGTGCTGGGAAGCGATCGGCATGGCGCGGCGCATCACCAAGAAGTCCAAGGCGATCCTGTCCTCGGGACTGCACCCGCATTATGTCTCGGTCGCCAAGACGATGGCGAAATATACCGGCGACACGCTGGAAACGGCCGCGCCGGTCCTGACCGCCGAGACCGATATCGACCAGATGATCGCGGCGATCGACGGCGACACGTCCTGCGTCGTCGTCCAGTATCCCGACATTCTCGGCCGCATCGCCGACCTGACCCCGCTGGCCGAGGCGTGCCACGCCAAGAAGGCGCTGCTGATCGCGGTCGTGACCGAGCCGGTCGCGCTGGGCGCGATCCGTTCGCCCGGCGAGATGGACGCCGACATCGTCGTCGGCGAAGGCCAGTCGCTGGGCGTCGGGCTTCAGTTCGGTGGGCCCTATGTCGGCCTGATGGGCTGCAAGGATAAGTATATCCGCCAGATGCCGGGCCGCTTCTGTGGCGAGACGGTGGACGCGGACGGCAAGCGCGGCTTCGTGCTGACGCTCTCGACCCGCGAGCAGCATATCCGCCGCGAAAAGGCGACGTCGAACATCTGCACCAATTCGGGGCTGTGCGCGCTCGCCTTCTCGATCCACATGACGCTGCTGGGCGAGGCGGGTCTGCGCCGGATGGCGGGGATCAACCATGCCAATGCCTGCCGCGCGGCGGATCGCCTCGCCAAGGTGCCGGGCGTGAAGCTGGTCAACGACGTGTTCTTCAACGAGTTCACGCTCGACCTGGGCCGCGAAGCGCGTCCGATCGTGCGGACGCTCGCCGAGCGCGGCGTGCTGGCGGGCGTGTCGCTCGGGCGGCTCTATCCGGGGGAGGACGCGCTTGCGAACGGATTGGTGGTGGCGGTCACCGAAACGGTGACGGCGGAGGATATCGAGACGCTTGCCCAAGCGCTTGAGGAGGTGCTGGCATGACGATCAACCAGAGCGGCTGGAAGCCCACGAGCCCCGAGGCCAAGGACGGCGAGGTCGCAGCGACCTTCACCGGCAACCGCGCGCTGATGCTGGAAGAGGCGCTGATCTTCGAGATCGGCGACAGCGAGACCACCGGCGTCGATTTCGCCGAGGGCGATGTCGCCGGTTCGCGGCTGGGCGCGCTGTCGCGCAAGAGCGCGATCGGCCTGCCCGGCCTGTCGGAGCCGGAGACGGTGCGTCACTATACCCGTCTGTCGCGTCAGAATTACGCCATCGACCTGGGCCTTTTCCCGCTGGGTTCGTGCACGATGAAGCACAATCCGCGCCTGAACGAGAAGATGGCCCGTCTGCCCGGGTTCAGCGACGTCCACCCGCTCCAGCCCGTCGACACGGTGCAGGGCGCGCTGGAGGTGATCCATCAACTCGCACACTGGCTGGTCACGCTGACCGGCATGACCTCGGTCGCGATGAGCCCCAAGGCGGGCGCGCATGGCGAGCTGTGCGGTATCCTGGCGATCAAGGCGGCGCTGGAAAAGCGCGGCGAGGGCCATCGCAAGGTGATCCTGGTCCCCGAATCGGCGCACGGCACCAACCCGGCAACGGCGGCGTTCGCGGGCTTCTCGGTCGAGGATATCCCTGCGACCGCGGACGGGCGTGTCGACACGGCGGCGCTGAAGGCGCGGCTGGGGCCGGACGTGGCGGGCGTGATGATCACCAACCCCAACACCTGCGGCCTGTTCGAACGTGACCTGAAGGACATTTCCGACGCGGTCCATGCGGCGGGCGGCTATGTCTATTGCGACGGCGCGAACTTCAACGCCATCGTCGGGCGCGTGCGTCCGGGCGACCTGGGCGTCGATGCGATGCACATCAACCTGCACAAGACCTTCTCGACCCCGCATGGCGGCGGCGGGCCGGGTTCGGGGCCGGTGGTCTTCTCCGAAGCGCTGACGCCCTTCGCCCCGCTGCCCTTCGTCGAAAAGACGGGCGAGGGCTTCCGGCTGGTCGAGGAGGAGAATGCCGAGGACCATCACGCCGACAGCTTCGGCCGCATGGTCGCCTTCCACGGCCAGATGGGCATGTTCACCCGCGCGCTGACCTATATCCTCAGCCATGGTGCGGACGGCCTGCGCCAGGTCGCCGAGGATGCGGTGCTCAACGCCAATTACGTCCTGCGTTCGCTGGAAAGCACGCTGGACGCTCCCTTCGCCAAGAGCGGCCCGTGCATGCACGAAGCCATTTTCTCGGACGAGAATCTGGCTGAGGGCTTCTCGACGATCGACGTCGCCAAGGCGCTGATCGATGAAGGCTTCCACCCGATGACCATGTATTTCCCGCTGGTCGTCCACGGCGCGATGCTGGTCGAGCCGACCGAGACCGAATCGAAGGCCGCGCTTGACCAGTTCATCGGCGCGCTGGCGTCGGTGGCGGAGCGGGCCAAGGCGGGCGATGCGTCGCTCAAGACCGCGCCGCATTTCGCGCCGCGCGCGCGCCTCGATGAGACGCTCGCCGCGCGCAAGCCCGTGCTGGTGTGGAAGGACAAGGCGGCCTGATCGGCCGCGTGCCCCGCGCCATCCCGAACGGGTGGCGCGGGGCGCGACATCATAGCGCGGTGAACAGCGAAATCCCGCCCAGGATAACCCCCGGCGCATTGGCGAACACGATCGGCCAGTCCCGCTTCTTGCGCATGAAGCCATAGGCGACCCACAGCGAACAATTCACCATGGTCGCCAGCGGCTGGATGGTCGAACCCTTCTGTCCGGCGAGATTAAGCTGTATCTGGTCGATATAGGACAGGTACATGGCCACCGCCGTCGCAGTGGCGATCCAGCCGAGAAGCATCAATTTCCGTTCGCTCACGGTCGCTTGGTCTCCTTGCATGAAAGAAAAATCGATTGCAGCGCGGGGCCATGACGCACAAGCGAAGCGGGATGTTCCGGGCCGGAAAGAGGACGAGCATGCGCTTTGACGAGACCCAGGCCGCGACACTGGAGACGATCCTGCGCTGGCGGCGCGACGTCCGGCACTTCCGCAGCGATCCGGTCGATGAGGCGATCCTGGCGCGACTGGCCGATGCGATGGCGCTTGCCCCGTCGGTCGGGAATGCGCGGCCCTGGCGGGTGATCCGGGTCGAGGACCCCGCACTTCGCGCCGCGGTTCGCGCTGACTTCCGAAGATGCGACGCGGAAGCGGCGGACGACTATGCCGACGAACAAGCCGCCGCTTATCGCGCGTTGAAACTGGCCGGACTGGACGCCGCGCCGGTGCAGCTTGCTGTCTTCACCCATGTCGACCCGGCGGAGGGGCACGGCCTTGGCCGCCGCACCATGCCCGAGACGCTGCGTCAGTCGACCGCGATGGCGATCCATACGCTATGGCTCGCGGCGCGGGCGGCCAATCTGGGGATGGGCATGGTGTCGATCCTCGATCCCCAGGCCATGGAGCGGCTGTTCGCGGTGCCGCCCGACTGGGTGTTCACCGCCTATCTCTGTCTCGGCCATGCCGAATGGGACGACGACACCCCCTTGCTCCACCGCGTCGGGTGGCAGGACAATGCGCCGACCCGGTGGGAGACCCGCTGACGCCGATCGTCCCCTTTCGGAACAGGGGCGGACCGCCCGGCAGGATCAGCTCAGCCGGTCGATCGCCTCGGGGGTCAGCGACCCCGGCACGATCATGATCGGAACCGGCAGGGCACCCGCATCGGTGCCCGAGAAATGGCTGACCAGCTTGCCCGGTGCGCCGCTCGCCGCCGCGCCCAGCACCAGCGCGGCGATGTCTGGATTCGCGGCGATCATATCGCGGATCACCTTCGGCCCGTCGCCTTCGCGCACCGTGATCGACGGGCGGACGCCCGATTCGTCCAGGATCGTGCCGGCCGCGCTCGCCAGCAACGCCTCGGCCTGCTGGCGGGCTTCGTCCTCCATCGTTGCCTGCACGCCGCCAAAGGCGATGAACTCCTGCGGCGGCAGGACGGTGAGGATTTCGACCCCGCCGCCGGTCTTCACTGCGCGCCTGGCGGCGAAGCGCAGGGCGATCCGGGATTCCGGGCTGTCGTCGATCACGACCAGATAGATGCGCATGGCGGCCCCCTTATTGTCTCCAACCGATGCCGTTACATAGCATTTCGTGCAAGGCCATGACTTGACCGAGCGCCATTCGGGCGCAAGAGACGGGCCGCTACGGAATTGGTTTGCCCCGAGAGGACCTCCATGTCGATCGAGATAAAGATGCCCGCGCTGTCGCCGACCATGGAGGAAGGCACGCTGGCCAAATGGCTGGTGAAGGAAGGGGACACGGTAAAGTCCGGCGATATCATGGCCGAGATCGAAACCGACAAGGCGACGATGGAATTCGAGGCGGTGGATGAAGGCGTCATCGCCAAGATCCTCGTCGCCGAAGGCGCCGACAATGTGAAGGTCGGCACCGTCATCGCGATTCTGGCCGAAGAGGGCGAGGACGCCTCGTCGGTCCAGGCCCCCGCCAAGTCGGAAACGCCGGCCCCGGCCAAGCCCATGCCGACGGACCCCACCGATCCCAACAAGACCGGCAGCGAGGCCAAGCCCGCCGAGCGGACGCTCGCCCAAGCCGAAGACCACGGCAAGCCCGCCGATTCGGGCCGCGCCGGGAATGGCCGCGCGATCGCCAGCCCGCTGGCGCGCCGCATCGCCTCGCAAAAGGGTCTCGACCTGTCGGCGCTGACCGGCTCGGGGCCGAACGGTCGCATCGTCAAGGCGGACGTCGAGAATGCGCAGCCGGGCCAGGCCAAGGCGGCTCCGGCTGCATCGGCCTCGGCTCCGACCGAAGCCGCTGCTGCCCCGGCCGCGGCGCCCAAGCCCGCGCAGGTGCCGGATATCCCGCACGAGGCGTCGAAGCTGTCCAACATGCGCAAGACGATCGCGCGTCGCCTGACCGAATCGAAGCAGCAGGTGCCGCACATCTATCTGACGGTGGACGTGCGCCTCGACGCGCTGCTCAAGCTGCGTGGCGAACTGAACGCCGGTCTCGAATCGCGTGGCGTGAAGCTGTCGGTCAACGACATGCTGATCAAGGCGCTGGGCGTCGCCCTGATGGCGGTGCCGAAGTGCAACGTCATGTTCACGCCGGACCAGCTTATCAGTTTCAAGCGCGCCGATATATCGGTCGCGGTGTCGACGCCTGCGGGCCTGATCACCCCGATCGTGTCGGAGGCCGATACCCGCTCGCTGTCGTCCATCTCGACCACGATGAAGGATCTGGCGGCCCGTGCGCGCGACAATAAGCTCGCACCGCATGAATTCCAGGGCGGCACGGCCTCGATCTCGAACATGGGCATGTTCGGCATCAAGCAGTTCGAGGCGGTCATCAACCCGCCGCAGGGTATGATCCTGGCGATCGGCGCGGGCGAGAAGCGTCCGTACATCGTCGACGACCAGCTTGGCGTGGCGACCGTCATGTCGGCGACCGGCAGCTTCGACCACCGTGCCATCGACGGCGCTGACGGCGCGGAGTTGATGAAGGTGTTCAAGGAACTGGTCGAGCGTCCGCTGGCGATGCTGGCCTGACGGACGGTCATATCGACACGGGGGCGGGCTTCATGCGGGTTCTGATCGAACTATTCTATATCGTCCTGGGTCTGGCGGCGGCGCTCGTCATGACCTGGGCCGCCGCATGGGCCTATCCGCTGGGGCGGGCCGAAATCTGGTGGTGTGGCATCGGCGCGATGGTCGCGACGGTGGCGATGGGCGTCGGCCCGCTCCACCGCGCGCGCATCGCCGACCGCATGGCGAGGAGACATTCCGAGCAATGAGCATGCTGCCCGATCTGCACCCCACGATCCGCGTCACGGCCATGCCCTCGGACGCCAATCCTTATGGCGATATCTTCGGCGGCTGGCTGATGGGCCAGATGGACCTGGCGGCCGGTTCGGTGGCGTCCCGCCATTCGGGCGGCCGCGCGGTTACGATCGCGGCGGAGGGGATGAAGTTCCACGCCCCCGTGCTCGTCGGTGACGAGGTGTCGGTCTATGCCACGCTCGTCCGGGTCGGCAACACGTCGATGACGATCGAGGTCGAGGCCTGGCGTCGCGCCCGCCATGTGGAGGACGCGACCAAGGTGACCCAGGCGCGCTTCGTGTTCGTCGCGACCGACAAGGATCGCAGGCCGCGCCCTGTTCCGCCGATGGCTTCCGCAGAAGACTGACTGACATTTACTCGGGGTTGCACCCCACGCACCGCCTAGGCGCGGGTTCAAAAGGAAGAGCAAAGTGGCTGACACTTACGACCTTATCGTCCTCGGCTCCGGCCCCGGCGGCTATGTCGCGGCGATCCGCGCAAGCCAGCTTGGCCTGAAGGTCGCGATCGTCGAGCGCGAGCGGCTGGGCGGCATCTGCCTCAACTGGGGCTGTATCCCGACCAAGGCGCTGCTGCGCTCGGCCGAGGTCTATCATTACATGACCCATGCCGCGCAGTACGGCCTGTCGGTCGAGAAGCCCTCGTTCAGCCTGGAAAAGGTGGTCGACCGCAGCCGCAAGGTCGCGGGCCAGCTCAATGCGGGCGTCAAGGGCCTGATGAAGAAGAACAAGGTCGCCGTCCATGAAGGCGTCGGCACGATTACCGGAAAGGGCAAGCTGTCGGTCGTCCAGGGCGACAAGACCACCGAGCTGACCGCCAAGCACATCATCGTCGCCACCGGCGCGCGCGCCCGCGACCTGCCCTTCGCCAAGGCCGACGGCGAGCGTATCTGGACCTATCGCCATGCGATGGTGCCGCCCGCCATGCCGACCAAGCTGCTGGTCATCGGCTCGGGCGCGATCGGCGTCGAGTTCGCCAGCTTCTACAACGACATGGGCGCGGAAGTGACCATCGTCGAGATGCTCGACCGGATCATGCCGGTCGAGGACGCCGAAGTCAGCGACTTTATGACCAAGCAGCTGACCAAGTTCGGCATGACCATCAAGACCAGGACCGGCCTTGAGAAGCTGGAAGCGACCGCATCGGGCGTCAAGGCGACGATCAAGGGCCCCGACGGCAAGGTCGAGACCGCCGAGTTCAGCCATGCCATCGTCGCCATCGGCATCGTGCCGAATACCGAGAATATCGGTCTGGAGAAGCTGGGCATCACGACCGACCGTGGTCACATCAAGACCGACGGCTATGGCCGCACCAATGTCGACGGCATCTGGGCGATCGGCGACGTGACGGGGGCTCCGTGGCTGGCGCACAAGGCGAGCCATGAGGGCGTGATCGCCGCCGAAGCCATTGCACAGGCGCTGGGCAACAAGGATGTCCACCCCCATGCGATGGACAAGGGCAACATCCCGGGCTGCACCTATTCGCGCCCGCAGGTGGCCAGCGTCGGCCTGACCGAGGCGAAGGCCAAGGAAGCCGGTTACAGCGTGAAGGTCGGCAAGTTCCCCTTCATCGGCAACGGCAAGGCGATCGCGCTGGGCGAGGCCGAGGGCTTCGTTAAGACCGTGTTCGACGCCAAGACCGGCGAGCTGCTGGGCGCGCACATGGTCGGCGCGGAAGTGACCGAGATGATCCAGGGCTATGTCGTCGCCCGCCAGTTGGAGACGACCGAGGCCGAACTGATGGAAACGGTGTTCGCGCACCCGACCATCTCGGAATCGATGCACGAATCGGTGCTGGCCGCTTATGGGCGCGCACTGCACATCTGATCCGGTTTTTCCGGTTTCCGAATCGGGAAGGGGCTCGCGGTGGCGGGCCCCTTTTTCGTTGCGGGTGGAGGGGGCTCGGCCTTCGCCCCCGCTCAGAGACGGGCGATCACCGTGCCGCTATCCACCACCTCGGCAAAATCCGCTTCCAGCAGCGCCATGGTGACATCGAAGATGGTCCTCGCCTCCAGTCCGGCGGAGGGCAGGTCGAAGCCGATCACGGCATCCCGCACCACGCTGACCCGGAACCCCAGATCGGCCGCCGCGCGCACGGTCGAGGCGACGCAGAAGCCCGCCACTGCGCCGACGACATGAAGATGGGTCAGCGCGCGCTCGCGCAGATGCTGTTCGAGCGTGGTGGCGGCGAAGGCCGACGACTGGCGCTTCACGAAGACGGCCTCCCCCTCGATCGCCTGCGCGCAGGGCATCGGCGGATAGCCTGGTGCGTCGGGATGCAGCGGCGACGTCGGATCACCTGCGGCATGGCGGACATGGATCACCGGGTGTCCGGCGGTGCGGAACGAGGCGGCGAGCGCCGCGACCGCATCCGGCGCGCCCGGATTGACGTGGGGCCGCCCGGCATCGATCCGCGCCTGCATCTCCATCTGCATGTCGATGATCACCAGCGCGTCCTGCATGCCCATCCCTTCGCCCCCCACCAGAGGCGCCCATTACGTTAGGGGCGGGCGTGGGCCAAGCGCGGCTGCGCAATCCGCTTGCGGAACGATGGCATTTGGTCGCATCGCTGGGATCGAAACTGCCTGACCGCGAGCCATGACCCGAGCCCATTCCCACCGCCTGCGCATCGTCATCGCGGCCCTGATCCTGTTCGGGCTGTCGGTGCTGGTCTTCGCTCCGGGCTATGTCGAATATGACAGCGTCGGCCAATATACGCAGGCGCTGACCGGCGAGTATGATGATTGGCATCCCCCGATCATGGCGCGGCTCTGGTCATTGTTCCTGGGCTGGGGGGCGACGCCGATGCTGGTGCTGCAACTGGCAGGATGGTGGCTGGGGCTGGGGGGCATCGCGGCGGCGATCGTCGACCGGCGGCCGCGCGCGGCGCTCGCCGTGCTGGCGGTGGGGCTGGTGCCCCCCTGGCTGGGCTGGCAGGTCGCGATCCTGAAGGATGCGCAGATGACCGGCGCCTTGCTGGGCGCGGTGGGCCTCATCGGCTGGTGGCGATTGCGGGACCGGGCCGTGCCGTATTGGGGATGGGCGGCGGCCGGTCTGCTGCTTGTCTATGCCGCGCTGGTGCGGGCCAATGCGATTTTCGCGGTGGCGCCGCTCGTCGCGCTGCTGACGGCGGGTCGGTGCCGCGGCCGGATCGCGATCGTCATCGGGCTGACGCTGGCGACCCTGGGTCTGTCCCCGTTCGTCAACCACCGGCTGCTCGGTGCCGAGCCCAGCGGCGTCGCACGATCGCAGGCGCTTTATGACCTGGCCGGGATCGCGGTGCGGGTGGCCTATGACCCCCGGCTGGGCTTCTCGCCCGAGGAGGTCGCGGAAATGCGCGCCAAACAGTGCGTGCGCGCCTTTTTCTGGGATTCGCTGGGCGAGCCGTCGCGCTGCGGCGATCGGCTGAATCGATTCGACACCGTGCCGCCGGGCCAACTCTATGCGCGGCTGGCCCCCGCGATCCTGCATCATCCGCTCGCCTATGCGGAACAGCGGCTGGCGCATGTCAATTCGACCTGGCGGCTCTGGGTCGCGCCCCGCTGGCCCAATGGCGCGCCTCCCGAGGGGAGCGAGCCCAACGGTTATCACCTGGGGCAGCCGGGCAGGGTGGCCCTGGCATGGCAGCATATGGCGCATCCCTTTGTCGACCTGCCGATCATGTGGCCGGTCATCTGGATGGTCCTGGCGGCGGGCGGACTGGCGGTGATGCGGGGCAATGGGTTGGCGGGGGCGCTGTTCGGATCGGCACTGGGGCTGGAGGCGAGCTTCCTCCTGATCAGCGTGGCGTCGGACTTCCGCTATCACCTCTGGGCTGTGATCGCCTGTGCGCTGGGCCTGATCCTGGCCAAGCCGTGGCGCGGTGACCCGCGGATCGTTCGCGCGACGATGGCGGTCCTGGCGATCCTGCTGGTCGCGGGCTGTGTCGCGCGGGCGACCATGCCGGTGCCGCCGCAAAGCTATGAGGGGATGTTGTAAGCGCGGAATCGATGTGAACCCGAAATCCGGCCGACCGCGTTGACCCCGCCGAAAGGAGCCGCGCATGGCCAAGGATCACGACCGCATCTACGCCGATTTCAGGGAGGTCGTGAACATGGCCCCCGCCGAGCTGGAAACATTCCTGGATAGCGACAAGTCGAAGGCGGTCGGGCAGAAGACGGGCGGGTCGGGCGAAAGCGTCGGCCACGCCTCCGGCCGCAGGATCATCGCGATCAGGCGCAAGAAAAAGGCCGATCTGACCGACGACGACTATGCGCATATGAACAAGGTCGTCGGCTATGTGCACCGTCATCTCAAGCAAGGCGGGCCGGACAAGGATGTCGAGCATTCGCCCTGGCGCTATTCGCTGATGAACTGGGGGCATGATCCGTTGAAGGATTGATCGGGCGGAACGGCCCCCACGCCCCCGATCCTTTTCATGAGAAAGGGCCCGGCCAACCGGCCGAGCCCCTTTTTCAACGGCTGATCCGAACGATCAGGCCGCGACGTCGTACGGCTTGATCTCGCCCGCCAGATACAGGTTGCGGGCCTTGGCGCGGCTCAGCTTGCCCGAGCTGGTGCGGGGCAAGGTGCGCGGCGGGATCAGTTCGATCACACAGTTCATGCCCGTCACCGCGCGCACCCGCTCGCGGATCTCGTCGCGCAGGCGCAGGCGCTCCTCGTCATCCGAGCTGCGGCACTGGACCAGTACGGCGGGGGTTTCCTCGCCGCCCGGCGTCGTGATCGCGAAGGCGGCGATGTCGCCCGCCTTGAAGCCGGGCAACTGCTCGACCGCCCATTCGATGTCCTGTGGCCAGTGGTTGCGGCCGTTGACGATGATCATGTCCTTGGCGCGGCCGACGATGTAGATATAGCCCTTCGACATATAGCCCATGTCGCCGGTGTCGAGCCAGCCATCGACCAGACAGGCGTCGGTCGCCGCCTGATCGCGGAAATAGCCGACCATGATCGAGGGGCCCTTGCACCACACCTTGCCGATCGCACCGTCGGGCAGGGGCGTACCATCCTCCTCGCGGATTTCGATCGTCATGTCGCGCGCGGGCTTGCCGCAATTGACGATCGCACGGAAACGCTGCGGCCGGTCGGCACCCCGCGCGCCGCCCGAGAGCTGGGTTTCCTCGACCAGTTCGACGCGGATGCCTTCGCCCGGCGGCATGATCGACACGGCCAGCGTCGCCTCGGCCAGGCCATAGGAGGGCAGGAAGGCGGTCGCCTGGAACCCCGCATCGGCGAAGGCATCGACGAAGGACTGCATCACGTCGGGACGGATCATGTCCGCGCCATTGCCCGCCAGTCGCCAGCGCGACAGGTCGAACCGGTCCGACGCCTTGGTCTGCGACGAAATGCGGCGCGCGCAAATGTCATAGCCGAAGGTCGGCGAATAGCTGACCGAGGTGCCCGGATTGCGGCTGATCATGTCGAGCCAGGCGAGCGGACGGCGCGCGAAATCCTCGGTCTTCAGATAATCGGTCGAAACCTGATTGGCGATCGGCGACAGGAAGCAGCCGACCAGGCCCATGTCGTGATACCAGGGCAGCCAGGAGACGCAGCGGTCGCTGGCCTGGATTTCCATGCCATGGCTGTGCGCCGCCAGATTGTTGAGTAGGGCATGGTGGGTGATCGCCACGCCATGCGGGAAGCGGGTCGAACCGCTGGAATATTGCAGATAGGCGATCGCATCGGACTTCGCCTCGGGCAGGGGCGCCTCGGGTGCCTCGCGGGTGGCGAAGCTGGCCCAGTCGATCCCCTCGACGCCTGCCGCTTCCGCCGCCGCGCCCGCCATCTGGGACAGTTCCGGCGGGAAGATCAGCATCTTGGGATCGCAGCTGGCGAGCTGGACGCGAAGCTGTTCGATATAGCTGTCACGCCCGCCGAACGAGGTCGGCAGCGGCAGCGGCACCGGCCAGGCACCCGCATAGATCACGCCGAAGAACAGCGCGGCGAATTCCGGTCCCGTTTCGGCCACCAGCGCGATCCGGTCCTCGGGCTTCACCCCGCTGGCGATCAGGCGGCGGGCACAGGCCAGCGCATCCTCGCGCAGTTCCGCGAAGGGATAAGGACGGCTCAACATCCCACGCGCATCATGGAAGTTCAGCCCCCGCGCCCCCGAGGCGGCATAGTCCAAGGCTTCGCCCAGCGTGTCGAAGTCGGCGAAGCGGCGCGGCAGCGCATCTTCGGTCGGCGTCGCGATGATGGCGCGCGCGTCGTCCTGATGGTGCTCGATCGTCATGGCCTTGCCTTCGTTCCTTATGCTCTTGCGCCCTCGCATCCCAACCGGACGGGGCGAGTGATTCTTTTCCGCCAGAAATGGCGGCTTCCCGCGTTCTAAATCCGGTGTCAGTGTGGCACAAACAAGGCGTGCCCGCCGATCGTCGCCCGCCCAAACCGCTTGACCCCCGATCGATGGAGCAACTCGCCCTGCGCTATGTCGAGCGTTTCGCCACCACCGAAGGCAAGCTGGTCGATTATCTGATGCGAAAGCGGCGCGAACGTGGCTGGGCGGGCGAGGGCCCCCCGGATGTCGCCGGGCTGGCGGCGCGGATAGTCGCGCTGGGCTATATCGACGATCGCGCCTATGCCGAGGCCAAGGCGGCGTCGCTCGCGCGGCGGGGGATGGGCGCGCGGCGCGTCCGACAGGCGCTTCAGGCGGCGCGGGTCGGCGAGGACGATCACGCCGCGATCGCGCCGCAGGTGGCGGAGGCGGCGCGCGATGCCGCGCTGGCCTTTGCCCGGCGGCGGCGAATCGGTCCGTTCGGGGACGGGCAGGCGGACCGGGCCATGCGCGAAAAACAGTTCGCGGCGATGATGCGCGCCGGTCATGACAGCGCCCTGTCGCGCCGCATCCTATCGGCCGAGCCGGGCGACATGCTCGATGGGGATGATGATGGTGGTGGCGATCCTTGATCCAGATTCAATCGTTTGGCGTGCCTTGCGGCCGTTTCCGCGGCTTCGTCCCGCTTCGATCCAGGAAAATTGCCATGCATTGCATTGCGAGCGCGAACAATGCTGCTAGCAATACACCCCAAGGGTGCGATGATGCTGGATGAAACGCCAAATACGGGTGGTGGCATCGACGGCGAAGCGGCGGATATGGCCGTGCGGCTGGCGGGGGTCGTCAAATGGTTCGACGTGACGCGGGGTTTCGGCTTCGTCGTGGCGGATGATCCCACTTATGGTGACGTGCTGGTGCACTTCACCGTGCTGCAGCCGCATGGGCGTCGCAGCCTGCCTGAGGGCGCACGGATCGAGCTATGGGCGGTGCGCGGCGCACGCGGTTATCAGGCGCGCGAGGTTCTGGCCGTCGATCTGACCCATGCGGTGGCCGAACTGCCCAAGCGGGCGCGCGCGCCCGACCGGATCGACCCCATCGCGCTGGTCGACGAGGCGGGCGATCCAGAGCAGGTTTCGGTCAAATGGTTCAACCGCTTGAAGGGCTATGGCTTCTTGCTGCGCGAACGCGACGGGGTGGATATCTTCGTCCATATGGAGACGCTGCGTCGCGGCGGCATATTGGAGGTCGAACCCGGACAGCCGCTCGACGCGCGGATCGTCGACGGGCCGAAGGGGCCGCTGGCGGTGGTGGTGACGCCCCGGACACAGGCGGAATGACCGGCCCGATGCGCGCGGGGCGCGGCCGGGCCTGGGGCCGGACCTGGGGCTGGGCGCTGATGCTGGCGCTGGTCGCCTTGCCGGTCGCCGGATGCTCGGGCACCGCCCCGACCGCCAAGGGTGACGGGCAGGGGGAAGGGGGGCGCCGCTCTGCGACCATCCCGGTGACGATCGCCACCGCGGACGGATCGCACAGATTCGCCGTCGAATCCGCGCGCACCGCCGCCGAGCAGCAGCAGGGGCTGATGTACCGCACCGACCTGAAGCCCGATGGCGGCATGTTGTTCGCACCCTATCCCCCGGATGGGACCGGCCCGCGCGAGGCGAGCTTCTGGATGAAGAACACGCCCACCTCGCTCGACATCCTGTTCATCCGCGCCGACGGCACGATCGCCCGGATCGCGGAGAACACCGTGCCCTTTTCCGAGGCGCCTGTCGCATCCGGCGAGCCGGTGGCGGCCGTCCTCGAACTGGTCGGCGGGCGCTCGGCGGAATTGGGCATTTCGGAGGGCGACAAGGTTTCCTGGCCACACTGATCGGCGCGCGGGGGACGGCTTCTCCACCGAACCCTGTTGAAGGGCGGCGACAGCCGGGCTACACGGCGCATCATGGGCATCAACCTCAATCCCTTCACCTGGTGGAACGGCGCCACCATCGGCACCTGGTTCGGTCTGCGCGGCAAGACGCAGGTTGGCGAGGATGCGCATGGCAACCTCTATTACGAGGGCGGCAGCGATACCGCCGGTCGCCCCCGCCGCTGGGTGATCTACAACGGCTCGAACGATGCCAGCCGCGTTCCGGCGGAATGGTTCAGCTGGCTGCATCATCAGGTCGAGGACGTGCCCGACCGCTCGCTGCCGCCGCGTCGCGCGTGGCAGAAGCCCGCCCTGCCCAATCTGACGGGCACCGCCATGGCCTATCGTCCGGCGGGCGCGCTGGAGAAGGGCGGCCATCGTCAGGCCGCGACCGGCGACTATGAAGCCTGGACGCCCGAGGGGTGAAGGCGACTCGCTGGCTGGCCGGCGCGACGCTGGCCGCCGCGCTGGGGGTCGGGGGCTGGTTCGGCTATCATGCGCTGACCCGTCAGGGCGCGCCGTCGGCGGACGAATCGGCGGTCAGCCAGATCCTGCCCGATCGCCCCGGAGCCGGATCGGGAATCGAATCGGTCGACACCGGACAGGCGGCGCTGCCCAGCGGCGGTACCCCGATGGCCGAGCGGGTGGCCGTGATCGGCCTGCTCAACAAGCGCAACGGCGTCTCGCGCGAACTGACGCTGAAACCCGGCCAGGCGATCCGCGTCGATGATGTGGTGGTCCGCCTGCGTGCCTGTGAGAAGACCGCATCCTGGGAACCCGAACAACTGACGGGCGCCTTCGTGCAACTGGACGTGCGTGGCGCGAACCAGCGGTGGCAGCGTGTCTTTTCAGGCTGGTTGTTCAAGGAACGCCCGGCGCTGAACGTCGTGCCGCACCCCGTCTATGACGTCTGGGCCAAGAGCTGCACGATGTCCTGGCCGGAAACCGGCCCGGATACCGTGCCTGCGGCAACGCCGGGGGCCAAGCGGTCGAGCGCGCCGAAGTCGCCTGCGGCCGACACGCCCGAGGCGGATGCGCCCGGCGCGACCACGCCCGCCAATGCGTCGGAGAGCAGCACGACATAATCGTCGCGCCTGATCTCGATCGCGCCCATGCTGGCGAGGTGCGGGGTCTGGAACTGGCAGTCGAGCAGGCTGTAGCCGCCCGCGCGAAGCCGCGCGACCAGCCAGACCAGCGCGACCTTGGACGCGTCGGTCCGGCGGCTGACCATCGATTCGCCGAAAAAGGCACGCCCGAGCGCGAGGCCATAGAGGCCGCCGACCAGTTCCTCCCCGTCCCAGACCTCGATCGAATGGGCGAACCCCATGTCGAACAAGTCGATGAAGACCCGTTCGATCGCATAGTTGATCCAGGTCTCCGGGCGATCGGGCACGCTTTCGGCACACAGGCGGATGATCGATTCGAAGGCGGTGTCGGCGGTCACGCGGAACCGGTCCGCGGCGACCGTCTTGCGCAGCGAGCGTGACAGGTGGAACCCGTCCAGCGGCAGGATGGCGCGCTTGCGGGGTTCGACCCAATAGACATGGTCGGTTTCCCGCGTGTCGGCCATGGGAAAGACGCCGACGGCATAGGCCCCGAGCACGAGATGCGGGGTCAGCCGTTCGGCGGTGCCGGGTTCGTCGCGGCGGCTCATGCGGCGCTCAGCCGCTGTTCGATCGCCCGCCACAGGGTGGCATAGGCCTGTGCCGCCACGCTGCGCGGCGCGAACACCCCCAGGGGTGCGCGGTGTTCCCCCATCGCCTCGACCAGGCTGGCCATGGGGATCACCGGCCATTCGGGATGGGCTGCGACGGCATCGGCATGAAGGCGACGGCGGCGGTCGACCATGACGTGGACGGGCATCAGCGGAACGCGGCCGCGGACATGCCCGTCGATCATCTCCAGCGCGCGGGCCGACAGGGCGGAGGGGACGACCGGCACCACGATCAGATCGACGGCGCGCAGGACCTGCTCGGTCGTCTCGGTCAGCCCCGGCGGACAGTCGAGCAACACCCGGTCATAGCCGTCCAGCCCCTCGATCAGCTTGTCCAGCCGCTTCTTCTTGTCGATCCTGTGGAACAGCAGGTCGAGCCCGCGCAGCGAATCGTCGGCCCCGATCAGCGACAGGCGGTCGATCGCCGTTTGCCGGATCAGCCGTTCGACCGCGATCTCGCGCGAGAACATCGCCTCGGCCCGGTCGCCCGGCATGGCCCCGCCCAGCAGCCAGGTCGAGGCGGCCTGCGGATCGAGATCCCATAGCAGGGTGCGGCGCGCGCACTGGCTGGCGGCGCACCATGCCAGATTGACCGCCATGCTGGTCTTTCCGACGCCCCCCTTCAGGCTGTAGATCGCGATCGCGGCCATCGGTTCGTTCGACCTCCCGACATGCGCCAAAAAAAGGCCGACGGAGATATCCCCGCCGGCCGGTTTCCGATCAAGTCCCAATCGTCCGTCTGCCGGACGGGAAGGGGCTTAGACGTGGCAGCTCTGGGCGGCCTTCTTGGGGGTGGTCAGGGTGATGGTCTTCTCGTCACCCGTCAGGCGCCAGCCGCCCTCGGCGGTCAGCGGCTCACCGGCGGCCGGGGCCTTCAGCACGACCGGGGTCTCGCCTTCCTTCAGGCGGACATTGACCTGCTTGTCACCCTGGAAGAAGGTGACGAAGGCCAGGCTCTGGTCCTTGCAGCGGAACGTCTTCTCGGACTTGATCGAGGGGGGCAGCTCGACCGGCGCGCGATTGGCGAGCACATTGGCCATCGGATCGGGGTTGGTGTCGACCACCTCGGGCTGGCTGGGCTTGGAATTGCACGCGGCCAGGACGAGCAGCGGTGCGGCGACGATGAGGGGGAGGATGCTCTTCATAGCGACATGGTGTTCGCAAATGCAGCAACCGCACGTCAAGCCGGAGATGTCGCCGGGCGTCAGAAAACGCCTCGATCGGTCGCGATTCGCATGATCCATGTGGTCCTGCTTGGCCTGACCCAAGCAAGGCTTTGCTTGCCGCGCGGCGGGGCAGGGGCCATCTAGCGCACATGGATGCGATCCCAGACACGCTCGCCCTGATCGGCAACACCCCGCTCGTCCGCCTGAAGGGGCCGAGCGAGGCGACAGGATGCGACATTTTCGGCAAATGCGAATTCGCCAATCCCGGCGCCAGCGTGAAGGACCGCGCCGCGCTGTTCATCGTCGAGGATGCCGAGGCGCGGGGGCTGCTGCGCCCCGGCGGCACGATCGTCGAGGGGACGGCGGGCAATACCGGCATCGGGCTGGCGCTGGTCGCCAATGCCAAGGGCTATCGCACGATCATCGTGATGCCCGAGACACAGAGTCGCGAGAAGATGGACACGCTGCGCGCGCTGGGCGCCGAACTGGTCCTCGTGCCCGCCGCGCCCTATTCCAGCCCCTGTCATTTCGTCCACACCTCGCGCCGGATCGCCGAGGAGACGGAGAATGCGATCTGGGCCAACCAGTTCGACAATATCGCCAACCGGCGCGCGCATATCGTCGGCACCGCCGAGGAGATATGGAACCAGATGGGCGGGCTGGTCGACGGCTTCACCTGCGCCGCCGGTACGGGCGGTACCTTTGCGGGGGTCGGCATGGGCCTGAAGGCGCATGACGAGAATGTCGTCATCGCGCTCAGCGATCCGCATGGCGCGGCCCTGTACGACTATTATGCGCATGGCGAGTTGAAGTCCGAGGGGACGTCGGTCGCCGAGGGCATCGGGCAGGGGCGGATCACCGCCAATCTGGACGGTGCGCCGGTCGATACCCAGTTCAGGATTTCGGACGCCGATGGCTGGTATTGGGTTCAGCGCCTGCTTGCCGAAGAGGGGCTGTGCCTGGGCCTGTCTTCTGGTATCAACGTGGCGGGCGCGGTGGCACTGGCGCGGTCGCTGGGCCCGGATAAGCGTATCGCAACCATTTTGTGCGATACGGGGTTTCGCTACCTCTCCACGCTGCACAACCCGGCGTGGCGGGCGGAAAAGGGACTTTAGGCGCGCGGATTTGTCCGCGCGGATGGTCGACACCGACAAGCGCGCAGGATAGTCATAGCGAATTCCATGAAGTCACCCGATCAACATCATATCATGCAGCGTGTGAAGGTCGGCATGATCGGCCTTGCCGCCGTTGTCCTGCTGATCGCGATCGCCAGTACGATCCTGGGGTCGCTAAATCGGGACGAGCCTCCGGTGGTCGCCGCCGGAGCGGCCCAGTCCAACATGGTCGCCGACATGGCGGTGGCCAACACGACCGCCCCCGCGACCAGCGAGCCGCTGGCCGAACTCGGCGTCGCTCCCGCCCCCGTCAACACACAGGCACCCGCCGGCCACTGAGTCGGTGGCCTGCGCCTGGCGCGAATCGCGGCGGCGCATCCTGCCGTCCTGCGGCTGTGCCCTCACGTCCGGGTCCAGGCCTTTTTCAGCGTCGAAGTTGATTTCGCGCTTCGATCGATCGCGCCCGGTCGGGGAAATCCGGGGAAAGGGGCCCATATGCCCGGATTCCCGGCCGTTTTCGGGCATGCCGTGGTGACGTCCCACAGGATCATCGCCCGGTCGCTCGTCTCAAAAATCGGGGTTCTGCCGTGATTTCCCCGGCTATCCCCAAAAATCCCGTTGCCTCCCAGTCCTGCTATAGGTAAACCAAGCGCTAACAGAGGGGCAGGCTCACTGTTGTCGAGAGATGGTCGGATCGCGGCGATGGCCGGGATTCGGGTCGGTGAGGCCGTGCGCGCCATGTGTGAGGTTGGCGTGTCAGAAAGGGGTTTGTATCAGGGAAGTGGCATTGGCCTTGTCGACGACAAGGGTCGCGTTGCCATCCCGAATGCACTCCGCTCCACCCTGGCGCAAAACGCTCCGCGCCCCGACGGAAAGGACGGCGGGACCATCATCATCGCGGTCCACGAAACCGAACGTTGTCTGATCGCCTATGATCCGGGTTATGTCGCCGTGTTGAAGAAGGAACTGGACGCGCGGACCGAGATGTCGCGCGGGCCGGACGGCCGGATCGACTATAATATCAAGCGCGACCTGGCGAATGGCGAGGCGGTGCCCTTTGACGGGTCGGGCCGCTTCATCATGCCGGGCTTTCCCCGTTTTCACGCCGGGATCGCGGGCCATGCCTTTTTCTGGGGCACCTTCGACTATATCGAAATCTGGGATCCCAAGACGCTGGTCGAGACGCCGGGCCTGCCACCCAAGATGATATCGGCGGCACGGTTCCACTGCCACGAAAAGGGGATCGCGCTGTGACCGTGCGTCCCGAAGCCCCCCATATCCCCGTCCTTCTCGACGAAGTGCTCGACGCGCTCGCCATCCTGCCCGGCGAGACGCATGTCGATGGCACCTTCGGCGCGGGGGGCTATACCCGCGCGATGCTGGGGAAGGGCGCGAAGGTCATTGCCTTCGACCGCGATCCAGATGCGATTGCGGGTGGTCAGGCGCTGGTCGCCACCGAGCCGGGACTGACCCTGATCCACCGCGAATTTTCCGGGCTGGATCAGGACCTCGACGCGCTGGTCGACGGCGTGGTGCTCGATATCGGGGTGTCGTCGATGCAGCTCGACCAGGCGGGGCGGGGATTCTCCTTCCAGGGCGACGGTCCGCTCGACATGCGGATGGCGCAGGAGGGCGAGTCGGCGGCCGATTTCCTCAATAGCGCCGATGAGGCGGCGATCGCCGATGTCCTCTATCATTATGGCGAGGAGCCCCGTTCGCGCCGGGTCGCGCAGGCGATCGTCGCCGCGCGCCCGCTGACCCGCACCGGCGAACTCGCGACGGTGGTGCGCAAGGCGCTCGGCTATCGTCCGCACGACAAGAAGGATCCGGCGACCCGGACCTTCCAGGCGATCCGCATCCATGTGAACCGCGAACTCGACGAACTGGCCGAGGGGCTGGCGGCGGCCGAGCGCGCGTTGAAGCCCGGCGGGCGGCTGGTGGTGGTGACGTTCCACAGCCTGGAAGACCGGATGGTCAAGCGTTTCTTTCGCGAGCGGGCGGGGCAGATGCCGGGGGGATCGCGCCACCTGCCCGAACAGGCCGCTGCGCGGGCGCCGAGTTTTACGAAGGTGGGCAAGGCGGTGCGCGCGGGCGAGGCGGAACTGGCCCGCAATCCGCGCGCGCGTTCGGCGACGCTGCGCTTTGCCACGCGAACGGAGTCACCCGCCTGGTCGGCGGGACGGGGAAGGGCGTCGGGGGGCGAGTTGAGTCAGGAGTTGGGCGTATGACGGCGGCGTATCGGTTGAAGGGGATAGGTTGGTTCGGGAGCTGCGTCGCGGTCGTCCTGGGCTTTTATCTCGTCTCGCTGCAGGTCGCGTCGGAGCGCAAGAAGCTCGACGACGTGAACGCGCGCATCGCCAATGCCCAGCGGGAAATCCGCGCGCTGGAGACCGAGTTCGACACCCGTGCCAACCTGGTCCAACTCGAAAAATGGAACGGCGACACGCTGGCGCTGACCGCGCCGGTCGCGGGCCAGTTCGTCGGCGACGAGGCGCAGCTCGCCTCGCTCGACGTCGCGAACGGCGCGACCCCGCCCGTTCAGACCGCCGCGCTGCTCGTCCCCTCGCAGCCTTCGCCCGCCCCGGTTCCGCCCGCCCAGCCGGACGCGGTCGCCGTTGCCGCCGCCCAGCCCGTCAAGCCCGCCCAGCCCGCCCAGCCCATCGCCCCCGCTCCCGTCGTCCAGCTCGCCAAGGTCGCCCTGCCCAAGCCGCAGCTGGTCAAGGCGGTGGCCGAGCGTGTCGTCACGCCTAAGGCGGCCAGGCCCGCCCCCATCGCGACCGTCCGCACCGCCGCCGCCGTCGCCAAGGTGCGGCCGCAGGCAGTGGCGATGCTCGACCGCCAGTTGCTGTCCGACACGACGCTGGGCGACATCCTCAAGGGGGCCAAGACCGAATCGCGGCGGGCGCGTTGAGCGTTCTCGTCGCGCGCCCCGCCGGAACGCAGCGCACCGCCGGCCAGCGCCATGCGCTGGTCGCGACGACGCATATGCGGCTGATGATGCTGATGATGCTGTTCGCCGCGGCGGTGGT
>NZ_JBCNNI010000026.1:0-57034 GCF_039594485.1 Sphingomonas sp. | reverse complement strand
CCGGAGGGTCCCGCGGCAGAGGTGGTTGCCAGCGTGGCGTCGCTGGTGGTGTATGCCATAAACGACAACGCCGCCCGTGAGGGCGGCGTGTCGAGTTCTATAGCGATGGTTGCGGGGGCAGGATTTGGCCGCTGTAGAACGCGCATTCGGATTTTTGGCGTCGACTGGTTCTGCCCATGACCTAGCAAAGCCCGGATCAGCTGCGGATTAGCAGATCGCACGTTCGCCGACGACCTTAAGGCCATAGCCCTCCAGCGCAACCAGCGTGTGATGACTGTTGGTCAGCAGCACGATGTCCTCCGCGCCGAGTTTGGTGAGGATCATCGCGCCGACACCGTAATCACGTAATTCCTCCATGTCGGGGATCGGCGCGCCGCTGCGCGCATGGATCGCCAGCGTTAGGCCGTCGGAGCGGGGCCGATCGATCACGACGACGACCCCTGCCCCCTCCTCCGCGATGATCCGCATGGACTTGGCGAGCAGTCCGGCGCGTGGTCCGGTTTCGCCGAACATGTCGGTGAAGGGCGACAGCGAATGCATCCGCACCAAGGTCGGCTTGTCGGGCCGGATTTCGCCCTTGACCAGCGCGACCTGCTCGCTGCCCGTTGCCTTGTTCCAGAAGGTCATGGCGCGCCACTCGCCGCCCCATTCGCTTTCGAACACCGTCTCCGCGTGCTTTTCGACCAGATGATCGTGACGGCGGCGATAGGCGATCAGGTCGCGGATCGTGCCGATCTTCATATTGTGGAGCTGCGCGAAGGAGACGAGGTCGTCCATCCGCGCCATCGTCCCGTCCTCGTTCATGATCTCGCAGATCACGCCCGAGGGGTTCAGCCCGGCAAGGCGCGACACGTCGACGGCCGCCTCGGTATGCCCCGCCCGCACCAGCACGCCGCCTTCGCGCGCGACCAGCGGAAAGACATGGCCCGGCGTGACGATCGAGGCCGCGTCATGGTTCGCATCGATCGCCACCGCGATGGTCCGCGCGCGGTCGGCGGCCGAGATGCCGGTGGTGACGCCGTCGCGCGCCTCGATCGAGACGGTGAAAGCTGTTTCGTGGCGGGTGCCGTTGGTCTTGGTCATCGGCCCGATACCCAGCTGCTCGACCCGCGCCCTAGTCATCGCCAGGCAGACCAGCCCGCGCCCGTGCCGCGCCATGAAGTTGATCGCGTCGGGCGTCGCCATCTGCGCCGGGATGACCAGATCGCCCTCATTCTCCCGGTCCTCGTCATCGACCAGAATGAACATCCGGCCGTTGCGGGCCTCGTCGATGACCTCTTCCGGGGTGGAGAGAAAGGCGTGGCGGACGCGCGACAGTTCACATGTTTCCATGGACCTACTCCTTGACCAAAACGGGGGACACGGGGCGAAGCATCTCGAACGTATCGCTCTGGCGGCCATACCAGCCCGCCCCGTGCAGGCGGGAAATCAGGTTCATCGCGGCAATGTCGAAGTGCAGCCGCGTGGCATCGGAGACGAAGGCGTCGGCGATATGGGCGTGGACGATCTCCGCCAGCGCCGCGAACTGGTTCGCGCCGGTTTCGATGAGGTGGCGCGTCTCGCACTCGAACGCGACAGGCGCGCTGGCGATGCGCGGCGCACCGACCGCGGCGCCGGGCACCATGTCGAGACCCAGCAGCGCGCCTTCATCGACGCCCGCCGGATGGTCGATGCTGGTGTGGTTCATGCGTTCGGCATGGGCTTCGTCGACCAGATGGACGATGAATTCGCCCGTTTCGCGGATATTGGCGGCGGTATCCTTCACACCCTTGGCCGGATGCGACACCAGCCCCAGCACGATCATCGGCGGGTCGTTCCCGATGGCGTTGAAGAAGCTGTAAGGCGCGAGGTTGGGCACGCCCCCGGCCGATACGCTGGACACCCAGGCGATCGGCCGGGGCGTGATGCAGGCCCCAATGATCTTGTACCGGCTCGCCGCATCCAGTGTCCGCATGTCGACCTGCATCGGGGCCGCTCCCCTCAGTAACGACCGCTCAGCAGCGCACCCGCATCGGGCACGCGCCGCTCCAGCTCCAGCCGGTCGAGCATCTGGTGCGTCGTGCACACCGCCGCCGAGACAACCGGAATGCCGATCGCATCCTCCAGCCGCTGGATGATCGGCAGCGAGGGCATCTGGACACAGGCCGAGGCGACGAACGCATCCACGCCGGTCCGGTCGACGCGCTTGTAGATTTCCAGCAGCCGTTCGGGATCGTGCCGCCCGACCTCCAGATTGTCGGGGATTTCCAACGCGGTGAAGTCGTGGACCGTGATCCCCTCATGCTCGATATAATCGACCACCAGCTGGGTGAGCGGCTTCATATAGGGGCAGATGACCGAGATCTTCTTGGCGCCCATCCGCTTCAACCCGTCGACCAGCGCGCCTGCGCTCGTCACGACGGGCGCGGCGGCGTTGTTCTCGACCGTCCGGGCATGGAGCCTTGCTTCGGACTCGCGGTGATAGCCCTTGCCCATGCTCATGATCGCGACGAGGCAGGCATAACCAAGCACGTCGACCCGCGCATCGGACAATTCGGTGGCGCAGCGATCGCTGTCGCGGTCCATCGCCTCCAGCTCTTCCTTGACCACCTTCTTCATCCGCATCCGGCTGGAGTGGAAGGTGAAGCGTTCGGGCAAAATCCCCTCGCGCGTGCGGAGCATGGCGGGGATTTCGGTTTCCATGGTGGTGTTGGACGACGGCACGATCTGGCCGATGCGATAGCTGCGGGCGGTCATGGTGATCCTCTCAGACGTTTTTCGTTCAAGATTGGGCGTCGGCGCTCGGCTCGGGCTCGGCGGCGGGCGCGGGGCCCGTGTCGATCCGCACCGGCTGTTGCGGTACGGCGTTCACGCGCAGGTCGAACACGTCGAAGCGGTTATAATGGCCGATGATGTCGTGCATCTGCTTGGGCTGGATGCAGCGCGACAGGTCGATCTCGGCATAGACGATGCCCTCCTCGTCGATCAGCGGCTGGCCGACCACGCGCCCATCGGGGCCGAGGATGCCGGAAAAGGCGCTGTTCTTCCGCTCCAGCCGCGCGCGGGCGTCGGGGACCAACGTCTCCATCGCGGCGATGATCTCCCCCGACACGGTCGAGCAGGAGACGATGGTGAACAGCTTGCCCTCGAAACAATGCGCGGCGGCGCGCACCTTGATCGCCTCGGCCATATCGTAATCGGCGGGTGCGACGGGCAGCGCGATATAGCTGGCGACATGGACCAGTTCGCCCTGCGCCAGCAGGCTGAACCGCGCGAGCGTGTTGGTGTTCTCGCCGCACGCCAGGCCACCCAGCGGCCCGATCGCGGTGTGATAGACCTTCAGCGTCGACCCGTCGCCATGCGCCCAGGTCAGCTTCTCCGCCCAGGTCGGCACCAGCTTGCGATGCTTGCCCAGGATCGTGCCGTCGGGGCCGATAAAGACCAGCGTGTTGTAGAGCGTGCCAAGCGACACCGGGCTGCGTTCATTGACTCCGATGACGACATGCACCCCCCCCTCGCGCGCGGCGGTGCAGATCCGGTCGATCTCCGGCCCCGGTATCAGGATCGAGGCACGGGCCAGCTTTTCGAACCACGGGCTGCCCGACACCGGATCGGCGATCCAGCTCCAATAGGGATAGCCCGCGACGAACACTTCCGGAAAGGCGACCAGTTCGGCGCCGTTCGCCGCTGCCTCGCGAATCAGGCTGGCGGCCTTGTCCACCGTCGCGGCGGGATCGAGGAAAACGGGGGCGGTCTGGATCGCGGCGGCCTTGAAACGGGGCAGGTTCAGCATGGTGCTCCCTCACGGCATTCATTGCATTTGCAAGTTTTCTTTAACCCCGATTGACAGGGATTGGCAAGATATTTTAAGCCTGAACTAATTCGACGCGACAAGGAGATCGAACATGTCGACGGAGAGCTTTGACGCCTATCGCGAGGATGTCGCCGGGCGGGCCAATGTCAGCGACACGGCCGAGCTGGTGGACTTCTACCGTGATCTCGAAGACCAGCACGCGGGCGCATTGTGGACGGTCGCCAACAAGATTGAACCGTGGGAGCCCAAGTCGCAGTCGGTGCCGGTCGTCTGGCACTATGACCGCCTGCGCGACCATGTGCTGCGCGCGCTCGATCTCGTCAGCCCGGAAAAGGCCGGGCGCCGCGTCGTCTATCTCGCCAATCCGGGACGTCGCGACGTGTCGGCGGCGGTCGGCTGGCTCTACACCGGCCTTCAGGTGATGGGTCCGGGCGAGGTCGCCTCGGCGCATCGCCACTCCGCGTCGGCATTGCGCTTCATCATGGAGGGGTCGGGCGCGTTCACGAACGTCGATGGGCACAAGATGACGCTGGGCCGCAACGACTTCGTGCTGACCCCCAACGGCACCTGGCACGAGCATGGCGTGTCGGAGGACGGCTCGGTCTGTATCTGGCAGGACGGGCTGGACATCCCGCTGATGAACGCGCTGGAGGCCAATTTCTACGAGGTCCATCCCGATCTCAACCAGGCGGTCGGCTATGCGGTCGACGATTCCACCGCGACCTGGGGCAATGCCGCGCTGCTGCCGGCCGGGGAAAGCTGGTCGAAGCGTTACTCGCCGCTGCTGAAATATGAGTGGGAGCCGACCTATGAGGCGCTGCTCCGCTATGCCCGCGCCAGCGACGGGTCGCCCTTCGACGGTATCCACATGAACTATGTGAACCCGTTCAACGGCGGCCCGCCCATGTCGACGATCGGCGCGTCGATGCAGCTTCTGCGTCCCGGCGAGCATACCAAGGCGCATCGCGAGGTCGGCAGCTTCGTCTATCAATGCGCCAAGGGCTCGGGCCACTCGATCATCGGCGGCAAACGCTTCGACTGGAAGGAGCGCGACATCTTCGTCGTGCCATCCTGGATGTGGCACGAGCATGTCAACGGATCGGCCAGCGACGACGCCTGCCTGTTCTCGTTCCACGATCTGCCCGCGATGCGCGCGCTCAATCTCTATCGATCGGAAGCCTTTGCCGACAATGGCGGGCACCAGCCGGTCCTGTCCTGATCCCCCTATTTTCAGAAAGGAATGCCATGCGTCTCGTTACCTATCGCGTCGATGTCGAAGCCGAAGGCCGCTTGGGCGTTCTGGTCGATGGCCTGGTCATCGACGTCGCCAAGCTTGGCGCGCGCGCCGGTGTGCCGTTGCCGTCGCGGATGCTCGACTTCATCGATCTGGGGCCGGTCGCGGTCGCGGAGCTGAAGCTGCTGCTCGACGAGGCCAAGGGCCGCTGGCCGGTCGATGGCGCGCGTCCTCTCGCCAGCGTGAAATTGCTCGCGCCGATCCCGCGCCCGCGCAAGAACGTCTTCGGCATCGGCCTCAATTATATCGATCACGTCGCCGAGAGCGCCGCCGCGCTCGATACCTCGGCCGATCTCCCAAAGAAGCCGGTGATCTTCTCCAAGCCGCCGACCAGCGTCATCGCGCCCGGCGAGCCGATCGTCCACCGCGCCGACATCACCCAGCAGCTCGACTGGGAAATCGAACTGGGCGCGATCATCGGCACCACCGCCAGGCGCGTGGCGCGCGAAGAGGCACTGAATTACGTCTTCGGCTACACCACGCTGATCGACATGAGCGCGCGCGATTGTCGCCGGGCGGGCCAGTGGATTTATTCCAAGGGGCAGGACAGCTATTGCCCCATGGGCCCGTGCATCGTGACGGCCGATGAAATTCCCGACCCGCAGACGCTCGACCTTTGGCTGACCGTCAACGGCGTCGAGAAGCAGCGCAACAACACCAGCCACATGCTGTTCAAGGTCGATGAACTGATCGCCGACATCAGCCAGGGCATCACGCTGGAGCCCGGTGACATCATCGCGACCGGCACCCCCGAAGGCGTCGGCGCAGGCCGCTCGCCGCAGGAATGGGTGTGGCCGGGCGACGTGATCGAGGGTGAAGTGGTCGGCATCGGCAAGCTGCGCCACTCGATCGTCGCGGGGTAAAGCCAAACCGACCTTCACGGCCCCCGCCCCGGCTCAATCCGGTTCGGGGGCCGTTCCACGTTGATGCGTGGCCGCAACTCGCGCCGCCTGTTCATACATGCCCGACAACAGGTTCAGCATCTGCGCGGCCTCTTGCATCCGCTGGTCCACGCCCGTGACGACTTGTGTCGATTCCACCAGCAGCCGCTGGCGCAATTCCGCATAGCGGTCAGTCAGTTCCGTCCCCAGTGGCGTAAGCACATAGACCGCATTTCCACGCCCCCCGCCCTGTCGAATCAACCCCAGCCTTGCCAGTTTGCGCAGCGCATATTGGATGTTCGGCACGTCGTCCCGGTTCGCCAGCCGCAGCAAATCCTTGAGCGGCTTGGGCCTTTCGTGCAGCCGGACCAGGTGGAGCAGCGCATTCTCCACGCCCGATAGCGATAGCCCGCTGACGGCCGCAAAACACTCCCCCTGCCAGCGATCGAACGACTCGCGTACCCGCATCAGCGCGAACTCCAGTTCGGTCAGATTCACCTCATGCTCGGTCGTCGCCAGATGCCAGCGCCGATCGAACGCTTCGCCAGCAACCCTCTGTTTTTGCGTCGATTCTACCATCAGGCCGCCTCCTTCAAATTTATTATAGACTTCAAATGATTTCCTGAACATCATGATCCACGCTTGAATTTCAAACGTGATTTCTCGAAGCGAAGGAGAGGACCATGACGCGATCCATGACGCGTGCCAACCATTTCAAACTGGGCACGTTCGCAACCAACTGCTCGGGCGGCATGTCGGTGACGACCGTGCCCGAACGGTGGGAGGCATCGTGGGAAAACAACCTGCGGCTGGCCGGAATGCTCGATGCGGCGGGGATCGACTTCATGCTGCCGATCGCGCGCTGGGTCGGTTATGGTGGCAAGACCGACTTTCATGGCTCGGTGCTGGAAACCATGACCTGGGCCGCCGCCCTGCTCGCCGCGACCCGGAACATCAACATCTTCGCGACCGTGCATACCGTGGTCAATCACCCGGTCGTCGTCGCCAAGCAGATCGCGACCATCGATCGGATCGGTGGCGGCCGTGCGGGCCTTAATATCGTCGCGGGGTGGAACGAGCCCGAATATCGCGCCCTCGGCCTGACGCTGCCCGACAATCACGAGACGCGATACGGCTATGCGCAGGAGTGGTTCGACATCGTCGAGGCGCTATGGACGCGCGAAGAACGGTTCGACTGGAAGGGGCAGTTCTTCAATCTCGAACAGGTGCACAGCGATCCCAAGCCGCTGCCCGGACGTCCGCCCATCATCAACGCCGCCGGGTCCGCACAGGGACGCGACTTCGCGGTGCGCAATGCCGACTTCCTCTTCACCCCGGCCATAGACCTGGCGCGCTCGATCGGGGAAATCGCGCAGTTGCACCAGGCGGCGGACGCCATCGGGCGCAAGGTCGACGTCATGACGTTTTCCCATGTCGTCTGCCGCCCGACCGAACGCGAGGCCAAGGACTATGTCGCCCATTTCACCGGCGATGCGATCGACCACGCCGCCGTCGACAATCTCGTCCGGCTGCAATTCGCCCATGCCCAGTCCTTCCCGCACGACCTTCTGGCGCTGATCCGTGACCGCATGGCGATGGGGCATGGCGGGATGCCGCTGATCGGTATGCCCGAACAGGTTGCAGAGGGCATCATCGGGTTGCACAAGGCGGGCTTTGGCGGCTCGACCTTGTCCTTCGTCGATTATGCCGAGGAGTTTCCCTATTTCAGGGACGCTGTCCTGCCGCTTCTGGAGCAGGCGGGTATTCGTCAACCGATCGGCTGACGGACCATGAGCGGAAGCCGCTGGCGGCTTCTGCTCTCCCTTGGTCAGGCCGCAACGCTCAGCGCCTGCGGGCGCATATCGGCGGGCCACTCGGCCGAGCGGCCTTCTTTCAAATTCATGCAGACCAGCACCACGGTCGCGCGGAAGCGCAGTTCGCCGCCGCATTCCACCTGCACCGACATTTCCGCCGAGCTGCGCCCGACCCGCACCGGCGCGATCAGGAAGTCGAGCATGTCACCCAACCGGCTGGGCATGGCAAAGTCGGCCTCCAGCCGGACGGTGGGCACGCCCAGACCCCGCTCGCCATGCATCTCGGCGAAATCGACGCCGACGGCATGGGCGAAATAATCCTCCATCGCCGCGTTCAGCATCTCGAAATAGCGCGGATAGAAGACGATGCCCGCGCCATCGACATGGGCGAACCGGACCTGTTGGGTCGAACGGAATGTCATTCGCTTTCCTCTCCTTCGGACCCCAGCGACCGTTTCAGGATCGCCAGAAGGTCATAGAGTTCGGCCATCTGCGCATCGGGCACGCGGTCGAACATCGCCCCGATCCAGCCGTGATGCGCGGCGGCCAGTTCCTCGAAATGCGCCCGCCCTTGCGGCGTCAGCGCCACGATATAGCGACGGCGATCCTCGGGCGCGGGCTGGCTGGAGACATGGCCATCGGATTCCAGCTGGCGAACCAGTGCGGTGACGTTACCGTTGGACACGAGGAGCGAGCGGGACAGCTCGCCCATGGTGACGCCCTCATGATGCCGCTCCAGCGCCGCCAACACGTCGAAGCGCGGCAGGGTCGTGTCGAACTGCTCGATGAAGCGGCGACGCAGCCGCTTCTCGATCGTCATCGAACAACTCAGCAGGCGCAGCAGGACCTTGATGTCCAGCCGATTGCCCAGGGCCCCGTCATGCTTTTCGCGAATGCGATCCGTCAAAATCACTGTCTCCATAGGCGCCGTCACGCCGTCTCGGAATGGCGTTGGACGTTGCGCATAAGCTGTGCCTGGCCAAGGGCATAGGCCGAAGGTACCGACATCTTGTGCCCGGCCGCCGCCGCCGCATGGAGCGTCCAGTTGGGATCGGCCAGATGCGGGCGGCCCAGCGCCACCAGATCGGCACGCCCCGCTGCCAATATGCCATTGACGTGATCCGCCTCGTATATGTTGCCGACCGCCATGGTCGGGCAGTCCAGCTCATTGCGGATACGATCGGAGAAGGGCGTCTGGAACATGCGACCATAAACGGGTCGCGCATCGGGCGCGGTTTCGCCCGCCGATACGTCGATCAGGTCGGCGCCCGCCTCGCGCAGCGCCGCGGCGATCTCCACTGCCTCGGCCGGGGTCACGCCCGCCTCGCCCGCCCAGTCATGGGCGGAGATACGCACGGCCAGCGGTCGGTCTTCGCCCCACGCCGCACGCACCGCGCACACCACTTCCAGCGGAAAGCGCAGACGGTTTTCCAGGCTGCCGCCATAGTCGTCGGCCCGCTCGTTCATCAGCGGGGTGATGAACGACGACAAAAGGAAGCCGTGCCCGGCCTGAATCTCGATCATGTCGAACCCGGCCTCGGCGGCGCGCACGGCGGCGGCGACGAAATCCTCGCGCACCCGGTCCATATCGGCGCGGGTCATGGCGGAGGGACGCTGGCTTTCCGCCAGATAAGGCTTGTCAGACGCGGCGAGCAACGGCCAGCCGCCTTCGGGCAGCGGCCGATCCGGCTGGACCGATCCCGGCAGCGTCGCGCCGCGCGGGCCCGCGTGGCCGAGCTGAATGCACAATTTCCCGGAGCCTTGCGCATGAGCAAAGTCGGTGATCCGCCGCCACGCCGCCGTCTGCTCGTCATTCCACAGGCCAGGGCAGGACGGCGTGATCCGCCCCTCGGGCGACACGGCGGTCATCTCGGTCACGATCAGCCCCGCCCCGCCCATAGCGCGTGCGCCGTAATGGACCAGGTGGAAGTCGCCCGGAACCCCATCAGGCCCGGCGGCATAGGTCAGCACCGGCGACACCACGACGCGGTTCGGCAGGGTCAGCTCGCGCAGGCGATAGGGTGCGAACATTGGCGGCACCGCTTCGTTGCCCCCGGCACGGGCGGCGAACCATTGCTCGATGCTGCTCAGCCATGCGGGATCGCGCAGGCGGAGGTTCTCATGGCTCACCCGCTGCGACCGGGTGAGCAGCGAATAGGCGAACTGCTTCGGGTCGAAGTCGAGATAGCGGTCGAGCGTCTCGAACCATTCGGTCGAGTTACGCGCCGAATTCTGGATCTTCAGCACCTCGACATGGCGTTCGTTGCGATACTCGGCGAGCGCGACGGCCATGCCGGCGCGGTCCTGCGCGACATGGTCGCGGCTCATCACCTCGGCCAGCTTGATAGCATCCTCCAACGCCAGCTTGGTGCCCGAGCCAATCGAGAAATGCGCGGTGTGCGCGGCGTCGCCCAGCAGCACGACATTATCGAACGACCACTCCCCGCACAGGATACGCCGAAAATTGATCCATGCGCCCGAACCGCGCTGATGCGTCGCATTGGTCAGCAGCGGCTCGCCGTTCAGGTGGCGCGCGAAGATGCGCTCGCACGCCGCGATCGCATCGGCCTGTTCCATCGTGTCGAAGCCCAGGCCCCTCCAGGTCGCCTCCGAACATTCGACGATGAAGGTCGAGCGCGTTTCGTCAAACCGGTACGCATGCGCCCAGATCCAACCCACCTCGGTCTTTTCGAAGATGAAGGCGAAGGCGTCGAACAGGCGCGGCGTGCCAAGCCAGATGAACTTGTTGGCGCGGGTGTCGATATCGACGTCGAACTTGTCCTCATTGGCGGTGCGGACCCGGCTGTTGATGCCGTCCGCCGCGACGATCAGGTCGTAATCGGCCCATTTCGTCAGGTCGGCGTCGAAGTCGGTCTCGAACTGCAACCGCACGCCCAGCTCGCGCGCCCGGTCCTGCAGGATGTTGAGCAGCCGCTTGCGCCCGATGCCGATAAAGCCGTGCCCGCCGGAGCGTTCGACATGGTCGCCCACGACCACCTCGATATCGTCCCAATGCGCGAATTCCGACTCGATCGTCGCGGCGCTGACCGGATCGTTGGCGCGCAAATTGGTCAGCGTCTGGTCCGAAAACACCACGCCCCAGCCAAAGGTATCCCCGGCCTTGTTGCGCTCCACGACCAGCACGTCATGCGACGGATCGCGCAGCTTCATCGAGATCGCGAAGTAGAGCCCGGCAGGCCCGCCACCCAGACAAACGACACGCATCGGCATCTCCTCTATTTGTTTTAGACTTAAAATATATGGACCCGCCAATCAAGGGGTTTCGGGCGATCAGCCCTCCAGATTGCGATAGACGCGGTCGAGCAGGGTCAGCAGCCGGTCGAAGTCGCGCGCGGAAAGTCCCGTGATTACCTGCTGATAGATGGGCGACGTGGCGTGGCGCGCCTCGGCCAGTTTCGATTCGCCGGTGGCCGTGAGTGCAACCATGGTGACGCGTGCATCGTCCGCGCTGGGGGTCAGCGTGACGAGGTCGGCGGCGGCCATGCGCTGGACGATGCGGGTCATGGTGGACAGCGGAATCACCGCCGCCTCCGCGATGTCGCGCACCCCGCGCGGGGCGTGTTCGCCCAGGATCATCAGCACGCGCCAGTTGGGAATGTCGAGGCCGATGGCCCGCAGGCGCGGCTCGATCGTCGCATTGTAGCGACTCGCCAGCCGGTTGATGAGGAAGAAGGGATAACGCTCGACCTGGAACGCGGCCGTTCCGGGGTCGCCCTGACGACGATGGTCCAATTCGATAGCTCCCAATTCCCCAGGGCCTTATCCCCTGCCCCGGCGGCTCGCAACCGGGGCCGAAAGAATTTAGTTGCATATGCACGTTTTATTCGGCAGCTTTCGGTCAAGAAATACAAAATCGGAGAGCGACTATGGCCGAATCCGCCTTGTCTCGTTTCGCGGCCGCCCTGACCGGCGGGTCGATCGAGATCGTCGACCTGACGCAGGAGCTGTCGGAGGACACGCCGGTGCTGATCCTGCCCGAACCATTCGGCCAGACCGCAAGGTTCAGCCGCCAGGAAATCTCGCGCTACGACGAACGCGGTGTCGCCTGGGCGTGGAGCAACTTCACCACCGGCGAGCATACCGGCACCCATTTCGACGCGCCGCTCCACTGGGTGACGGGCAAGGACCTCCCCAACAACAGCGTCGACACGATCGACCCCGCCCATTTCGTCGGCCCGGCGGTCGTGATCGACGCCTCGGCGGAATCGGCGGCGGACCCCGACTTCCTGCTGACCGTCGACGTCATCACGACTTGGGAAGCCACGCATGGTCGCATTCCGGCGAAAAGCTGGGTGCTGCTGCGCACCGACTGGTCGAAGCGCGAGGGCGATGCCTATACCAACCGGCGCGAGGATGGCCCGCACACCCCCGGCCCGGACCCGGACGCGGTACGCTTCCTGATCGAAGAGCGTGACGTGATCGGCTTCGGCGTGGAGACGATCGGCACCGATGCGGGCCAGGCCCATGGCATGACTCCCCCCTACCCGGCGCATACGCTTCTCCACGGCGCGGGTCGCTATGGTCTGCAATGCCTCGCCAATCTCGACCGACTGCCGCCGACCGGCGCGGTGATCGTCGCCGCGCCGCTCAAGATCCGTGGCGGCTCGGGCAGTCCGCTGCGTGTCCTCGCGCTGGTGGAGCGCTGAGCCATGGCCGAACGCTCGTTCAAAAAGGAAGTCGAGAAGCTCCGCCTGGGCGCGGGTGAGGTGTTCGAGGGTGAAGGCATCCTCGCCGTGACCAAGGCGCTGCTCCAGGCCGGGGTCGCCTATGTCGGCGGCTATCAGGGATCGCCGATCAGCCATTTGATGGACGTGTTCGCCGACGCCGATCCGCTGCTGCGCGAACTCGGCGTGCATTTCGAATCCAACGCCAATGAAGCGGCGGCGGGGGCGATGCTGGCGGCGTCGGTCAACTATCCCCTGCGCGGTGCGGTCGCGTGGAAATCGGTGGTCGGCACCAACGTCGCCTCCGACGCCTTGTCCAACCTCGCCAGCGGCGGCGTGACCGGCGGTGCGCTGGTGATCGTCGGCGAGGATTACGGCGAAGGCTCCTCGATCATGCAGGAGCGCACGCATGCGTTCGCCATGAAGAGCCAGATGTGGCTGCTCGACCCGCGCCCCAATCTCCCCACCATCGTCGGCATGGTGGAGAAGGGCTTCGAACTGTCCGAGGCGTCGAACACCCCCGTCATGATCGAGATGCGGGTGCGCAGCTGCCACATGACGGGCAGCTTCGTCGCCAGTGACAATCGCCGGCCGACGATGACGGTCGGACAGGCCGCCTTGAACCCCCGCCGCGCACTCGACCGCATCGTCCTGCCGCCCGCCATCTTCCAGCATGAGATCGAGAAGGTCGAACAGCGCTGGCCCGCCGCGCAGACATTCGTGTGCGAGCAGCGGCTGAACGAATGGTTCGGGCCGGAGCGCGATGATGTCGGCATCATCGTACAAGGCGGCCTCTACAACACGCTCAACCGCGCTCTGGAGCTGGCCGGGCTGTCCGACACGTTCGGTGCGACGCGCATCCCGATCTATTGCCTCAACGTCGTCTATCCCCTGATCCCCCAAGAGGTCGTCGCCTTCTGCGCCGGAAAACGCGCGGTACTGGTGCTGGAAGAAGGTCAGCCCGAGTTTATCGAGCATGAACTCAGCACCCTGCTGCGCCGCGCCGATATCCAGACGAAGCTGGTCGGCAAGGACGTGATGCCGCGCGCGGGCGAATATTCGGGGCAGGTGATCGGCGACGGCCTCGCCAAGTTCCTGCGCGACCACGCCCCCGAGCGCGCGCCCGAACCCCGCGCCGTCGTGCCCGTCCCCGCCGATGTCGCCGCCACCGTGCCGCAACGCCCGGCGGGTTTCTGCACCGGCTGTCCCGAACGCCCGATCTTCGCCGCGATGAAGCTGGTCCAGCGCGAACTAGGCGAGATGCACGTCTCGGCCGATATCGGCTGTCATCTCTTCTCGATCCTGCCGCCGTTCAACATCGGCAACACGACGATGGGTTACGGCCTGGGTGCCGCCGCCGCGTCCGCGTTCAAGCCGGAGGGCAAGCGTGCCCTCGCCGTGATGGGCGATGGCGGCTTCTGGCATAACGGGTTGACGTCGGGCATCGGCAATGCCGTCTTCAACCAGGACGAGACCGTCACGGTCATCGTCGACAATGGCTATTCGGCGGCGACCGGCGGGCAGGACGTGCTGTCCTCGCGCGCGAAGAACGACACCCGCGTCACCAACCACCCGATCGAGAAGGCGGTGCGCGGCATGGGCGTCAAATGGGCGCGCACGCTGACCCGCACCTATGACGTGGCGAAAATGCGCGATCTGATCCGCGAGGCGATGACCAGTCCCGAGAAGGGCCCGAAGGTCATCATCGCCCAGTCGGAATGCATGTTGAACCGCCAGCGCCGCGAAAAGCCACTGCTGGCCAAGGCCGCCAAGGAAGGCCAGCGCGTCGTGCGCGAACGCTTCGGCGTCGACCCCGACACCTGCACCGGCGACCATGCCTGTATCCGCTTGTCGGGCTGTCCTTCGCTCAGCATCCGGGCGAACCCCGATCCGCTGCGCCAGCATCCCGTCACCCATATCGACAATAGTTGCGTCGGCTGCGGCAATTGCGGCGAGGTCGCGCATGCCGCCGTGCTGTGCCCCTCCTTCTGGAAGGCCAGCATCGTCACCAATCCCGGCCGCTGGGAAACATGGCGTCACCGCCTGAGCCAGCGCGTCATCGGCTGGCTGCAACAGCGCCATGGCCGCCACCTTGCCGCGAGGGCTTTCTGATGGAACTGGTTCTTCCCGATCGTGACCGGATCACCATCGCCATCTTGGCGCTGGGCGGCGAAGGCGGCGGCGTGCTCGCCGAGTGGGTACAGCATATCGCGCGCGCCAACGGCTATGTCGCGCAAGGGACGTCGGTCCCGGGCGTCGCGCAGCGCACCGGATCCACCGTCTATTATATCGAACTGGTCCGCACCCGCCCCAGCGGCGGCAACCGCCCCGACCCCGTGCTGGCGATGATGCCGGTGCCGGGCGACGTCGATATCGTCATCGCGTCCGAACTGATGGAGGCGGGCCGCGCCATCCTGCGCGGCTTCGTGACCGAGGATCGCACCACGCTGATCGGCTCGACCCACCGCGTCTATGCCATTTCCGAAAAGGCCGCGCTGGGCGACGGCACCGGCGCCAGCGAACGCATCCTCGCCGCCGCCGAGCGTCGGTCGCGGCGTTTCATCGGCTTCGACATGGCCGCCGCTGCGTCGAAGTCGGGCAGCGTCATCAGCTCGATCATGCTGGGCGCGCTGGCGGGCAGCGAGGCCCTGCCCTTCCCACGCGAGGCGTTCGAGGATGCTATCCGCCACGGCGGCAAGGCGGTCGAGACCAATTTGAAGGGCTTCGGCCTGGGCTTCGACTCCGCGCAGAAGGGTGAAGCCGCGAAGGATGCGCCCGCCGGGCCGCCGGTGCCGACCACCGCCGCCGGGCGCGCGTTGGCCGCGCGGATCGCGAACACCCTGCCCGCTCCCGCCCAGGCCACCGCGACCGAGGGCGTTCGCAAGCTGATGGATTATCAGGACGCCGATTATGCGGGCGACTATCTCGACCGGCTGGCGGCGTTCGTGCCGCTCGACGGGCCGGACGGCGCGCTGACCGAGGTGGCGGCGCGGCATCTGGCGCTCTGGATGGCCTATGAGGATACGATCCGCGTCGCCGACCTGAAGGTCCGCGCCAGCCGCAGCGAGCGGGTGACGCGCGAGGTGCGCGCCAAGGACGACCAGTTGCTCAGCGTCACCGAATATATGCATCCGCGCTTGCAGGAGGTGTGCGAGACGTTGCCTGCCGGGTTGGGACGCTTCATCCTGCACCGCGACTGGCTGCGGCGGCGGCTGGAGCCGTTCTTCACCAAGGGCCGCCATGTGCGGACGACCGGGCTGCGCTGGTTCCTGATGCTGCGCCTGCTGGCGGGGATGCGCGGCATGCGCCGCCGGAGCTTGCGCTATATCGAGGAGCAGGCGCGGATCGCCGCCTGGCTCGACCTCGCCCTGCAGGCCGCGCGCACCGATCGCGCCGCCGCCATCGAAATCCTGCGCTGCCAGAACCTCATCAAGGGCTATTCGGACACGTTCGAGCGGGGATTGGCGCATTTCCAGATGGTGATGGCCGCCGTTCCGGCCGCACTGCGCGGGCCGAATGCGGCGGCGCGGATCGCCGCGCTCCACGATGCGGCGCTGTCCGACGAAAAGGGCGAGGCGCTGGGCTGCGTGCTGGCGGCGACCGGATAATCCAGCAGCCAGCGAACAGGCCCGGCACTGGCTGCATAACGCGAGCGCGCCGCCGGGCCATAGACTGCCACGATAGATTGCTGGGAAGAGGATAACCGCATGGCCATGCTGGACGGAAAGGTCGCGATCGTCACCGGAGGCGGCGCGTCGATCGGCGGCGCGATCACGCGCAAACTGCATGCCGAGGGCGCGAAAGTGGTGATCGCCGCGCGCAACCAGGATCAGGGCGCCAAACTCGCCGAGGAACTGGGCGAAGCCGCCCTGTTCGTCGCGACCGACATCACCGACGATGCCGCCATCGCGCATCTGGTGGATGCCACGATCACGAAGTTCGGGCGGATCGACGTCTTGGTCAACAATGCCTGTTCCTATGGCGATGACGGTCCCGCCACTCCGCGCGAGACCTGGCTACAGACGTTGAACGTCAACGCGGTGTCGGCGGCGATCCTGGGCGAAGCGGTGCGCCCGCATCTCGCCAAGTCGCGCGGCAACATCGTCAACATCGGCTCGGTCTCGGGCAAGTTCGCACATATCGGCCGGTGGGCCTATCCGGTGTCGAAGGCGACGCTGGCGCACCTCACCCGCTCGCAGGCGATGGACTATGCCGCCGAGGGCATCCGCGTGAACATGGTGACGCTGGGCCATATCTGGTCCGACCCGTTCGACGGCCTGACGGCGGGCGACCGCGCCCATGCCGACAAGGTGGCAAGCGACCTGAACCTGATCGGCCGCGTCGCCGATGCTGCCGAAGTCGCCAATGTCGTCGCCTTCGTCGCTTCCGACGCGGCCTCCTATATGACCGGCAGCGAGACGTCGGTCGATGGCGGGTACGGAATGCTCGGGCCGGAGCGGCGGGTGCCGTTGATGCCGCTGCTCGCCGCGCACGGCTAAGGCCATGGCCGCGCCCAACCGAGACGCCGATATCGTCATCATCGGCAGCGGCATCAACGCGCTGGTCTGCGGCGCACGGCTGGCCCTGAAGGGCAAGCGTGTCGCGCTGTTCGAGCGGGAGGCGGTGGCAGGCGGCTGTATCCGCACCGAGGAGCTGACGCTTCCGGGCTTTCGCCACGACACGCTGTCGACGCTCTATCCGCTGTTCGTCACCTCGCCCCATTATGCCGAACTGGGGCCGGAGCTGGCGCGGCATGGCTTGCGCTTCCGCAATACGCAAACGCCCACCGCCTCAGTGATGGATGACGGCCGCAGCGTGATCTTCCGCACCGACCGCGCCGCCAATATCGCCGCACTCGACGCCTGCGCGCCGGGCGACGGACAGGCCTATACCCGTGCCATGGCCGAGGTCGAGGAAATCGCGCCAATGGTCTTCGGGCTGTTGGGAGGCGAACTCTGGTCCTGGCCGACCGCCAAGCTGTTGCTTGGTGAGGTGAAGCGGCGTGGCCCCAAGGGGCTGGGTCGGCTGTTCGGCGGCATGTTGCGCGCCTCACGCGACTGGTTGCGCAGCGAATTTGCCTCGCCGCTGTCGCAGGCCCTGTTCGCGCCCTGGGTCCTGCATGTCGGCCTGTCCCCCGAAAGTAGCGCGTCCGCGCTCATGAACCGGCTGGTCCTGATGTCGCTGGAGGCGGCGGGCAGCCCGATGGTCGAGGGCGGCAGCGCCCGGATCGTCGAGGCGTTCGTCCGGCTGATCGAGGAAAAGGGCGGGCGAGTCCACACGAACGCCGATGTTGCCGAAATCCTCGTCGAACGCGGCCGTGCCACCGGCATCCGGCTGGGCGATGGCGAGATCGTGCGCGCGCGCAAGGCGGTCGTCGCCTCGGTCACGCCGACCCAGCTTTACGAACGGCTGCTTCCCGCCAGCGCCACGCCCGAGCGCGCGCGGAGCGAGGCCAAGGCCTATCGCTATGGTCGCGGCGAGATGCAAATCCACCTCGCTCTGTCCGAGCCGCCGCAATGGCCCGACCCGACCTTGCGTGACGTGGCGATGCTGCATCTCAGCAACGGGCTGGAGGCGGTGTCGCGCGCGGTCAACGAAGCCGAACGCGGCCTGCTGCCCGCCGAAGCGAGCATCGTCGTCGCGCAACCCATCGCCGTCGACCCCAGCCGCGCGCCGGACGGCAAATGGATTTTCTGGATTCAGCTGCAGGAACTGCCCCGCGATGGTGCGATCAAGGGCGATGCCGCCGGGCTGATCCCTACGCCCGAGGATGGCCATTGGACGCCCGAACTGCGCGAGGCTTATGCCGACCGCATCGTGGATCGGTTGTGCAAGCTGATGCCCAATCTGCGTGCGAGCATCCTCGGCCGCCACGTCATCAGCCCGGCTGATCTGGCCGCGCTCAACATCAATCTGGTCGGCGGCGATCCCTATGGCGGTGATTGCTCACTCGACCAGTTCATGCTCTGGCGACCGCGTGCGACGCCGGGCAATCACGAGACGCCGATCAAGGGCCTGTACCAGATCGGTGCTTCGACCCATCCCGGACCCGGTTTGGGCGGCATGTCCGGCTCGATGGTCGCCAACCGGCTGACGTAGCGATATTTCCTCCCCTGCAAAGGGAGGTAGCAGTCCGAAGGACTGACGGAGGGGTGTCACGCTCTCGATAGCGCGACACCCCTCCACCATGCTGCGCATGGTCCCCCTCCCCTTGCAGGGGAGGAATAGAAAAAGGGCGCCCCGCTGGATGAGCGGAGCGCCCTGTCGACCAGAGCCTGTCAGCGACCGATCGGGATGACCGCCTTCAACCAGAATTTGTCGCCCTGCGGGCGGTTCTCGGCGTGGAATTCATGCTGCCAGGTGCCGATCAACTGGACCTTGCCCGCCTGATAGCTGGCGGTCGGGCCGACGCCGATCACCTGTCCCTTGAAGCCGCGCATCCGCTCGATAAAGGCCTGCGCGGTCGGGTCGGACACCTGATCCTTGCTGGTCTGCTTATAGACATAGCCCGACGCGCCCAGCTTCCACTTGCCGATCTGCTGGCCGACCGCGATATCGGCGTGCAACTCGTTGCCGCTGCGATAGCTGGCGCCCGTGGGGTTGAAGGGTGTGAACACCGCCTGGTTGTTGCGGGTGTTGATGTCGTACATGACCTTCACGTCGAGCGAGAAGCCCTTCTTGCCATAGTAAGCAAGCGCCACGACCGGCTCGAAGTTCAGATAGTTGCGGCCGATGTTCGACAGCTTGCGCCGGTCATAGGCGCCCAGCGGCAGGTTGATGTCGACGCCCGCGCTGACATGCACGCCGTTCTGGAAATGCCAGCCCAGCAGGATCGGGTCGATGGTGATGTCACCCAGCCCGGTCGTCTCGTCGCCCAGGCCCGCCGCGCCGACCTTCAGCTTCACGACCGGCACGATCGCCTGCATGCCCCAGGTTGCACCCAGGATCTTCACCGGCGTCATGTGCACCATCCGCACGATCGCCGCGTCCGACCGCGCGCGGAAATTGGGCAGCAGCCCCGCCTCGCCATCCGGCCCGTTGAAGCGATCCGCGTCATAATGCTGGAGATAGCCGAGCAGATAGGTGCCCGGCGGCGGCATGGCGGCGCCGGAAAAACCCTCCGCGCCATTGGGATAGACACCGCCGCCCAGTTCCGACGCCAGCGCCGGGCCCGACACCCCCATCGCCAGAGCAGCCGCCATCGTGGCGAAAACTTTCCGCATATACTCCCCCTTTTGTTGATCGTTATCGGATGCCGGTGGCCGCCCGATCAGGCGGCCATCTCGTGCAGTTGGCGATACGCGCCGCCGTAGAAGAGCAGCGGCGGCGTCGACTCGTCCTCATGGCGGTGGTCGACGACCTCGGCCACGAACAGGCAGTGGTCGCCCGCCGGGAATACGTCCTTCACCCGGCACGCCAGATGCGCCATCGCGCCGCGCACCAGCGGAATATCCTCATGCCAGTCGAAGTCGATCGGCTGGTCGCTGGGGCGGCCAGCAAAATGGTTGGACAGCGCCATCTGCTGCTGGGACAGGATGTTCAGGCCATAATGCCCCGCCTCGCGCAGCCGCGCGGCCATCTTGGCCTTGTTGTCGATGCTGATGAGCACCAGCGCGGGGTCGAGCGACACCGAGGTGAAGGAGTTGGCGGTCATGCCGTGCACCCCCTCATCGGTCGAGCAGGTGACGATCGTGACCCCGGTGGCGAAGCGGCCGAAGGTCCGGCGAAGAGCCATGCGGTCCATGTTATGCAGCCTCCTTGATGAAGTCCTCGGTCAGTTCGGGCGCGGTGATCGTCGGGAAGAACCGCCGCGGATCGTCGAAATTGTTCGCGAACCAGTGGGCCACGCGCGGCTGGGCCGAGGCGGCACCGAGCAGCTGGACCATGTGCGGGGGCGGCGGCTGCAACATACCGTTGGTCCAGCCGACTACGAACTGCGCATAGTCCCAATAGCGGTCGAAGGTCGCCTGCATCCAGGCGCTATCGAACGGCTTGCCCTCGTTCGCGATGATCGAGTCGAGATAGATGGCCGCGCTCTTGGCGGCGTTGTTCGCCCCCTGCCCCGTGATCGGATCGTTGAGGCAGACCGCGTCGCCCAGCCCCAGCGCCTTGGCGCCCGACGGCAGGGTCAGCACCGGCTTACGCACCGTCGGCGGAAAACGCCCGGTCAGCCAGCCCTGCTGGTCGGTCAGCGTACAGTTGCGAGCACGCTCGAATTCCTCCGGCACATAGCGCTTCAGGATGTGCAGGCTGGTTTCCAGATGCTCCTCGGCCGAGGCGCGCGGGTCCCACAAATCCATCGGGCCGCCGGGCAGCGACTCGAACACCATGATCTCGCACGGCCCGTTCAGGGTCAGCGCCGGGAAGACGAAATACTCGCCCATGCCGGGGATCAGGTTGAAGTTGACCGCACTATGCTCGGCGCGCGGGGTCATGCCGTTGACATAGGTCAGCGCCAGGCTGCGCATCGGCTTGTCGAAGGGCGACTTGTCGGCATCGCGTTCGAACAGCTTGCCGATCTCTCCCTTGCCCGAGGCGACAAGGACCAGATCGCATTCGCGTGCCAGTTCCTCCAGCTCGGCGATCCCGGCGTCACAGATACGCAGCTCGCCGCCGCGCGCCTCGAACTCCGCCAGCCAGCGTGGCATCTTCACCCGCTGATCGACCGACTGGGCGGGCGCATCGAGGCGCGAGGCCCAGGACATTTGCGAAGCGCCGTCCTCACCGACCAGCGAGAAGGCGATGCCCTCCACCGGCGGACAGGCATCGTCCCAGAAGTTGATGCCCAGCTTGCGCTCATGCTCGCGCGCTTGGTCGAACAT
Organism: Sphingomonas sp.; assembly: GCF_039594485.1. Classification (GTDB taxonomy): domain Bacteria; phylum Pseudomonadota; class Alphaproteobacteria; order Sphingomonadales; family Sphingomonadaceae; genus Sphingomonas. Next base: position 35,745 of record NZ_JBCNNI010000026.1, on the reverse strand, counting down.
GCACTGGCTGGAGGTGACGCGGCCGCCCGCAATCTGCTCGGCCGTCTGGTTGGACAGCATGATGACCTCATGCCCCCGCTCCAGCAAACCCATGCCCAGTTGCAGCCCCGCCTGGCCCGCACCGACGATCCCGATCCGCGTCATCTCTCCGGTCTCCAAATGCCTTTTATAATGGAGACAGGATAAGTGCGGGTGCCCCGCCGGGACTATGCTGCGACCGCCGACGCTGTTCGCGGATTGCATATTTTAGGTTTGAAATGTTATGGTCGGTCATGAGCCGGGCCAACCGGCCGAAACTTGCAGGCGTACACGACTCATGGCTTAATTCGCCGGTGACGGCGGGACCGATGGAGAGGCGATGCTGGACAGGATGACGCCATCAAAGGCCAAGGCGCAACCACTCGACAAATGCCGCGTGTTCGGCTCGTCGGACGTGGACGAGACGCGGGCGCATGTCGCGCGCCTCTATTGCGACCACCGACTCAGCCCGACCTCGCAAGACGCCAAGTTGCAGGCGTGGCAGAATGCCGTGACCATCAAGCAATCTTGCCTGGCGACGATGGGCTATGGCGCCGAAGTCCAGATCGATCCGGGCAAGCTCCAGAACTTCTATCTGCTGATGCTGCCCTATGCCGGACAGGCGCTGGTCGATGCGGGCGGACGCACGGTGCAGGCCTCCCCTACCCTGGGCAGCTTGTTGTCACCCGACGATCTGGTGACGATGCGCTGGTCGCCCGACTGCGCCAAGTACATGGTGCGGATCGATCGCGAGGCGCTGGAACAGCATGTCGCGGCGCTGCTGGGCCATCCGCTGCGCCGTCCACTCAACTTTCGCCTCGCCATTCCACGCGAAGGACTGGGGGCCCAATGGTGGCGGCTGACCGAGCTGCTGGTCGGCCTGGTCGAGTGCCAGGATCGCGCGCATCCCCAAAGCCTGGCGATCGAACAGCTGGAACAGGCGCTGCTGCTCAGCCTGATCGAGGGGCAGGAGCATAGCTACAGCGACGTGCTGCGCGACCGCGACCGCTCGATCGCGCCGCGCCATGTCCGGCTGGTCGAACAATATATCGAGGAACATGCCGCTGACCCGATCTCGATCGAACAGCTGGTCGCGGTGAGCGGCGTCAGCGGGCGGGCGCTCTTCGACGGCTTCAAGCGCTTCCGCAACACCTCGCCGATGGCGCATCTGCGTGCGTGCAGGATGCGGCGCGTGCGTGAGGCGCTGCTGAAGCCTACACCCGACGTCACCGTGTCACGACTTGCGCAGGACTGGGGTTTTTACGAATTGGGACGCTTCGCGGGCCAATATCGCAAACTCTATGGCGAGACACCTTCCGAGACACTCCGCCGCGCGCGATGATGTCACGACAATCGGTGGTGTGACAGGGGTATTTGGGTCAAGTGCCCCACGACCGTTTGACTTGCTTTAAGCTGCTGCCGGTTCCGTGGACACCGAGATAAGGTGTTTTTGGAACTGGAGGATGGGAATCCAACGACGGAAGTTCAGCCGCGAGTTCAAGCTCGAGGCAGTGAAGCTGGTGCGGGAACGCGGGGTATCGGTATCGCAGGCCGCCCGCGATCTGGATCTGCACGAGAACGTGCTGCGCAAGTGGGTGCGCGAGCAGGCGGCGGGCCTGGGGTCGGCGTTTCCCGGGTATGGCGTGATAAAACCGGACAGCTAAGAGATTGGGCGGCTGCGCCGCGATCTGGCCAGAATGAAGGCAGAGCGCGACATCTTGAAAAAAGCGGCGGCCTAGCATTACAGTTGCGTTTTGATCGTATTGTGAATCAATGGGTCAGCATGACGAGGAGGTCGTGGTGACGGGAGCATCGATCGAGGCGACGCTGGAGCTTTGGGCATCATCGCTGCGCGAGGTGAAGGCGCGGATGCGGCCCTTGTTCAGCCAGGCGCGTGTGGCGGCATCGGCGAACAGTTTTCTGGACGGCCTGCTGGGCGACGAGCGCCGCAAGACGGGGTGGATGCGTGCCGAGGCGGCCGGCGATGCGGGCCCATGGCGACAGCAGGCGATCCTGGGCCGCGGACGGTGGGATGCGGATGCCCTGCGCGACGTCGTGCGCGACTATGCGCTGGAGCACCTGGGCGCTGATGATGCGGTGCTGGTCATTGATGAGACCGGATTCCTGAAGCAGGGCAAGGCATCGTGCGGCGTGGGGCGCCAATATACCGGGTCGGCGGGCAAGGTGACCAACTGCCAGATCGGCGTGTTCGCCGCTTATGTCTCGGCCAAAGGCCATGCTTTGGTCGACCGTGCGCTCTATCTGCCGAAGAACTGGACCGCTGACCCGGCACGCCTGGCGGCCGCGCATGTGCCGGAAGGCACGGCATTCGCGACCAAGCCGGCGCTGGCGGTGGAGATGATCGAACGCGCGATTGCGGCCGACATGCCGTTTGCCTGGGTCGCGGCGGATGCGGTCTACGGCGTCGGCGACATCGAGCAGGTGCTGCGCCGTGCCGGCAAGGGCTATGTACTGGGCGTGAAGGGCGACCATCGCTTCGGCTCGTGGGGCGACAAGCCGGTCGTCGCGGGCACCGCCGCGCAGATCGCAGAGGATCTCGATCCTGCTGCCTGGCAGCGCCTGTCGGCGGGTCAGGGCACCAAGGGCGAACGCCTCCATGACTGGGCCTATTTCGAGCTCGCCGACCTCGAAGCCGACGAATATGGCGATGGTGCAACCGGAACATGGACCAGGGGCCTGTTGATACGCCGCCACGTCGCCGGTGATGACCTTGCCTTCTTCACCACCTGGTGTCCGGCCGGCACGACCATCGAAACCCTGGTCGGGGTGGAGGGACATCGCTGGGCCATCGAGGACAGCTTCGAGACCGCCAAGAATGAACTCGGCCTCGACCACAACGAAACCCGCTCCTGGCATGGCTGGCACCGGCACGTCTCGCTCGTCATGCTCGCCTTCGCGATGCTGGCGGCCATCCGCACCCGCGCCAATGCCGCGCCCCCAAAAAGAGCCTGGACGAAGCCATCGACCTGATCCGCTGGTCCGTCCAGGAAATCCGCCGTATCGTCATCAGGCTGGCACAGCGACGCATCGAGCCTCGTCACGTTATCGCTTGGTCATGCTGGCGACGCGCCCATCAAGCCGCCGCACAACGCTCACATGTCCAATCAAAAACGCAACTGTAATGCTAGTTTGCCAGGGACTCGATATGAGGTTCGAGTTGGTAGCCAAGCACCGAGGGATCTGGCCGGTATTGTGGATCTGCGAAGCGCTCGGTGTTTCGCGTAGCGGCTTTCATGCCTGGCTCATCGGCGCGCCAAGTGCCCGCGCCCGCAGCGATGAGGCGTTCGGCGCCAAGGTCCGCGCCAGCTTCATCTTCAGCTATCGGACGTACGGTGCGCGCCAGGTCTGGCACGATCTTCTAGCCGAAGGCCTGTCATGTGGCTTGCATCACATCGAACGACTGATGCGCGTGCAGGCCTGAGGGCGCGTCCGCGACGTCGTAGGCTGTCGAAGGACGATGGTCTGCGGTCGGTCATCGCTGACAACCTCCTCGACCGCCAGTTTACCGCCGAGGTCCCCAACCAAAAATAGATCGCAGACTTCACCTACATCTGGACCACGGAAGGATGGCTCTATGTCGCCGTCGTCATTGACCTGTTCTCGCGCCGTGCGGTCGGCTGGTCGATGAGCGACACCATGACCGCCCAGCTCGTGACCGATGCGCTGATGATGGCGATCTGGCGACGCGGCAAGCCCACGCTCTGCTGCATCACTCGGATCAGGGCAGCCAATATACGAGCAAGCAGTTCCAGCGGCTGATGGCCGATAATGGCGTCACCTGCTCGATGAGCCGGTCGGGCAACGTCTGGCACAATGCGGCGATGGAGAGCTTCTTCTCGTCAATGAAGACCGAACGGATCGGCCGGAAGACATATCGCACGCGCAATCACGCGAAAGTAGACATGTTCGATTACATCGAGCGCTTCTACAACCCGAAACGCAGGCACTCGACCTTGGGCTATCTCAGCCTCATGGACTTCAAGCGGCAAGCGCAGGTAGCTTAACCTCGTGTCCATCGGACCGGCAGCAGCTCAAAACGGTAGATTTGACTGACAAGCTGCTTGAGGCGGCGGTTGACGTCGAGCGCGCCGCGCGCCTCGACCCGCCGCACCATCGCCAGCACATCAGTCGGCGTGATGACGGACAGGCTATGGAAAAGCCGTTCCCATACACCGGCATGTGACCAACGCCGGAACCGGGCATGCACTCCTGTCCACTTGCCGAACACCTCCGGCAGGTCACGCCAGCGCGCCGCATCGCCCGCCATCCACAGGATCGCGTCCACAAACAGCCGATTGTTAACGCCGCTACGGCCCCGCGTCCCCTCCCGGCCGGGAAGATACCCCGCGATCCGTTCCCATTGCTCGTCCGTCAGCGTCCGTCTGCTCATGGCATGCCCCCTTCGACAGCCTTGAATCAGAAATCAGCAGCAGCAAACGGAATCTATTAAATGCAGACGCCGCCTAAAGGTTGAGCGTCAGCCTTTATGAAGAGCCCACATTCAGCGCTCGTTCGCGCGACGTTGGGCTACGCCAACCACTTCTCGAAGATGGAACAAGCCCACCACCTGAATATGCACTTGGGATGGCTGATATAACGGTCGGCATATACTGCCGTTCGTGCTGCCTCGCCAATTTGATTTGGAACGGAGCATCTCACATATCCCGCGTGAAAAATACGTCGCTGAATAAACAACGACACCTCCAACGGCATGAGACAAACTAAAAATTTTTTTTCTGCGGGCTGCACGCTGAAACACATCATCGCATCTATTGGAACAAATATTTGCTTGACGCCGTGTCATTATTGCTGCTGCAGGAGCGTTGCTGCGACATGGCCGTTTACGGTTCCCCGGAACCGCGCAGCGTTTTAACACTCCTGCCACTCCCATCTGGATAGACCATGGCTGACGAAACCATCACCGACACCGCGCATGCGGTCGAACTCGCCACTGAACTGACCATTGCCTGGCTGGGCAATCCCAACACGCGCATCGACGCCGAGCAGGTGCCGGCTTTTCTGGGCAGCATGCACAGCGCCATCCTGAAGCTGGCCGGCGGCAGCGAGACGGCGGCAGCAGACGCGGTCGACACCACCGAATACACGCCTGCTGTCTCGGTGCGGAAGTCGCTGGCTTCGAAGGAGCACATCCTCTCGATGATCGACGGCAAGCCCTACAAGACGCTGCGCCGTCACCTCGCCACCAACGGCCTGACGCCCGAGCAATATCGCGAACGCTATAACCTCAAGGCCGACTATCCGATGGTCGCCGAGACCTATTCGGAAAGCCGCCGCGCAATGGCCAAGAAGATCGGCCTCGGCCGCAAGCCGGGCACCAAGGTCGCAAGCGCAGCCAAGCCCAAGGGTGTGAAGGCGGCCAAGAGCGCCGCAGCCGCGCATCTGTCGGGCGAATAACCGGTCAGGCAGGGCTGCCTTCAAGACAGCCCTGCCTATCACTCTGCACTAGACCCAAGGCGTCATCGACCGCTGGCACGGCGTTCAGATGGCTCTGGATGAACCGGGCCCAGTCCTCGAGCATGCGCCGGCGCGGGGAAAGATAGAGCGCGGCGTTATAGGCCCCCTCACCTCGTCGCGCTCGAGATGGGCGAGCGCCATCTCGATCCAGTCGGGCTGGTAGCATTCGGCCTCATTGGCCCAGGTCGAGGCGAGCCCACGAAAACCATGCACGGTCTGGCGGCCCCGATAGCCCATCCGGTAGCAGGCATAGATCATCGTATTCTGCGAAATTGGCTGGTCAGGCTTCTCGCCTGCAAAGACATAGTCCGCTGAACTATAGACCCGCACATCCTTGAGGAGCGCGACGACCGCCGGTGCCAGCGGCACGACATGCTCGCGCGCCATCTTCATGCGCTCGGCAGGCACCCGCCAGAGCGGCGCAGGCCCGTCGAGATCCTCGAACTCCGCCCAACGGGCATGGCGCGTCTGTTGGTCCGCGCCCAGGTCAGCAGCGTAAACAGCAGCGCCGCGCGGGTGACCGCGCGACGCCGCGGCGTTTCCTCGCCATCATAGCCGTCAATCGCCCGGATCAGCGCTGGCAGCTCGCTGCGGCCAATCCTTGGCATATGCCGGGTACGCGGCTTGGGCTTGAGCAACTGGCCGAGATGCTCGGCCGGACCACGCTCACCCCAGCCATGCGCGATGGCAAAACGGTAGATTTGACTGACATTCTTCTTGAGGCGGCACTGACGTCGAGCGCATCACGCGCCTCGACCTTGCATAACGTGCCGCAATCAAACGCAACGCGCCGCTTCACATGGAAATTTTTTCCAGCGCGAATGTATCTTTGATGCACGCGGCATAGCGTGCTTCCCATAACCCCGTCATGGATCAAGCTCTTTCCGTGTCATGGTGTCTGCGGGCACTGCCTACCGACCCGCCAACCCGTGCGGGTCATCACCCGCGCGAGTTCGCGCACAGTCACATACCACCTATCGCGCAGGTGGCGCGCAGCATGCAGCGGAACCCGCAGCATGTCGCGTAAGCGCTTTCTGATATCCGAGGTCCAGCGCGACGTACAACGAGCGACCCTGGAGGATCGGGCGTCGCCGCCGCAGCGCGAGTGCTCGCTCGCCGACGTGGTCCGCGCGCTATGGTCGGGTATCAAGGGCCGGCGCCAGGCCGGGCATTCGTTCGACCGCATCGCGGCATGGCTCGAATCACTCGGCTATCCGATCTCGGGTGCAACTCTTTGTGTCTATTGGCATCGTTTCTCGCGAGACGCCGACCACGCTGCGGCGGTGATTGCCCTGCCGCCCAGCGGACAGCCGCCGCCCTCGGAATCACCTAGCCCTACCCCAGCTACGCAGGCAGCATCACCATCGGCGCCCTCCGCCGCTGCGGCACCGCCCGTACCAACACCGATCACACCACCACGGCCTCCAGCCGACAATCCACAACCGACATCCCCCTCGAGCACGCGGCGACTGCCCCGCTCCGAGGCATAGATAATTATAGGACATTCCCATGACCGACCAGCAGGATTACATCGTCATAACGACCGACGTCGCAACCGCAGCGCGTCCGACCACGACTGTTACAAGGACCAAGGCCAAGCCCGCTGCTGCCACGCCGCCTGGCAAGACGACAATCGCCGCGCTGACCGACAAGGGCGGCGTCGGCAAGAGCACGATCACGCGCGCGACCATCGAGGTTACGCGCCACCACCTCACCGTGCCAGGCAGCTACCGCGTGCTCGGCATGGATGGCGACAGCGAGAACGGCCAACTCGTGGCGTTCCTGGGGGATCGTGACGCCGATGGCCATCTCTTGCCCGAGCAAAACCCTTTGACCGGGATCGATTATTTCGATGCGCGGTCGCCGCGCGACCGCGGTGTGCTGCTCGACATGGCCGAACGCGAGGAAGAGTTGCTGGCGTTTGATTTACCCGGCGGATCACTGTCCGACTTCGCGGAGCTCAACGAAAATTTGCGGCCGCGCGATCTCGTCGACGTCCACCGCGAAAACGGGCGACGCTTCGTTGTCCTGCTGCCCATATCGCCGCTGCTGGCGTCCATCTCGTCAGTGCTAACCGCAATCGCGATGTTCGGGCCCGACGCCGATTACCTAGTGGTCATGAACGTGTCCGCTGGCCGGACCGAGGACTTCGTGCTCTGGCACGAGGGTATTACCGACCGCCACGGCCGCCACATCGGTGGGAAGGCGCGCGCCGCACTCGAGGCCGCGGGGGGACGCGTCCTGCTGATGCCAGCGTTGGCCCCCGGCATCTATGCGCGCATTGATGCGGTGGGTCTCGCGTTCACCGAGGCCTTGTCTTCGCCGCTGCTGCCGCTCAGCCAGCGGCTGTCGTGCCGACGGTGGCTTCACGACTGGACCGAGCAGTTGGACACGATCGCAGACCTGCTGGCCTTGCCCACCGGCTATAGCTGGACGATCTAACATGGTCACATCGTCCAGTTCGCACGACCATCCGCTCAACCTACTGCTTGGGCTACTCGCAGAACCCGAGCAGAGGGCGGTGCTAGAGTATGTTGGCCGGCACCAGTTGCAGCGCGACGACGATATGTTCGTGCTGCTCGCCCTACTCAAGATCGGCGCCGTGCTCGTGCTGCAGGTCGCCGATCGCGTCGAAGCGCAGCAGCATATCTTTGGCGACCTGTATGACATGCACGACCGCCATTTCAATGCGCTGGCGCGCCTGCTGGCTGGCGAGCGCGAGGCGCTGCTCAACAAATGGGGCGACATCCTGGGGCTCGAGCAGATGATCGCCGACATGCTCGCTGCGCACCATACGGCACTTGCAAAGGGGGTTTCGAACTTCGCCCGCCTGATCAAGGCGCTCGACCAGCGTGTCGAGACGCTCCGCCCGCTGCTCGACCTGCTACGGTCGCCGGATGGCAGCGGGTTCAGCCCGACCCGCCTCGTGCTCGACGAGATAGGCAAGGCCATTGCCGCCGGAATCAGCGAGGTGCGCGGGGAGCAGAGCACGCGCCGCTGGTTCCGCGCGCTGATCTGCGGTTACCGGATCACGATGGTAGCAGGCATTTCGGCCATGCTCTACCGCGTCTGGACCTGACCGGTGTGAGCACTTCATCCTGCGACGCGCTACGGCATGTTATGTCATGTTGCGCGTCATTTGACTGTGATGGCGCTGATGACGTCACGTCACCTTCCGCCATGCTGTGATCGACAGCGTCATGCTGCGCTTCGGGGACGTGCAGAATGGTAGCCGATGCTGCGGCCACCGGGGTTTTCTGACACAGGATGGGGGCCATCGCCGGTGGCGACGTCCCCGGGGAACGGTCGCTCGATGCTGATGCATCTCGCAACCGCTTGAGGGCCCGCGCACGCGGACCCGGCAGCATGACCTGAACAGGTCCTGGAGACAGACGATGATCATCAAAAACATCGATACTAAGGCCACGACACAGGAAGCGCCTCGCTATGCCGAGCTGCTGAGCGCCTATATGGGTGAGGGCAAGGAGGCGCAGCGCAATGCCTTGCTACGGTTCGAACCGTCGGGTGCAATGGAACATGGGCTGATGCTGGCGACGTATATGACTGGCAGCGACGATGCCGACGAAGGTCACCCCGCGCGAAAAGCAGCGAAGGAGGACGACGAGCGTACGCGCGTCCTAGCGCGCGGCGCTGTCACCGGCGGTACCCCCCTGAACTGGCAGGAAGGCCAAGCGGACATGCGGCAGCGGCTCAACCGCAAACTACCGGCGGGCGCAAAGCCTGTACGCCATGTCGTCCAGTCATTGCGTGCCGGTGCGACCCGGCCGAGCGAGGAGGAATGCCACGAGAGCTTGCGCCTGCTGCTGGAGGAACTTGGCTGTCCCGAGGCGCTTGGGTTGTGGGCGCTGCACGGTGATACCGATAACCTCCACCTGCACCTCCTCATCGTCACGGTGAAACCTCACGAAGCAGCCATGACCCGCTTCGGCAACAGGTCCGGTTACAAGGATGCGATGCAACGCGCGATCGCGCGCATCGACCATGCGCTCGGGCTGACACCAGAGGAAGGCACGCGCTATGAAATGCGAAAGGGCACCGTCGTACACCGCGATCAACCGCCTGAGCGAGAAAGGCGGGCACCGCCTATCAGCGCGCATGTCCTGCAATGGGAGCGCGATAGCGGCCTCGCAAGCTTCACGCGCATGGCGCAGGAGCGGGCCGCACCGGTCTTGCGCGACGCACGGTCGTGGGACGAAGTACACCGCGCGCTGGCGGCTGCAGGCATGGTGATCCGCCCCAAGGCCGGCGGTGGCGAAATTCAGTCCCGAGACGAGCATGTTAAACTCGCGCATGTCGGGCGCGATCTCACGTGGAAGAAACTGTCCGCCGAGGGGCGGCTGGGCCGATACACGCCGCCGCCCGCCGACCTCGAGATCGCCGACTATCAGCCCCGCATCGACGACCCCGACCGCTTCCAACGCTGGCGTAAGCAACGTCAACGTTGTGCTGCGCTAGCAGCGGGTACGGAACGACGGATCGGCGCGCTACGGGCAGCGCGCGACATGGCGATCGCGCAGGTTCGCTGCGAGAGCAAGTCGCTTCTGTTGAGCCTGACGCCGAGCGCGCCCGCCTATGTGCGCCGCCAGATTCGCGAGCGCCTGCGCGGCGCGCGCGACGTTCATATCGCCGGTCTGAACGCGATTTTCGGCGCGCGGATTGCCGCAGTTCGTTCGCTGCGCGACGCTGCCTCGTTGTCGATCGACGACGCGCGGTTCGATGTTGCCGCCTTTTCGGCTCCCGACGCGATTATCACCGGCGGGGCGATGACCTTGCCCGGCGCTCATGGCGCCGAGGTGCTACCGGGCTATCGGCTACGGCAGGTTGGCCAAGCCCTGCAATATTGGGAAGCCGAGCTCAATACCGCCGCTCGCGCGACGCCGGCGTTCACCGACCATGGCGAGATATTTTTTGTGAACGCGCTCGATCCGCGCCACATCGAAACGGTCTTGGCTCGAGCGTCCGACCGGTTCGGTCGTGTCACCGTCGCGGGCACGCCGGAGTTCGTCGCCGAGTGCCGCCGCGTGGCAGCCAATCTGCGGTTAACGATCGACGTTGGCGCGCATCATCTGGCGCCCTCATCGCGCCCTGACCGCGACGTTGGCTGGCGCCACCTGCCGGATGACGCGGGGAAAAAGAATGCCCAGCCCGCCGACATTCGCAAAACGATCGATCCGGCCAGACTGCGCAGCGATGATCCCGGCATGAAGATTGAACGCTGATCGATCGTGTTAAGGTCAGAACCCGTTGATGTGAGAGGCGCGATCAGCTTCGGGCTGCGTGAAGAGAGCGTGGATGACCGGCGGGTGCTCAGCGGCATCGTCTTCGTCAATCGCAACAGGCTGCGCTGGTGTGATGCGTCGAGGGACTATGGCCCGCACAAGACGCTCTGCAATCGCTGGAAGCGGTGGAGCGACAGGGGCGTCTTCCTGCGCATAATGGAGGGACTTGCGTCAGCTGAAACTGTACCAAAAAACGGTCATGATCGACGCGACCTACCTGAAGGCGCACCGCACCGCATCAAGCCTGCAAATTACAAAGATCCCATGGGCGCGGGCTGGCGCTGGTTGAGGCAGACTGAGCTTCCCGCTTAATCGTGAAGGACGTCGCCCATATCCGTTCCGTCCCATGCCGCGGTCAGCACGCAGCTGAACGCCATCTTCGTGTCACTCGAGCTGAGCCGCTCCACTTGGCTGGTGCCGCCACTATCACCGTGTCCCGGTGAGCGCATCTCGCAACACCAGGTGAAGGGAGGCGACGTGGCCGCGCTCATGGACCGGTTCGCGCAGTTGCAGGCGAAGTCGTAGGCGCGGACGGGCGAGCAGTACCTGCTGGTCGTCTTCCAAGGAGCGAGCCTCGACGGCTTCTGGATACACCGCTGCTTCGTGTGCGAGGGTATCGAGAGCTACGTCGTCGACCCCGCCTCGATCGCGGCGTCGCGGCGCAGCCGGCGCGAGAAGGCGGACAAGCTCGACGACGAGGCGCTGTTTCGCACGCTGCTGGCCTACAAGCTCGGAGAGCTGCGGGTCTGCGCGATGGTGACGGTGCCGAGGCGTCGCAGCGTCGCTACATCAAGATGGTCGTAATGCGCATGGCTCAGCAGCACGACATCGATCGGCGGCAATTCGTCGAACGCGATCCCCGGCACGGTCACCCGCTTCGGCCCGACGCGGCGGAACGGACTGGCGCGCTCCGACCAGACCGGATCGGTGAGGATGTTCACCCCTGCCGCCTGGATCAGCAGCGACGCATGGCCTACCATCGTCACGCACAGGCCATCGACGCGCGCCTCGGGCCTAGCGGGCGTGACCGGCACCGACTTCGGCCATTTGGCAGCAGCCCCCGCCAGTTTCCAGCGCAGGATGGCGCGCAAGCCTCGTTCGGTACTGGGCTGGCCCGGATTGAAGAAGCGTGTACCGTCGAAATGATTGCTCGGCGGTCCGTCATAATAGCGATTGCAGGCCATGATCAGGCGACGCTCATCAGCTGTGACGGATAGGCGGTCAGCAAGCTGAGCGCCTCCTCCACCGGGGCGGTCAGCCAGCGTTCCTGATCTTCGGCCAGGAGGATGACCGGCATCGCCTTGGGATGCTTGGGCGCAACCAGCGGATTGGGCTCGGTCGTGCAGAATGCATAGACCCGGTCATGATCCTGGTCGACCTTCCAAAGCCCGGCGAAACACGGCGCTGGCTGATCCTCGACGGTGAACCACCAGTTGGTGTCGCCGGGTGCCTGCCGATCGGCAGCAGCTTTCGGTTCGGAGAAGCGGGTGAAGGGCACGAGACAGCGATGCTCGGCCTTCATCAGCCACGGCTTCCACATATTGCTCTGCATGTTCCGGGCGTTCGTCCACCAGTCGTAGAGAAAGGGCAGTTCCCCCTCGCGCGCTGGCCGCTTACGCGGTTTGCGGGTCGGGAAGCCCCAGCGCATCGTGCTGAGCACCCGTCGGCCCTCCTCGACACGAACGACATAGCCGGGTTTGCCGGGCGCCGCGTAATCCTTCTCGACCTCCAGCGTGTTGGCCGTGTCGTCGACCGCCATAAGCGCGTCGAAATAGCTCCGGGGATCGACCTTGATATTGTAAAGATTACACATTGGCCTGTTCGATCACGACCGGTAGCGCGAGACAAGCTTCTTCCACGTCGCGGCGTCTGGATAGGGCAGAGCAGCGCCGGTGGGCTCGTCCCGCCCGATCGCCACACGGGGACGCTGGGTGCGTCCTTCCGCCTGGCATGCCGAGCAACATAATCGCCGTCCCACCAATCCGAGCGTGCCGTCCCATCCTCGCCGGTAAAACATCCACCAGAGCGCAACCGCGTCGAGGACGCGGACGTGACCGCATTTTGGACAGGTGAGACGCAACGTACGCTTGTGCAGGGCACACTCCTCCAACGTGCGCAGACGCCGCCCGATATGATCGTGATCGGCCCCTGCCCCGCCTTCTTGGCTGCCCCTTTTGCGGCCCTCTACCACGCCCCTGTCCCGTTCCGATTATCGATCCGCTTGCGCAACGCCTTGACCCGCCAGTGGAATCAACGGAACATATAGCGAACATATGAGTCGCAGCAATGATGTCTTCCACCGCCCCACCCATCGAAACACTGGCCCGCCTGCGGGGCGCCATAGGCGCTGTGCGAAGCGGTGAGGGTGCAGTCCTGCCTTTCGGCATCGAGGCGGTAGACACGCGATTGACGGGCGGCGGCCTGGCGCTCGGCGGTCTGCACGAGACGTCTTCGGCGACACCGACCCTTACAGATGATGCAGCTGCCACGCTGTTCGCGGTCGGGATTGCCGCGCGCGCAGCAGCGCTGAGCGACCGCCGGGTGCTCTGGGCGCTCACCCGGTTCGACCTCTATGCGCCGGGTCTCGAACAGGCCGGGCTCAGCCCTGCAACGCTGTTCTTCGCCGAGGTACGTGAAGACAAGGACGTTCTGGCCGTCATGGAGGATGGCTTGCGTCATGGCGGGCTTGCAGCGGTCGTCGGCGAGGTAAAGCGCGCCGACATGGTTGCGACCCGACGACTGCAGCTGGCGGCAATGACGGGAAATACCCCTGCCCTGCTCTCGCGTCGCTGGCGCCGACAGGGCACCTGCCCACTGACCGAGCTGTCGGCGGCCATGACACGGTGGCGGATCGCCTGCGCGCCTTCCGCGCCGCTCCTCGCCCCCGGGGTCGGCCGCGCGCGCTGGATGGTCGAGCTGGCACGCCAGCGCGGTGGCCCGGGCTTCACGATGGACTTGGAGGCATGCGATGACACGGGTCGCCTCGCTCTACCTGCCGCATCTCGCGATCGAGCGAATGCGACGGCTGGAGCGGCCGCGCGCGCTGCCTGAACCAAGGCCCGCGCCTATGCTTCCCATCGACGACGACCCCGGTGCCTGCTCGGTGCCGCGGGGCGGCGGCTGGCGTCCCGGTGCGCGCTGGGCGCAAGGCGCTGCGCGTGCAACGGTGGAGAAGCAGGTAGCGGCACTGCCGCTGCACCAGCGACCGCCGATGCGCGAGCTGGGTCGTCGGTCTGAGGCGGCGGACCATCCGTTCAGACACCCCAGCGCACCGGGTCAGCACAAGGCAGTATCAGGGCCAGCACCCGCGTTGAACCTCGTGCCGATGGTATTGGCTGAGCAGATCGGACAGCGACAGGTGATCTCCGCCGCTTGCCCGGCGGCGATGACGCTCGGACTGACCCCGGGCATGGCGGTGACGCAGGCGCGGGCGCTAATCCCGGATCTCGACATCCGCCCCGCCGACCGGGCGGCAGATATGGCGTTGCTGGCGGATCTGGCGCTGCATGCCGTGCGCCATTGGACACCGACCGCCGCGGTCAGCGGATCGGACGGGCTGTGGCTGGACCTGAGCGGCGTCGCGCATCTGCACGGGGGCGAGACCCGCTTCTGCCAACGACTGGTCGGGTTCTGCCGACGCTTCGGCCTGACCGCACGAGTCACGGTCGCCTCCACGCCGGGCGCAGCTCATGCGCTCGCCCGTTTCGGTCGCGATGCCATCCTGCTGGTTCCCGGCGGACAAGAGGCACAGGCGCTGGCTCCCTTACCTCCTGCCGCACTCCGCCTGACCCCGGAGGCAACAGCGGCGGCGAACCGGTTTGGGCTCGACCGGATCGCCGATCTCCTGCCGCTGCCACGCGGGCCGCTCGCCCGGCGGCTAGGCATGGCGAGTGTCCGCCGCCTCGACGAGGCACTGGGGCGTGTCCCCGAACCGATCGTGCCGGTCGTGCCCGAGGAGACGCCGGTCGCAAAGCGCCGGCTGCTCGAGCCGATCGGCACCGCCGAGGCGATTGAGCAAGTGATCGCCGACCTGCTCGCCGACATGATGCTGCTGTTGCAGGCGCACGGGCGCGGTGTGCGCACATTGGTGCTGCTGCTCGACCGGATCGACGGCAGCGAGCAGCGGCTCGCGATCGGCACCGCGCGCGCGACCCGCGATGTCGTGCATCTCGCCCGCCTCTTCCACCTGCGCATCGAGCGGATCGATCCGGGTGACGGGATAGAGACGATGCGCCTCGCCGCGACGCGGACCGATCCGCTGGGTGCTACCGCGGTGGCGGGTGACCTGACCGGCGAGGCGGCGGTGCCCGACGTCGCGACGCTTGTCGACCAGATCGCCGGCCGGGTCGGCGAGGCGGCGCTGTTCACCGCCGCGCCAGTCGAGAGCGACGTGCCCGAACGCGCGGTACGCCGCGCGCCGCCGCTCGCCGCGCCGACTGGCTGGCCGGCCTGGCGCCGGCCGGTAAGGCTGCTCAGCCGGCCCGAGCCGCTGACCGGCGTGCTCGCCCTCCTCCCCGACGCACCGCCGCGCCGCTTCACCTGGCGCGGGCAGGTCCATGCGGTGGTGGCCGGAGATGGTCCGGAGCGCATTCACGGCGAATGGTGGCGGCGCGACGGCGAGGTCTGGGCGGTGCGCGACTATTTTCGGGTCGAGGACGACACCGGCGCACGCTTCTGGCTGTTCCGCCGCGGCGACGGGGTCGATGCCGCAACCGGTGATCTCAGCTGGTACCTCCACGGGCTATTCGGCTGATGGCTGCCCCCACCACGACCTATGTCGAGCTTCAGGTGACGAGCCATTTCTCGTTCCTGCGCGGCGCCTCCAGCCCCGACGAACTCTTCGCCGCAGCCGCGCTGCAAGGCCACACCGCGCTCGGAATCGTCGACCGGGGCAGTGTCGCCGGACTGGTGCGCGGGTGGGAGGCGCAGAAGGCCACTGCCGTGCGGATGATCGCAGGCGCGCGCGTCGATCTCGACGATGGGCGGGCGCTGCTGCTCTATCCAACCGACAAGAACGCCTGGTCGCGGCTCACCCGGCTACTGACGCTGGGCAAGTCGCGCGCGGGCAAGGGCGGCTGCACGCTCGGTTGGGCGGATGTGGTTGCCTGGAATGAGGGGTTGATTGCGATCCTGCTCCCGCACGAGGCCGACAAGATGACGGACCGCCATCTTGTCGATCTGCACAAGACATTCGGCGGGCGCGGCTATCTCGGCCTTGCCTTCCGGCGGCGGCCCGACGACGCGCTTCGCCTGCACCAGCTATCGATGCAGGCGGCGGCTGCAGGGGTCGCGACCGTCGCCATCGGCGACATCCTGTACCATGCTCCGCAAGCGCGTCTGTTGCAGGACGTGGTCACCGCGATCCGCGAGAAATGCACCGTCGACACGCTCGGCTATGCCCGTGAGCGTCATGCCGATCGCCACCTCAAGTCGCCTGAGGAAATGGAGCGTCGCTTCGCCGCCTTCCCAGATGCGATCGCGGCCACCGCCGCGATCGCGCGCGCCTGCACCTTCGACCTCGGCGAACTCAGCTACCAATATCCGCAGGAGCGCGTGGTAGAAGGACTGACCGCGCAAGGCGCACTCGAACGGCTGACCGAGACGGCGGCGGCACGGATGTTCCCCGAGGGCCTGCCGCAAGCCTATCGCGACCAGATCGCACACGAGCTCAGGCTGATCGGCGAGCTGGGCTACGCTCCGTACTTCCTCACGGTGAACAGCATCGTCGCGGAGAGCCGCAGGCGCGGTATCCTCTGTCAGGGGCGCGGGTCCGCCGCCAACAGCTGCGTCTGCTTTGTGCTCGGCATCACCAGCATCGACCCGATCAAGCATGAGCTGCTGTTCGAGCGCTTCGTCTCCGGAGAACGCCGCGAACCGCCCGACATCGACGTCGATTTCGAGCATGAACGGCGCGAGGAGATCATCCAGTGGATCTATGACACCTATGGGCGCAACCATGCCGCGCTAACCGCGGTCGTCACCCGCTACCGCGCCCGCGGAGCGGTGCGTGAGGTCGGCAAGGCGCTGGGCCTGCCCGAGGATTTGACCAAGGCGCTTGCCGGCCTCATCTGGGGCTGGAGCCAGGAGGGCGTCGGCGAGAAACAGGTTTCCCAGCTCGGCCTCAACATGGATGACCGGCGGCTGCGCCTGGCGCTGGAACTGTCGCGCCAGCTGATCGGCGTACCGCGCCACCTGTCACAACATCCTGGCGGCTTCGTCCTCACCCATGACCGGCTTGACGATCTCGTCCCCATCGAGCCCGCCGCGATGGTCGACCGGCAGGTGATCGAATGGGACAAGGACGATATCGATGCGCTGAAGTTCATGAAGGTCGATGTGCTGGGCTTGGGCATGCTCGGCTGCATGAACCGCGCCTTCAACCTGCTGGAGGAAGCCAAGGGCCTGCGCGTCGGCATGGCCGACCTGCAGGACGACGATCCGAACGTCTATGCGATGATCCAGAAGGCCGACACGCTCGGCACCTTCCAGATCGAGTCCAGAGCGCAGATGAGCATGCTGCCTCGCATGAAGCCCGCGCGTTTCTACGACTTGGTTATTGAAGTCGCGATCGTCCGCCCCGGCCCGATCCAGGGCGACATGGTCCACCCCTATCTGCGCCGCCGCGAGGGGCGTGAGAAGCCCGACTATCCACGCCCTGAACTGCGCGCGGTGCTGGAGAAGACGCTCGGCGTGCCGCTCTTCCAGGAACAGGCGATGAAGGTCGCGATCGTCGGTGCAGGCTTCACCGCGGTCGAGGCCGACCAGCTCCGCCGCGCCATGGCGACGTTCAAGTTCACCGGCGGGGTCAGCCACTTCTACGACAAGCTGGTCGAGGGCATGGTGTCGCGCGGCTACCCCCGCGACTTCGCCGAACGGACCTTCAAGCAGATCGAGGGCTTCGGCTCCTACGGTTTCCCCGAGAGCCACGCCGCCAGCTTCGCCAAGATCGCCTATGCCAGTTGCTGGATGAAGCATCATCATCCCGACGTGTTTTGCGCGGCGCTGCTCAACGCCCAGCCGATGGGCTTCTACGCGCCCGCCCAGGTCGTCCGCGACGCGCGCGAGCACGGCGTCGAGGTACGGCCGGCCTGCATCAACGCCAGCCGCTGGGACTGTACGCTGGAACCGACACGCGGCCGCTATCTCGCCGTGCGGCTCGGACTGCGCCAGGTGCGCGGCCTTGCCAATGCGCATGGTGCGGCGATCGTCGCGGCGCGGGGAGACGCCTCTTTCCAGTCGGTCGAGGAGGTGTGGCGGCGTGCGGGCGTGCCCCGTGCCGCGATCGAGCGACTGGCCGAAGCGGATGCCTTCCATGTGCTAGGAGAGGATCGCCGTCAGGGGTTATGGAAGGTGAAGGGCCTGGGCGAGGCCCCCCTCCCCCTGTTCGCCGCCGCCGATGCGCGCGAAGCCTCGTTCAACCCGGAGGGACTGGAGCCCGACGTGTCGCTCCGCCCGCTGACCGAGGGCCGCGAGGTGGTGGAGGATTACCGTGCGCTGCAATTGTCGCTGCGCGCCCATCCCCTAGTCTTCCTACGGCAGGATCTCACCCGCCGCGGCATTGTCCGCTGCGCCGACCTCGCCCACATCAAGGACGGCCGCCACGTCGAGGTCGCCGGGATCATCCTTGTCCGCCAGAAGCCCGGCAGCGCCAAGGGCGTGCTATTCATCACCATCGAAGACGAGACCGGCATCGCCAACGGCATCCTCTGGCCCGATCGGTTCGAGGCACAGCGCCGCACCGTCATGTCGGCGGCGATGATCGGGATGAAGGGCCGGGTGCAGCGCGAGGGGCTTGTCATCCATGTCATCTGCGACCGGATCATCGACTATGGCGGGCTGCTCGCCCAAGTCGGACAGATGGACTTCCCCCATGCGACCGGCCGGGGAGACGGTGCGCGCCATGCCGGGTCGCCCGACCGGGGCGATGCCGGCTGGCGACCGGGCCCGCGCGACAGCTACTGGCCACCGCACGCCAATGGCCAGGATCCCGAACAGGTGGTGCGGATCAAGTCGCGCGACTTTCATTGATCGGCCATGTCGCGCCATCAGCGGATCATCATAGACTTGTCGCTCCACATCCTGCGCGCGGCCGCCGCCCGGTCGGGCAAAGGCAAGGTTGACACCATCGAGGTGCGCCTCGCGCTACGCTGCCTGATCGCGCATTGCCCGGAGCGCTGGCCGCTCGACATGTTTTGGAACTCGGCCGGCACCGACCACGACATCGGCCGCGCGCAGGGTTGCACGGCCGCGCTGAACGGCATCATCCGACAGATCGGCGGCGATCCTCGCTAGGCGCTTGTCCAGCGTGCCGAAGCCGGCACGCTGGACTGCCCCCAGCCAGACATCCATTTTCGCATAGGCCGAGTATGGAACGTGGCGATTATCGGCTCAGAACGGGCGTGTGTAACCTCACATTGTGATGTACCACTTGCCGTCGACTTTTCGTACCTTGCCGGTGTCGGTCTGCGTCGACCCGTCGCCAAAGCGGGTGACGGTGGTCACCAGTGCGTGATCCGCATCCGTTTGGTCGACCTTCTCGACCTCGACAGACGTCACGCCGCCCCGCTTCTGCGCATTCGCGGCCTTGCCTTGCAGCATCGGCGTGATGAAAATTCCGGCGGTCGCCTTGATCTCCGGATCAATGCGTTCGAGCGCCTCGGCGGTCTGACCGCGCCCGGCTGCCTCCATCGCGGCACGGGCAGCGTCACCCGGTCCCTGGCCGCAGGCGGTCAGTGCGAGAAGTGCGGCGGCTGCGAACAGCGGACGAATATGCATTCTCCCCTTCACGATCGTACCCATCACAGCACCGGCTTCTTGGCACGGGCGGCGATGAAGGCCTCAGCGGCCTGCTCGACCAGTCGGCCGGGTTGCTGGGCCGAACCTTCCGGTGGCGCGATCATTACCGTTCCGCCCTGCGGGCCAACATTCGCGCTGGCGCGGAAGCCACTGCCGTTCTTGCTCCACCGTGCCGTGAATGTATCACCCGGCTGCTCTTCGCGCGCCGTGCCCCATTTTTCGACCAGCATGTGACGCCATTCGGCGACCGACGTCCCTTGCGGCGCAAGGTACACGATCGACGACAGATGCGCCCCGTCCGGCCAGACCAGCGTCTTCAACACATAGCGTCCACCAGCATCGTCCTGAAGCGTGGCTTCGCCAAGCACGCTGCGCCGCGTTTCCACGCCCCCAGCGCCGCCACTAATGTTGATGGCGCTGCGAACCTGACTTTCGAAATCGACGAAGCGGGTCACGCCCCGGCTGGTCAGCTTTCGCGTCGCGATGACGGCGGAAACCTCCGCCTCGCTCATGCCGAGGCGAAAGCCGCCAAGATCGAAGGTGACCGGATCACCGGCAACGCTGCGATCGGCAGCGCGGGTCAGGCCGACGATCACCGGCGTGGCCGGCATGGTGATGGCAGGCTGCTTCGGCCCGTTGCCGAAGACGGATGGGATCTTGTCGAGCAGCTTGGTGATGGGTGCCCGCTGGGCGGCGGCGGGCACGGCGGCCAGCCCGATGACAAGTGCAATGGTCAAACGCATAAGTGTCTCCCTGTGATATCGATCGGATCAGAAGCCGGTGCGCCAGCCGACGAGCGCGGCGACGGAGCCGTCGGTGACGTCGTGCATGACGCCGAGGCGGAGCGGCATGGCGGTGCGGGTGACGTAACCCGCGGTCAGCTGGACACGGCGTTGCCCTGCAAGGCTGGCGCGGGTGACGCCATACAGGACCGAACGGCTGGCAAGGTCGTAGCCGGTGCCCAGCGTCAACTCCGCCGCGCCCGCCTCGATGGCGAGCGGCTGCGCGATACCGAGCGTCAGCAGGCCGCCGGGCACCGCACCGCTTGCCTGCACGCCGATCCGGCTGCCGAGGATCGGGGTCGCGCCGGTCACCAGCGACGCGGCGTCGATCTTGAGCCGGGTGATGCCCAGTGAGCCATAGACCTCCAGCGCCCAGCCATCGGTCACGCCGATGCGGTGATGAACTTCGACCATGACGGTGTGGGCACCGCGTCCCAGCCGCAGCGCGCCGCTGCCGGTCGGCATGCCCATCAGCGTGCCGTCTTCGTCGATGAACGACGCGCGCAGATCTAAGTCGTCCTGGTTCCAGCCCAGCGTCATCGCCTGCGCGGCACTCCCGCTGGCTCGCCCCGCCGCCATGGTCAGCCCGAGTCGTCCGCCACCGACCGCCCGGTCGAGGCTGAGGCTGGTCCCGGCCTGCGGCACATAGGCGAGCACGCCATCAGCGAAGGGGGCCAGCCCCATGACATCGGCCTGAAGCATGTCGCCGGTATTCCACGCCGCATGCATCCGGCTCGTCCCGTCAGTGTAACCGACGGTGCCCGCCGTCGCTTCGGCACGGACCTGATCCTGGCCGGGACCGAAGCGGGTGCTCGTAAAGCCCATCGTCCCGCTAAAGCCGCCGAGTGACAGGCTCGCCTGTCGTCCCATCTGCTGGACTCGCCGCTCGATCCGGTGGTCGGCCATCACCTGCGGCTGGACGACGCGCGCGGCGACCGAACCCGCGAAATCGCGGCCATAGGCGTCGAGTACGGTGACATGCGACAGCGCCGTCTGGATCGCAGCGGTGCCAACAGCCCCCGGCACGACCATCACCGACCTGGCGATGCTGGTCTGGGTGCTGCCGTTCGACAGCGTCGGATTGACCGGCGACAGCGCCGCCTTGAAGTCGACCAGACCCATGCCGAATACCTCGTCCGGCCCCGGCGCACCGATGTCCTTGGCGGTCTTCAGGATGACGTCGCCCGCTTGCTGGCCGCTCAGCTGGGGCCATTTGGACAGGATGTCGGCAGCGAGGCCTGCGACCACGGGTGCCGCCGAACTGGTGCCGGAGAAGACACCGACCGTGCCATCGACCAGCGTCGTCACATTGGAGCCGACCGCGACGACGGTGCGATCCTTCATCGACCCCGCCCGATTGGAATAGGCCTCAATCTCGTAGGCGTTCAGCGCCGGGCTGAGCGCACCGACGAACAGCACCGCGTTGCGATTGCCGGCGGTGATCCACTGGCTATTGTGGGGATCCGCAGCGCCGTAATTGCCGGTCGAGTTGACCAGCAGCCCGCCGGTTGCTGCCAGGCGCTCGGTTGCCGCGGTCCAGCTTGCGCTGCCACCGACCAGTGATGAACTGACGATCTTGATACCCTTATCCGCCACATAGCGGATCGCCTCGTCGGTATGCGACAGGATTTCCCCTTGCGTCTTCTCGTTCCAGTCGGCGACCCGGAGCGAGACGATCGTCGCGGACGGCGCATAACCCACTGCGCCACCGCCGTTGACACGGGCGGCAATGATGTTGGCGACCGCCGTGCCGTGATCGGACGCGGTGCTGCCCAACTCGTTGCGCTTGGTCCGGGTGCCGTCCGCGGCCACGATATAGCCGAAGTCCTTGGACAGCGTCTGATCGATGCGGCCCTCAAGCTCGCCGTTCACGTCCATCACGCCATCGTCGACCACGGCGACGGTGACGCCCTGGCCGGTGTGCCCGCTGTCGAGGGCGTAAAGCGAATTCATGAACTCGTTCGCACCATAGTTGCGGCGGAACTCGGGCGTGTCGTTGACCGAGCGGATCGGCTGGCGGTCCGATGGCGTGATGACATAGCCCGGCGGTGGCGGCACCGGCGTCGAATAGACCGGCGGCGTTGGCACTGGCGTTGGTGTGGGAGCTGGTGTCGGCGTGGGTGAAGGCGTCGGAGACGGCGTGGGCGTTGGGCTCGGCGACGGCGTTGGCGACGGTGTCGGACTTGGCGATGGCGTAGGCGCGGGCGTCGGTGTCGGCGCAGGCGTCGGTGATGGACTCGGCGTCGGCGTTGAGCCGCCAGTCGGCGGTGGCGTCGCTACGCTGCCCGAACTGCTGATCGCGCCGCCGCCCCCGCAGGCAGCGATCGTCATCGCCAGCATGCTGGCCGACGCTGCTCTGATCCCCCGTATTCCAACCATCATCATCCCCCGATGGGGATGCGCGCCGGACAGCCGGCGGCACCCCGTGAAATGGCGGGGTGCCGGCC
The DNA here is from genome assembly GCF_039594485.1 of Sphingomonas sp. Classification (GTDB taxonomy): domain Bacteria; phylum Pseudomonadota; class Alphaproteobacteria; order Sphingomonadales; family Sphingomonadaceae; genus Sphingomonas. The sequence goes on along the minus strand of NZ_JBCNNI010000026.1, from coordinate 12,906 downwards.
CTCTGGAGACCGGATGTTCGAAACCAGCACTGAAACTGGCGCGGGCGCCTTTAGCCGGGTGGCCTGGACATGCGCGTCCGCCACCCGGTCACAAAGAGCTCTGCGACCGTGTTTGGTCTTGCGACCGGCTTTCAGTGCGGGGTTTCGACGCCCCGGTTCACGGACAAAATCCGCGAACCGCCCCAGGCTATAGGCCAATCCTTAACAAATTGCGACAGTCCGAAGGGGCACATCCATGCTGATGGCATGGAAAAGGGGCGCTGGTGGCGCTGATCCGTATGGGCAGATGAAGCGAAGGTTCTGAAAGAAGGGAAAAACAGGGTTGGCATCCGCCGGCTCGGCCTTCGGTCAGATTTTTCGTCGTCGATCGGTCCTGCCGGTCATCCCCCACCATCCACGCGTCTTAAACCCCGCCGCCTCACGCGGCGTGGGCGACAATGGCGCGTGCCTGGAGCACATTGCCTATGCTTCCCTCACCTATCATCACGGCCCTGAGCGTTGCCCGGCTCGACGTCGGTCATCGCCTGGGCGTCGACCGCCAGATCCCCATCGGTGCTGCCATTCTCACCGCCGAATTACGCGGCTCGCTCATTCACTTCACCCTCGGCAGCTGTGCCCTCCAGCCTTCTGATCCCGCCGAGTGGCTCCTGACCTGGCTCGACGAACAGCTGCTCCGCGATGGCGCAACGATCGCCGGATATGGCCTGGACGATGACGCCACACTCCTTGACCACTTGCCGGGAGCCGAATGGTCGCCCTGCATCCGCGCGCTCGCGGGATGCGGTCAACAATATGCGTTGAACCTGACCGCCAGCCATGACGACAAACGGCTGACCTTCGCGCAGGCCTGCGCGAACATGAACATTCTCCATGCCCCGGTCGATCGAGGTCGCCGCTTCGCCAACTGGCTACGGTCGGACATCAGTGAGATCGAGCGGGAGGTACAAGTCGATGCGATCGCCACCTTCCGGCTCGTCATACGGCGCTTCGCTGCTCTGAACCCGGTCGGACACAGCATCGCCGCCGTCCTCAGCGACCATCTCTCCGCCTGGCTCGGCGAAAGCGATCATGCCGCAGCACAAGCGCACGTCGCTGACCTGCTGTCCGCCGCCGACTGATCCCACTCGGCCGCCATGCGGCCAATATTCAAGGAAATGCCTATGTCTCTCGTCGACCTGTCGGTCGAGGCGCGAGGTTTTGCGCCCTCATCGATCGCACTCGCCATCCGCACCATCGGGGCTTGTCCCGCCGCGCGCAACAGGCCGGATGCCCGCATTCTCTGCGGGATCGGCGTGCTCACTGTCACCCCGGATCATGACGGCTACCGCTTCTCGACCGAGGCTCGCTGCCTAGGCGAAGGGGATACCGTCCTTGATCTGCTCGACTGGCTGGAGCCGCACGTCGCATCGCCCGATGCCGTGATCAGCAGGCACAATTTCGGCGCCGTCCCCTACCGTCTGCTCGCGCTGGCCGATCCGGCGCGCCATCCGCAGATCATTGCGGCCGCCGCCGACACCGCGGGACGATGGCGGGCCCTGCCGCTCGGTCACACATGGCACCTTCGTCAGGCACGCGCGCATCTCATGCCCTGCATGTGCCCGCCGCAAACGCCAGTTGACGAGTGCGCTGCAGAGATGCCGACCGTCCTGCTGCCGAATCCGGCGACCACTGCGGTCGAACTGATCGGCGAGGCGATCGCCGGATGGCGATGCTGGGCTCAAGGCTTCGGCGACTTCGATGACGCCGATCACCCCGCACAGGCTGCACTTCGGGCGCTGGACCGCTGGCGGGGCGAGCAACGCACCGACCTCTGAAGCCCCCTCCCCTCATCCCGGACCTTCCTCCGACAGGAGAATTACCATGCATATCGATCCCGCTCGCCTCTGGAAGAGCGAAACCCCTGCTTATGTCGTCGTCCTCGATGCGGAATGCCGCTACGATCGTGAAGTCCATGGTCGCTATCTTGCAGCCGAACGCTTTTGCCCCGCCGACGTCGCCGACATCGAGCCGCGCGAGCGCCGCTATGACCCGCGCGTGACACCGCGCTGGCCGTGCCAGAAGATCGTGACCCTTTCCTGGCTCATCCTCACCGACGGTGACGACGGCTTGCGCCCGGTGCGAATGGAGACACGCGGGTGTCCCGAACTCGACGAGGCTGGCATCGTCGCTGCCTTTCTCGCCGACGTGGCGCAACTGGGTCATGTCCAGATCGTGACCTGGGGCGGATTCCACTCCGATATGCCGCAGATCATGCTCGCCGCCGTCGCCGCGGGGCTGCGCCTGCCTCCTCGACTGGCAGGCCTGCATTCGCCATGGCGGCGCGAGGCGTCGGGACATCTCGACCTGATGAGCGAGATGTGTGGCGGCGCCAAATCCGCCCACCTCGCCGAGGTTGCAGCCAAACTCGGCGTGCCCGCCAAGATCACCTGCCGCCCGGATCAGGTCAGCAAGCTGATGGATCAGGGCAAATGGTCGTCGGTCAAGGCGGTGGCGGAGGGAGATGTCCTCTCAACCCTGATGCTCCTCATGCGCTGGCGGCATCTGCTCGGCGGAAGCGTGTCGACTCTGGAAGCGACGCACAGGGTGACCACCTTCGTCGCCGAACACCTTTCTCACCGCCCCTATGCCGCCGACTGGGTACGCTACGGCACAGAGGTCCTGAGCCAAGCCTTCGCGCTCGAAGCCGCCAAGGTCGAAGAGCTGATCCCGTCACCCTGACGATCGCGCAAAAGGCCCTGCGCCCGCGTTAACCATCGCCCGCATTTTTTTCAGCGCGCGCACTGGGACCAGGGCGGCTGATGCATTCAGCCGCCCATGGCCCATAAACATATATAAAGGCATTGTACGCTGAATGCTGAATTCCCGTCGCGCTCATCATGAGCCCGACCCGCAACCGGGATTGGCCAGCATGACCAAATCGAATGCCACACCAAGCGATCCGATGCATTCGGATCGCCGACCCGCGTCGGCGCATGCTGCGCCGACGAGGCGCTGGGACTCCCAGCCCGAGACCGACAAATGGCTGGCCAGCCACCATTTCGAGGACGCAACCCCGACGATCCCCTTCCGGATCGACGGCTGGCTGGCGGCCCAGGGCGCAGCCGTCTGGTTCGGCGCGGGCTCGACCGGCAAGACTCAGCTTCTGCTCTGGATGGCGGCGATGATCGCGAGCCGCCCGGAGCACCGGGCACCGACCTGGCTGGGCGGCAAGATCAACGGCACCGGCCATGTCCTGATCCTCACCGCCGAGGACGCCCGGCCGCAGATCGTCGGCCGTCTGCGCGACATCGTGCAGAACACGATGCACCAGAGTGCGGCCGTCGCGCACGAGACCTGCTCGCGCCTCCACGTCATGCCGTTCCTCAGCATGACCGAGGACGAGTTCGGCCACCCCAACGCCAGCCTGCTGCGCTTCGGCGAAGACCGCGTCTGGCGTCCCTCCGAGGTCATGGCCGAGGTTCGCCGCTACATCACCGAGTGGAACGCGCGGCACGACGATCCGGAGGACCGGATCGTCGGCGTGGTCATGGACTCCGCTACCAGCATGGCCGGGTTCGACGGCATGGAGGGCGAGGCCACCACCAACTTCTTTTTCTATCTCGGCCGCCTATGCGAAGCGCTCGGCGTCTTCTTCACGATCATCGGCCATGTCCCGAAGGCCGCTTTCGTCCCCAAGAAGGATCCGTGGGGGAGCGCCGCCTCCCGTCTGCGCGGTGTTGCCATGTGGACGACGGCACCGCGCATGGCGGTCGAGGTGCGCCTCCTTCAGGAGTGGCGCGAGAAGGGCCGCATCTATTACGAGGAGGAGGAGCTTCGCGACCTCTTCCCCGATATCGAGCGTAAGGACTTCCTCGTCATCTATGCCGCAAAGGCCAACTTGCTCGGGGTCTGCCGCGAACCACGCTACCTCATCCGCGACGCTCAGGGGGCATTTCGCGAGGTGAGCCTCCCTGCCCCCACCGATGACGAGGGCACTGGTGCTGGCGAACCGACGCCGCCGCAGTCTCAGGCCAAGCCGAAGTCCGGAGCCAAGCCGAAGACCTCTCGCACTGCGCCGTCCCGCGCTGACCGATCCCGACGTGTCGAGCAGGACTACACCCCGGGCACCGACCTCGTAATGCAGGTCATGGGCGTAACCTATCCTGACCTTGCCGATGGTCAGCGCGTCGCGGCCGACCGCGTCATGAAGACGCTCAAGGCAATGCATGCCGAGCAGCCCCTGCCCGCGCGGTCGCTGGTCGGCAGCGCCTCAGGCGGCGGCAAGACCGGCGCGCGTGCCGGCAGCATCGCCTGGCACTTCCAGAAACTTGAGGAGCGCGGCATCCTCATCAAGCGCAACAGCCGACATTTCTATGTCGGCCAGACAGATGCACCCACCGACCAGCCATAGAGCATGTCACGGCCATCAGGCCGCTCATCAGCCCTGACAGCGTCCCGGGCGAGCGTCGCCCCTTCTCCTCTTTTTCCCTCCTCAAAGTCGACCTGCAATCGATCGATTCTGAAGAAGATTGGCGAAAGCCAGAGAAAGGAAAAAAGGAGTATTTAGAATGAAGACGTTCGCAACTGACCTGCTTGAAGCCACGCTGGTCAATAAGTTCGATGCTGCCTTGCGCTCGGTTGAACTGGAAAACGGAACATCGCTCGCCACTGTCTTGGCATCCGCGATCATGGTCGATCTACGGTGCAGCGGGCGTGAGGATGGCGTCGATACAATCGACACTCTGGACGAAGACGCAATCAAGAAGCTCGGCGCCCTTTTGCTATTCGCCATTTACGGAGACGGCAGGCCATTCAGCCTTCCTCTCGGCACCGTCGTTCGGCCGTACCAGCCGGGTTCGGTCGAGATCGGAGCGGAAGTCTGGGTGATCCAGACGGGCAAGCCGGGCCTGTCTCCGATGGAGACCGTCCGGTACGATGCCTATGGCCGTAACCTCGAGTTGTTACGTGAATTCATCAGCAAATGGGTTCAAGGTCGCCCGTGGCAATGTATCGGTCTGCCCTCGCCCAGCAACATCTCGGATTACGGTCCGGTAAATCTGCTCGCGTTCCCGCCCTTTCACGACGCTGGCGGCGTGGTATTGCAGCGTGAGGTCAACAGCACCGGTGCGGCCTGCTTCGCCGCCGCCATGCCAGAGGACATCAAATTCCTGGCCTTGTCGATCGCTAACGACATGAGAGCCATGTGGCACCGTCGGCAGGACATAGCAGAACAAGCTCGCGCAGTGCGCCAGATCGCCGAGCGCAAAATCTCGAACGATGCGGTTGGCGTCGCGCTGCACGCGATCGCTATCGACCTTCACCGGCAACACACCGACAAGCACTTCGGCTTCTACGTCCACTATGACGCCATCGACGATGCATTCCGTCCCGGTGTGGTGCGAAACTTCATGCCCGCTCCCTTCGAGGGCGTGTATCCAAACCAGGGCGCCACCCACGAGATTGTCGGTCGCCGGGAAGCGCGCGACGTCGTGCGCGCACTTGGCGCAGACGGTGAGATCGACTCCTTCGCCGCTGCTGTCGTGCGCTACGCGCCAGAGGGTCAGGCGGAGGTACTTGCTCGTCTGGCGATCGACTATGACACGGTCGTGCAGTTCGTCACCCCGCTGGGGCCGGTCTATGCCACCCTATACTGGCGCGACGGTTGCATCGAGGCTGAGATTTCGGCCCCTGGCCGGATCGTCAAACGCGGCGAGTTCCTCGAATGGTATGAAGAGGATTTCGACGCAGACGACGCACAAACGCTGCTCGGCCTCACGCCGCTCGATGTCATGCCGCTGCCCTTCGATGCCAGGTGCACGATCAAGCAGGCCACCCCGCTGCGTCCCGGCGTGAAGATGCAACTCGACAGCAACTCCTTCCTCGTCAACTGTGCCAGTGGGTGCATCTGGGAGCGGTAATGGGTTACGGGGTCGGTGCCCAAGGCACCGGCCCCAAGGCATGCTTCGGTCGCCACCAGTATGGCGATGCGCTGGCGTTCTTTGGTCGCTGGCACTGTCTCCGTCCTTGAAGCGACGGGGCAGCTGTCAGCTTCATCGCCGAGCGCCGCGATCATCGCCCCACGCCGCCAAGCGGCTCCTATTCTGCATGATCGGCCAAACGGCGAATATTTGGCGAGAGCGGCCGCCCTGCCCTCCTGCCGCGACGACCCAGATGCGGTCATTCGCGGCCTCTTTTTGGCTACCCACCTTCTGCCATTCATTCATGTGGACAGCGGAGGAGGTGCCGAGGCTCAGCTCTAGCCGCGCCAAGTGTAATCGGAAGCGTCGCGACGATCATGTCAATTTCCCCGGTAGGTCGAATAGCCGTAAGGGCTGACCACAACCGGAACGTGATAGTGACCCGACTTGTCGGTGACGCGGAACGTCAGCGTAATCTCGGGGAAGAACGGCGAGGCCGAAGCGTCCGGGTAGCGCGACATGTCGAACTGGAGCCGGTAGATGCCGGTGTCGAAGGACTTGGCATCCCCGAAGCTGCGGACGCGCCCGTCGCCGTCGGTCGCTGCCGATCCGACCTTCTGCCAGCTCCCGTCCGCGCTGCGCTTCGAGAGCGTGACGGGCACGGCCTTGCCGCCCACGCCGCGGGCAAGATCAAGGACATGGGTCGAGATGTCGGCAGCGGCGGCAGGCGTGGCGACGACGCCGATCAGCAATGCGAGTGCAATGGTCTTCATGAGCGGGGTCCTAACTTGTCGAAGGAGGAAAGCTGGGTCTCGAACCGGGATGTCGGCGCGGCGATGGTCTACCACATCCGCACCCACGTGTTCGCGGGCGATAAGATCCACACCGACGACACGCCAGTCCTTGTGCTGGCACCGGGCACCGGCAAGACGAAGACGGGCAGGCTCTGGGTCTACGCTCGCGACGACCGGGGCTGGCAGGGTATCGGCCCGCCGGGTCCGGCCTACTTCTACACGCCCGACCGCAAGGGTGAGCGCCCACGCGCGCATCTGGCCAGCTTCAACGGGTTCCTCCAAGCCTACGGCTATGAGGGCTATGAGCAGTTCCACGATCGACGGCGACAACCTGGTCCCATCGTAGAGGTGGCGTGCTGGGCGCATGTCCGGCGTAAGATCTACGATGTGTGGAAGGCGACTGGCTCGACCACGGCCCGCACCGGCGTCAGTATGATTGACCTGATGTACGAGGCAGAGGAACTCGGCCACCGGCTACCACGGGAGGATCGGCTGGAACGTCGCCAGGTCGTCAGGATCGGCGTGGACGGCTTCTTCAACTGGGCCGAGGACACCATGCGCTGCATCTCCGGCAAGGGCGCGCTGGCGGACGCCATCCGCTATGCCTTGAAGCGGCGCGAGGCGCTGACCCGCTTCTGCGATGACGCGCGGCTCGAGGCGGACAACAACTGCGCTGAGAACTGCCTCCACCCCGTCGCGCTCGGCCGCAAGAACTACCTTTTAGCCGGTTCCGACAAGGGCGGCGAGCGGGCAGCGGCGATCTACACGCTTATCCAGACCGCCCGGCTCAAGTTCGTTGACGCCGAAGCCTGGCTGCGCAATGTGCTTACCCCGTATCGCTGATGGACATCTTGCCCAACCGCATCGGCGAACTCGCGCCGTGGCACTTTCTAGCGTTTGGAAATTCATAAGGGAGAGAACCGCTTTGCTCGGCTTCTCGTTCAAAGGTGCGCACTGCAGCCAGGCGCCAGTACTCAGGATATGAGTATAGGCGACGCTGCGCCGCTCCTACATTCGATGATTGTCCTCGTTCTTCCTGATACGCTCGGACGGGGAATGCGCGGCAGGCGCACACGCACGTTTTGGTCTACGCGCTCGGTTGAGACCGAGAGGCAATAGCGCGTGGAAGGATGACTATGCGCAGCTGCTGAAAGCGTTTCAAAGTCTAGCTTGGAAATGCCGAACCTTACGGAATCAAAACCGACAAGTTCAACATAGCGCCTCGCCCCACGTCCTATGCCCGCAACCTTGATGGGGCTCAAAACGTAGCGCGCCTCCTCAATCTGTTCTCGGAAAATGTAAAAATTAGCTAGGCGGTCAGCTAAGCCACTGCCCACAACGCTGTAAATTAATGCAAATGTCGCGGTCGACAGCGACAATGCCGCCTTCGAGAGGGGCACTCGAGATGAGCGCTGCGCGCGCTTGACCAAGGTGTACCCAAGCCCGGCTCCCACCAGCGTGCAGCTGGCAGTGACCGGGAAGCGCCACCAGAAGTACGTGCCACTTACCAACTCTGTCGAGGAGAATAGACTGCTAAGCCACCAAGCTAGAAACAGCAACGCGGAAACGGCGTAGATCCCGATCTCGGCGTAACGCTGCCAAGTTAGCTTGTTGGAACGTGACATCGTGCCAGCCGCAACTTTTCCTAATCCGTAGCGCATCCCGTGCAGGTTAACTGACAAAAATGTCTGGTTAGTTACCAACGCCCCTCATCCATCTTCCGACGAGAAACGGTGATGCCTGGACACTTACGCCACGGAGACCCAGATGCAGCCAATCATGGAGATCATCACGTCCTCCGAAACCTGCCGGTCATTCATCGATGCGCTTAGACGCTCGATCAGCGAGGTCAGAAACGAAGCCGCCATTCTTACGCGACGTGATCATGACAGCTTGTAAATAGAGCAGCATACCGCGATCGCCCGCCGGGCACGGAATGACGGCTTTAACGAGCGCGAGCCAACGACTCGATTTTCGTTGCCCAAAATTATGCGCTCGCGCTAACCCGGTGAGGCGATTGGGGAGGGAGAGCGGAGACGATGAATCGGGCCGAGCTGCTAAGGACCGTGGCGTACTACCTCACGCATTTACGCGTGTCCGTAGAAGCGTCTAATTCGCTCAACCTTCAAGATTTAAACGTGCATGCGGAAGCCTTTTTCCGCGACCTCCTCAACTTGACGCTGGATTATGGCCTCATCAACATCAACATCGTTGAGAAGAATGCCCGCGCGATTGACCTCGGCGATTTAGATAATCGTATCGCCATCCAAGTTACGTCAACGGCCGATTTTTCGAAAATTAAGCACACCGTGAACGGTTTCGTAAAAGCCAACTTGCAAGGCGATTATGATCGTCTCATCGTTTTGATAATTGGAGTGAAGAAAAGCTATAGAGAAAAATCGGTCGGAGAACAAAGCACATATTTGATGTCTGTTGCAGATGACGTATGGGATGTAACAGACCTTTTAAGAATGATAAGTGATCTTAACCTAGCAAAAATCGAGTCCTGCCAAAACTTTCTTAGAAAAGAGCTTCGATTATCAGAGCCTCGTCAGTCGAATGAGGTTCACACCCTAATGCGCCTCATTGAGGTGCTGAGCGCTTCAGAAGAAGGCATGCAGGCGGGTGATAACCGAGAAGACCCTGACCCTAATGGAAAGATCCGCGATCGTTTTGCCGATCATGCGAAGTTCCTTCAGGAAGAGTATGTGAAACTTTTCGAAATTTATGGGCGGGCTCTTAAAGAGGTTGAGGCTCACATCGATTTGGGTCCCGTTCGCGTCCGCAAACTCCAAGTCCATCTGTGGAACTGGAGTGATCGCGTTCTAAGGGAATTTATGGGCAATCCCAAGGCCGCGCTGGAGGCCTTGTGCGATCGGATAATGGGGATGATGGGCATCGGCGAGGCCGCGTTCGACGAAGGGGCCGTGCGTTATTATTTGATTAATCAACTCATTGCTTGCAACGTTTTCCCAAACAAGGCTGTGATCAGTGCCTAATATATTCTTGAAGGATGAGGCATTGGCGAAATCGCCTGCGATCGTTGGCTTTGAAATCGCAAATTTTATAAAGGCAAGCGGCAAGAGTCGCGTTAGCATTTTTGACGTGGTTAATCACTTCAAACGTAAGCCGTGGTTTTCATCGAACTCGTTCTTTTATGGCATCACGTTTTTATATGCTGTTGGCTTGATCGAATTTGATGAGCCATATTTGGTAGCCCCTGATGCTAATTAAGCGGCTCTATACTGATCCGGAGATCATCACAGCGATCGAATTCGGTTCGGGAGTGAATATCATTCTCGGCGAAAGCGACGAAACTAGCTCAAAAAACAATGGCGTTGGAAAGTCGCTTTGTATCGAATTTCTCAATTTCGCCCTATTAAAGAAGAAGTCGGAAAGTAGAGTCGCTAAGGTTCCCAAAGAGGTTTTCGATCCATCGACGTTCATCTGCGTCGATTTGGTTATCGAGAACGAACCTATTACCATTCGGCGGTCCGTTGCGGAAGCGGAGCGTCCTCGCATCACAGCTGAAGGTCGTGAAACAGTTTTCGCGAAGATGGACGATGCCACCGACTATCTAACTGATATTCTCTTCCGTGGTCGTACCACTCAAGTAGGGTTCCGCGAAATACTTGGACCACTGATCAGGGACGAACGGTCGGAATTTAAGTCGATAGTCGGGTGCTTTGACACGAAAGCCCGCGTTCCAGATAATTATTCGCCCCACCTCATGTTGCTAGGCGTCGACCTGAAAATTTATCGCGAGATCAAGCTTATCCAGCGTGAGCTAGAGAAAATCTCAGTCGAGGAGCAACGGATTAAAGACAGCGTCAAGCTGATTCGGCAGAAGAGCTTTGACGATGCTCGGTCTGACTTGAATGCGCTGGATGAGGAGGTGGAACAAATCCGTGAGGGCATTGATTCACTGGAAAACATGCCCGCCTACGACGTCGTCAAAGACGAGATTTTGGCGATTGAGGGTCAAATGGATGATCTCCGGCGGCGAAAAGAGGTACTTGCCCGGCGCGTCTCCAGCCTCACCCCAATCGCGGTAGAACCCGGAATCCCTGCAGACGAGATTCAGGATTTTTACAACCAGATGAAAGCTGGTCTTGGAGACAGCATAGTCCGTGAGTTGAAGGAGGTGCTTTCATTCAAATTTAAGATTGAACAATTTCAACGCCACCTCCTCGAAGAGAAAACGGGGGTGCTCGATGTTGAAATCCGCGATATCAACAAACATCTATCTCAGCTCGACCGTCGGTATGCCAAACTCGTGGGCGTGCTGAACCAAGACGGGGCATTACGAAATTTGCGGCAGACTTATGCCTCGTTTCAGGCGAAGAGTGATGAACTCGGGCAACTCAAAAGCTTTTTTGGTCGACACGACCAATTGCTTATAGATCGCCAAACGAAAAAGAGTGAAATCGAGGCCGAGCGACTCTTGCTGCAGGCCAGTGTGTTTGCAGCAGCGGAGGGGCTACGGTCTTTCGAAAAGACGATCCTCTCCATTCATCAATTTATTCAGGGCAGTAAAAAGGCGTCTTTCGACGTTCGGATAACCAATAAGAAGCAAGTCGTAGAAATAGTTCTGCGGATTGACGATGACGGTAGTCACAGCGTGGAGCGAGAGAAGGTTTTCATCTACGACGTGGCGCTGATGTCGAATGGCTATACGCGAGCTCGACATCCGGGTCTTCTCGTTCATGATAACATTTTCGACGTCGATGATGACACGTTGCAACGTAGCTTAGAATACGTCCTCACGCGGGCTCCTTGGGATGACGAACAGCAATACATTCTCACGCTCAATGTCGACCGTCTCGAAAATTGCCGTGATGAAGCTTGGTTTTACGAACTTGAAGAAAGCGTGGTGGCGACATTCACAAAGAGCCAGCGTTTCTTAAAATCTCATTATCAAGAGCTCGGGTGATTATATTCGGGTTTGCATTTACCTCAAAGCGCCTTTGGGGGCTTAAAGTGCCTCACGGGGCGACGGCAACGTCTGCAAATGCGGCGCGCAGCCGTATGGCTCCTCGTTTGAGATTGAGTGATCGGTGCCATTGTGAATGACCATTCAAGCGGGAGGCGGGAAATGGCGGAAACTCGTCCATGGCTACCGTTGCATCCTAAGTGAACAAGCGGCCGCCATTGTCACTTGCGGCCCTAAAGCTGCCGGGCCGCTCCCCACCAGTTTTGAGCAGTCCTACCGACATCATGAGGTCGGTGGTCAAACTACCTCATAGGGCGATGGGTCGTTCATTTCTGATACTTGGGATGGATTGGTCGAACCCCGCCCCCTGCGACATTTGCCAGGACGGGGTGGGTGAAGACGATCACCCGGTCCTGTATCTCTATCGCCAGATAATCCGGGTGCCAGCCAAAGACCGCAGATTTACCGCCCTGCCCGCGTTCGATCCTCGATAGCTGCGACGCGGATATGCCGCTGTAGCGCGCCAGGTCCGACAGGCTCCATCCTAATGCGATGCGCCCTGCCCTCAATGCTCGGCAGAGATAGTCGCGCTGCATATCCTGCTGCGTGTCAGGTATCCACCGAGGTGGTGAGCGCGTCACACCGGGCTCGGCAACATCGAGCCAGTCAATCATGAAAATGTCCATGATCGCCACCAGCGTCTCGGAGCGTGGCCAGACACGGTCATGCTCAATCCGCGATAGCGTTACCCGGCTTATGCCGACGAGGTATGCAAAGACCTTGGGCGGCAGGGGCACATCGGTGCCGGTGCCGGCCAGCCGGTGCGCCCGGATGATCTGGCCGAGGTTGTCCTTGAGCCTGGCATAGCCAGGCGGGAGGCGCATCCGGGCGGGCTTTCGATGAGCCATCGAAATAGAATCTAACGATTGTGTATCCTTGATGCACGCCTGAATTTTGTCTTCCTATCACCGCCCCATGGCCATTGCGCGGATCTCATGGGTGAAAAATGCAAAAAGCGAGAAGGCGTTGGCCGAACTCGTGCAGCTGCTCGCCCGGCAGCTGGCGGCGGAACACCGCCACACCGCGTCTTCCGCGCGGCCCCCAACAGAAAAGGCTTCATCCTCATGACCATTTCCGGCCAACGTCGCGTCGCATTGTACGGCAGACATTCGACCGCCCTACAAACGGCCACGTCGTCCGACGATCAGGTTGCGGCGTGTGCGCCCCTCGTCAATCTCCTTGGTGGCAGGGTCGTAGCAACCTGGCTCGATCCAGAGATTTC
>NZ_JBCNNI010000025.1:0-59701 GCF_039594485.1 Sphingomonas sp. | reverse complement strand
ACCTCTTCTGTCATGCTCGCGCCGAGCGGTTTTGGTCCAGCCCATGTGATCTCCGTGGTCTTCGCAACCCTCGATCAATCACAACTGGCTGAAATCGCTCAACTCAATTTTCGGTCGGGCTCTGAGAGTTGGGCGGGCTCGCAAGTAAACCGTTCGATCCGTCTGCAACAGGTTGGCCGGCGTCGAGGCGACGACGAATCAAGGATCAATACACACTGCACATGCCGCAGCGCGACCCGGCGGGGTCCGCGCAAAGTCACAACGGTTCGTACCGATCCGCCACCCAACTTGGGTTGTAACTTGGGTTGCGCGGCGCAACATCCAAAAAGCCAAATGATTACAACGGACTATGGCGGAGAGGGAGGCGCTCGGAGCGATGTACGGCAAGGATGCCGCGGCAGGTGTTGGTTTCATTGGACCCGACTCGCAGTTCCAACGGGTTGACTCGGCATTCCGGCGTAGCAACTGCAGTCAACCTCGAAATCGATGGGCGCGCGATCGGCCCATCCACCACCCCGCTTCTACGCGTCGAGACGGGTCGCCAAATCTGACGCTTTAGGCTTGTAGTAGATTTGCAGCATGGAGAGTGAGCGATGTCCAGTAATTGCTGCCAGCTCCAGCACGTTCGAGAGCTTTGGTGCCATCGTCGTCGCAGCCTCCCGTCGGCTGTCGTGAAAACGAATATGTGACAGGCCCGCGTCGATCTTCGCTGCACGGAACAGTTTGTCCAGGTTTCCCGATTTTACCGGCACGACTGGCGAGGCGAGGTCGGGCTCTTTGACAATCCGCAGGAGCGTCATTGCCGCCTTCGACAACGGCACATCACGTTCATGACCATTCTTGGTCTTGTTCAAATGTGCTTGACGTTCCTCAAAATTGACGTCGCCCCAGCGGAGCGAGAGGATTTCGCCCTTCCGCATAGCGGTCTCCAAGGCCAGGTAGAAACTGAAAGCAACCCATTGGGCTGCCGTTTTCGGTTCGCTTGTTCCATCCCAGCCGAGCTGAGCGATTATCTGCTTTCGCTCGCTGACGGATACGCGCTGCGTCCGAGGACGTGGATTGCGGGGGCGCGTAACCAGCGTGCAAGGATTGACGGTAACGCCGAGCCGCCATTCGCGCATGGCGTGCGTGAATACGGCAGACACCAATCCCAACTCCCGATTGACCGTTGATGGCGATACCTGCGCCAACCGTTTGTCTCGCCAGTCGGCGATGTCTGGCCCGGTAATCGAGCGGATAGGCCGCTGGAAAATGGGATAGCGCCGTTTCAACATCTTGAGCCTGACCTTCTCCCATCGGGCACCGCCTTTGCCGGGCGAGATTTCGTCGGCATAGCGATCGAAGGCGTCGGCCGCGGTTGCGCCTTCGGAAAGGCCGGGATCGTTGATGACCGCTTCCGGTTCGCCCCCTTCGATGATCTTGCTTTCGGTCGTGATGGCCCACGCTTCGGCCTCCGCCTTGGTGTCGAAGGTCGCGGAGACGCTCTTTCCCTTGCGACGGACTTGGACTCGCCAAGCCTTTTTCCGCTTCTGGAAGGTTGCCATTTCCCGTATCCTCCTTTTTCCAATCAATCACGGAGCAGAGATAAATAGCTTGGCACACTTGGCACAATAGGGCTTCAAAACAAGTAAGTTCCCGTCAGCGATTGTAAAGGAAAATGAAACGATTTCAACGTCGTTTGCTAGAATAGATACTTAAGAAAGACTTGTAAGCGGCACCATCTCTCCAAAAACTGCGCGCGTCGCTCACCCTGTTCTGCGCCGCAAGAATCAGGATCTTGAACATCGCCACCGGGTCATAGGGCGAGCGACCACCCTTCGCGCCGTCGCCATAGGCCAGCGCCTTCTCCAGTGCCGGGCCGGAAAACCTCGAAGTCCACCACCCGCGCCATCGTCTCCAGCGGATCGCCGCAGTCCGACAGTCGCTTCAACTGCTTCGATGGTCCGAACAATCCCGCCTGACGCATTCGCCGCCTCCTGCCTTCAGGCGCAGTGAATCATCTTCGGCCAACTCACGCCAGGACTGTTGGGGGTGCCCAGGTGTCGCCCAATGGATTGCCATATGGCTTGTGGCATCGGGGTGCGGCCTATCCATATCGAACGCGGATTCCATCTGACCTGATCGACATCATCGGTCAGGCCCGGATAATCATTCGCTGAAGCCCGCCCTCGATACAAATCAGCTATCAATAATTTCGTTGTAGAATATGGACGATGAACTGTTGAAATCCTCAATATCTTGCAGCCAGGAATCCTAGATTGTCCAATATTCCTAGTACTTTGGCAATCGATCGCGAGATTCGCCGTCTGAACCGACTACGCTTTTCACCGGCAGTGGAAGCACAGTTTGATTCGGAAGGCGTGGAGCACCGCAAGCGTGTCGGCCACATTTCGCTGCTGGCTGGAATCATCATATTCAACGCGTTCCTTCTGGCCGATCAAAAGATCCTGCCCGATGTCTTCGGGTGGCTCGCCTTCGTCCGGCTGGGAATATTCACGCCGGTCTGCCTGCTCATATTATGGATCCTGCCCCGGACATCCACCACGTTGCAGATCGACACAATGGCGGTGGCGGGCACCGTCCTCGCCGTCCTGTTACCCACGGCGACCATGGTGTTCAGCCAGTCCCATTATGTCCTGATATATCAGTTCGCCAGCATGATAACGATCACCTATTTCACGCTCGTTCAGCGGGTCCGGGTCCGAATGGCTGCCATCGGGCTGGTGATCGTGGTCGCGGTCCAGCTTTCCTGCGTTTCGCTTCGGCCCGAGATCGATGGCCCGTCCTTTGCGTTTGTGGTCGATTTCTATCTGGCCGGCTCGGCGCTGCTGTTGATGGGCGCCTATATCCAGGAGCGGGTCGAGCGGCAGGCCTTTCTTGAGCATTTGCGCAGCGAGTTGCTGATCGAGCATATCGAATGGACCGCGCGCACCGACCTGCTCACGGGTCTCTCCAACCGCCATCACCTAGCGCAGCTTCGCGAGCAGCTGGCGACCGCTCCAGCAATGGAACCGATCGCGGCGATGATGATCGACATCGATCACTTCAAGACGTTCAACGATACGCAGGGACATCTGGCCGGGGACCACTGTATCCAGACGGTCGCAAAGGCGATCCTCGCCGCGCTGGAAGAGGCCGACCCGGGCGACGCCGCTCGCGGCCACGCATTCCGCTTTGGCGGCGAGGAGTTCCTGCTCCTGCTGATCGGATGGGACAATGCGCGGGCCGTAGAACTGGGAACCGCGGTCCGTCGCCATTTGCAGACGGCGCGCATCCCACATCCCGCGACGGGGGAAGGCGCCTGTGTGACCGCGTCGATCGGCGTCGCGACGTGCGAAGGGGACAGATACGATATCGACGACCTCATCGGCCGCGCCGATGCCGCACTCTACCGCGCCAAGCAGGACGGGCGTGATCGACTGAGGCTGGCCGCCTGATCCTGTCCTTTCGTCAGCACCAAGGATCAAGGCCGTACCGAAAGGCGTCCAGGCACCGGAACGCGCCTACGTCATGGATGAAAAACCATGGGACGGTCGGATCCCCCGGTTGTCGACCCAGGCGAAATGATACAGGGTATCTCGCAACTGCCATTTGCGAGATCGGCCCATGCTCCTGCCTGTCACCCCCCTGTCGTCGCCCGCTGCCCGTCGTCCGCTGCGCACCGTGGCGGTCGTCGCGAGTGGCCTGCTCCTCGCGCTCGGCACCGGGGGCAGCGCCGCGCCCAGGGAGGGCCGTACCGGCTATCTGACCCCCGGCGAGTTCGACGTGACGCAGGTGATCGAGCCCGCGCCGCGCAAGGGCGATCCGCGCTACGACACCGACCGCAAGATTTTCCGCGCGACGCGCAAGCTGGCGGATACGCCGCGCTGGCAAATGGCGACGAGCGATGTCGATACCTCGCCGCCCGCGCTGATGCGGGATTTCAGCTGCGCCGTGGGCGTCGCGCTGACGCCGGAGGATGCGCCCCTGACGCTGCGCCTCGTGTCGCGTGCCGGGGCCGACACCGCCGCGCAGACCAATATCGCCAAGAATGTCTATCGCCGCGCCCGGCCCTTTCATCAGGACAAGGGGCGGGTGTGCCAGCCGGTCGCGCAGCTCGCCGACAGTTTCGACTATCCCTCCGGCCACACCACCTGGGGCTGGACCTGGGCCTTGATCCTCGCCGAACTGGCGCCCGACCGCGCCGGGCCGATCCTGCGCCGTGGCCGCGCCTATGGCGACAGCCGCTTCGTCTGCGGCGCGCATAACGAAAGCGCGGTGGAAGGCGGCATGCTCTCCGCCAGCGCGACGATGGCGCTGGTCCGCACCAAATCGGCGTTCCAGGAGGATCTTGCCGCCGCCCGCGCGGAGATCGCCCGCCTGCGCGCCGATCCCGCAAGCCCCAGGCCGCAAGGCTGCACCGCCGAGGAGGCATTGGTGGCGCAACGCGTCATGCCGAAGCTCGACCGATGAAGCGTGCCCTATCCGTTCTGGCGCTGCCCTTTCTGGTGCTGATCAGCGCCACAGCGAGCGCGCAGGATTACAAGCCACGCGAGACCTTCGCGCCCTTCGACATGCCCCAGCCGGTCAATCGCTATCGCAGTGCGAATGGCCTGCCCGGCCCCGATTACTGGCAGAATCGCGCGGACTACCAGTTGCGCGTGGCGCTCGCCCCCGCGACCCGGACGATCGCGGGCACGGCGACGATCACCTATACCAACAACAGTCCCGACACGCTCGACGTGCTGTGGCTGCAGATCGACCAGAATCTCTACAAGCCGGGATCGCGCGGCGGCATGGCGAGAGGCGGTGCCCCGGCGGGCCATACCGACGGGATGGTGATGGAGGCGGTGAGTGTCGCGCTCGCCGGCGGTCCGGCGACGGCCGTGACGCCGCTGGTCAGCGATACGCGCGCGCAACTCCGCCTGCCGACCCCGCTCGCCCCGCATGGCAAGGCGGTGGTCACGATCCGCTATCACTATAGCATTCCCGAGGCCTGGGGCGGTCGCACCTCCTGGGGGAAATCCCGCGACGGCGATATCTACGACATCGCGCAATGGTATCCGCGCATGGCGGTGTACGACGATATTCGCGGCTGGGATACCGCGCCCTATCTCGCACAGGAATTCTACCTCGAATATGGCGATTTTGATTATTGGGTAACACTGCCCGCCTCGATGCTGATGGCCGGGTCGGGCGAGCTTGTGAACCCGCGCGAGGTTCTCACCCCGACGCAGGTCGCGCGGCTGGACACGGCGCGGGGCAGCGATGCGACGGTCGCGATCCGCAGCGTCGCGGAAATCGCCGATCCCACCTCCCGCCCCGCGCGCGGCGACACGCTGACCTGGCACTACCGGATGCGCAATACGCGCGACGTCGCCTTCGCCGCTTCGTCCGCCTTAGCCTGGGACGCGGCCCGCATCCGCCTGCCGGGCGGCGGCACCTCGCTCGCCATGTCCTATTATCCGGCCGAAAGCGCGGGCGACGCGCGCTGGGGTCGCTCCACCGCCTATGTGAAGGACACGGTCGAGCGCTTCTCGGCGCGCTGGTATCCCTATCCCTGGCCCGCCGCGATCAATGTCGCGGGGCCGACCAGCGGCATGGAATATCCAGGCATCGTGTTCGACGCGCCAGAGGATGCTGGCAAGGAACTGTTCTGGATCACCGCGCATGAGATCGGGCACAACTGGTTCCCGATGATCGTCGGCTTCGACGAACGCCGTCATGCGTGGATGGACGAGGGGTTCAATACCTTCATCGACGTCTATCAGTCCGACGACTTCAACCACGGCGAATATGGCCCCAAGCGCGACAGCGAATATGCCGAAGGCGGCGGCAATCCGGTCGACGAGATTCTTCCCGTGCTGGCCGACACGGCGGCGCCGCCGATCCTGTCCCGCGCCGATACGGTGGTCGAGACGTGGCGGCATCCCGTCACCTATTTCAAATCGGCGCTGGGCCTCGTCCTGCTGCGCGAACAGATATTGGGGCCGGAACGCTTCGACCCCGCCTTCCGCCGCTTCATCGCGGCCTGGGCCTATCGCCATCCGCAACCCGCCGATTTCTTCCGCGCGATGGAAAGCGAGGCGGGCGAGGACCTGTCCTATTGGTGGCGCGGCTGGTACGCCAACAACTGGCAACTCGATCTGGCGGTGACGGGAATCGAAACCGCGAAGGACGGCACGCCGCTGGTCCGCGTCGCCTCGCGCGACCGGCTGGTGATGCCGGCGACGCTGCGCGTCAGCTATGCCGATGGCACGACGCGCGATGTCCGCCTGCCCGCCGAGACCTGGATACGCCAGGCGTCGACAGCGGTGCCGGTGCCGGCGGGCAAGGTGGTGAAGGCGGAACTCGACCCCGACCACATGCTGCCCGATCGCGACCGCGCGAACAACATCGTCCGAAGCTGACGGCAGGTCGCGCGAAAACCTCTCCCGGGCCCTGCGCGGCCGATGAAGCCCCGCATCGGCCCGGCGGCCCGTGACATGAGGCTTGCCAATGCCGGACCATTGGCGGATGACCGACCGGATACGTCACGCCGGCCGTCGCCGGTAACACAAGGGCGACGATGGTCCTTATCAAGACTGGGTTGATCTATTTCGATCAGGCGATCCGCCACGGTTCGATCCGCAAGGCGGCGGAATCGCTGAACATCGCATCCTCGGCGGTCAACCGGCAGCTGTTGCAGCTCGAGGACGAACTGGACGTGCAACTGTTCGTCCGCATGCCGCGCGGGATACGTCCGACCGCGGCGGGCGAGGCGCTGCTGGCCTATATCCGCCGCTGGAAACGCGAGAGCGTCGCGCTGCGTCACGAGATGTTGCGGTTGCGTGGTGGGGAGCGCGGCCTGATCCGCATCGCCGCCGCCGAAAGCCTGGCCGACGACCTCGTTCCGCGCACCATCGTCCGCTACAAGGAACGCTATCCCCTGATCGAATTCTCGCTGCTGGCGGGGGACAATCACCGAGTGAAGGCGGAACTGCTGTCCAAGGATGCGGATGTCATCTGCGCCTTCGACCTGACCGGAACCTCGCGCACCGCGACCGTGGCGCATGTCCAGACGCCCATCGGCGTCATCGTGCCGCCCGGCCACCCGCTGGCCGAGCTCGACCAGGTGACCTTGTCCGACTGCGTTCCCCATGCGGTCGTGACGCCGCACGACGACTGGCTGAAGCAGAGCGTGCTGTACGATCTGTTCGACATGAGCGACGTGCCGCTCAAGCGGGTCGCCACGGTCGAGCGGATCGATACGCTCAAGAACCTGGTGCGCGCAGGGGTCGGCATCGCCTTCCTGTCGCGCATCGGGCTGGAGCGAGAGCTGGCGGCGGGCGAACTCTGCTGGATTCCGCTGGCCGAGGGGATCGTCCGCCCGGCCAGCGTGTCGATGCTGCTTCAGCGCGGGCGGGTGCTGCCCATCTATCTCAGCACCTTCGTCGACATGCTGAAGGAGGAATTCGCCCGGCTGGGCGACTAGCGGCCTTATCCCGAGGTCACCGCACGCGGCATGGCGGGCTCGGGCTCGGCCTCCACCGCGTCCGCCAGCCGCCGCGCGAGGAAGGCGCAGGCGATGAGCTGCAACTGGTGGAACACCATGAGCGGCAACAGGACGACGCCGACCTGCGCGGGCGGGAACAGCACGCCCGCCATCGGCACGCCCGTCGCCAGGCTCTTCTTCGATCCGCAGAAGCGCATCACGACTGCATCCTCCGGCGCCAGCTTCATCGCCCGCGCGATCAGCCCGGTCAGCACCAGCACCAGCGTCAGCATCAGCGCGCACCATCCGACGAGTTCCGCCAGTTCCAACGCCCCGACCTGCGACCACAGCCCCTGGGTCACCGCCGCACCGAAGGCGGTATAGACGACCAGCAGGATCGACCCGCGATCGAGCGTCGTCACCAGCCGCTTGCGCGCCGCGATCCAGTCACCGATCCAGGGGCGCAGCAAATGCCCCGCCGCGAACGGCACCAGCAGTTGCAGCACGATCGCCCGCACGCTGTCGAACGACAGATCGACTCCGCCGGTGCCGGGAAGCAACAGGGCGGCCAGCGCGGGCGTAATGACGATGCCCAGCAGGTTGGACAGCGAGGCGCTGCACACCGCCGCCGCGACATTGCCGCGCGCGATCGCGGTGAAGGCGATCGAGGATTGCACCGTCGAGGGCAGCAGGGTCAGGAACAACAGGCCGGTGGCGAGATCCGGCGCCGGCAGGCCGCTTGCCGTGATGGCAAGGCCAAGCAACGGGAACAGCACGAAGCTGGTCGCAAGGATCGCCGCATGCAGCCGCCAGTGCCGCGCCCCCGCCAGCAGCGCGCCGCGCGACAGTTTCGCGCCATGCACGAAGAACAGCGCGACGATCGCGGTATCGGCAGCGATGTCGAAGATCGGAACGCCGACGCCGCGCGGTGGCAGAACGGTCGCGAGCAGTACGGTCGCGAGCAGCATCAGAATATAGGGCTCGATGGTGGCGAGCAGTCGACGGATCATCGGGGCACTCCGGCACGAAAACGGGATCAACTGCCCCGATAGGTGGAATAGCTGTAGGGCGAGACGAGCAGCGGCACATGATAATGACCGCCGTCCGGCGCGATGCCGAAATCGATCGTCACCCGGTCGAGAAAGGGCGGATCGGGCAGCTTCACCCCGACCTCGCGGAAATAGTCGGCCACCGCGAAGCACAACGCATGGCGTCCCGGCGCGATCGATACGGCGGCCAACGCGGGACAGCGCCCGTCAGCGTTGGTCACCCCGTCGAACAGCCGCGCGCCATTGCCGTCGAGCAGGGTGACGGCGATGCCCGCCGCCGGCTTGCCATGCGTCGTGTCGAGGACATGGGTGGACAGGGTCGCGCTCATGCCGCCGCCTCCGTGCGCGGCCACGATCCGACGAATTCGGGCTCGTCATAGTCGAGATAGGCGGCGATCATGGCGTCGCGGTCGTCGAGGAACAACTGGTCGGCCACCCCCGCCACCAGCCGGGGCAGCGCGTGGCGCAGGCCCGACAGCGCCGAGGCCGACAGGCCCAGGCTGATGAGTCCCGAATAGTTGAACGCGAACAGCCCGTGCAGCGCCGCCGCATCGTCGGGCGTGCGCGGCAGGAACTGGAATTGCGGCCCAAGATAGGGATGCGCGTCGATCAGCGGATGCGACGCCGCCGCGTCGGCCGGGCAATAATGGTCGGACCAGCGCGCAATCCCATCGGCGACCAGTGCCAGTTCGGGCCGCAACGCCGGATCGGTGACCAGCCCGGTCGACAGGACGAGGAAATCGAACCTCTCCGTCCCGCGCGGGGTCGTGACCGCCACCGCGTCGCCGGTGTCGGCCACGTCCAGCCACGGGGTGCCGAGATGCAGGTGGAAGCCGGGCAGCGCCGAGGCGCGGTCGAAGGTGTCGTTGGTCGGCGGCTGGCTGCGGTCGAAAAAGGCGACCATCATCCGGTATTTGGCGGCATCGTCCAGCGCGGGAAAGCGGCCGATGATCCCGCTGCTCTCCATATGGCGGATCGGATTGACGCGGGGCAGCGCCGGACGGCGGACGAACACATGCGCCTCGGCCACCCCGGCGGACAGCGCCGCATGGGCATTGTCGAACGCCGAGGCCCCCGCCCCCAGCAATGCGATGCGTTTTCCGGCAAGCGCCGCATAGTCGATCGCCGCCGAGGTATGGGCATAGCGCGTGCCCGGCAGGCGATCGCGCACCAGCTCGGGAACATGCCAGTTGCCGCCCCCCTGGATACCCGTCGCCAGCACGACCTTGCGCGTCAGCAGCGGCGCATCGCCGGCGATGTGGACGCGGAACCGGCCGCCCAGCGGCTCGATCAGCGTGACCCGCGCCTCATTGCGCACCGGCAGGTTCAGCACGGCGCGATACCAGCGCAGATAGGCCATCCAGTCGCGGCGCGGGATCTTGTCCAGCGCGTCCCAGCCCGCGCTCCCATGCTGCGCCTCCCAGAAGGCGCGGAAGGTCAGCGAGGGCAGCCCCATGTCGATCGCGGTCAGATGCTTGGGCGTGCGCAGCGTCATCATCCGCGCATAGGTATCCCACGGCCCCTCATAGCCCGCCGGATTCTCATCGAGGACAAGGATGTTCGACACGCGCTCGCGCAGCAGCCCGAACGCCGCGCCCAGCCCGCTCTGCCCGCCGCCGACGATGATGACGTCATGGACATGGCCATCGGGCGTTTCCTGCGGCACGGTCCAGGCGGGGCCGCCATGCGCAAGCCGTTCGAGATCGGTCGCGACCTGCTGCGCCAGGGCGGCCAGGCCGATGGGTTGGGTCATGCCATGGTCTCCAGTCGCAGGCGGACGATGTGGCCGATCTCGGCCAGCGCCGTCGCCACCTCGGTCTCGCGGTCGTTGCTCAGGCGCTCGGCCATCGCGCGCAATATGCCCGCCCGGTCGGTCCGCCGGACGCAGATGACGAAGGGAAAGCCGAACTGGTCACGATAGGCGGCATTGAGCGCGTGGAATCGCTCGAACTCTTCCCGAGTCATGCGGTCCAGTCCGGCCGAGGCCTGCTCGCTGCGCGACTCCTCGGTCAGCGTGCCTGCGATCGCCGCGCGTCCCGCCAGTTCGGGATGGGCGCGGATCACCGACAGGCGTTCGTCGGGCGTCGCATCGGACAGCACCGCCGCTATGCCCTCCGCCAGATCGGCAAAGGGCCGCCGCGCCGCCGCCCGCTCCACCACCCATGGCGAATGCTCGACCACGCCACGATAGCGCGCCACAAAAGCATCGGGCGACAGCGTGTTGAAATCATGGATGTTGCAATCCCCATTGGTCATGATCCCGCCCCCTCGATCGAGACATGCGCGGCGACGACCTTCCAGCCATCGGGAAAACGGACCCAGGTCTGGCTCTGGCGTCCGCGCCGCGTATCGCCTTCACGGAAGAATTCGGCATTGGCGGTGGCATGGTCGCGGCCGAACGTATGGATCGCCACATGCCCCAGGCGACGCTGCGGCGATCCGCCCCGCCCCTTGCGAAAGGCGCGAATGGCGTCCGCGCCATAGAGCACCTCGCCCACGCCATAGCGGATCGTGGTCGGATGGTCGTGGAACAGCCGATCCATCGCCGGCACGTCATCGGCCATCAGCGCCGCTTCATAGGCGTTGAAGGCGGCGGTCACCTCTGCCACCACATCGGGTTCGTCGATCATCATGTCGGTCGTCATGCCGGGTGCTCCTGCTGCCAATGTCGTGCGATATCGATGCGGCGGGCGATCCATGCGTCGCCGCTGGCCACCACATGGTCGACGAAGCGGGCGAGCGCCGCCGCGCGGCCGGGCCGACCGGCGATGCGGCCGTGCAAGCCCACCGACATCATCCGCCCGCCCTCGCGGCGCAACTGCTCGAAGGTGTCGCGCAGATAGCGGAAAAAGGGCTCGCCATCGGCAAAGCCGTTATAGGCGACGAACTTCATGTCGTTGGCGTCGAGGGTATAGGGCACGATCAACTGCGCCCGCCCGCCATTGGCCTCGGCATGGCGACGATCCCAATAGGGCAGGTCGTCGGCATAGCTGTCGGCGTCATAGACGAACCCGCCCTCGGCGGCGACCAGCGCGGCGGTCGCGGGCGAGGTGCGCCCCTGATACCAGCCCAGCGGTCGCGTGCCGGCAAGGCGGGTGTGCAGCGCGATCGCCTCGGCGATATGCGCGCGTTCCACCTCGGGCGGGACATATTGGTAATCGATCCAGCGCAGGCCGTGGCTGGCGATCTCCCAATTGGCGGACAGCATCGCATCGACCGCCGCCGGATTGGCGGCCATGGCGGTCGCCACCGCGAACGCCGTCACCGGCACCTGCCGCTCGGCGAACAGCCGGTGCAGCCGCCAGAAGCCCGCGCGCGCGCCATATTCGTACAGGCTTTCCATCGCCATCGCGCGGGCAGGATGGCTAGCCGCACCGACCATCTCCGACAGGAACGCCTCCGACCCGGCATCGCCGTTCAGGACGCAATTCTCCGCGCCCTCCTCGACATTGACGACGAACTGGACGGCGACGCGCGCGCCGCCGGGCCAGCGGGGATCGGGCGGTGACGCGCCATATCCCACCAGGTCGCGCGGGCCGGTCATACGGCATAGCTTTCGAGCGCGGCATCGACCCCGGCCCCGGAGGGCAGCGTCATCCCCTCGGCCCGCAACACCGCCTCCAGCGCGGCCAACGTCAGCAGCACCTTATGCTTCATCGCATTGTAGCCCATCGCGCCGATGCGCCAGACCTTGCCCTGGAGCGGGCCGAAGGCGGTGCCGATCTCGATCTCGAAATCCTCGCGCATCCGGGCGCGCACGCGCTCGCCGTCCACCCCTTGCGGGATGACGATGCCGGTGACGTTGGTCATGCGGAAGCGATCGTCGCCGAACACCTCCAGCCCCAGCGCGCGGGCCCCGGCCACCACCGCCCGGCCCGCCGCCGCATGGCGCGCGAACCGTGCCTCCAGCCCCTCGCCCAGCGCGACACGGGCGCATTCGCGCGCGCCGTAGAGCATCGTCGTCGCTTCGGTATGGTGGTTCAGCCGCTTCTCCGACCAATAGTCCATGATCATGGCGAGGTCGAAATAGTTGGTGCCGATCCGCACCCCGCCGGCATCGGTCAGGTCGTCGCGACGAATGCCCTTCTCGACATGACGGCGGCCCAGGATGTGCTCGGCGGCGCGGGGCGAGATGGTGATCGGAGCCGATCCCGACGGACCGCCCAGGCATTTCTGCAAGCCGCCGGTGACGATATCCGCGCCCCAGCGGTCGGCGGCGATCTCCATCCCGCCGATCGTCGCGGTCGCATCGACATAGAGATAGGCACCCGCTGCCTTGCACAGCGCCCCCACCCCGTCGAGCGGCTGCGCCATGGTGGTCGAGGTGTCGCCATGGACGCAGGCGACGACCATCGGAGCGGTCCGCTCGATCGCGTCGGCGATGGCGTCGAGCGGCACGGTCTCTCCCCAGGGCACCGACAGCCGCTCGACCTGCGCACCGATCCGTTCGCCGATCTCCTGCAGCAACAGCCCGAAGCGGCCGAAATCGACGACCAGCAACCGGTCCCCCGGCGCCAGCAGCGACACCAAAGACGCCTCGATCGCCGCGCGTGCGGTGCCGTCGATCAGGAAGGTCCAGTGGTTCTCGGTCCCGAACACCGGCCGGTAGAGCGCCATCACCTGGTTCATATAGCCGGTCATTTCCGGGTCGAACTGGCCGAGCAGGTCGGCGCTCATCGCGCGCAGCACGCGCGGATGGGCGTTGACCGGCCCCGGTCCCATCAGCAGGCGCTGCGGCGGATCGATCTCGCCGAAAAGGTCAGGCGTCACGATAGTCTTCTCCCAATCGGTCGATAAAGCCGCGCATTGCGGCAAAGGCGGCATCGGCGTCGGCCGGATCGACATGTTCGGCCGGGTTGTGGCTGATCCCCCCGGCACAGCGAAGGAACAGCATCGCGACCGGCCCCAGCGCGACCATCGCCATCGCGTCATGCCCCGCCCCCGACATCAGCCGGCGCGAAGGCTGTCCGGTGGCGGCGACCGCCGCGTCGAGCAGGTCCATCAACCCCGGATCACACGGGCAAGGCGGCAGGTCGTGGACCGTCGCGACGGTCAGCGTCACGCCCCGGTCGCGCGCGATCGCGTTCATCACCTCGCCGATCGCGGCGGCGGCGCGGTCGCGGCGGTCGGTCGCGCCCGCGCGGATGTCGACGGTGAAGCGCACCTCGCCCGCGATCACGTTGGCCGCGCCGGGGGCGACCTCGACCCGCCCGACCGTCGCGACCAGATCGGACGCTGCGGCGACCGCAATGTCCTCGATCGCCGACACCATCCGCGCGGCGGCGGCCAGCGCGTCGCGGCGCAGGGGCATGGTGACGGTCCCGGCATGGCCCGCGACACCGTTCACCGTCACCTCAAGGCGGAGCTGCGCCGCGATGCCGGTCACCACGCCCAGCGCCAGCCCCTCCGCCTCCAGCACCGGGCCCTGTTCGATATGCGCCTCCAGATAGGCGAGCATGGTTCCAGGCGCGCGGCGCGCGGTGGCGAGGGCGGCGGCGTGGCTGCCGAACGCGCGCAGCGCGGCATCGACGCCGATCCCCGCCGCATCGGCCATGTCGGCCGCGCCGGGCGTCAGCGTGCCCGCCACCGCGCGGCTGCCCAGCATCGCGGCGGGGAAGCGCGACCCCTCTTCGTCGCCGAACCCGATCACCTCGATGGCGAAGGGCAGCCTGCGCCCCTCGGCATGAAGCGCGGCCACGCATTCGATGCCCAGCATCACGCCCAGCGGCCCGTCATAGGCCCCGGCATCGCGCACGCTGTCGAGGTGACTGCCGATCACCAGCGCGGGCGCGTCGGGCCGTAAGCCTTCGTAGCGGCCGATCAGGTTGACGGCAGCGTCGCGGCGCACCGTCATGCCCGCATCCTCCATCCACGCGCCGACGCGTTCGATCGTCGCGCGATAGGCGGGGGTCAGCCAGCCTCGGAACAGCCGGTCGGGCCGGTCGCTATAAGGCGCGCGCGACAGTTCGAGGCAGCGCGCCGCCGCGCGGGCGCCGGATGCGGTTGTCGTTACCATGTCGCCACCATCCCGTCGCTGCGCGGATCGGCCGCGCCCTCGATCATGCCGCCGGGATGGCGCAGGATCGCCCCGGCATGGCCCATCATCGACGACCAACCGGGCACGCGTTCGACCGCATGGCCCGCTGCCTCCAATTGTTCGTACAGCACCGGATCGAACCCCGCCTCGATCTTCAGCGTCGTGCTCTGATCGCCCCAGGTCCGCCCGAGCAGCCAGCGCGGGGCATCCACCGCCGCCTGCAAAGGCTGGCCGAACAGCGCGTGGCGGGTGAAGATTGCCGCCTGGGTCTGCGGCTGGCCCTCGCCGCCCATCGTGCCGTAAGCCATGACGCGGCCATCGTCGAACCGCGCCAGCGCGGGGTTCAGCGTGTGGAACGGCCGCGCACCCGGGCGCAGCCGGTTGGGACCATCGCCGTCGAGCGCGAAGGAGCATCCCCGGTTCTGCCACACGATGCCGGTCTGCGGCAGCACGACGCCCGATCCGAACTCGAAATAGGTGCTCTGGATGCAGCTCACGACCTGCCCCCGCGCATCGGCCGCGCCGAACCAGGTGGTGTCGCCCAGCGCCGGGGGATGCGGCCATGGCGCGGCGCGGGCGAGGTCGATCGCCCCCGCCATGCGATCGAGCGCGGCACCGTCGCCCAGCAACGCCTGCGCATCCTGAGTCATCGTCGCCGGATCGCCGACATGCGCGTCGCGCCAGCGGAACGCCTGCTTGGTCGCCTCGACCAGCCGGTGGACATGATCGAACCCATCGGCCTCGGCCGCGCGCAGCCGGTCGAACAGCGACAGGATCAGCAGCGACGCTACCCCTTGCGTCGGTGGCGGCAGGTTGAACAGGCGCGCGCCGGTGATCCCCACCTCCAGCGGCGCGACAGTCCGCGCGTCGAAGGCGGCGAGGTCGGACGCCGCGAGCGGACTGCCGAGCTGCGCGAGATCCTCGGCGATCGCCTGCGCCAGCGCGCCGCGATAGAAGCCGTCCAGCCCCTCCCCCGCCAATCGCTCCAGCGTCGCTGCCAGCGCGGGCTGACGGAGCATGTCCCCCTCGACCAGCGGACGGCCTTCGGGCTCGAAGATGGACGCATAGGCACCGGGCAGGTCGCGGAGCGCGGGCGACGCGACGGCGGCGACCTGTGCCCCGCCCGCCGTGACGATCACGCCGGTCCGGGCGTGGTGGATGGCGTCGCGCAACAGCCGGTCGAGCGGCAGGGTCGCGCCGCTCTGCGCCAAGGCCGCCCGCCACCCCGCGACGGTCCCCGCCACCGTGTTCGCCGCCAAGGGGCCGCGCCACGGAATGGTCGCATGGTCGCGGTACAGCGCGCGGTCGGCCGCCATCGCGGCCGCGCCGCATCCGTCGATCGCCCAGGTCCGTCCATCCGGCTCGGCGACCAGCCAGAAGCCGTCGCCACCGATCCCGGTCATGTGCGGATAGACGACGGCGAGGCAGGCTGCGGTCGCCACCGCCGCCTCCACCGCGCTCCCGCCCTCGGCCAGCACGTCGCGCCCGGCCTGCGCCGCCAGATGGTGCGGCGCGCTGACCATGCCGCGTGAGCAACGGGGGGTCGCGCGCATCATGCCGCCTCCACCAGAGCAGGAACGGGCGTACAGGCTACCAGCCCCGCCGCAACCAGCGCCGCCGCCGTGTCAAACAACAGCGCCTCACGCCCCGGCGCGGCGATCATCTGCACGCCGATCGGTAGCGCACCCTCCGCCTGGGCAAGCGGCACCGACAGGATCGGCACCCCCGCCAGGCTCAGCGGCTGGGTATGCAGGCCTAGATCGGCGCGCGCGGACAGCGTCTGCCCGTCGATAACGATCGTCGTCGCATCGATCCGGGGTGCGGGCATCGGCGTCGCGGGGGCCAGCAACAGGTCATGCCCGGCCAGTGCGTCGGTGACCTCGGCCACGAACCGCGCGGCGACCGTTTCGGCGTCGTGCACAGCAGCCACCGGCTGAAGCGCACCCGCGATCAACCGGTCGCGCGTCGCCGGATCGAACGCCATCGCGTCGCGGCGCAGCGCGGGCAGATGGCGATGGCCGCCCTCGGCCCCGGTCAGCAGGAAACCGGCGGATCGCGCCGCCGCGGCGGAGCCCAGCACGACCGGCGACCCCGCCTCCAGATGCGCCGCGATACGGTCGATCCCGGCAAGGACGGCGGGATCGGCCCGCCCCGCGAACCAGCCGCCCAGTGCCGCGACACGCAGTCGTCCGCCCGTGACCGGCGGCAACGCCTCGCCCAGCATCACCGCATGGGCGATGGCCAGGTCTTCCGGCGACCGGGTGAAGCATCCCACCGTGTCGAGCCGCTCGACAAAGGGATAGACGCCCTCGACCGACAGCGCGCCGAAGGTCGGCCGGAGCCCGAATATCCCGCACAGGCTGGCGGGCACGCGGATCGATCCATTGGTATCCGATCCCAGCGCCAGGGGGACCAGTCCCGCCCCGACCAGCGCCGCCGACCCGCCCGACGAACCGCCCGCCAGCCGGTCGGGATCGTGCGGGTTGCGGGTGGTGCCGTAATGCGCATTCTCGGTTGAGAAGCCATAGGCGAACTCGTCCATATTGGTCGTCGCAACCAGCACCGCCCCCGCCGCGCAGAGCCGCGCGACCACTTCGGCATCGCGGGTGGCCGCCGGGGCGGTGGCGCGGTGCCGCGCACCGGCGGTCGTCGTCTCCCCTGCGACATCGAACAGGTCCTTGACCGCAAAGGGGACACCCGCGAGCGGGCCGGGATCGCGCCCGGCGGCGACGGCCGCATCAACCCGCGCCGCATCGTCCAGCGCCCGCTGCCGCAACAGCCAGGTGGCCGCGTTCAGGCCATCGTGCCGCGCGATGCGGTCGAGCGTGTCAATCGCGACTTTCTGGGCGGACAGCCGCCCTTCGCGAACCTGGGCGGCGATGGCGCATGCGGTTTCGGGCAGCCCGCTCACTGCACCGTCTCCGCCAGGGCTTCGCGCACGACAGCATGATGCCGCGCCAGCAACTGCTGGTTGGCGACGACGCCGTCCAGCACCGCCGCCGGAAGGCGCAGCCCCAGGCGTTCCGCCTGAAGAATGGCGGCGTTGCGTTCGTCTTCCGTCGCCTGGGTCATGCTATCGTCTCTCCATCGCTGGGCGCGTCAGAAGCTGTACCGAACGCGACCGATGACGGTGCGCGGCGGGATAAGCTGGTCGAAGGTGGCGTTGACGCCGAAGACGTCGGTGAAGCGCGTGCTGATCCCGTCGGTGTCGAACAGGTTCTGCGCGCTCAGGCTGACGTCCCAGCCGCCGCCGAACCGCACCCCGCCGGTCAGGTTGACCTGGCTATAGCCGGGGATGTGGTCGATCGCGGGATTGTTGAAGACGCGCGCCTCCATCGCCCCGCGACGGATGAACAGGCCGGAGGCATAGCCGCGCACCCCGTCGCCGAACTGATGGTCCCAGTTCACCCCGGCCGTGGCGCTGAACGCGGGCGTCTTGGCGAGTTGGTTGCCGTACAGGTCGCCGATGACCGCCGCGCGGGCGAGCGTCACCGCCGGCGCGAAGATGCTCATCCGCTGATTGACCACCAGGTTCCGCTCCGCCGCCGTCGCATTCACGCTGTCGAGTGCGCGGGTGTGGCCGCTGACCTTGCTGTCGAGCAGGGTGAGCCCGGTGTTGAACCGCAGATCGCGGCTGGGAGCGAAGGTCACTTCGGCTTCCGCGCCCAGGATGCGGCTGCGCGGGATATTGGCCACGCCGCTCGACCGGTTGCGCGGGTCGCTGGTCATATATTGCAGGTCGGCATAGTCATAGCCGAACCCGGCCAGATTGGTGCGCAGCCGCCCGTCAAGGAAATCGGCCTTCAGCCCCAGCTCATAGGCGTCGATGCGTTCCGGGCGGAAGGTGCGGAACACCAGATCCTCGGCCACGTCGGGAATGCCATAGGTCAGGTTGTTGCCGCCCGGCTTGAACCCGCGCGTATAGGAGGCATAGGCCATGCGATGGCTGCCCAGGTCCAATTCCACCGCCGCGCGCCCGGTCACCGCCGTCCCCTGCGACGTGATCAGCGCGGTCGGTCGCCCGGTCGGCAGGGTGAAGAAGTTGTAGTTGCGGTTGGTCGCACGGTCGTCGGTATAGCGCAGCCCGCCGGTCATCCGCAGCCGGTCGGTCGCATGCCATGTTGCCTGCCCATAGAAGGAGAAGGAACGGCGCTCGGGGAAGAAGTCGCTCTGGAAACCGATGTCACCGGCGGGCGGCAGGCCATTATTGGCGACCGCATTGAACGGATCGAACACCCCATTGCGGTTGCGGTCCACCCGCTCGAACGAATGCGCCTCGATCTTCTGCTGGAACCAGAAGGCGCCGAGCACCCAGTCGACGCTGCCGAACAAGGGCTTGCGCGACACGAGGTTCAGCTCGGAGGTGTAGGAGCGATGCGCCTGGTCCTGCCGCTCGTAGAAGCTGCGCTCGACAGCCAGCGGCCCCACCAGCGCCACGTCGGA
Organism: Sphingomonas sp.; assembly: GCF_039594485.1. Classification (GTDB taxonomy): domain Bacteria; phylum Pseudomonadota; class Alphaproteobacteria; order Sphingomonadales; family Sphingomonadaceae; genus Sphingomonas. Next base: position 40,719 of record NZ_JBCNNI010000025.1, on the reverse strand, counting down.
AAAGTCGTTGTCGCGGTATTTGCGGACATCCTCGCGCTGGTGGCTGCCCAGATACTTGACCGTGAAGCCCGGCAGGTCCCAGGTCGCCACCAGGCTGTACAGTTGTGAGCGCAGGAACAGGTGCGACGGCGAATCCTGCGCGAGCTGCCGGTTGCCGTCCGCGTCGCGGCGCGGGGTCGGATCGAGCAGGCCGAAGCGCGCGGGGCCGTTGGTATCACTGCGGAATTGCTGCGCGGTCAGGTCGATATGGAAGTTGTCGGCCGGTTTCCACAGCAACTGGAACCGCCAGGCCGCGTCGTTGCGCTGGTCCAGCTTCTGTCCCAGGGTGATGTTCGTCGTGGTACCGTCCTGCTTCAGCCAGCTTCCGGTCGCGCGCACCGCCATCGTCGATCCGATGGGCAGGTTCACCGCCGATCGCAGGTTGCGATAGTCGAACGACCCATAGGCGGCATCGACATAGCCCTCGGTCCGGTCGAGCGCGGGCGCGATGGTGACCAGGTTGATCGCCCCGCCGGTCGAGTTCTGGCCGAACAGCGTGCCCTGCGGCCCGCGCAACACCTCGACCCGCCCCACATCCAGGAAGTTGCCGCCCAGCGCGAAGGGCGACACGATATAGACGCCGTCCTGGTGATAGGAGACGGACGGCGCGGCGACGTCATTCTGGTTCGCCTCCTGCCCGACGCCGCGGATGGACAGCGTCGTGCGCTCCCCCTCGGCATTGCCGACGGTCAAGCCCGGGGCCAGCGCGCTCAGATCCTGGAAGGTGTTGATGTTGTTCGCGACCAGCGCATCGCCGGTCAGCGCGGTGATCGCCTGCGGCACCTCCTGCAGGCCCGCCTCGCGCTTTTCGGCGGTGACGACGATGTCGGGCAGATACGCATCCTGCCCCCCATCCGCCGACGCGACCGGGGCGTCGGCAGGTGTGGCGACCTGGGCCGCGCAAGGTTCGATGAGCAGCGTCGCACACGACAAGAGCGACCATTTCGTCCAGTTCGTCATTTGCCCCCACAAGCGATTTCGCATGGCATGAGGCGACGCTCTCCGGTCATCCGCCGGATGGTTCTGCGCGGCGCCGCCCGCTCTCGAACGCTGTGTTAGCGGCGACGAATTGTGTATCGGAAGCACAATATTGCGCTCCAAGCGCGCGCATTTTTCGCTCACTCGGCGCATCCGGGCAGTCAGTCGAACGTCTGCCGTTCGAACCTGTCGAAGTCGTGTTCGAGGCGCGCTTCCAGGCGCGCCTTCACATGGGTCGCGACAAAGGCGCGGCAGGCGGCCGAGTCGAGGAGGCGACAGGCCGCGACGCGCGGACCACCGGCACGGTCCTGCCACAGGCTTTCCCCCGGCAGGAAGGAATAGTGCAGCGAATCGCGCGCCATCTGCTTGAGATCGGGGTAGCGCAGCTTCTGCTCGGTCACCCCGCGAAGATATTCATTGGTCATGTCGCTGCGCGAGACGCCTTCGTCATCGGTCGACAGCACCACCGGCACCCCCTCCTGCCGATAGAGGGACAGCGGATGGTCGCGCCCCTTCACGCCCAGGATCACCGCATTGCTGGTCAGGTTGATCTCCACCGCCACCCGCTCGCGGGCCATGCGGGCGAGCAATGCGCGGGCATCGGTTTCATAGGAAATGTCGATACCATGCCCGATCCGGCGCGCGCCCGCGACCTCCACCGCGTCATGGATGTGAAAGGCCAGGTCGCGCGGCGGCACGAGCCCCAGCGTCAGTTCGCCCGCGTGCAGCGACAGGGGAACGGCGGGATAACGCGTCTTCAGGAAGCGCAGCATCCGCATGTGGAGCGCATAGTCACGCAGCGCGACCGGATCATGTTCGGGCGCGACGATATTGACCGCGACGAAGCGCGGATCGGCTTGCGCCAGCGCAAATCCCAGCGCGAGTTCGGTGAACACCTGCACCGGCGGCCGGGTGCGGATGGCGGCATATTGATAGCGGATTTCCGTCGCGCAGGCGGGCTTCGGATTGGCCGTGGCGCAACCGTCGATCGACGCCATCTCCGCGTCATAGGCGTCATATTGCGTCCGCGTCGCCTGCACTGCGCCGGGCAAGTCGGGTGCGATCCTGGCATAAAGCGCGGCCAGGTCCCCCACATCGCCATCCCCGACCTTCGCCAGCAACGGCTGCGTCGCGGCCGAACCCGTGCTCAGTTCGGCATAGGAAACGCCATCGGCCGCCGCCTGCTGGCGCGCGAGGGCGATCACCTTGCCGCCATGCCGCGCGGCGATCGGCCAAAAGGCATCGAAGGTCGAAAAGAAGCGATCATAGCCGGATATGCGCGGATCGCCGGTTCCGGCTTCGAAACCACGGGTGGAGAAGGCGTCGACAAAGGCGGCGTAGCGCGGATAGTTGCGGACCAGATCCGCCGCCGCGACCCGGCCGGGCGCGTCGCAGGGTGCCGGCGCCACGCCGACCGGATCGCGCGACAGGCACAATCCGTCCGCCGCCGCCCATCCGAGCATATCCTCGGCATAGATTGCACCCCCGGCATGATTGTGCAGGTCGCCGCCCTTGGGCATGGCCTGCAGGAAGATACGCAGCCGGGGCGGGCTGTCCGCGATCCGGTCCAGATACGCCGCCGTCCTGGCCTCGGGCGTCATCGGCGCGCGGGGCGCCGTCGCCCCGCCCAGCATCGCGGCCGCCAGTACCAGCATCATCCTCGCCGCGCCGGAGCGCGCGCACCTGCGTCCGTCATTGCAACGGGCGTTCATTCGCTATCCCCCTTCATGATGCCTGTCGATCGTGGCGCAGGCCCCCTGACCGACTGTCTAGGGTCCGTCTTCCGCCTCGCCCATCGCAATATCCGGCACGTCGCGTTGCCTTAAAACGTGCGCCCGAACGGCGGACGACCGATGCGCGATGAGAGGCGAGGGACTGGAAGTGCGCTCATTTTTGCAACGATCTATGCCGTTCATTGATGTAGATCGGTCGGGTCGCTGGTGGCATGAGGGCCGCAAAGGGCGGCTTGCGGGGGATAGCATGACAGACACGGCAATGAAGGAAAGACCGACATCCACCATGCTGGAACGCCGTTTCCTGCTGACCGAGCGCGGCACCTCTGTTCGGACCGAAGTGCTGGCCGGCACCACGACCTTCCTGACCATGGCCTATATCGTGCTGGTCAACCCCGCGATCCTGGGACAGGCCGGGATGCCGGTGGCGGCGGTCGCCGCCGCGACCTGCTTCGCCGCCGCCTTCGCCTCGATCCTGATGGGCACGGTCGCCAATGTGCCGCTGGCGCTGGCGCCCGGCATGGGCCTGAACGCCTATTTCAGCTTCACCGTCGTGCAGCAGATGGGCATCGCCTGGCCGGTCGCGCTCGGGTGCGTGCTGATCTCCGGCTTCTGTTTCCTCCTCCTCACCCTGACCGGGGTGCGACAGTTGATCGTCTCAGTCATTCCGCCGCACCTGTTCGCGGCGGTGGCGGGCGGGATCGGCCTGTTCATCGGCTTTATCGGGCTGAGGAATGCCGGGATCGTCGTCGCCAACCCCGCCACCCTGGTCGCGCTCGGCCCGCTGACCCAACCCGGTGCGGCGCTCGCGCTGCTCGGCCTGGTGCTGATCGGGGTGCTGAGCATCTGGAATGTCCGCGGCGCGATGCTGATCGGGATCGTCATCACCACCGCCATTGCGTGGATGATGGGACAGGTCACGATGAAGGCCGAACCCTATAGCCTGACCATGCTGACCGAGACCGCGTTCCGCGTCGACCTGCCCGGCGTGTTCGGGGCGGGCGGGAAGCATGGACTGGGCCTGTTCGAAATCCTGTTCGTGTTCCTGTTCGTCGACCTGTTCGACAATATCGGCACGCTGGTCGCGGTGACCAAGCGGGCCGGGCTGATCGACGCGAACGGCCGCATTCCCCGGCTGAACCGCATCCTTCTCGCCGATGCGGTGGCGACCATGGTCGGCGCGGTGGCGGGCACCAGCACCGTCACCAGCTATGTCGAGAGCGCGGCGGGCGTGCAGGCGGGCGGGCGCACGGGCCTGACCGCCATCGTCACCGGATTGCTGTTCCTCCTGACCATGTTCGTCGCCCCCTATGCGCAACTGGTGCCGTTGGCCGCCACCGCGCCCGCGCTGATCGTCGTCGGCGGGCTGATGCTGCTGCCGCTGGTCGAGGTGAAGTGGGACGATCCGCTGTCGGCGATCCCGGCTTTCCTGACCGTCGCGCTGATCCCGCTGACCTTCTCGATCGCCAACGGGCTGGCCTTCGGCATCACCGCGCATGCGATATTAAAGGCGACGCGCGGTCAGGCGACCCGGGCCGACTGGTTCCTGTTCGTCCTCGCGGCCCTGTTCATCGCCCGCTTCGTATGGATGGGCGGGGCGTGACGCGATGACGATCCGCTTCCTTCTCGACGATGCGGTCGTGGAGATCGCCGATGCCGCTCCGACCGCGACCTTGCTCGACCATCTCCGCTATCGCCTGCGCCGGACCGGCACCAAGGAGGGATGCGCGGAGGGCGATTGCGGCGCCTGTACCGTGCTGGTCGGCGAGCCCGTCGGAGAGGGCATCGCCTGGCGCGCGGTCAATGCCTGTATCCTGTTCCTGCCGATGATCGACGGCAAGGCGGTGCTGACGGTGGAGAGCCTGTCGCGCGACGGTGCGCCGACGCTGCTCCAGTCGTGCATGGCGCGCAATGGCAGTTCGCAATGCGGCTTTTGCACGCCTGGCTTCGTCATGTCGCTCTATGGCCGCGCGGTGGGCGCGTCGGGGCACATGCTGCCGGTCGCCGACGTGCTCGCGGGCAATCTGTGCCGGTGCACCGGCTATGGCCCGATCCTGTCCGCCGCGCAGGAGGTGTCGCGGATCGATCGCGACGACCGGCGACTGGCCACGGCGCTGGCCGATCTTCGCGCCGCGGCAGCGCCGGAGGAGAAGAGCTGGTTCGCACCGCGATCGGCCGACGAACTGGCCGCGCTGCTGGTCGAGCGCCCGGACGCGCGGCTGATCGCCGGGGCCACCGATGTCGGGCTGTGGGTGACGAAGGGCCTGCGCGACATCGACACGCCGGTCTTCATCGGCGACGTGCCCGAACTGCGCGTGATCGAGGAGGATGCGACCGGGATCACGCTGGGCGCGGCGGTGCGCTATGCGGACGCGCATGAGGCGCTCACGCGGCTGCATCCCGATCTGGGCGAACTGGTGCGGCGCATCGGCGGGCTGCAGGTCCGCAATGCAGGCACCATCGGCGGCAACATCGCCAATGGCTCGCCGATCGGTGACGGGCCGCCCGCGCTGATCGCGCTGGGCGCGTCACTGATCCTGCGCCGTGGCGACCAGCGCCGGACCTTGGCGTTGGAGGATTACTTTCTCGGCTATGGCCGCCAGGATCGGACGCCCGGCGAGTTTATCGAGCGCATCCATATCCCACGCCCCGCGCCCGATGCGATCGTCCATATGGCGAAGCTGTCGCGCCGGTTCGACAGCGATATCTCCGCTGTGTGTGGTGCATTCGCCCTGACTTTACGGGACGACATCATCGCCGAAGCGCGAGTGGCATTCGGCGGGATGGCGGCAACGCCGCGCCGCGCTTCGGCCTGCGAAGCCGCACTGTCCGGCGCGCCCTTCTCCGAAGCGACGATCGCCCGCGCCGTCGCCGCGCTGCGCGAGGATTTCGATCCCTTGAGCGATGTGCGCGGCAGTGCCGCCTATCGGCACGAGGCGGCGGGCAATCTGCTGTGGCGGCTCTGGCACCGGGAACAGGGCGAGCCGGTGTCGGTCCTGGAGACGCTCTGATGGCCGACCATCCCGCCCCCTTCCCCTCCGCGGCCAGGCCGATCGCCAAGCCCGCGCTGCCGCATGACAGTGCCGTCCTGCATGTCACCGGCGCGGCCCGCTATGTCGACGACGAGCCCGAACCCGCCGACCTGCTCCACCTGGCCTTCGGCCAGGCGACCGAGACGCATGCCGACATCGTCGCGGTCGACCTGTCGGCGGTGCGCGCCGCACCCGGGGTCGTGGCGGTCTTCACCGCGGCCGACATACCGGGACATAATGACGTCAGCCCGGTCGCGCATGACGACCGGCTGCTCGCGGACGGCGAGGTCCTGTATCGCGGCCAGCCGGTCTTCCTCGTCGCGGCGACCAGCCGGGGCGCGGCACGACGCGCGGCGCGGCTGGGCAAGATCGACTATGCTCCCCGCCCCGCGCTGCTGTCGGTCGCGGACGCCCGCGCCGCCGCCTCGCTGATCGAGCCGACCCAGCGCATGGCGCGGGGCGATGCCGCCGCCGCGCTCGACACCGCCCCGCATCGCCGCTCCGGCCGGTTCGCCATGGGCGGCCAGGATCATTTCTATCTGGAGGGGCAGGTCGCGCTCGCCCGCCCCGGCGAGGATGGGCAGATCCATATCGCCAGTTCGACCCAGCATCCCAGCGAGGTGCAGCATCTGGTCGCCGACCTGCTGGGCGTCAGCTCCGCCGATGTCACGGTCGAGGTCCGTCGCATGGGCGGCGCGTTCGGCGGCAAGGAGACGCAGGCGGCCCCCTTCGCCGCCGCCGCCGCGCTGGTTGCCGCCAAGACGGGTCGGCCCGCCAAATTCTGCTGCGACCGCGACGACGACATGGTGCTGACCGGCAAGCGTCACGATTTCGAGATCGCTTATGATGTGGGCTTCGATGATGAGGGCCGGATCACCGGGCTCGCGCTGACGCTGGCGTCGCGGTGCGGGGCGACGGTCGACCTGTCCCCTGCGATCAACGACCGCGCGATGTTCCATGCGGACAATTGCTACTGGCTGCCCGCGATCGAGATCGTCTCCGAACGGCTGAAGACCCACACCGTCTCCGCCACCGCCTTTCGCGGTTTCGGCGGGCCGCAGGGGATGCTGGCGATCGAACGGGTGATCGACGTGATCGCCGCCGCGCTCGGCCGCGATCCGCTCGCGGTGCGCATCACCAATCTCTATGGGCCGGGACGCGACGTCACACCCTATGGCATGACGATCGCCGACAATATCGCGCCCGCACTGATCGCCCGGTTGCGCGACGACAGCGATTATGACGCGCGCCGCGCCGCCGTCCGCGACTTCAACGCCCGCCACACCGTCCTGAAGAAGGGCATCGCACTGACGCCGGTGAAGTTCGGGATCAGCTTCACCACCACCCATCTCAACCAAGCGGGCGCGCTGGTGCACCTTTATGCCGATGGCAGCATCCAGGTGAACCATGGCGGGACCGAGATGGGCCAGGGCCTCTATATCAAGGTCGCGCAAGTCGTCGCGGACGTGTTCGCGGTGCCGGTGGCCCAGGTGCGCATCACCGCCACGCGCACCGACAAGGTGCCCAACACCTCCGCCACCGCCGCCTCGTCGGGCGCCGACCTGAACGGCATGGCGGCGTTCGAGGCAGCACGCACGATCCGGGAAAGGCTGGCGGGCGTGGCGGCGTCGATCGGCGGCTGCGCGGCGGAGGCGGTGCGCTTCACCCCGGCCGGGGTCGTCGCCGGTGCCGAGACGATCCCCTTCAACACCCTGTGTCGCAAGGCGCATCTGGCGCGCGTGTCGCTGTCCTCGACCGGCTTCTATGCGACACCGGACATCGCCTATGACCGCGCCGCGCATCGCGGTCGCCCCTTTTACTATTTCGCCTATGGGGCCGCCTGTGCCGAGGTGGTTGTGGACACGCTGACCGGCGAGCACCGTGTCCTCGCCGTCGACATCCTCCACGATGTCGGCCGGTCGCTCAATCCGGCGATCGACCTCGGCCAGATCGAGGGCGGATTCCTGCAGGGCCAGGGCTGGCTGACCACCGAGGAACTGGTGTTCGCCGAGGATGGCCGGTTGCTGACCCATTCGCCCGCGACCTACAAGATTCCGACCGCCGCCGACCGGCCGCGTCGTTTCCGGGTCGCGCTGTGGGACGGGGAGAATGTCGAGCCGACCATCAATCGGTCGAAAGCGGTCGGCGAGCCGCCATTCATGCTGGCCCAGTGCGTCCTGTCCGCACTGGGCGAGGCGGTGGCCGCCACCGCGCCCGAGCGGCGCGCCTTTCCGCCGCTCGACGCCCCCGCCACGCCGGAGGCGATCCTGCGCGCGATCGCCGCCCACCGCGCATGAACGCCCTGTGGATGACCAGGCTGCGCGCCGCCACGCCCGGCGAGCGCATCGCGCTGGTCACGGTGCTGGCGACCGAAGGATCGGCTCCGCGCGGGGCAGGCACGCGGATGGTGGTGACCGAAGCCAGTTCGTTCGACACGATCGGCGGCGGCGCGCTGGAACATCAGGCGATCGAACAAGCCCGCGCGATCCTCGCCCATCCGCCCGGCACCTGGCGGATACAGGATTATCCACTCGGGCCCCTGCTCGGCCAATGCTGCGGCGGGCGCGTGCGCCTGTTGATCGAGCGGATCGAGCCCGATGCGCTGGACTGGATCGCGGCGGCGGCGAGCGGCACGACGCTGACGACCCTGCTGCACCCGTCCGGCATCACCCGCACCACCGATCCGACCGCGGAGATCGCGCCGCTGTCCGCACGCGGTGAACGTCCCGGTGCCGGCGCGCGCTGGGCCGAACGGCTCGGCCAGTGGCACCGGCCGCTTTACCTGTTCGGCGCCGGTCATGTCGGCCAGGCGATCGCGCGTCAGGCGGTCGGGCTGCCGCTGCGGCTCGCATGGTTCGACAGCCGGGCGGAGATGGACGGCGTGGAGGGCGTGACGATCGTCGATGGGGATCGCCTGCCCGCTTGTCTCGCCGACGCGCCCAGCGAGGCCGCGGCGGTGATCCTGACGCATGACCATGGGCTCGACTATCAGCTCACCCGGGCAGCACTGACGCGACCGCCGCTGGCCTTTGTCGGGCTGATCGGCTCGGCGACCAAGCGCGCCCGGTTTCTCGCCCGGCTGACGCGCGACGACGTGCCGGACGAGGCCCGCACCCGACTGACCTGTCCCATCGGGCTGCCGGCGATCACCGGCAAGGAACCCGAAGTGATCGCGCTGTCGGTCCTGGCCCAGCTTCTCGCGCTGGGCCGGAGCCCCGCCCCCCTCCCCGTTATTGCCGAGTGACCATGACCTTACGCCTTTTCCGCGCCGAACTTCTGTCGATCAGCGCCGACCCCCGCGACGATCCGACCGCGATCCGGCATGAGCCCGACGGGCTGCTCGCCGTCGAGAACGGGCTGGTCGTGGCGCGCGGCGATTATGCGACTCTCGCGCCGCAGTTCGAGGGCGTGGCCGTCGAGCGGCTGCGCGGCATCGTCGTCCCCGGCTTTGTCGACGCGCATGTCCATTATCCGCAGATGGATCGCATCGCCTCGCATGGCGAACAGTTGCTCGACTGGCTGGAACGCCACATCTTCCCGGCCGAAAAAGCCTTTGCCGATCCCACCCATGCCGCCGCCGTCGCCGATGCGTTCCTGACCGAGCTGCTCCGCCACGGCACGACCAGCGCACTGGTCTTCCCAACCGTCCACCCGGGATCGGTCGATGCCCTGTTCGAGGCCGCGCTCGACCGGCACATGCGGATCCTGTCGGGCAAGGTGCTGATGGACCTGGGCCCCGATGGCCTGCGCGACACGCCCGAGAGCGCGCGTGCGGATAGCGAGGCGCTGATCCGGCGGTGGCGGGGACGCGGGCGGCTGGGCTATGCGGTGACGCCGCGTTTCGCGCTGACCTCATCCGACGAACAGCTTGTGCAGGCCGCCGCCTTGCTCGATGCGAACCCCGATGTGCTGCTGCACACCCATCTGGCCGAGAATCGGTACGAATGCGCCGCCGTCGCGGAACGTTTCCCGCACGCGCATGACTATCTCGACGTCTATGACCGGTTCGGGCTGGTCGGTCCGCGATCGGTGTTCGCGCACGGCATCCACCTGACTGACCGGAGCTGCGCGAGGCTGGCGGAAACCGGGGCGGGCATCGCCATCTGCCCGACCTCCAATCTCTTCCTGGGGTCGGGCTTTTTCGATTTCAGGCAGGCGGACGCGCACATGTTGCGGCTGGGCCTGGGCAGCGACATCGGCGCGGGCACGTCCTTCTCGATGCTCCACACCGCCGGAGTCGCCTATCAGGCGGCGCTCGCGCGCGAGTTGCGGCTCGATCCCTTCCGTGCGCTGTATCTCGCCACGGCGGGCAGCGCGGCGCTGCTCAACATCGGCGACCGGGTCGGCGCGCTGCTCCCCGGGCAGGAAGCCGATTTCGTCGTGCTGGACGAAGCGGCCACCCCGCTGCTCGCGCGGCGGACCGCAGGCGCGGACCTGGCCGCACGGCTGTTCGCGATGCAGGTGCTGGGCGACGACCGCACCGTGCGGCGCACTTATGTGATGGGCGAATGCGCCTGGGATCGGGGGATGGGTTGATGCGCAAACTGGGGGTGGCGCTGCTCTGGTGCCTGATGGCGCTGCTGGCGATGACGATACCCGCGCAGGCGCAGGAGGCGCGCCGCCTGGTCATCATCGACGACGAAGGCTTTGGACTGGGCCATGTGATGCTGCTCGACGCGCCGGACGTCGAGGTGCTGGGCATCACCACCGTCACGGGCAATGTCTGGGTCAACCGCGCCACCGCCCTGGCGCTCAAGGGCGTCGAGCGGATGGGCAAGACCGTGCCCGTCGCCCAAGGCGCGACCTATCCGCTGGTCAATTCGGAGGTGCTGACCGAACGCTGGGAGGCATTGTACGGCAAGCTGACCTGGAAGGGCGCGTGGATGCGCCAATGGGTCGAGCCGACGAAACAGAGCACCCCGCCCTATCATCATGCCGATGATCCGGTCGACCTGCCCGGTGGCAATCCGACCACCCGCCCCTCGCCAGAGATCGCCGCCAACTTCCTGTTGCGCATGGTACATGAGCACCCCGGAAAGGTGACGATCATCGCGATGGGGCCGCTCACCAACCTGGCGCTGGCGCAGCGGCTCGATCCCGCCTTTGCGGGTCTGGCGAAGGAGCTGGTCTATATGGGCGGCAGCCTCAATCCCCGCCAGATCCGGGACGGCGTGTCGGCCAGCCAGTTCGCGCGCGAATTCGCCCATTCGCCGCGTCGCGAGTTCAACGCACGCTTCGATCCCGAAGCGGCCAGCATCGTGTCGCGCAGCCCCTGGCGACACATCACCGTCGTCCCCGCCGACCCGTCCACCGCGACCGAACTGACGCCCGCGCTGATCGCGCGCCTGCGCGCGGTGTCGCCACCCGCCGTCGCCGCCTGGATCGGTTCGCTCGAACCCGGCTTTCCGATGTGGGACGAGATCGCCGCCGGAGTCTGGCTCGACCCGTCGATCGTCACCACGCGCGAAACCACCTTTGTCGATTACGACACGCAGTTCGGGCCGGGTTATGGCGACATGCTGTCATGGACCCCGGGCTATCAGCCGGGAATCGGCGAACAGCGCGCAGAGGTGATCCGCACCATCGACCCTGCCAGACTGGAGGCGCTGATGCAGCGGTTGCTGGCGCGTCAGGCCCGGGGCGGCGAATAGGCGAACTGGGTGAAGCCCGCCTCGATCTCCCGCAGGACCATGGCGGCGGCATAGGAAGGCGTGCGCGCGGTCGCGGTACACAGCGCCAGCGTCATCGGGCGCAGCACCTTGTCGACGATGCGGGTGAAGGCCAGCGATCCGGCACGCACCTCGGTCGAGACGTCCAGCGAGGTCAGGATGCCGACGCTCCCGCCCTGCTGGATCAGGGAGGCGATCATCTGGATATTGTCCGACGTCACGCGCCGGTTGAGCGAGACGCCGGATGTCGCCTCCAGCACCGCGACCTGTTGATGAACCGCCAGGGGTGCGGCGGGAAGGATCACCGATTCACCATCGCAATCGGAAAAGCGCACCTCCGGCTTGGCCGCCAGCGGATGCCCCGGCGGCGAGACGACACCCAGGACCACGTCGACAAAGGCGCGAACCGTCAGATCCTGATAGGATTGCGGGTCGAACAGGATGCCGAAGTCGACATCATTGGCGGCGATCGCACGCCGCACCTGCTCATTGCCCAGCACATGCAACCCCATGGTGATGCCAGGATGGCTCTGCTGGATCGCATGGAGCGCGGCGGGCATATAGCCCTTGGCGAGCGCGTCGATCACGGCGATGTCGACATGGCCCCGCTTCAGCCCGCGCAAGTCCTCGATCTGCGCCAGCGTGTCGCCGAGCTGCTTCTGCCAGCGTCCGCCCGCCGCCATCATCACCTCGCCCGCCGCCGTCAGCCGCAGCCCGGTGGGCAGCCGTTCGAACAGCTGCACCCCCAGATTCGCCTCCGCATTCAGGATTTGCCGGTCGATCGCCGACGCCGAAACCGAGAGTTCATCGGCGGCGCGTCGGATCGACCCCAACCGCCCGACCGCCATGAAGTATCGGATGAAGCGCGATAAAGCGGGCATGCGCTAATTTTTGCAACGGATCGTCGTGATCATTGCGTTTGAATGCAACGATCCCTCACCGTAGGTCAATCATGAAGTCGGAATTGTAACGCGACCACCATGCGATGGCCGCGCAAACCGCACTGGCGTGACGACAGCGGGCATTCACCGCCGCGGACACGGGGGGAGAGGTCAGGGACAATCGCGACGGACCGATCACGGGGAATGGATCGGGCGTCACATGGGGGGCTGACAATGAAGACGCTTGCTTGCTCGGTATCGACGATGCCGCACGACTCGAAGCTGGTGCGCCGCACCGGAGTCGCCATACTCCTTTCGCTGCTTTGCGGGACCGCGCTGACCGCGCCCGCCTTCGCGCAACAGACGATGGCGGCTGCACCCACAGCATCCGCCCAGCAGGAAGGACCTGACGTCGTCGTCACCGGCTCGCTGGACGCGCTGCCGGTCAAGGATGTCGGCTCGATCTTCGGGTTCGACAAGACGCTGGTCGAAACCCCGCGTTCCGCCTCGACGATCAGCGACGAACAGATCGAGCGTTTCGGCATCACCGACATCTACGACTTGGTCGCGCAGTCGCCCGGCACCTTCACCAACTCCTTCTTCGGGGTGGGCGGCGCGCTCGACATTCGCGGTACGCCGGGCGAAACCTATTTCCGCGGCGTCCGTCGCCTCGACAATGCGGGCAACTATCCGACGCCGATCGCGGCGGCCGACCGGATCGACATCGTGCGCGGCCCGGCCTCGCCCATCTATGGACCGTCCAAGACGGGCGGTTACCTGAACTTCGTGCCCAAATCGGCGCGGGTCGCGGGCGGCGCGCTGCTGAGCGGGCCGACGGGCGAGGTAAGCTACACGGGTGGCAGTTGGGATCGCAACAATCTGCGCGCCGAGGTGCGCGGGCCGCTTCACCTGGCGGGCGCCGATCTCGGCTACAGCCTCTATGCCGAGGTCGAGGATTCGGGCAGCTATTACCGCAACATGTCGACCAAGCAGACGATCCTGCAAGGCGCGTTCGACCACAAGCTGACGGACGACATTCGGGTCGAGTTCGGCGGCCAGTATCAGAATTTCAAGGGCCAGCAGAATGGCGGCTGGAACCGCCTGACGCAGAAGCTGGTCGACAACGGGACCTATATCACCGGCACCGCCAAGCCGCTCGACACCAATGGCGACGGCCAGATTTCGCAGGGTGAGATCAACGCCGCGGTTCCCGGCGGCCTGTCGATCTTCGGCAATTTCACCTGCCCCAACAGCACGTTCAGCCCGTTTGCGGCCGGCTTCACCAATGCCTGTTTCACCCAAACCTATCCGCAGCTCAACCTCATCAACACCGGCACGACGACGCTCAGCCGCCGGGACGTGCTGACCGGGCCGAACGACAAGCTGGAGAACAAGCAGACCACGCTCTATTACGATATCACCTTCGACGGCCCCAACGACCTGACCGTCAAGAACCAGCTATTCTTCGACCACACCCAGAACATCAACAACAACGATTACGGCTTTGCGCAGCGCGTCAAATCCTATGTGATCGAGGACAAGATCGTCATCGCCAAGTCGATCAAGACGGACATCGGCAAATTCTCCGGCCAATTTTCGCCATCGGTTCGCTATGTCAACTTCAACTATGGCGACGATTTCAATTATGAGTATTTCCACCGCGTCGACCTGACGCAGAGCTACACGCCCGCATCGAACCGTCTGCTCGCGACCGAGTGCAATTGCGGCTATACCGACCGGGTCTTCGGCCACACCACCGACTATGGCCTGGCCGCGCTGGTCGACCTGGATTTCAACTTCGGGCTCGATCTGCTGCTGGGCGGACGGTACGACAAGGTGGACGCCTCGTCTCGCTATGATCCGACCGTGATGGACCGGGTGCCGACCCGGACCTCGGCAAAGGGCAGCGACGATGGCTGGTCCTGGACCGCCAGCGCGTCGTACAAGCTCCCCTTCGGCCTCATCCCCTATGCGACCGCGTCGCAGCAGGCGACGATCGTCGTCGGCCAGGGTGCCGAGGTCCTGCCCGAGGCGGTGGCATCGGGCTTCATGTCGACGTCGCGCCTGTACGAAGGCGGCGTCAAGGGAAGCTGGCTGAACGAGAAGCTCTATGCGGCGCTCTCGGTCTACAAACAGAACCGGACCGACTTCAACATCCAGTCGATCACCGTCAACCAGGCGGTCGAGACCAAGGGTGTCGAGGCCGAGGCCCGCTGGGCGGTCGACCGCCATCTGCTCCTGACCGGCGCCTATACCCATACCGAGGTCGTCAACCTGACCGGCCTGCAAACGGGCTCGCTCTTCAGCTTCTTCGGCATCCAGGATCTGGTCAACGTCTCCGACCCGACCCTGTATCTGGGCGGGCAGCCGACCGGCCTGATCCCGATCAAGACCCGCGACCAGGCGCGCCGGGCCGGCATCCCCGCCAATCTCTACTCCGCCACCGCCACCTATGGCTTCGACAATGGCCTGTCGCTCAGCGGCAGCGTAGTGAAGGTCGACTCGGTCTTTTCGGGCCAGTCGCAGGCGGTGCGGCTGCCCGGCTATACGCTGGTCGACCTGTCGAGTTCGTATCAGACCGGCCCGTGGCTGTTCCGCGTCGTCGTCAAGAACGCGACCAATGCGCGCTATTTCCGCGCCAACTTCACCGAATTGTTCGGCAGCACCATCGTCCTGCCCGAACGCCCGCGCAGCTTCCTGGCTTCCGCGGTCTATAAGTTCTGATTGTGCGGGCGGGGATGCGAGCCACCCGTTCGCATCCCCGTCCAGCCGGAGTATCGATCATGCATCCTCTCATCACCGGCCTGCTGCTCGCCGCTGCGGCACCGACCCCCGCCGCGCAGGCCGCCACGCCGCCCTCGCTGTGCGCCATCGCCGCCCCCTGCCCCCGCCCCTTGCCGGTGCGGATGGTCGTCGTCAGCATGTTCGAGATCGGCAAGGACGAAGGCGATGTCGCGGGCGAGTTCCAGCTCTGGAAGACACGACGCGACCTGCGCCAGCGCATTCCGTTCCCGCACGGCTATCACGACCTTTACTACAATCCCGACACGCAGATATTGGGCGTCGTCACCGGCGTCGGATCGGTGCGTTCCGCCGCCGCGATCACCGCGCTCGGCCTCGATACGCGGCTCGATCTCTCGCACGCCTATTGGCTGGTGGCCGGGATCGCCGGGATCGATCCCGAGGATGCCTCGATCGGCTCGGCGGCATGGGCGCGCTATGTCGTCGACGGCGATCTGGCGCATGAGATCGACGCGCGCGAGATACCTGCCGACTGGAAGAGCGGCTATTTCCCGCTCGACCGCAAGGGGCCGAACGACCCCGCGCCGCCCCGGCTCGATGGCGGTGAGGTGTTCGCACTCAACCCGAAGCTGACGGAATGGGCCTATCGGCTGACCCGCGACGTGCCGCTGCCCGACGATCCGGGAATCGCGCGCGAACGTGCCCGCTATACCGACCATCCCAATGCGCAGAAGCCGCCCTTCGTCCTGATCGGGGACCAGTTCTCCGCGATGACCTTCTGGCACGGCGCGCTGCTCAATCGCTGGGCCAACGACCACACCCGCTATTTCACGCAGGGCAAGGGCAATTTCGTCACCAGCGCGATGGAAGAGACGGGCACGCTCCAGGCGATCGACTATCTCTCGCGGATCGGCCGGGTCGACAAGAACCGCGTGCTCGTCCTGCGCGCGGGCAGCAACTATACCATGCCGCCGCCGGGCGTGACCGCCGCCGACTATCTGCTGCGCGAGAATGAAGGCTATGCCGGGCTGAATGCGTCGGTCGAGAGCCTCTACCGGGTCGGCAACCGGGTGGTGGAGGAATTGCTGACCCATTGGGACCGCTACGGCAAGACGCCGCCCCAATGACGCTGACCGTCCTGCACTCCGCCGCCATGCTCGTCACGATGGACGATGACGGGCGCGAGATCGCCGATGGCGCGATCGCGTGGCGCGGCGGGGTGATCGCAGCGGTGGGGACCACACAGGACCTCGCACCGCTGCGCCGGACGGCCGACCGGACGATCGACGCGGGCGGCTGCGTCGTCACGCCGGGGCTGGTCAACACGCATCACCACCTGTTCCAGTCGCTGACCCGTGCGGTGCCGGGGGCGACCGATGCCTCGCTGTTCGGCTGGTTGAAACGGCTCTATCCGATCTGGGCGAGCTATCGCCCCGACGACGTGTTCGCCGCGACCCGCCTCAGCCTTGCCGAACTGGCGCTGGCGGGCTGCACGCTCAGCACCGATCATCTCTACCTTTATCCGAACGGCGTCACGCTGGACGACACGATCGCCGCGGCGGCCGATATCGGCCTGCGCTTCCACCCGACACGCGGCAGCATGAGCGTCGGCGAGAGCGCGGGCGGCCTTCCCCCCGACACACTGGTCGAGCGCGAGCCCGCGATCCTGGCGGACACCATCCGGGTGATCGACCGGTTCCACGACTCCGCGCCCGGTGCGATGGTCCGCATCGGGGTTGCCCCCTGTTCGCCCTTTTCGGTCAGCGAGGGCCTGATGCGCGATGCCGCACTGCTGGCGCGCGACAAGGGCGTGATGCTGCACACCCATCTCGCCGAGGATGAGGACGATGTCGCCTTCTCGCTCGAACGCTTCGGCTGCCGCCCCGGCGTCTATGCCGAACGGCTCGGCTGGACCGGCCGGGACGTATGGATGGCGCATGCGGTCAAGCTGGACGCCGATGAGATCGCGCTGTTCGCCGCGACGGGCACCGGGGTCGCGCATTGCCCCTGCTCGAACTGCCGACTGGGCTCGGGGATCGCGCCGATCCCGCGGATGCTGGCCAGCGGCGTGCCGCTGGGACTGGGCGTGGACGGGTCGGCGTCGAACGACAGCGGCCATCTGTTGCAGGAGGCGCGGCAGGCGATGTTGCTCCAGCGCGTGGTCGGCGGGGCGGGTGCCCTTGCCCCTCGCGCCGCGCTCCGGCTGGTGACACGCGGCGGGGCTGAGATGCTGGGACGGGATGATTGCGGCGCGCTGATGGTCGGTCGGCGTGCGGATCTGGCGGTGTGGAACGCAGGCGAGCCCGGCAATAGCGGTGCCTGGGACGTGGTGGCGGGGCTGGTGCTGTGCCCGCCCGCCGGGGTGCGCGACCTGTTCGTCGAGGGGCGCGCCGTGGTGGCGAACGGCGCGCTGGCGACGGTGCCGCAAGCCGAAATCCTGGCCGATGCCCGCCGGTCGGTGGCACGGCTGCGCGCGGTCACCTGACCGAGCGGAGAGACTCTACGCCACCGCGCTGTCGCTGCTCGTCCGGGTGCTGAAAAAGGCGTTCAGGCCGACCGCGCTGATCGACGCGAGCACGATCCCCGAATGGAGCAGCGGGGCGAGCGCGGTCGGCATCGCCTGGAAGAACCGGTCGGACAGGACCGGGATCAGCCCGACCGCGATCGACACCGCGATCGTCACCAGCCGCTCGAAGGTCAGTTCGACCGATCCCAGGATGCGGATGCCGGTCGCGGCGATCATCCCGAACATGACCAGCGCCGCGCCGCCCAGCACCGGCAACGGCACCGCCGCGACCAGGGCCGCCAGCTTCGGACAGACGCCCAGCGTCAGCAGGACCACGCCCGCCCCCGCGCAGACGAAGCGCGAACGAACGCCGGTGATGCTCAGCAACCCGATATTCTGCGCGAACGAGGTATAGGGAAAGGTGTTGAAGATGCCGCCCAGCAGCGTCCCTGCCGCATCGCCGCGCAAGCCCCGCACCATCTGCCGCCGGTCGACCGGACGGCCCACCATCTGCCCCGCCGCCATGAACATGCCGAAGGATTCGATCATGACCGTCATCATGACCAGGCACATCGCGATCGACGCCGACAGGTCGAAGGTCGGCAATCCGAACTGGAATGGCCGCACCAGCGCGAACCATGGTGCCTCGTGGACGGGCGTCAGGTCGACCTGGCCGGCGGCCCCCGCGATGACCGTTCCCGCGACCGTGCCCACCAGCACCGCACCGCTTCGCAACAACCCGCGCCCGAACCGCATCAGGCACAGCACGACGCCCAGGGTCAGCAGCGCCAGCAGCAGATGGGCGGGGGCGCCATATCCGGGATCGGTCGGCTGCCCGCCCGCCGTCCAGTTGATGCCGACCCGCATCAGGCTCAGCCCGATCGACAGGATCACTGTTCCGGTCACTGCGGGCGGGAACAGCCGCGACACCCGGCCGACGAACGGCGCAATCAGGAAACCGAACAGGCCGGCGACGATGACCGCGCCGTAAATACCCTGCAACACCATGGCGGGCGGCGTGCCATCGGCCTTGCCGGTGGCGATCATCGCCAGCATCGGACTGATCGAGGCGAAGGTCACGCCCATCACGATCGGCAGGCGGATGCCGACCAGCGGCAGGCCCAGCGTCTGGATCAGCGTGGCGAAACCGCAGGCGACCAGATCGGCGCTGATGAGCATACCCAGTTGCGCGGGCGGCAGGCCCAGCGCGCGGCCGACCACCAGCGGCACCGCCACCGCCCCGGCATACATGACCAGCACATGCTGCAAGGCCAGCGGAACCAGTCGCCGCGCGGGCAGCACCGCATCGACACCGTCATCGACCCGGAGATCGGCCGGGGCGGCCGCATGGTCGGCCCTGCCCCGTTCCACCAGGGGCCGTTCCTTGATCGCCGATTGCATGAGCCTGGTCTCCGTCCGTCCGCAACGTTGCGGCGGTCATGGTATCGACAGGGAACAGCCCGCCACCAGCGCCGAATCTGGAACGAAGCGATCGAAAAAAGGCAGCACCCGCCACCGCCCGCCCGCTCTCGCGACCGCCCGCGACCGGGCGAGAAATCGCGTATCGGGGCTATCGTCGGGGTCGTCGATTGCGCATGATGAAGCGCCCGCCACCCCTGTTTCCCGACGGAGCCTGCCTGCATGACCGACGACGACTTCATCACCGCCATGCCCAAGGCCGAGTTGCACCTTCATATCGAGGGCAGCCTGGAACCCGAATTGATGTTCGAGCTGGCGCGTCGGAACAGGGTCGCCATCCCGTTCCGATCGGTGGAGGAGGTTCGGGCGGCCTATGCCTTTTCCAAGCTGCAGGATTTCCTCGACATCTATTATGCCGGTGCGGATGTTCTGCGCGAGGCGCAGGACTTTCACGACCTGGCGGTCGCCTATTTCGACCGCGCGGCGGCCGATGGCGTGGTCCATGCGGAAATCTTCTTCGATCCCCAGACCCATACCGATCGCGGCATCCCGTTCGACGTGGTGATGGAGGGGTTGCTGGCCGGAATGGCGGCCGCGCAGGACCGGCATGGGCTGACGTCGAAGCTGATCCTGTGCTTCCTGCGCCACCTCGACGAGGAAGCCGCCTTCGCCACCTTCCGACAGGCGGACAAATGGCTCGATCGCATCGACGGCGTCGGCCTCGACTCCTCGGAAGTCGGCCATCCGCCCTCGAAATTCGCCCGCGTCTTCGCCGCCGCCGGGGATGCCGGCCTCAAGCGCGTGGCCCATGCCGGTGAGGAAGGGCCGCCCGCCTATGTCCATGAAGCGCTCGACCTGTTGAAGATCGACCGGCTCGACCATGGCAACCGGTCATTGGAAGATCCCCTGCTCACCACGCGCTTGGCGCGCGAGGCGATGACGCTGACGGTATGTCCGCTCTCCAACCACAAGCTATGCGTGGTAAAGGACATGGCGGATCATCCCATCGACCGGATGCTGGCGCTCGGCCTGCGCGCGACGATCAATTCGGACGATCCCGCCTATTTCGGTGGCTATGTCGGGGACAATTACCGGGCCGTCGCCCGGTCGCGGCCCCTTTCCCGTGCGGACCTGGTGACGCTGGCGCGGAACAGCTTTCTCGGCTCGTTCCTCGACGACGGCGCGATCGCGACGCATCTCGCCCGCCTCGATGCCTTCGCCCAGGGTTCCGCCTGACCGACAGAGGCGACGCTTGCCCTTCCGACAGGAGGGGTAGAACCTGATCGCCGATTTCGGGCATGGCCGTCTCCACGCGTCACACAAACAATGATGATGGAAGTTCCGTGGTCACCAAAATCTATCTGTCCGCCGATCGCCTGCTGGAAGATTCGTTCCGCCTGGCCAATCTGGTCTTCGATTCCGGGTTTCGCCCGACCCATATCGTCGGCATCTGGCGCGGCGGCGCGCCGGTGGGGATCGCCGTCCAGGAACTGCTCGAATATCGGGGCGTGCAGAGCGATCACATCGCGATCCGCACCACCTCCTATACCGGCATCGACCAGCAGGATCCGCAGGTCCGCATCTATGGCCTGGGCTATCTCGTCGACGTTCTCAATCCAGAGGATCGCCTGCTCCTGATCGACGATGTGTTCGATTCGGGGCGTTCGATCCGCGCCGTCCTGAAGGAATTGAAGGAGCGGTGCCGGAACAACATTCCAGACGAGGTGAAGGTCGCGACCGTCTATTACAAGCCGTCGCGCAACGTGACCGACCTGAAGCCCGATTTCTTCGTCCACCAGACCAACGACTGGCTGATCTTCCCGCATGAGATCGACGGACTGACCGAGGCGGAGATTCGCGAGCACAAACACGGCGCCGACGTCATCCTGCGCTGAGGCGGGCCGGGCCGGGGCACCATGCGTGTCCCCGGCCTGAGAAAATTGGAGGGTGCGGGCGGCGGCGCGATTCGCCGCCGCGCCTTCGAACGACCATCCGCACAGGCGGTCTGGACCGAGCGCCTCAGTCCCGCGCCTTGTCCGATGCGCTGTCGCCCGGCCCGCCGCCGGGCGCTTCGCCTCCCTCGCCGGAGACCTGCTTCCCGCTGGGCGCCTGCCCCCGGGACTGGGCCTTGCGGCGCTTCAGATTTTCCCGCAGCTCCGCCGCCAGCCGCTCCGCGCGTTCGTCTTTTGTCATCGCAAAGCGCATAATCCCGCCAACAAGCGCTTGACAATGTCCGCCCGATCGTCTCTAGGCGCGCTTCCCGCGTTGAGACGCGAGTGCTGCCGTAGCTCAGTGGTAGAGCGCATCCTTGGTAAGGCTGAGGTCGTGAGTTCAATCCTCACCGGCAGCACCATTTTTCTCCTGCCCCATTCCCCCTGAAATGGGGGACTTTGGGGACCTCATATAAAAGTTGGTTGGGATCGTTTCACCCGCTCGCTAGCTATGGTGGCATGAGATTCCGTTTTTCCTTCGGGGCGCAGGTGTTCGTCGGCATGGCCGTCGGCCTCTTGCTGGGCCTGTTCGCACGGTCGCAGAATATCGCCGGGCTGGCCGAGGGCCTGCGCATCGTCGGCGAGAGTTTCGTCCAGTTGCTCAAGGTGCTGGTCGTGCCGCTGGTGTTCACCGCCATCGTCGCCTCGATCGCGGCGCTGCGCGACCTGAACAATGCCGCACGGCTGGTCGCGGCGACCTTCATCTGGTTCGCGATCACCGCGCTGATCGCCGTCACCATCGGCCTGACGCTGGGCACGGTGCTGCAACCCGGCCTTCATGCCGGTGTCGCCCCGGGCAGCGCGGTACGGCCCGACACGGCGGGTTCGTGGCTGGATTTCCTGCGCGGGCTGATCCCGTCCAACATCCTGGGCCTGTCCGCCTCGACCAGTGCGGGCGATGGCGGCGCGCTGAAGACCGGGCTGTCGTTCAACATCCTGCAGATCATCGTCATGGCGGTCGCGATCGGCGTGGCGGCTGTGCGCGTGGGCGACAAGGGCGAGAGCTTCCTGTCGTTCAATGCCTCGGCGCTCGCCATCTTCCGGCGCATCCTGTCCTGGGTGATCCGGCTGACCCCGATCGGGTCGGGCGCGCTGCTTGGCAATGCGATCGTCCGCTATGGCTGGCAGTCGCTGTCCGCGCTCGGCAGCTTCGCGCTGGCGGTCTATATCGGGCTCGGCCTTGTGCTGTTCGTCGTCTATCCGTTGCTGCTGCTCGCCAACGGCTTGTCGCCCAAGCGCTTCTTCGCCGCCGCCTGGCCCGCGATCCAGCTCGGCTTCGTGTCGCGCTCGTCGATCGCCACCCTGCCCGTAACCGAGGACGCGGTGGAGCGGCGACTGGGCGTACCGCGCGCCTATTCGGCCTTCGCGGTGCCCTTTGCCGCCACCACCAAGATGGACGGGTGCGCCGCCATCTATCCGGCCATCTCGGCGCTGTTCGTCGCGCAATATTACGGCCTGCCGCTGCATGTCGGCGACTATGTGCTGATCGTGCTGGTGTCGGTGCTGGGCTCGGCGGCGACCGCCGGGCTGACCGGCGCGGTCGTCATGCTGACCTTGACCCTGTCGACGCTGGGCCTGCCGCTGGAGGGCGCCGGGCTGTTGCTGGCGATCGATCCGATCCTCGACATGGGGCGGACCGCGATCAACGTGGCGGGGCAGGCGCTGGTCCCGACCATCGTCGCGCATCGCGCCGGCCTGATCGCGGACATGCCCGCGCCAGACCGCTTGCCCGAAGTGCCGCAAACGGGGTAAACTGCATCATGAGCTTGCGCGCAGTGTTCTGGTAAAGTAATACACGCAATGGCCGTTCGCCGGAACCCTGTCATGCGCCCCGATCCATTTAATCCCGACCGCGTACCGATCGACCGCCCCTATGAGCCGGTCGGTCCGCATTACCCCCTTTACGACGCGGAGACGCAGAGCTGGTCCTTCGGCGACGACACGCCCGAGGAGCAGGAGGCCCCGCGCCGTCGCATCCGCTGGGGCCGGTGGATCGCGCGCGGCGCGGGCGCGGGCATCATCCTGCTGGTCCTGGCGATCATCTGGCTGGCCGTCACCGCGCCGCTGTCGCGCTCGCTCCAGCCTCCGACGCCGCCGTCGATCACGCTGACCGCCGATGACGGCACGCCGATCGCCCGGCGCGGGGCGATCATCGGCGCGCCGGTCGACGCCGCCAAGTTGCCCGCCCATGTGCGGGAGGCGTTCCTGGCGATCGAGGATCGGCGTTTCTACTCGCACTGGGGCATCGACCCGCGCGGTATCCTGCGCGCCGCCTGGCACAATGTCGGATCGGGCGGGGTGCGCGAGGGCGGATCGACCATCACCCAGCAGTTGGCGAAGAACGCCTTCCTCGATTCCGACCGCACGGCGGGCCGCAAGATCCGCGAGGCGATGATCGCCTTCTGGCTGGAGGCATGGCTGTCGAAGGACGAGATCCTGTCTCGCTATCTGTCGAACGTCTATTTCGGCGACAATGTGTACGGCATCACCGCCGCGTCGAAACATTATTTCGGCCGTACGCCCGACAAGCTGAACATCGGGCAGGCGGCGATGCTGGCCGGCCTGGTCAAGGCTCCGTCACGCCTGGCCCCGACCGCCAATCTGAAGGGGGCCCGTGCCCGACAGGCGGTCGTGGTGGCGGCGATGGAGGATGCGGGCTTCCTGACCAGGCGCGAGGCCGATGCCGTCCAGCCGCAGCGCGTGCTCGCCTCGCGTCCCGAAACGCTGCCCAGCGGCACCTATTTCGCCGACTGGGTGCTCCCGGAAGCGCGCGACCAGGCGGGCGAGATCAAGACCGAGGCGACCGTCCAGACCACACTCAATCCCCGGCTCCAGCGGATCGCCGAGCGGACGGTGCGCAGCGCGGGGCTGAACCAGGCGCAGGTCGCGCTGGTCGCGATGCGGCCCGACGGACGCGTCGTCGCGATGGTCGGCGGCAAGGATTATTCCAAGAGCCCGTTCAACCGGGCCACCCAGGCGCGACGTCAGCCTGGTTCGGCGTTCAAGCTGTTCGTCTATCTGGCCGCGCTTCGCTCGGGCATGACGCCGGACTCGACGATCGAGGACGAGCCGGTCGATATCGCCGGGTGGAAGCCGCGCAACAGCGACGGCCGCTATCTGGGCAAGATCACGCTGCGCCAGGCCTTTGCCCGCTCCTCCAACGTCGCCGCCGCGCGCCTGACCCAGCAGGTCGGGGTGAAAGCGGTCATCAAGGCGGCGCGCGACCTGGGCATCACCACCCCGATCCCCAATGAGGCGACGATCGGGCTGGGCACCTCGACCGTCAGCCTGCTGGAACTGACCGCGGCCTATGCCGCGATCGCGAACGAAAGTTATCCGGTCGCCGCGCGCGGGCTGGCCGACGTCAAGGAAAAGGGCTGGTACCAGTCGCTGACCGATCGCAGGACCGGCTTCGCCTCGGCGGTGCATGACGGGATGCTCGATCTCCTGTCCTCGTCGATCAAGACGGGAACCGGGCGTCAGGCGATGCTGACCATCGATGCCTTTGGCAAGACCGGCACGACGCAGGATTCGCGCGACGCGCTGTTCGTCGGCTTCGCACGCGATCTGGTGGTCGGCGTGTGGGTCGGCAATGACGACAACACCCCCAATCCCGGCCTGTCGGGGGGCGGGGTGCCTGCACGGATCTGGCGCGCCTTCATGCAGTCCGCGCTCGACATCGCGCCGGTCCCGGCGCCGGTGGTCGAGGAAGAGGTCGATCCCGACGCGATCGCCAATGGCATGGACGAGGAAACCATTCCGACCGAAAGCGATCCGGTGGGCGACATCATCCAGGGCATGGGGCTGGACGTGAAGATGGGCGACGACGGATCGATCACCGTCGGCCCCGGCCGCCGCCGCCCGGATCGTGCCGGCCCACCCCCCGAAGACCGCCGCCCACCCGACGAGCGTGAGGGCGAGGAGGAATAGGTCGGACCGCCATCCGGTACGGCAGGTGCAATTCCGCCCCGACCGGACGCTGCGCCAGCCTTGACGGCCCGTCCCGCGATACCGATCGAGGACGGGCCGGGCAGGATCACTCGATACTCTTCGACGCCTGCTCGAACAGGTCCTTGGACAGGCCCGGCGTGCCCACGATGCGGATCAGTTCCGCGCACATCAGCCGCGACCGCTTGGTGTCGAAGCGGCGCCACCGGCCGAGCGGGGGGAGCAGTTTGGCTGCCGTCTGCGGATTGAGCCGGTCGAGCGCGATCAACTGGTCCGCCAGGAAGCGATAGCCCGATCCGTCGGCCGCGTTCAGCGCGCGCTGGTTCATGCCGAACGCACCGAGCAGCGCCCGCGCGCGGTTGGGATTGGCCAGCGTGAAGTCGGGGTGCGTCGCCAGCCGCTCCACCACCGCGCCGGTGTCGCCGCGCGACGACAGCGCCTGGGTCTGGAACCATTTGTCGAGGACCAGCGGATTGTCGGCATAGCGCGCATGGAACCGGGCGAGCGCAACGTCCCGCTGGGGCGCGTCCGAACTGACCAGCGTGGTCAGCGCCGCCTGCCGGTCGGTCATATTGTCCGCCGCCTCGAACTGCGCAAAGGCCAGCGTGGCGGCATCGGGCGCGCCGCTGGCCGCGATATAGCCCAGGGCGACATTGCGCAGGCGGCGGCGCCCCTTGGCCTCGGGCGAATAGACATAGGGGCCTTGCGCCATCTCGGCATAGAGCCGCCGCCACACCGGCTCCAGTGCCTGGCCCAGCCGCCCGCGCAGTTCCTCGCGCGCGGCATGGATCGCATCCGGGTCGACCGTCACCAACTGGTCCCCGACGAAATTCTCGGAAGGCAGCAGCACCGCCTCGGCGAGGAAGGCGGGCTCAAGCCCTTCGGCGTCCAGCGTCCGCGCCACCGCGTCGATCACCGCATCGGCCTGAACCGTGCCGTTGATCGTGCCCGCGACCAGCGTGTCGAGCATGAGCTGCTGCATCGCCTCGTACCGGGCGAAGGGATCGTCGTCATGCGCCGACAGGAAGCCGAGGTCCTCCGCCGTCCGGTCGCTCTCCACCACCACGGGCGCGGAAAAGCCGCGGTTGATCGACAGCACGGGGCGCTCGCTGACGGCCTCGAAGGTGATCGTCTCGGCCACCTGGTCGAGCAGGATCAACCGCTCGTCGGTCAGCGGGCGGCCGGTTTCCGCGCCGAACAGCCGGACCTTGAGCGGCAGGACCATCGGCTGCTTGACGCTCTGTCCGGGCGTGGCGGGGACATGCTGGGCAAGGCGCAGCTCCGCGCGCCCGCCACCATGTTCGTGGCTCAGACCCGCCGAGACGCGCGGGGTTCCGGCCTGCGAATACCAGAGGCGGAATTGCGACAGGTCGATATCGCCCGCCTCCTCCATGCAGGCGACGAAATCCTCGCAAGTCGCGGCCGTCCCGTCGAAACGGTCGAAATACAGGTCGGTCGCGGCGCGGAACTTCACCGGCCCCAGCATCGTCGCCATCATGCGGATCAGCTCGGCGCCCTTGTTGTAGATGGTGGCCGTGTAGAAATTGCTGATCTCGATATAGCTTTCCGGGCGCACCGGATGCGCAAGCGGGCCCGAATCCTCCGGGAACTGGCTGGCGCGAAGGCCGCGCACATCCTCGATCCGCTTGACCGCCGCCGATCCCTGGTCGGCGGAGAAGCTCTGGTCGCGATAGACGGTGAAGCCTTCCTTCAGGCTCAACTGGAACCAGTCGCGACAGGTGATCCGGTTGCCCGACCAGTTGTGGAAATATTCATGCGCGACGACGGCGGCGATCGCGTCATAGTCGTAATCGGTCGCGGTGTCGGGATCGGCCAGGATGTAGCGGCTGTTGAAGATGTTCAGCCCCTTATTCTCCATCGCGCCGAAATTGAAATCGTCGACCGCGACGATGTTGAACACGTCGAGGTCATATTCGCGGCCATAGACCCGCTCGTCCCACGCCATGGCGAGCTTCAGGGCGTGGAGCGCATGGTCGGTCTTGGCCAGATCGGCGGCGCGGACCCAGATGCCGAGCTGCACCTCGCGCCCGCTCATCGTGGTGAAGGTCGAGGCGTTGACCGCCAGATCGCCCGCGACCAGCGCGAAGAGATAGGAGGGCTTGGGGAAGGGATCGTGCCACTCCGCCCAATGGGTGCCGTCGTCATTCGTCCCCTGCGCCACCGGATCGCCATTGGCGAGCAGCACGGGGTAGCGCCGCGCGTCGGCGGTCATACGGACGCGGTAGACGCTCAGCACATCGGGCCGGTCGGGGAAGAAGGTGATGCGGCGGAACCCCTCCGCCTCGCACTGGGTGCACAGATTGCCGCCCGAGGCATAGAGGCCCATCAACTGGGTATTGTGGTCGGGTGCGATGGTGACGTCGGTTTCCACGACATGGGCGTCGCCGGACAGCGGCACGACGAGCTGTTCGCCCTCGATCCGCCAGGCATCGGTCGCCACGCCGTCGACCTTGACCGACAGCGGCGTCTGGCCCGCGCCATCAAGCCGCAGCGGCTCGTCATGCGCGCCGCTGCGCTCCACCGACAGGGTCGCGCGCACCCGCGTCTCGGCCGGGTCCAGTACGAAGTCGAGCGCCGTCTCCGGCACCCGCCAGGCGGGGGGCACGTAATCCTCGCGCCGGATGGCGGTCGGGGTCATGCCGGGCTGAGCGGCGCTGCGCTGAATGTCCATGGGCGGAATATAGCCGCGCCGGGCAGGTTGGACCACTGGCGGCGGCGCAGGAAAAAGCGGAGCGAAGCGCTTTCGGCGGGGTTGATCGCGGGGGGTGGCGTGTTACCCCCTTGTCATACTCGCCCGAGAGGTTCTGCATGTCGCGTTCGACGGCTTTGTTGCCGCTGCTTTTCCTGTCCGCCACCGCCGCCGTCAGCCATGACCTCGATCCTCAGCCGGTGCAGGCCGCCGCCCCGGCCGCGCAAGCTCCCGCGAACCCGCCTGGTCCGGCGGCGCGCAACGCCGTCATCACCGCGCCCCTGCCGGAGGATCAGGCCGCCATGAAGGCGCATGTCATGTTCCTGGCGTCCGACGCGATGGCGGGGCGAGAGGCGGGGACGCGCGACTATGACATCGCCGCGCAATATGTCGCCGCGCAATTCTATGCCGCGGGCTTGCGCCCTGGCGGCGACGATGGCGGCTATCTCCAGAAGGTGCCGCTGGTCGCCTATCGGGTCGCGGACAAGGGCAGCGCGCTGTGGACCCCGCCGGGCGGTCCGCCACGCGAACTGGCGTTCGGCGAGGATTTCGTGCCCCTGCCCGTGCCCGACAGGCGCGAGACCAGCCTGTCCGCGCCGGTGGTCTTTGTCGGCTACGGCATCGATGCCGCGCAATATGGGCTGACCGATTACAAGGGCGTCGACGTGCGCGGCAAGATCGTCGCGTTCGTCCCCGGCACGCCCGAGGGGCTGGACGGCGAGGCGCGGGCCTTCTTGGGATCGGCGGGGAACAAGGCGTCGCTGGCCGCCGCGCACGGCGCGGTGGGCGCGATCCAGATCGACATGCCGCGATCCGGCCCGCGCCAGCGGTCCTTCGCGTCGCTCGCCAGCTTCTACGACGCGCCGCGCGTGACCTGGGCCAATCCCGACGGCACCGCCCATGCGATGACGCCCTCGACCCCGGTGCTCGGCACCCTGTCACAGGCAGGCGCGACCAAATTGTTCGGCAGGGGCTGGGACGCGGTGATGAAGGCAGCGGAGGCGGCCAGGCCCGCCTATAAGCCGCTGCTCGCGAAAGGGCAGTTGACCGTCGCGTCCAAGACCAGCTTCAAACCGATGGACAGCAGCAACATCATCGGCCTGATCCCCGGCAGCGACCCCAGGCTGAAGGACGAAGTGGTCGTGCTGTCGGCGCATCTCGACCATATCGGCACCGATGATGGCGGCGATGGCGACCGGATCAACAATGGCGCGCTCGACAACGCCATCGGGATCGCCAGCCTGATCGAGGAGGCCCGGCGCTTCAAGACCGCCACGACGCCACCCGGACGCACCGTGATGTTCCTGGCGGTGACGGCGGAGGAAAAGGGGCTGGTCGGCTCCGACTATTTCGCCAATCACCCGACCGTGCCGCTGACCTCGATCGTGGCCGACGTCAATCTGGACATGCCGATCCTGACCTACAGGTTCGAGGACATGGTGGTGTTCGGCGCGGACCGCTCGACGCTGGGGCCGATCGTGCGCAAGGCGGTGGGCGCGCTTGGCCTGCCCGTCTCGCCCGACCCGATGCCCGAACAGGGGGTCTTCGTCCGCTCCGACCATTTCCGCTTCGTGCAGAAGGGCATCCCCTCGGTCTTCCTCTGGCCGGGCCAGAAGGGCCCCGGCAAGGCCGCGGTCGAGGACTTCATGAGCCACCGCTATCACCGGCCCGGCGACGAGGTGGACCAGGGCATCGACTGGAGCCAGGGGCCGCGCTTCGTCAGCGTGAACTATGCCATCGCGCGCGAGATCGCCGACGCGCCCGAAAGGCCGGTGTGGAACAAGGGCGACTATTTCGGCACGCTCTACAAGGGGCCGATGGCGGTTCGGTGATGGGGTGCGGAGCATGAATCGGTTGTTCGTCTTCGGCATGGGCTATGCCGCCGGGCATCTCGCGGCGCTGCTGCAGGGCCGGGGCTGGTCGGTCACGGGGACGACCCGCGACGGGCGCGGCGGCACGCTGCGTTTCGACGACCGGGAACGTGTGGCGGCGGAGATCGCCACCGCCACGCATATCCTGTCCTCCGTGCCACCGGCGGGTGAGGTCGATCCGGTCCTGGTCGCTTATGGCGCGCAACTGGCCCAGTCGCAGGCGTGGCTGGGCTATCTGTCCTCGACCGGCGTGTACGGCGATACGGGCGGCGCATGGGTCGACGAAACTGCCCCGATCGGGTCCGGGCGACGCGCGGCGCGGGCGGCGGCGGATGCCGAATGGCAGGCGCTGGACGCGCGCGTCTTCCGCCTGCCGGGCATTTACGGCCCCGGCCGCTCCCCCATCGACCGGGTGCGGGCCGGGCGGGCGCATCGTGTCGGCCTCCCCGGACAGGTGTTCAGCCGGGTCCATATCGCCGACATCGTCTCGGGCGTGATCGCCGGGTTCGCGGGGCCGGCGGGACCGTACAACCTGTCCGACGATTTCCCCTGCGATCAGGATGCGGTCGTCAGCTATGCCGCCACGCTCGCGGGGGTGGCGCCGCCGCCGCTGGTACCGCTCGAAAGCCTGTCCGACGCGGCGCGCGGTTTCTATGCCGAGAATCGGCGGGTGGCGAACGGCAAGGCGAAGCGGGTGCTGGGCTGGCGGCCCCGCTATCCCGATTACCGGTTGGGCCTGCGCGCCTTAAGCGCGATGACCAGCCCCAGCGCCGTGACGCCCGCGCCCGCCCCCGCCAGCAGCGACCAGCGATAACCCTCGAACACGGTCGACAGGCTCATCGCGATGACGGGGACGATGACGCTGGAATAGGCCGCCTTGGCCGGTCCGATGGCCCGCAACACCCGGTAATAGAGCGGGAAGGCCAGGGCCGAGGCGAACAGGCCGAGATAGACGATGCCCGCGACATAGCCCGCGCGCATCTCGAACACCGGAGGCCCGTTCAGGCTGTACGCGATCAGCGCGTCGAGCGCCGATCCGATCAGCATCGCGACGCTCAGGGTCGCATGCATCGGGAACCGCTTGGCCGTCTTGGTCGCCTGCATGACATTGGCGATGGAAGCAGACAGGATCGCAATGAGGGTCAGCGCGATGCCGGTCAGCGCGCGGGCGGGCCCGGCGGGATCGACCCGCGCCTCATGCACGAACAGCAGCGCCGCACCCGCCATCGCGATGGCGGAGCCGACCAGCAATTGCCGCCCCATGCGCTGCCCCAGGAAGATCCGCGCGAAACCGGCATTGGGGATCAGCAGCATCGCGAACACGACCGCGACGAGGCCCGAGGTGATATAGGCCTCCGCCCGGTAGACGAAGTTGAAGTTCAGCACGAACTGGAACAACCCGATCCCGGCCGCGAACAACAGGCCGGTCGTGCCCAGCCGGAAACTCTCCCGCCGGGCGAGCGCGAAGGCGCCCATGGCGAGACCGCCGATCAGGAAGCGATAGCTGACCGACCAGGTGGCGGGGACGACCGAAATCTGGTCGCGGATCACCAGCCAGGTCGATCCCCAGATCAGCGTGACGATGGCGAAGGGAATGAGGACGGAGGCGCGGGTCGAGCGGGGGCCGGTGTCGAACTCGCTCATAGCGCGGCGATCGCATCGGCGAGGCGGCCGACCACCTTGGCATCCGTGTCCCAGGCGGTGACGAGACGGATTTCGCCCTCCGCCCAGTCATAGAAGTCGAAGCCCTGCGCACGCAGCGCGGCGGCTTCCTCCGGGGTCGCGCGCAGGAAGACCTCGTTCGCCTCGACCGGGTGGACCAGCCGCTCACCCGCCGCGCCGGCCAGCCGCTCGGCACAGGCATTGGCGAGCGCACCATTGGCGATCCACAGATCGTCCTCGACCATCGCCAGCAACTGCGCCGCCAGATAGCGGCCCTTGGACATCAACAGCCCAGCCCGCTTGCGGCGGCGGCGGGTGACGTCCGCCAGACCGGGCTTGAAGAAGACCAAAGCCTCGGCACTCATCGCGCCGTTCTTGACGAAGCCGAAGGACAGCGCCTCGACCCCCGCCTGCCAGGTCAGCGCGGCCGGCGTGCAGCCCAGCCGCGCGACCGCATTGGCGAAACGCGCACCGTCCATGTGGAAACCGAGCCCACGCTCCTTCGCCAGCGCCCCGATCGCGGCGACCTCGTCGGGATTGTAGACGCGGCCATATTCGGTGGCATTGGTGATCGAGATGGCGTGCGGCTGGACCCTGTGCACGTCGTTGGCGATGGCGTCGATCACGCCCCGGATCGTATCGGGGGTCAGCTTGGCCCCCTCGCCATCGGCCAGCATCAGCTTCGCGCCGTGCGTGTAGAATTCCGGCGCACCGCCCTCGTCATTCTGGATATGCGAGTCGCGGTGACAGACCACCCCGCCATAAGGCGGGCAGAGCGCGGCCAGCGCCAGGCAGTTGGCGGCGGTGCCCGTCGGCACCCACAGCACCTCGACCCCGGTACCGAACAGCTCGGACAGCCGCCCGTCCAGCGCCCCGGACCAGCGATCGCCGTCATACGCGGCATCCATCTGATCGGCCCCGGCAATGGCCTCCATCACCTTGGGGTGGATACGGGCGGCGTTGTCCGAGAAGAAGCGCATGGCCCATGCGTTTGGGGGAGGCGGTGGACCAGGTCAACACCGCTTCCCTTCCATCCGTCCTGTCCTGGCGTCAGTGCGGCACCGCGCCCAGTTCGACCCCCGTCCTGTCGTGCAGCGCGAAGCGGTCGACCAGGTCGGCGCTCGCCCGATCATAGCCGATCACCTCGACCAGCGAACCGTCGCGGCGCAAACGGGCCACGATCTTGTCGAGCGCGCCGACGCCCGAAATGTCCCAGAAATGCGCCGCCGACACGTCGATCAGCACCGGCCGTCCCCGCTCCGCCGCAAAGGCGCGGGTGAAGCGGTCGACCGAGGCGAAGAAGATTTGCCCCGTCACCCGGTAACGGACCGCTTCGCCCTCCTCGATCCGCTCGACCGCGAACAGGCGGCGGACCTTGC
Source organism: Sphingomonas sp. (assembly GCF_039594485.1). Taxonomy (GTDB): domain Bacteria; phylum Pseudomonadota; class Alphaproteobacteria; order Sphingomonadales; family Sphingomonadaceae; genus Sphingomonas. Next base: position 8,159 of record NZ_JBCNNI010000025.1, on the reverse strand, counting down.
CCGCGAAGAAGATGCCCGACAGCAGCACTCCGGCCAGCACGCCCTGCGCCAGATCGCGGGTGGCGACGACCACGGCGACCGTGACCAGCATGACCACCGAGGAGGTCGGCGGATGGCGGCGCAGATTGGGAATCGCGTTCCAGCTGAACGTCCCGATCGACACCATGATCATGACGGCAACCAGCGCGGGCATCGGGATCCGCCCGACGATCGGCCCGAGCCCGGCGAGCAGGATCAGCAGCACGACCCCGGCGGTCAGCGTCGACAGGCGCCTGCGCCCGCCCGAACTGACATTGATGACCGACTGGCCGATCATCGCGCAGCCGCCCATGCCGCCGACCAGGGCCGCCGCGATGTTCGCGCCCCCCTGCCCCAGGCACTCCCGCCGCTTGTCGCTATCGCTGTCGGTCATGTCGTCGACGATCTGCGCGGTCAGCAGCGATTCAAGCAGGCCCACCGCCGCCATGGTCAGCGAATAGGGCAGGATGATCCGCAACGTCTCCCAGGTCAGCGGAACATGGGGCAGGGCCAGGCTGGGCAGGCCCTCGGGCAACCGCCCCATGTCGCCGACCGTGCGCACCGGCAGATCGAGGGCGATGCTGATCGCCGCCAACACCAGGATCGCGACCAGCGGAGAGGGCACCGCCCTGGTCACGCGCGGCAGAAGGTAGATGATGGCAAGGCCCGCGCCGACCATCGCATAGCTGTGCCAGGTCACGCCGGTCAGTTGCGGCCATTGTGCCATGAAGATCAGGATGGCGAGCGCGTTGACGAAGCCGGTGATGACCGAACGCGACACGAACTGCATCACCAGATCGAGGCGCAGCAGCCCCGCGACGATCTGGATCACCCCCATCAGGATGGTCGCGGCGAACAGGTAATCGACGCCATGGTCGCGGACCAGCGGGGTCACGACGACCGCGACGGCGGCGGTCGCGGCGGAGATCATCGCGGGCCGCCCGCCCAGAAAGGAAATGACGATCGCGATCGCGACCGAGGCATAGAGCCCGACGCGCGGATCGACGCCGGAGATGATCGAGAATCCGATCGCCTCCGGTATCAGCGCGAGGGCAACGACCAGCCCGGCGAGCACGTCGCGACGCGCTTCGCCCAGGGTCGAGAACCATTGGGTTCGACAGGTTTCAACAGTCATGAATATACCGGAATATCGCGCATGACGACCGCCCTCACCGAAGGGAGCGGGATAAAGGGTCATGGCTTGCCGTTGTCCGGCGGATCGGCGGCCGGAATAGCCACCCGGAATTGCACCGGGTCCTTGCGAATGACGGCGCGTTTAACCGGCAAGACGGGGGAAGGGCAACCCCCTCCCCCGCCATGAGAGGAGGAATTACCCGGTCTTCCCCTTTGCGTTCAGGAAGCCCTCCATCACGATCCAGCGGTAGAAGGCGTCGAACCAGCCGGTGCTGGTCGTCGTCTTCGGATACATGCCGAAACCATGACCACCCTGGCCGTACAGGTGGAACTCGGCCGGCTTTTTCGCCGCCATCCAGGCGTCGACCAGCCCGAAGCCCTTGCCCGCGAACAACGGATCGTCGGCGGCGATCGCCGCGAACATCGGCGGTGCATCGGCCGGGACCGTCATCGGCTGGAGCGGACCATAGATGTCGCCGATAAAGGCCGGTTTGGCCTGGCCGTCGAGCACCGTCGCGACGGTCAGCATCGCGCCCGCCGAGAAGCCGACCATGCCGATCCGGTCGGGATCGACCTTCCACTCGGCGGCGCGCGACCGGACCAGGGCAAAGGCGGCCCGGGCATCGGCGACCTGCGGCGACAGGCCCTTCAACGCATCGGCGGGGCTGGGCCGTGCGGCGGGGCGTGCGACGCTGGAGAACATCGCCGCCATCGACTTTTCGAACGCGCCCATATCGGCAGGCGTCTGGTTCAGCCGATACTTCAGGACGAAGGCGGCGATACCACGCGCGGCCAGCGCCTTGGCGACGTCCCAGCCCTCATTCTGCATCGACAGGGTGCGGAAACCACCGCCGGGCGCGACGATCACCGCCGCGCCGGTCGCCTTGGCGGGATCGGGCAGGAAAGGCGTCAGCGTCGCCTGGGTCACGTTGCGGGCGAACACGCTGTCATATTGGCTGTGCCAGCTTTCCGCATTGCTCGCGCCGGGCAGCGGGCCGGTGTTCAGCGCGATGGCATTTGGCTGTGCGGGCGTTGCGATCGGTGTCATCCGGTCATTCTGCGCCATGGCGGGCGTGGCGACCGAAAGCGCCAACAGGGCGGCCAGAGCATGGCCGGCCCAGCGATTGGATGTCATATCCCCTCCTGTTCTCCGTGGGTTATGTCCCGACGGTCGAGCGGGGATGGTACGCTTCGCAAGGTGGCGCGCAAGCAAAATGTTAAGGCTAACAATCACATTCCCACAGCGGGTCAGGGCGATGCCTGCCTCAGAACAGCCGCCCGCCATCCGGCACGGCCTGATCGGGCCCGATCAGCACCACCTGCCCCTCCGCATCCGGGAAGCCCAGCGTCAGCACCTCGGACATCATCGGCCCGATCTGGCGCGGCGGGAAATTGACCACCGCCGCGACCTGCCGCCCGACCAGCGTTTCGGGCGTATAATGCCGGGTGATCTGTGCCGAGGATCGCCTCACGCCCAGTTCCTCGCCGAAATCGATGGTCAGCTTGATCGCGGGCTTGCGCGCCTCGGGGAAAGGTTCGGCGGCGATGATGGTGCCGACGCGGATGTCGACCGCCAGGAAATCCTCGATCCCGATCGTGGCGACGGGCGCGTCAGAAATCGACATTGTCGTAATGCGATGGCGGCGTGACCATCTCCATCCGCTCGGACAGGAGCGGGCGGAACGAGGGGCGGCTCTTCAGCCCGCGATACCAGCGCGCGGTCTGTTCATGCCCCTTCCAGTCGATGCCGCCCAGATAATCGGCGACCGAAATCTGCGCCGCCGCCGCCAGATCGGCCAGGCTCATCGTCGCACCGCCCAGCCAGTTGCGATGGTCGAGCAGATAATCGGTATAGTCGAGATGGCCGACCGCCGCCTTCATCGCCTCCCGCAAGCCCTTGGCATCAGGGCTGCCGGTGCGGGCGACACGCTTGACCATCCGCTCGTGGAGCAACGGGCCGGTCACGTCCTGATAGAAATGCGTGTCGAACCACGTCACCAGTCGCCGGATCTCGGCGCGGCCGACGGCGGTGCCGTTGATCATCGCGGACTTGTCGACCGTCTCCTCAAAGAACTCCGAAATCGCCATCGAGTCGACCAGCAGCACGCCGCGTTCCTCATCGACCATCACCGGGGTCTGTCCGGCGGGATTCATGTCGAGGAACTCGTCGCGCCGCTGCCACGGCGATTCGCGGACCAATTCATATCCGACGCCCTTCTCCCCCAGCAGCAGCCGGACCTTGCGCGAAAAGGGACAGAGCGGGAATTGGTAGAGTTGCCACATGCGCCCCATCTAAGCGGGCGCGACCCTCCGCGCCAAGCCCGATGGCGATGTTTTCACCCGCCCCCGCGCGCGGGACGCCGCAATCGCCGCCAGCCGACCACCACCCCGCTGACCGACAGGACCATGCCGGCGATCGACCAGAGCCACATCCACGCATCCCAGGCGGGGCGCCGCGCGGTCAGCCACGGCCAGTCCCAGGTGTGCAGCAGCGTATAGACCCAGCGATAGGCGCGCCGCGTGCGGTCCTGTCGCTGGACGAGCGCACCGCTCATCGGATCGACGTAAAGCCATGTCGCCGCCGGATCGTCGAACCGCATCCGCACGACCGGCAGGCGCGTGGGCGAAGTCCAGTAGAAGTCGGGACGCGCCAGCCGCTCGCTCGCCACCAGCCGCCCGCCCGGCACCAGCATCGCGGCGCGCGCCGGGATGCTGGCCCGCGCCGGGGCCAGGCTTTGCCGATCCAGCCAGCGGGGATGGGGCGAAGCGCGGTCGATCGCGATCCGCTTCAGCCCCGCATCGCCGCTCCACTCGACGCTGCGCGCCCCCACGGCAATTCGTGCCAGCCGATCCAGCGCGACGGGTTCCCCCGCCTGGCCCGCATAGGCCCGCATCGCCTCGGGCGGCGCGGCCGACCCGGCAAAGGCATGCCCCGGGTCGACCGACAGCCAACCGCTGACGATCCACGTCGTCAGCATCGCACCGCCCAGCAATCCGCTGACATGATGCCACAGCATCCAGCCGCGATAGGGCGTCATCCGCCCGTCGCGATATCGCCGCCGCCCCGCCCGCAGGCGCAGGATACCGATCCACAGACCCGTCAGCGCGACCGCGATGCACGGCCCCGACACCCACATCACCACCTGCCGCCACAGCCCGCCGTCACGGCGCAGCACCGTGGGATAGATCCAGTGCGGCACCGAGCCCAGCCAGTTCCAGACGCGCTGGCTGCGCGTCGTTCGCTGCACCACCTGCCCGGTCAGGCTGGAGACATAGAGTTCGGTCCGGGCGGCATCGACCAGATCGGCCTTCCACAGGGGACGATGCCGGTCGAAACCGCCCGCCACCGTCCACTGGTCATGCCCGATCGCCTCGACCCGCGCCACCTCGGCCCCGCCAAAGCGCGCGGCGACGCGGCGGACATAGGCCGTATCGACGGCGACAGGGACAGCCCCCGCTTCCGCCGACAGGATATGCGTGTCACCTTCCGCCCCATCGATCCGCCAGACCGGCGCGCCGTCCCGCATCTCCAGCGTGATCCGCCGGGCACCACCCTGGCCTTGCGGCGCACGACCGACCCGGCTCCAGTCGATCGGCTCGGCCCCCGCCCAACCCTGCGCCGGCGACAGCGCGGGATAGGGCATGTAGAGCATCACCAATCCGCTCGCGAACCACATCGCGAAGAACAGGCATGCGACGATCCCCGCCCAGCGATGGACGAGGAAGGCCAGCCGCAGGGCCGACCTTCCCCAATTGCGCTCAGAACGCCGCACGAATGCCCACATCCAGCGAGCGTGGCCGCCCCAATATCCATTGCTGGTCGCCATAGGCGGTGATCGCATAGGCCTTGTCGAGTAGGTTATAGACCCGCAGGTCGAGCGCGAGGCGTGGGCTCAACGCATAGGACAGGGTCGTGTCCACCGTCGCATAGCCGGGAATACGGAACGCATTGCCATTGTCCGAAAAGCGCGGCCCCACATAACGCAGCCCGGCCCGCGCCTGTACCTTGGCCGACGCGTCCCAGCGCAGCCACAGATTGCCCAGCGTCTCGGGCACGTTCGGCGGGGTGCGGCCGGTATAGTCGACGCCGCTCGACCGGAAATCATCGAACTGGGCATCCAGCACCGTGCCATTGGCATCGATCCCGAACCCCTGTGGCAGATCGACCGACACCGCCGCCTCGATCCCCTGCGCCGATCGCTGCCCCACCTGTTCGACGGGGCTCGACAGGGTGCGCTGCGCCAGCAGCCCGGTCTTGACGATGCGATAGGCCGCCAGCGTCGCGCTGCCCCGGCCGCCCAGGAACAGCCATTTCGCCCCCGCCTCGACCTGATGCCCACGCGCATTGCCGAACCGCACCTGCCCGGTCGACACGGTGGTCAGCGTCGCCAGTGGATCGACGCCGGTGGCATATTGGCCATAAAGCGACAGGTTCGGCACCGGCTGATAGACGACACCCGCCCGCCAGGTCGCGTTGCGGAAGGTCTTTTCAAAGGCGAAGCTGTCGGTCCGCGTACCGCCCGGATAGCTGATCGCCCAGCGGCGGACCTGATCCTCCTCGTAGCGGAAACCACCGACCACCGACCATTTCCGGCCCAGCGTCACCCGATCCTCGGCAAAGACCGCCAGCGCGGCGGTGCGGGTCCGGTAACGCGGCGCGATCCCCTGCGTGTCGAGGAAGCGGCCGGGATCAAAGGCGAAGGGATCGACCGCATCGACCTGCGCCGCCGATCCGAAGTCGTTCTCATGGGTGAAGCGGACCAGATTGGCATCGACGCCGACCACCAGCGCGTTGGCGATACCGGGGCTCAGCGGGGTGCGCAGCGTGACGCTCGCCTGATCGCCCCATTGGGTCTGGTCGTGACGGATGCCGTAATTGCTGCTGCGCTGGATCGTGCCGGGGGTGCCGGTCGAACCATTGCCGCAAACGCCGGCCGCCCCCACCCAGCAATAGCTCTCCAGATTGCGCCAGAAACGATCGCTGGTCAGGTAATAGGTGATGTTGGACAGGCTGACATTCGCGCTCGGCGTCCAGTCGATCTGGACCGAGGCGCGGTCGTCGCGGAAGCGCATCCGTCCGTCGCCCACATTGTAATTGCGATCCCGCACGCGCAGATCGAGCCGCCCGTCGATCAGCGGTGTCCCGAAATAGCCGATCGGGTGCTGGTCGCCATGATCGCCGCGGATCGTCACCGCCAGCTCGGACGTCGGCTGCCACTTCAGCGTTCCCGACAGCGCGAAGCTGTGCGAATCCCCCCGATCGACATATCCGTCCGATCGGCGATAGCTGGCATCGACGCGGTAGCCGAGCGTATCACCCGCCGGACCGCCGATCCCGGCCGCGAGACGCAGGCTGTCCTGCGCGCCATAACCGATCTCGGCCTGCCCCTGGGTCCGGGCGGTGGGCTTGCGCATCACGACGTTCACCGCGCCGCCCAGAGCCCCCTGCCCATACAGGACCGAGGCGGGACCGCTCAGCACGTCGATCCGCTCGACCATCCACGGATCGGTCGGAAAGGTGATCGTCCCCGCCGCCGGGAACAGCCGCAACCCGTCGATCAGTTGCAGCACCGATCCCTGCCCCGAAAAGCCCCGCGCCGACAGCGCGGTGCCGCCATTGCCCGGATTGGCGACGCTCGACAGGCCCGGTGCGCGCGTTTCCGCCTCGACGATCGACAGGTCGCCGCGTGCCCGGATCATATCACCATCGAGCGAGGTAATGCTGGCGGGCGTCTCCAATGGGGTCAGTCCCAGCCGGCTGCCGGTCGCATTGGGTGTGTCGAGCGCCTGCTTCACACGGGCTCCGACGACCAGGACGGTGCTATCCCCGCCGACGGGCGGATCGCCCTGCTGTGCGATGGCCGGGACGGCTCCCAGGATCAGCGCGCCGCCGCACAGCAGCGCATGACCCGACTGACGAATCACGTAATGATATAACATACAATAGCCCATAGCGTCTTGCTGCGAACAAGCCGAGGCTTTCCGCTCGATCCGAACGGCCGGGTGCCATGCGAACGGCACGCTTTTCCGCACTCGTCATGGCCACCCCTGCGCCTCCGCCACCTTTGGCGTCGCTCGTCGGAAAAGACCTTAACCACGGCCATCCCCTGGACCGGGCATGAGCGACCTGACGCCGGCAGGTCTCCTGGCTCACGGGTCATCGCGGATCGAAGCGCCTTCCCAGGTTACCCCAGTGGCTGAACCGAGCTTGGCCGGTTCGTGCTCATCCGCTCACCGCTTACAGTTGCAGGGACAGCCTCGGATTCGGATGGTCGCCCACCCTCACCGCGTTCCCTTTTAATCCCCCTTGTCGGGAGAACCGGCGCGATCATGACCGGATTATTCCGGTCCCGTTCTGGTTGGGGGATATTGCCCTTGGCGTCAAGCGAGTGCCGCGCCGTCCTGTTTTGCGTTATGGGCGGCGAATGGCCCGCAAGACCCGATATCTGACCGCGACGCTGCCCGACGGATATGTGAAGACGATCGGCCCGACATCGGCCCCCTTCACCCATTACTGGCGCATCGTCGCGGAGCGGGCCGACGGGCGGACCGAAGTCTTCTGGGGCCATGCCAAATCGCGCAAGGACGCCGCAAGCAAGGATACCGCCATGGCCGAGGCCGTCCGCCAGCGCGGCTGGGCCAGCTATGTCTTTGACGTGGTGGAACTGACGGAGTCGGCGGAGCCTCCCATGGCGGGCGCCGGTGCAGGCGGCCCGCGTGGCCGACGTCGATAGAGCGGTTTCCGATCGACTTGGGGATCATCGTGGAGGTGATCAGCGTCCGAGTCCGAGCGCACGGGAACGGCGCTGCCTTATGGAAAAGGGGTGTCAGCGTAACGCGAGACAGCCCGCTAAGTCATTAGACTTGCGGGCTTTTCGGAATGGTTGCGGGGGCAGGATTTGAACCTGCGGCCTTCAGGTTATGAGCCTGACGAGCTACCGGGCTGCTCCACCCCGCGGAGGTGTGTATATGGGCGATGACGAGTGAATGGGTTTTATGTGTGTTCG